>CAVQCA010000140.1:0-85209 GCA_963710815.1 uncultured Gammaproteobacteria bacterium | reverse complement strand
CGTGACCGGCTGGCGGCGCTGCGGGAAACCAGCGACGGTTTCGAGATCGCGCGCCGCGACATGATGCTGCGCGGTCCCGGCGAAGTGCTCGGCACGCGCCAGACCGGGGAGATGAAATTTCATATCGCCGACCTGTTGCGTGACGAGACCCTGCTCGCCACGGTCGAGCAGGCCGCCGCGCAGTTGCTGGCCTGCTGCCCGGAAAACGTCGCACCGCTGATCCGCCGCTGGCTGGGCGACGCGGTCCATTACGGCGAGGTATAGCCCGATGGACAGATCCCTATACAGTGAAAACATGCGATAATCCCCGCCCGCTTGAACCCTCGTCGACGGCAAACTTGAACACTCCCCATCTCCCGGCACCCACGGCAACCCGCTGGCAGCCCTGCCGGTGTTACCGACACAGCGAACTGCCGGGCGCACTGACCGCCTGGCTGCTGGATCCGGCCTCGCTGACACGACGGTTGCAGGGGCTCTGTGCCGGTGAATTCCGGGTAAGGGTATTGTCGCAGGTATGGGGTCGGCCACGCCTGGACGAGGCACGGGTGCTGGGCATGCGGCGCGGCGGCCTGGCGATTATTCGCCAGGTGCAGCTGTTGTGCGATGAACGTCCCTGGGTCTACGCGCGTACCGTGATCCCGGTGTCGTCACTCTCGGGCCGGTTGCGCCGGCTGACCCATCTGGGCGCCCGGCCGCTGGGCGCCATGCTGTTTGCCGATCGGGGCATGCGGCGCGGCGTCGTGGAACTGGCGCGCATCCGCCCGGGCGAAATGCTGTATACGGACGCCGTGCGCGATCTTTGGCAGACCCACGATGAGATCTGGGGACGGCGTTCCATCTTCCGGCTGGCGCACAAACCGCTGCTGGTGAGCGAGATCTTTCTGCCGGGGTTCCCCGCGGATGAACTTGCCCGCCCGCCGCGGGAAAAACGGTAGCCCGCAATTGCTTCCGGGCGACGGCAGATCGGCAGTAGACATCGGGGTGCCGGGAAGGATGTCGGTTCAACAACCGACCGTGGGCCTTGGGAAAATGCCCGTCCCGACGTGTGCATCCGTGCGGTGTGTGAACCGTTACCTGTCGCCAGCCATCCCGGTGTAGTAAAACGACCGTTATGATCGCACTGCTTGCCGGCCGTCTTCGTGAATATGCGCTGCTGATGCGGCTCAACCGGCCGATCGGGATTTTTCTGCTGCTCTGGCCCGCGCTGTGGGCGTTGATGATTGCCGGTGAAGGCCGGCCGCCGCCGCAGATCGTGCTGATTTTCATCGTCGGCGTCATACTGATGCGCTCGGCTGGCTGCGTGATCAACGACTTCGCGGACCGGGAAATCGACCGGCACGTCGCGCGCACGCGCCACCGTCCCCTGACCGCCGGAAGGGTCACACCGGGGGAGGCGAAGCTGCTGTTTATCCTGCTCTGCCTGGCGGCCTTTGGGCTGGTGCTGCTGCTCAACACGCTGACCATTATGCTGTCGGTAGTGGCCGTGTTGCTGGCCGGCACCTACCCGTTCATGAAGCGGGTGACCCACCTGCCGCAGGTGTATCTCGGCGCCGCCTTCGGCTGGGCAGTGCCGATGGCCTTCGCCGCGGTCACCGGCACCGTCCCGCCACTCGGCTGGCTGATGTTCACGGCGACGGTGCTGTGGGCGACGGTCTACGACACCATGTACGCCATGGTGGACCGGGATGACGATATCGTGCTCGGCGTGAAGTCGACCGCCATCCTGTTCGGGGATGCCGATCGCCAGATCCTCGGCGTACTGCAAGTGATGCTGCTGGTCTGCCTGGCCATGATCGGCCACCAGGCCGGGCTGGGCTGGTTTTACTACGGCAGCCTCGTGCTCGCCGCCCTGCTGGCGCTCTACCAGCAGGGTCTGATCCGCTACCGCGAGCGTGAGGGCTGCTTCCGGGCGTTCCTGAACAACAACTGGTTCGGCGCGGTGATCTTCATGGGCATACTGCTCGACTATCTGTTTGCCATGATGCATTCCGGCCAGGTGTGAGCAGAATGTCCGGCTGGCCTGAGCCTGCACAGCCGGGGTTTACGGGAGGACTCCCGGTCGCCTCAGTGTGCCGAACGGGCGATGATCCAGACCTCAACACGGGCGGCCCCGGCGCGCCGCAGCACTCGCGCGAGCTCGTCCGCTGTATGGCCTGTGGTCAAAACGTCGTCGATGATGGCGACATGCGCGGCCGTCGGCAGCTCGCCGGTCACGCTGAATGCCCCGCGCAGGTTGCGCCGGCGTAGTCGCAGTGGCGTCAGGGACTGCGGTTTGGTGCGGCGGTCGCGTTGGCAGCGTCGGTGATCGACCGGTACGGCCAGGCGTCGGCCGAGGGTCCGCGCCAGTTCCGTGGCCTGGTTGAATCCGCGCGACTGCAGTCGCGCGGGATGCAGGGGAACCGGGATGAGAAGGTCAGGCAGGGGCGTCGTCCGGGCGGCGATTTTGCCGGCCAGCAGGTCGGCCAGCAGCGGGCCGATGGCCAGTTCGCCGGAGAACTTCAACCGCTGAATCAGGTAATCTGCGGGCGGATGATAGTGCAGCAGGGCGGTGGCGGCGTCGAACGCTGGCGGTCGCTTCAGGCATGCGCCGCACAACAGGGTCTCGACTCCGCTCGCCAGCGGGTGGGCGCACCGAAGGCAGCCGCCCTCCAGCCAGGGCAGGTCATCGAGGCATGCCTGGCACAGGTCGGTATCCGCCGCGGGTGATGCACCGCAGAGTCGGCAGCGGGGCGGGAATAACAGGGTGTCGAGCCACCGCGTTAGTTGTAAACCATTCGCTTTCATTTCGGTTGACAGTTGTCGTGAACGACTCCATAGTTCCTGTGCTGGCGGTGTTTTGTGTCCATCCAATAACGCCGTTTTCAACGCAAAAGCGCAAAGATCGCAAAGTCCTCAATTATTTTTGCAATTAAGTTCTTTGCGCTCTTTGCGTCTTTGCGGTGAATTTGTTTCTTCATATGGTTGATCGCCAAGCCTGTACCCTTCAGTCCCTGATCCCCGTTTCCATGTTGGGTTGCCATCCTATGAACAAGCCAATGCCCCGTCTGTCGGATTCCTCTGATTCCGGTGTGCGCCACGACTGGTCCCGCGACGAGGTTCGGTCGCTCTTCGAACTGCCATTCAATGAACTGCTGTACCGGGCCCAGACGGCTCACCGGCGGAATTTCGATCCCAACGCCGTGCAGATCAGCACACTGTTGAGCATCAAGACCGGCGGCTGCCCGGAAGACTGCGGCTACTGTCCGCAGAGCGTGCATCACGACACCGGGCTCGAGCCCGAGGCCCTGCTCGATGTCGAGGCGGTGGTGGCGGCGGCGCGGCGCGCCCGGGAGGCCGGCGCCACGCGCTTCTGCATGGGCGCGGCCTGGCGCAGTCCGCGCGGCCGGAATTTCGAACGGGTGGTGGAGATGGTGCGCCGGGTGCGCGCCGAGGGGCTGGAGACCTGCGTGACCCTGGGCATGCTGGAGGCGGAGCAGGCACGGCAACTCAAGCAGGCCGGTCTCGACTATTACAACCATAACCTGGACACCTCGCCGGAGTTCTACGGTGAAATCATCACCACGCGCCGCTATCAGGACCGGCTGGACACCCTCGGCCATGTTCGCGACGCCGGGATCAATGTCTGCTGCGGAGGCATTGTCGGTCTGGGAGAAGGTCGTGACGACCGCGTGTCGCTGTTGTGCGAACTGGCGAACCTGCCGGAGCATCCGGGCAGCGTGCCGATCAACCAGCTGGTGAAGGTCGCCGGGACGCCGCTGGAGAACGAGGCCGCGATCGATCCGCTGGAATTCGTGCGGACCATCGCCGTGGCGCGCCTGCTGATGCCGCGCGCGTATGTGCGCCTGTCCGCCGGCCGCGGTGAAATGAGTGACGAGCTGCAGGCATTGTGCTTTTTCGCCGGGGCCAATTCGATTTTTTACGGCGAAAAACTGCTGACCACGGGAAATCCGGATACGGCGCGCGATGACGCGCTGTTCGAGAAACTCGGCCTGCACCCGGCCTGATTCTGGATTTATGGCAGTGGGTACCAACGCTTGCTCAGTGTTCAACCATAAACAGCGTTTGCACCGCAGAGACGCAAAGAACGCAGAGAAATCCTTTGGCGCAAACAATTTAACACTTTGCGTTCTTTGCGTCTTTGCGGTGAGTATTTTGCTTTAATGGATTGGCACTCCATAAGGCCTATTCTGGATTCTGGTACCCAGTCGCAGATATATACGGAAGGCATAACAGTGTTGGTGATCATTCCGTGTGTTTCCGTGTGCTTCCGTGGCCATCGGGGTTAGTGATGAAAGACCTCGCTGTTGCACTTGAGGCGCGCCGGTCGGCTGACCTGTACCGCCGCCGTCAGGTACTCGACGGGCCGCAGGGTGTGGAGGTGCGCCTCGACGGCCGCTCGTATCTGTCGTTTTGCAGCAACGATTATCTCGGCCTTGCGAACCATCCCGAGGTGGTGGCCGCTTTTCACCGCGGGCTGGATGACTACGGCGCCGGCAGCGGAGCGGCCCACCTGATCAGCGGCCACAGCCGGCTCCATCATGCACTGGAAGAGGAACTGGCCGATTTCGTCGGACGCCCGAGGGCGTTGCTGTTTTCCACCGGCTACATGGCCAACCTCGGTGTCATACAGGCGCTGCTGGGACACGGCGATCGCGTGTTCGAGGACCATGCCAATCATGCCTCCCTGCTGGATGGTGCGCGCCTGAGCGGGGCGCGGCTGATCCGTTACCGTCACGGCGACAGCGTCGACCTGGAGCAGCGCCTGCGGGATGCGCCCGCGGGCGAGCACCTGGTGGCGACCGATGGTGTGTTCAGCATGGACGGCGATATCGCCCTGCTTGAACCGCTGGCGCGGGTGGCGGCACGCCGCGCCGCCTGGCTGCTGGTGGATGATGCGCACGGTCTGGGTGTGATTGGCCCGCAGGGGCGGGGGACGACGGCACACTGCGGCCTCGATGTGCACGAGGTACCCATCCTGATGGGAACCCTGGGCAAGGCCTTCGGGACCTTCGGCGCCTTCGTTGCCGGCAGCGAGGCGCTGGTCGAGACGCTGATCCAGGAGGCGCGCACCTATATTTACACCACAGCGCCACCGCCGGCCGTCGCCGGGGCCACGCGCGCCGCGCTGCGGCTGGTGCGGGAGGAGGGCTGGCGCCGCGATCACCTACGGGCGCTGGTGCGCCGCTTCCGGGATGGTGCGGCGCAGCTCGGACTGGCGCTGGCCGACTCGACCACGCCGATACAACCGCTCATCGTCGGCGAGGCGGCGGTGGCGCTGCGCTGGAGCGAGGCCCTGCGCGCGCGCGGCATCCTGATCAGCGCGATTCGCCCGCCCACGGTCCCGCCGGGCTCGGCGCGCCTGCGCATCACCTTCTCGGCGGTGCACAGCGAGGCCCAGGTCGATCAGCTGCTCGATGCACTGGAATATCTGATGCCGCTGCACGCAGCAGAGTTTTCTGCGGATTGATCTGGATATGTTGATGCCTGCTACGAAACATTTATTCACCGCAAAGACGCAAAGAGCGCAAAGCTATTTAACTGATTTTACGAATATATATTTCTTCGCGATCTTTGCGTCTTTGCGGTGAGAATGGTCTATGGGAACAATCATAACCGATGATTCCTCTGTGTCTCTGCGGTGAACCGGATTCGGCTGATCGATGACGCTTTTCACGCAAACAAGCGGTGATGGCCCCGACCTGGTGCTGCTTCATGGTTGGGGGCTCCACGGCGGTGTCTGGGACCCGCTGGTGCCGCTGCTGGAACCGGCGTTCCGCGTGAACCGCGTGGACCTGCCGGGTCACGGCCGCAGTGCCTGGCGGGAGGGTGGCGGGCTGGATGATATGGTGCGGGCGGTGCTGGAGTGCGTCCCGGAGCGGGCGGCGTGGCTCGGCTGGTCGCTGGGCGGCCTGGTGGCGGCCCGGGCGGCGCTCATTGCACCGGAGCGTGTCGAACGGCTGGTAATGGTTGCTGCAACGCCGAGTTTCGTGCGGCGGCCGGACTGGTCGCCGGCGATGGCGCCGGAGGTGCTGGAGGCGTTCGCCGACGATCTGCGCCGCGATTACCGGCGTACGCTGCAACGCTTCCTCGCGCTGCAGGTGCATGGCAGTGACGCCGCGGATGTCGTGCTGCGGGAATTGCGTGCCCGCTTGCTGCAGCACGGACAGCCTTCGCCGGAGGCCCTGTGGGCCGGTCTGGAGATTCTGCGCACGACGGATCTGCGCGCCCGCCTGGCCGATATCGCCTGTCCCGTGCTGTTTCTTATGGGGGCGCGCGATACGCTGGTGCCCGCGGTGGCCGCGGAGCAGGCGGCCGCTCGTCTGCCGAATGCGCGGGTGGAGGTCATCGCCGGTGCCGGACACGCGCCGTTTCTGGCCTCTCCCGCCATTGTGGCCGAGAGGGTCGAAAATTTTCTGCGGCCTGTGAAGGCGCCTCCCGCGGAGCGAATCCATGCCGGATGAGCTGGCCGCTTACCGGGTGGACAAGCGTCAGCTGCGGCTCGCCTTCGAGCGGGCGGCGCCGACCTACGAGGAGGCCGCTGGATTGCAGCAGGAGGTCGGACGGCGTCTGGTCGAACGCCTGGATCTCATCCGCCTGCGGCCCGCGCGCATCCTCGATCTGGGTGCCGGCACCGGGGAGTTCAGCCAGGCGCTCATGCAGCGTTACCGCCACTCCCGTGTCATCGCCCTGGATCTGGCGGTGAACATGCTGCGCCGCGCACGGCAGCGCGGCGGCTGGTTCCGGCATCCGGGCTGCGTCTGCGGGGATGCCGAGCGGCTGCCCTTCGCTGCCGACAGTTTTGATTTCATCTTTTCCAACCTGATGCTGCAATGGTGCCTGGACCTTGGGCCGGTATTCACCGAACTGCGACGGGTGCTGGCGCCTGGTGGCCTGCTGATGTTCACCACCTTCGGACCCGATACCCTGAAGGAGTTGCGCGCAAGCTGGGGGATCGTGGATGGCCATACCCATGTCAACACCTTCATCGATATGCATGATATCGGCGATGCCCTGCTGCGTGCCCGCTGGGCGGAACCGGTCATGGACACGGAGCGCCTCACCGTGACCTATCGCGAGGCGCGCACCCTGATGCAGGATCTCAAACACCTGGGCGCCCATAATGTCACGGCCGGCCGCCCGCGCGGCCTGACCGGGCAGCGGCGCCTGCAACGGGTATTGCAGGCGTATGAAAGCTACCGCCTTGACGGTCTCCTGCCGGCCAGCTACGAGGTGGTCTATGGGCATGCCTGGGCTCCGCATGACAAGCAACCTGACGGCGTGGTCGAGGTGGAGCTGACCGTGGCGCATCCGCCGCGCCGGGGCGGCCCCCGTGGCTAGTCCACCCGCCGGCTATTTCATTACCGGCACTGATACCGGCGTGGGCAAGACCATGGTGACGCTCGGTCTGATGCGTCGGTTGCAGGATCGCGGCCGCCGGGTCGCCGCCATGAAGCCGGTGGCCTCCGGCTGCCAGCGCACGGCGCAGGGGCTGCGCCATGCCGATGCCCTGCTGCTGCAACGCCAGGCCAGCCTGCCGCTGGACTACCAGGAGGTGAATCCCTATGCCTTCGAACCGGCCATCGCGCCGCATCTGGCTGCGGCCGAGGCTGGCAGCCGGATTGACCTGGCCCTTATCAGGACAGCCTTCGAGCGACTCGCAGCACGGGTGGACCAGGTCTGCGTGGAGGGGATCGGGGGCTGGCTGGTGCCGCTGAACGATTCACAGACCGTGGCCGATATGGCGGCGGAGCTGGGACTGGCGGTCATCCTGGTGGTGGGGATACGCCTCGGCTGCCTGAATCACGCCCTGCTGACAGCGGCCGCCATAGGCGACTCGGGGTCTGGCCTCGCCGGCTGGGTTGCCAATATGCCGATGCCCGGGGGCGAGCGGGCCGCTGAAAACATCGCCGCACTGCAGGCCAGGCTGAGCGCGCCGCTGCTGGGTACAGTCCCGTTCCAGTTCGGGTGTACTGCCGCCGGCGTTGCCGCCTGCCTGGGTCATGAGGCGGGTCTTCCCTGAATTTGTTGCCGTGATTCATTGTGCCCATGGAAATTCTCATTTAGAATTCTGTGACTTTTGACTGGCGTATCCGGCCGGCGCGCGGTAGCTTGCGGCAGTTGCGGACCCTCCGTTCATGCAGTAGGATGCCCGGTCAGTTTCCAGGGCTGCCGGTCGCAACCGGACTGGATAAATTCTGTGGTCGAATTGGTATGTGGTCCGGCGGGTTCGGATTGTCGCTGGATCATCCGGCCGAACCAGTCCCTGTCCTGGCACGGGGTATTGAGAGTGTACGCGGTGATCGCCTCGTGCCTGCTGGGCTATCTCCGTGATGTTTGCACTGAAGGGCTTCTGGCCGGTGCTTCCATTTGCCGGACTCGAGTTGCTGGTGCTGGGGGCGGCGTTCTACCTGTGCCATTTGCGCAGCCAGTGGCGTGAAGTCGTCTCGATAAACGCTGACCATGTCAGGGTGGAGAAGGGGCGGCGTCAGGCCGAGGAGCGCTGGGAATGCCCGAGTTTCTGGGCGCGGGTGCAGCTCGAGAAGTCGCCCATCCCCTGGTATCCAAGCAGACTGGAGATCGCCTATCAGGGGCGACGGGTGGAGATCGGCCGGTTTTTGGGCGAAGACGAGCGCGCGGCCCTGGCGGTTGAATTGCAGCGGGGTATCCGCGAACAGCTGGAAGGCGCGCGGCGTCAGCCATAGTTTTTCAAGAATCAAAATCGTTTGGGAGATTGATGCATGTTTGCCAAGAAGCTAAGACTTGCCCTGTGCGGTCTGTGGGGGGCAGTAATCCTGCTCGGCACAGGCAATACCTTTGCAGGATTTGGATCGCTGAATATGACGCCCGGCGTCACGGATATCAGCCACAAGGTCTACGATCTGCACATGCTGATCTTCAAGATCTGTGTCGTGATCTGCGCCGGCGTGTTTGCCGTACTCATCTATTCCATCTTCAAGCACCGCAAGTCCAAAGGCGCCAAGCCGGCCAGCTTCCATGAAAGCACCACCGTCGAGATCATCTGGACCACCATTCCCTTCCTGATTCTGGTGGGCATGGCCATTCCGGCCACCAAGACGCTGCTGGCGCTGGAGGACACGCGCAACTCCGATATGTCCATCAAGGTCACCGGTTATCAGTGGAAATGGAAGTATGACTACCTGGATGAGGGCATCAGCTTCTTCAGCGTGTTGTCCACACCGCGCGCCGAGATCGAGAACAAGCAGGCGAAGGGGAAGAACTACCTGATGGAAGTGGATAACCCCGTCGTCGTGCCAATCAACAAGAAGATCCGTTTCCTGATCACCTCCAATGACGTGATACATTCCTGGTGGGTGCCCGCACTCGGATGGAAGCAGGATGCCGTCCCCGGGTTCGTTAACGATGCCTGGGCCGAAGTGAAAACGCCGGGGACCTACCGTGGCAGGTGCGCGGAACTGTGCGGCAAGGACCACGGGTTCATGCCGATCGTGCTGGTCGCCAAAACGGAAAAGGATTACAAGGCCTGGGTTGCCGAACAGAAGGCCGGCGAGGCCGCGGCCTCCGCCGCATCCACCAAGAAGATGACCAAGGCAGAGCTGATGCAAAATGGCGAAAAAGTGTATAACAAGATCTGCGCGGCCTGCCATCAGCCTGGTGGCGTGGGTATACCGGGTGTCTTCCCCGCACTGAAGGGCAGCAAGATCGCCACCGGCCCGATTGCGGATCACCTTCACATCGTGCTGCACGGCAAGACCGGTACCGCGATGCAGGCCTTCGGGGAGCAGCTCAACGCCGTGGATCTCGCCTCGGTCATCACCTACGAGCGCAACGCCTTCGGCAACAATACCGGTGATGTGGTCCAGCCGTCGGATATCGCGGCAGCCAAGTAAGCAATTCAGGAACCCAGTGGAGGTATGATCCAAATGAGTACAGCAACCACACACGACGCGCATCATGACCACCCGACCGGCCTGAAGCGCTGGCTGTTTACCACCAACCACAAGGACATCGGCACGCTCTACCTGTGGTTCTCCTTCATCATGCTGCTGATCGGCGGTGCCATGGCGATGCTGATACGCGCCGAGCTGTTCGAGCCCGGGCTGCAGTTTTTCGATCCGCAGTTCTTCAACACCCTGACCACCATGCACGGACTGATCATGGTGTTCGGCGCGATCATGCCGGCCATGGTGGGCCTCGCCAACTGGATGATCCCGATGATGATCGGCGCCCCCGATATGGCGCTGCCGCGCATGAACAACTGGAGCTTCTGGATCCTGCCGTTCGCCGGCACCCTGCTGCTCAGCACCCTGTTCATGAAAGGCGGCGGACCGGCCTTCGGCTGGACCTTCTATGCGCCGCTTTCCACCACCTTTGCGCCGGAAAGCACCGATTTCTTCATCTTCGCGGTGCACATGCTGGGTATCTCCTCCATCATGGGCGCCATTAACATCATCGCCACGGTGCTCAACATGCGCGCGCCCGGCATGACCCTGATGAAGATGCCACTGTTCGTCTGGACCTGGCTCATCACCGCTTTCCTGCTGATCGCCGTGATGCCGGTGCTGGCCGGCGCGGTGACCATGATGCTGACCGACCGCCATTTTGGCACCAGCTTCTTCAGCGCCGCCGGCGGCGGCGACCCGGTGCTGTTCCAGCACGTGTTCTGGTTCTTCGGTCATCCCGAGGTCTACATCATGATCCTGCCGGCCTTCGGTGTGATCTCGCAGATCATCCCGACCTTCTCGCGCAAGAAGCTCTTCGGCTACAGCTCCATGGTGTACGCGACGGCTTCCATCGCCTTCCTGTCCTTCATCGTCTGGGCGCACCACATGTTCACCACCGGCATGCCGGTGGCCGGCGAGCTGTACTTCATGTACGCCACCACCCTGATCTCGGTGCCGACGGCCGTGAAGGTGTTCAACTGGACCGCCACCATGTGGCGCGGCTCACTGACCTTCGAGACGCCGATGCTGTGGGCGGTCGCCTTCGTGTTCCTGTTCACCATCGGCGGTTTCTCCGGCCTGATGCTGGGCGTCGCGCCCGCCGACATGCAGTATCAGGACACCTATTTCGTCGTCGCCCACTTCCATTACGTGCTGGTGACCGGCGCCCTGTTCGCGATCATCGCCTCCGTGTACTACTGGCTGCCCAAGTGGACCGGGCACATGTATGACGAGCGTCTCGGCAAGATTCATTTCTGGTGGTCGGCGATCTCCGTGAACGTGCTGTTCTTCCCCATGCATTTCCTGGGGCTTGCCGGCATGCCGCGCCGCATCCCGGACTACGCGCTGCAGTTCGCCGACTGGAATATGGTAGCCAGTCTCGGTGCCTTCGCCTTCGGCGCGGCTCAGCTCCTGTTCCTGTACATCGTCATCAAGACCATCCGTGGCGGCAAGGCGGCCACTGCCCAGGTCTGGGAAGGTGCGGAAGGACTGGAGTGGACCGTTCCCTCGCCGGCACCGTATCACACGTTTGAAACGGCGCCCGAGATCAGGTAATTGATGTCCGAACCGGGTTGCGCAGCGACGCAACCCGGAGGATGAACGCCAAGATGAAAAGAACGCCTGAGCAGCCGCGACCGGGTACGGCCCGCAAGGTCATGGTCGTCGTTGCGCTGTTTGCGATCGCCATCGCGTTCTACGTCGCCAGTTTTCTGGTCAAGCACTGACTTCAGGGATGCCGCCGATCACGCGCACTCTGACTTTGTTTGAGGTTTTACTGTAAACGATCCGCGAACGGGTCAGGGAACAAGGCGTTAACGATGCCAATGAATCAACAACTCGTCATTTTGCATAGAGAGAGGGAATAACCAATGTCAGCATCGAAAGGGGGTTACTACCTGCCGCAACCAAGTCACTGGCCACTCGTGGGTTCCGTTGGCCTGTTCCTGACCCTGGGCGGGTTCGCGCACTATCTGCATCATGGTTCCCCGGTGGTCATGATGGCCGGCGCGGTGGTCCTGCTGATCATGATTTTCGGCTGGTTCGGCACGGTGATACGGGAAAGCCAGGCCGGCAAGTACAACGACCAGGTCGACATGTCCTTCCGCCTCGGCATGGGCTGGTTCATCTTCTCGGAGATCATGTTTTTCGCCGCCTTCTTCGGCGCACTGTTCTATGCCCGTATGTACGCCGTGCCCTGGCTCGGCGGAGGCGGCAACAAGGGCATGACGCCCGATCTGCTCTGGCACGGTTTTGAAGCGGTGTGGCCGACCAACGGTCCGGGTGATGTCGGCGGGGCGTTCAAGCCCATGGAGGCCTGGGGTATCCCGGCCATCAATACCCTGATCCTGCTCTCCAGCGGCGTCACCGTGACCCTGGCACACTGGGCGTTGAAGAAGAACCATCGCGGCGGGCTGATCCTGTGGCTGGCGGCCACGGTGGGGCTGGGCGTACTGTTCCTGGTACTGCAGGCCCATGAATACTCCGCCGCCTACTCCGAGATGAACCTGACTCTGCACTCTGGCATCTACGGCACCACCTTCTTCATGCTGACCGGTTTCCACGGTTTGCACGTCACACTGGGTGCCACCATGCTGCTGGTGATCCTGATACGCAGCATCAAGGGCCACTTCACACCGGATCACCACTTCGCCTTCGAGGCAGTGGCCTGGTACTGGCATTTCGTGGACGTGGTCTGGCTGGGCCTGTTCGTGTTCGTCTACTGGCTGCTCTGACGACGATACAGGGCGCCCGGCAATACGGGGGGCACCGCAGGTTCTTCGCGGTGCCCTTTTCATTTCAGAGTCCCGCACACAGTAGATCAGTTCTCTTCGGTGCGCATGGGTGCACCCTGCAACGGAAGGGAGCGCGCGGCTAATCCGCTATAACCGGTGGGTGTTCACCCCGTATGAATTCCGTGGGGGTGTAGCAGGCCGGTCAGGTAGCCCAGTATCAGCAGCACGAACAGCAGTACGGAGAGACTGATGCGCAGTGTCAGTGCGCGCACGGTCCGGTCGGACGACCCCTTGTCTTTTATGAGGTAGAACAAACCGCTGCTGAGACTGCCGAGGATGGCGACCAGAAACAGGATGATGATGATCTTGCCAAGCATGGGTGTAGAGGTTCCCGGGATATGAAGCGGCCAGTATAGCAAAGTCAGGATGCAGAGATGCGCGTTGGTCCCTTCGATTTCCGTCCGTCACTGTGGCCCAGCCTGGCTACACTGGTCCTGCTGCCGATCCTGACGGGTCTCGGCTACTGGCAACTCGAGCGCGCCGCCTGGAAACAGGCCTTGGTGGATACCCATGCCGCACGCATCCATGCGCCCGCCCGGCCGCTGCGGCGTATGCTGGAATCCGGGCTCGATCTGGAATACCGGCAGGTGACGGCGCAGGGGGTTTATGACCTGGATCACCAGTTGCTGCTGGACAATCGGGTTTACCAGGGCGTGGCCGGCTACCAGGTTCTCACCCCCTTGCATCTCGACGGCGCGGGGTCCGGTGAGGGCTGGGTGCTGGTCAACCGCGGCTGGGTGCCTCCCGGCGCCAGCCGTGCGCAGTTGCCGGCGGTGCCGGGACCCGCGGAACGCATCAAGCTGCACGCGATGATCAAACTGCCGCCGGAAAAGACATTCCGGCTGGATGCGAAGGAGGAACCAGGCACGGGCTGGCCGCGGGTGATCCAGGAGGTGGCGATTGGTCAGATCGGTCGGCGACTCGGCCATCCGCTGTTGCCGCTGGTGCTGCTGCTGGACAAGGCGAACCCCGGGGGCTTCGTCCGTGACTGGAAGCCTGTGTACGGCATCACGCCTGACAGACATCGCGCCTATGCCGCGCAGTGGTTTACGCTCGCGCTGGTGCTGTTGCTGATCTATGTCGGCGTCAACACGCATCGGTATCGGCGGTAATATCCCGGGTGGTGCATTTTCGAGAACGGGTGGTTATGAAACAGGAAAGCGGTGACAGGTATACAGCAGCGGGGTCCGTGGCGCGTCGGCAACGGGGTTTCATCAATTCACGGCAGGCGCTGGTTCTGCTGGCGCTGCTGTTCATCATGCCGGTGCTGGTGGCGTGGCTGATGCATATGCGCGCGGAACACGGCTGGCGGCCGTCCGCCACGACCAACAAGGGCGCCCTGATACAACCGCCCCGGCCGTTGACCTTGCCGGCGGGTTTGCTCGACGCCGAGGGAAAGCCGCTCAGTGAGGAAATCCCGGGCGGTAAATGGACGCTGGTTTATATCGGTGATGCCGCCTGTGCGCAGGCTTGCCGCGACCAGTTGTACCGCATGCGCCAGGTGCGCCTCTCCCTGGGAGAGAATATGCGGCGCGTGCAACGCCTGTTCCTGGGCACCGGCGCATCAGACGCCGCGGCCTTGAAACAGCTCCAGGCCGACTATCCGGGGGTGGCGGTGGGCATGCTTTCGACCGGGCAGGCCGAGGCGCTCGGCCCCGTGTTCAGCGTCGGAGGGCTCCCCATGCAGGGCGCCGGCAACGTGTACCTGATCGACCCGCAGGGATACCTGATGATGTACTATCGGCCTGAGAAAGATCCGCGCGGCATGATTCAGGACCTGCAAAGACTGCTGAAGTACTCCCACGTCGGCTGAGGACTGGTATGACCGTTTCGGTCGATGAGAATGCCCCTGACGGCGGTCCGGATGCGTCGGTATCGGGGCTGGTGAAAAGCTACCTGGGCCTGTGCAAGCTCAAGGTGGTCGCGCTGATTGTGTTCACGGCCATGGTCGGGATGTTTCTGGCCACCTCACCCCCCGGCATGGTGCCGCTGGATGTGCTGCTGTTCGGCAATCTCGGTATCGGGCTGGCCGCCTCCGCGGCGGCGGCGATCAACCACGTACTCGACTCACGTGAGGATGCACGCATGGCGCGCACCCGACACCGTCCCCTGCCGCAGGGTGCGATTCGGCCACGCGATGCCCTGCTGTTCGCGGCGCTGCTGGGCATCCTGTCCATGGTGATGCTGGTTACCCTGATCAATACACTGACGGCGCTGCTCACTTTGCTGTCACTGGTCGGTTATGCCATCGTCTACACCCTGTTCCTCAAGCGCGCCACGCCCCAGAACATCGTCATCGGCGGGGCCGCCGGGGCGGCCCCGCCGATCCTGGGCTGGACCGCGCTGACCGGCTCGCTCGACCCGCATGCGCTGCTGCTCTTCCTGATTGTGTTCGTCTGGACACCGCCGCATTTCTGGGCGCTGGCGATACACCGCCGCCACGAATACGCCAAGGTGGACATACCGATGCTGCCGGTAACCCACGGGGTGCCATTCACCCGCCTGCAGGTGCTGCTCTACACCCTGCTGCTGCTGGCGGTGAGTGTGCTGCCGTTTGCCATGCACATGAGCGGCTTTATCTATTTCACCGGCGCGCTGCTGCTCGATGGCGGCTTTCTCTATTATGCGATCCGTCTGATGCTGGGCAGGGACGAGAAAGTTGCGATGCAGACCTTCGGTTATTCCATCTGGTACCTGATGGCCATCTTCGCCCTCCTGCTGGTGGACCATTACCTGCCGGCGCTGTACTGAGCATCGCTGGCGTGATGAATTATTTCACCGCAGAGCCGCGGAGGACGCAGAGAATCCTATAGTCGGTAAAAACCTTCTTGCCGGGCACCTTCATTAACCTCGCGCTACTTCACTTTTTCTGCGTGCTCCGGGGCTCTGCGGTGAAAGAAAAAAACGGCCCTTGCGGGCCGTTGTCCTGATCGGTAAAGCGCAGCTCACTTACGCCGCCATCGTCTTCTTCAGCTTGTCGATAGCGTTTTTCTCCAGCTGGCGGATGCGCTCGGCAGAGATGCCGAAGCGCGCGGCGAGTTCATGCAGGGTGGACTTGCTGTCAGCCAGCCAGCGTGCCTCGACGATGACGCGGCTGCGTTCATCCAGCTGTGCCATTGCCTTCCGCAGGCTGCCTGAATTGCGCTCCTGCCAGTCATCCGTTTCCAGCTGCAACGCCGGGTCGGCCGCGGCATCTCCAAGGTAGGCGGCCGGGGCGTAGTGGTGGGCGCTGTCATCGTCCTCGTTGTCGGGCGGATCGAAGCACATATCCTGCCCGCTCAGGCGTGATTCCATCTCCAGCACCGTTTCCGGCTTCACACCGAGATCCTCCGCCATGGCATTGACCTCATCCCGATTCATCCAGCCGAGGTGTTTTTTCGCGCTGCGCAGATTGAAGAACAGTTTGCGTTGCGCCTTGGTGGTGGCGACCTTGACGATGCGCCAGTTGCGGAGGATGAATTCGTGGATCTCGGCACGGACCCAGTGTACGGCAAAGGAGACCAGACGCACCCCCAGTGTGGGATCGTAACGTTTGACCGCCTTCATCAAGCCGATATTGCCTTCCTGGATCAGGTCGCCCAGCGCCAGACCGTAGCCGCTGTAGCCGCGGGCAATCCGGATCACGAATCGCAGGTGCGCGACCACCAGCTGGCGCGCGGCATCGAGATCGTTGTCCTGCTGCAGGCGCTCGGCCAGCCGTCGCTCCTCCTCGATGCTCAGCACGGGGACACTGAAGGCCGCCTGAATGTATTGCTCGAGGTTGCCTGCCGGCATCGGCAATGCGATTTCAACTGATTGATTTATATTGGCTAAAATTTTTCTCATAAGCCTGACACTCGTTTTCGTCTGTGGTTATCCTAGCACTCCCACTTTCAGAGTGCCAATATGTCGAAAAGGTTCCGGAAAATCGGCGATCCGGCAAATACCCGGGTGCGGGCTAACGTGGTTCGACCGCGCCGAGATGCCGGCCGACGGCCAGCCAGGAGCCGACCAGGCCCAGGGTGACGCCCCCGCCCAGCAATGCCAGCAGGAGCTGCCAGGGCCGGGTGTACAGTTCAAAGTTCCCCTCGTACAGACCGACCAGGTGGTGTACCGGAGTCTCCAGCAGGTAAAAACCCAGTTCCACCACCACCCAGGCAACCGCTGCGCCCAGTACGCCGTACCAGACGCCGCTGTAGAGAAACGGCCGCCGAACGAACCCGTTGGTGGCCCCGATCAGTTTGGTCACCAGGATTTCCTCACGCCGGTTCTGGATCTCCAGCCGGATGGTGTTGCCCACCATCAGCAGCACGGCGAGCGCCAGCAAGGCGCTTACCAGCAGCACGGCGCGCCGGGCGGTGTCCAGGATGGCCGCCAGTCGCCTGACCCACTGCAGATCAAGCTCGACCATGTCGGTTTCCGGCAGCATGCGCAATTTTTTCTTCAGCGCGGCGGCCGACGCCGGGTCCGTGTGATTCGCGCCCGGCGTCACCACCAGTACCGCTGGCAGGGGGTTCTCGTCCAGGGCCGCGAGTACGTCGGCAAAGCCGGAGCGCCGGCTGAACTCCTCCAGTGCCTGCTCCGGCGTGATCAGCCTGACCGCGGCGACCTCCGGCCAGGTGCGCACCTGGTTCGCCACCTTGCGGGCGGCATCTCCCTTGAACGTGTCCTTCAGAAACACCGACAGGCTGACCTGTCCTTCCCAGGAGCCGCTGAGCCGGTCGAGGTTGGCAAGCAGCAGATACAGACCTGCGGGCAGGGCGAGCGCGATGCCGATCACCATGACGGTCATCAGCGTGGCCAGGCGGTTACGGTACAGGCGGCCGAGGCTGTCGAGGGCCACTTGCGCATGGCGCGTCGTCAGCGTGCCCGGTGCCAGCATCCGCTTCAGGGTTTCTCCCGTTGCGTGCGCCGCCCGGCGCCGGTTTGCACCCGTTCGTCTCATGCCGCCACGCGGACCGCCACGCGCCCGTGGTCCAGTGTGATGACCGGGGTGTTGAACTGGTTGATCAGGGCGAGGTCATGACTGGCGATAAGGACACTGACACCCACCCGGTTGAACAGGGCAAACAGGTCCATGACCTCGCGCGAGAGTTCGGGATCGAGGTTGCCGGTTGGCTCGTCGGCCAGCAGCAGCAGCGGCTTGTTGACCACGGCACGGGCGATGCCGACCCGCTGCTGCTCGCCCCCGGAGAGGGTGATGGGATAGAGACGCTCCTTGCCGAGCAGGCCGACCTTGTCCAGCGCGGCGCGCACCCGGCGGCCGATTTCCTGGTGCCGGTAGCCGGCGATGATCAGCGGCAGGGCGACGTTGTCGAACACGGTACGGTCGAACAGCAGGTGATGATCCTGAAAGATGAAGCCGATCTTGCGGCGCAGGAAGGGGATGCCGTACCGGCCGAGGCGCGCGACATTCTGCCCGTCGACGAGGACCTGGCCGCTGGTGGCCTTTTCGATCACGGCGATCAGTTTCAGCAGGGTGCTCTTGCCGGCGCCCGAATGCCCGGTGAGAAAGGTCATGGTGCCTGCCTCGAGGTGGAAACTGACGTTGCTCAGTGCCTCGAAGCCGCCCGGGTAGCGCTTGCTGACGTTGTCGAACTGGATCATTGCGTGGTCAGTCCCGAAGGGCAGGTAATTGAGTCATGCATCAACACAATATTCACCGCAAAGTTCGCAAAGAAACTTATTTGTAAAAACAATTTAACAACTTTGCGTTCTTTGCGTCTCTGCGGTGAATCCTTTTTTATTCATCCGTTTCGAACAGTGCATCGACAAATTCCGCGGCGTTGAATTCGCGCAGGTTCTCGATGCCTTCACCGACGCCGATGAAGCGGATCGGGAAGCCCAGTTGCTTCGCGATCGCAAAGATGATGCCGCCCTTGGCGGTGCCGTCGAGCTTGGTCATCGCGATGCCGGAGAGTCCGACCACCTCGTGAAATTGCCGGGCCTGGTTGAGTGCGTTCTGTCCGGTGCCGGCGTCCACCACCAGCATCACCTCGTGGGGGGCGTCCGCATCGAGCTTGCCCAGCACGCGCCGGATCTTCCTGAGCTCTTCCATCAGATTCGACTGAGTGTGCAGGCGCCCTGCGGTATCGGCGATCAGCACATCGATGCCGCGCGCCCTCGCGGCCTCCAGGGCATCGTAGATTACGGAGGCCGCATCGGCGCCCGGTCGCTGCGCGATGACCGGCACGTCGTTGCGTTCTCCCCAGGTCTGCAACTGCTCCACGGCGGCCGCGCGGAAGGTGTCCCCGGCGGCCAGCATGACCTTGAGGCCGTCCTGGCGCAGGCGATGGGCCAGTTTGCCGATGGTGGTGGTCTTGCCGGCGCCGTTGATACCGACCATGAGAATCACGAAGGGACGCGTATCCGGTGGTATCGACAGCGGCACGCTGACGGGCTCGAGGATGGCCCGCATGTCCTCGCGCAAGGCGTCCATCAGCGCTCCGGCGTTGTCCAGTTCCTTGCGCGAGGCGCGCGCCGTGAGGTCATCGATGATTTCACGGGTGGCCTCGACACCGACGTCGGCAACCAGCAGGGTGGTCTCGATCTCCTCCAGCAGTTCGGCATCGATGGCCTTGCTGCCCAACACCAGCGAGGCCACGCCCTCGGTCAGACTGTGGCGGGTGCGGGCCAGGCCGGACTTCAGGCGGGCGAACAGGCCGGTCTTCTTTGGCGTGTCCGGGTCGGCGGCAGTCGTGTTCTTCCGGAAACCGAGCATGTGTGCGCTGTCAGTAATTGCATGGCGGGGACAGGACCCCGAGAGGCGTGTATCCTACCACTCCCGGCCCGTGCGGGTTAACAGGCGAACACACGGAGAGAATCAATGCGTCTTGTTTTGCCGGCCATGCTGCTGGCCTGCTGTCATGCCGCCTTTGCGGCAGGGGTGGTCCATGAATATCGGCTTGACAACGGGCTCAAGCTGGTTGTGAAGGAAGATCACCGTGCCCCGGTGGTGGTATCCCAGGTGTGGTACAAGGTCGGCTCCAGCTACGAGCATGGCGGCATCACCGGTCTCTCGCACCTGCTGGAACACATGATGTTCAAGGGCACCAAAGACCATGGTCCGGGAGAGTTTTCCCGCATCATCGCCGAGAACGGCGGGGATGAAAACGCCTTTACCAGCCAGGACTACACCGCCTATTACCAGCGCCTGGAAAAGAGTCGGCTGCCGGTGAGCTTCGAGCTGGAATCGGACCGTATGCGTAACCTGCTGTTGCAGCAAAAGGAATACGACAAGGAACGCAAGGTGGTGATGGAAGAGCGACGGCTGCGTACCGAGGACCAGCCTACCTCGCTGACCTACGAACAGTTCGCCGCCACCGCCTTCACCACCAGTTCCTACCGAATTCCGACCATCGGCTGGATGAACGACCTGGAGAACATGCGTCTGGATGACCTGCAGGGCTGGTACAGGCGCTGGTACGCGCCGAACAATGCGGTGGTCGTGGTCGTCGGCGACGTGGCGCCAGATAAGGTGCTGAAACTGGCAAAAAAATATTTCGAACCGCTCAAGCCCGAAACCATCATCCCGCCCAAGCCCCGTCTGGAACCCGAACAGGACGGACCACGCCGCATCACAGTCGAAGTGCCGGCCGAGGTGCCTTACCTGGTGATCGGTTACAAGGTGCCGGTGCTGAAAACCGCCAGCGACGAGTGGGAGCCTTATGCCCTCGAGGTGTTATCCGGGATACTGGACGGCGGGGACAGCGCGCGGCTGACCCGCAATCTGGTGCGCGGCGCACAGGTGGCCGCGAGCGCCGGCGCAGGTTACAGCCTGTACAGCCGCCAGTCGAGCCTGTTCCTGCTGGACGGCACGCCGGCGAACTCGACTGGCATTCCGACGCTGGAGGCGGCGCTGCAGGAGCAGGTGAAACAGCTGCAGGAGACGCCCGTGACCGGGGAGGAACTGGCGCGGGTCAAGGCGCAGGTGGTGGCGAGTGACGTGTTCCAGAAGGATTCAATCATGAATCAGGCCATGCAGATCGGTCAGCTGGAAGCGGTCGGGCTCGACTGGTCGTTAATGGATGAATACGTCGTGCGGATCAATGCCGTTACCGCCGCACAGGTCCAGGCGGTGGCGCGTAAATATCTGGTAGCGCAACGACAGACCGTCGCCGTGCTGAAACCGCTTCCCATGGATGCCGGGCGCAAACCGCAATCTTCGCTGCCGGGAGACCAGGCCCATGTCCGCTGATCAGTCGAAGGGGATTGGCTGGATGGGCGCCCTCCTGCTGCTCGCCTCCCAGTTCGCGGCCGGTGTCGCGCAGGCCATCCCGGCGATCCAGCACTGGACGACGCTGAATGGCGCGCAGGTGTATTTCGTACCGGCACCGGAACTGCCAATAGTGGATGTACGGGTGGTGTTCAACGCCGGCAGCGCCCGTGATGACTACTTGCCGGGTCTGGCAGGGCTTACCAGCGGCCTGCTGGACAAGGGAGCCGCCGGCATGTCCGCCGACGCCATTGCCGAGGGGCTTGATGGACTGGGTGCAGTGCTCGGCACCGGCTCCCTGCGTGACATGGCCTGGGTGTCGCTACGCAGCCTGAACGACCCGGCGCATTTCGAGCCCGCCGTCGAACTGATGGTCAAGGTGCTGAGCCGGCCGGATTTCAATCCACGCGATATCGACCGGGAACGTGAACGCACCCTGGTGGCGCTGCGCCGCAGCGATCAGAAGCCGGGCGATATTGCGGAATATCATTATTATCAGGCGCTCTACGGGCAGCATCCGTACGCCATTCGCCCCCTTGGCACCGAGGTCAGCCTGAAGCGCATTACGCGCGCGGATATCAGGGCCTTCTATGCAAGATATTACGTGGCGAATAATGCGACGATTGCCATCGTGGGGGATATCGACCGCGCGGGCGCCGAGCGGCTTGCCCGGCGGTTGTCCGCCAGCCTGCCGGCCGGCCGGCCCGTCGCGCCGCTGCCGCCGGTGCCGCCGCTGGTGAAAGCGAGCGAGGAGCGCATCTTCCATCCCTCCACGCAAACCCATGTACTCATGGGAGCGATAGGCATCAGTCGCACCGACCCGGATTTCTTTCCCCTCTATGTGGGCAATCATGTCCTGGGCGGCGGCGGTCTGGTGTCACGGCTCAATGAACAGGTCCGCGAGAAACGGGGCCTCTCCTACAGCGTCTACAGTGCGTTCTCACCCATGGCCCGGGCCGGTCCGTTCACCCTCAGCCTGCAGACGCGCAATGACCAGACCGACGAGGCGCTGCGGGTATTGCGCGAGACACTGCAGCGTTTTCATGATCAGGGTCCCACGGAAGAGGAACTGGTCGCGGCCAGGAAGAATATCACCGGCAGTTTTGCCCTGCGCATCGACAGCAACAGCAAGATTATCCAGTACCTCGCGGTCATCGGTTTCTACGGACTGCCGCTGGATTACCTGGAAACCTTCAACGACAAGGTCATGGCCGTGACGCGCGGGCAGATTCGTGATGCGTTCCGGCGCCATGTCCATCCCGACGTGATGGCGACCGTCATCGTGGGCGGGGATCAATGAAAACCGGTTAACCGGAATCGAACCCTCTCACAATACCTGCACCCCGTATCGTACAAACCCGGTCGGCGCTGACTGACAGCCGGCACGGGCCTGCATGCCTATCCTGTGCCTCAGGATATCCGTGACGGACAGGGACGAGGATATCCGCTCAAGTCAATCGAACCAGAGTTCACAGGGAGGTGCTTATGTCCAGGGAAAGGACGCTTATTCGTATGCCAGTCTGCGTGCTGGGTCTCGCCGGGGCCGTCATGGCCTCGAGCGTTCATGCCGCCACCGTCATCTCCGAGGCGCTGTATGATGCCGCCGGCACCGACAACGGCAGTGTCTTTGTCGAGTTGTACGGAACACCGGGAACATCACTCGCCGGCCTGTCGCTCGAGGGCGTCAATGGCTCCGATGGCAGTGTGTACCTGACGCTGCCGTTGTCCGGCGCGATTCCCGGCGACGGGGTTTTCGTGGTCGCCGATGACAGCGGCGACGGGACCTCGTTGATCGGCGATGCCGACCTGGTGGTGCAGATGGATTTCCAGAACGGACCGGATTCCATCGTATTGCGTGACGTTAACGGCGCGCTCGATGCCCTCGGTTACGGCGATTTCACCGGCGGTGTGTTCGCCGGTGAGGGCGCCCCGGCCCCGGATGCACCGGCAGGCAGCAGTCTCGCCCGCCTCGATCCCCTGGTGGACAGCAACGACAATCTCAGCGATTTCGCTGTGCTCGACACGCCCACACCCGGCAACGTGCCGGTGAACGCCGTGCCCCTGCCACCGGCCCTGGCTCTGTTTCTGTCCGGTATCGTCGGCATGTGTACCATGACGCGCAGGCGGTGTATCTCCAGGGCGTGACTCCAGGCTTGCCGCGGAGTCAGGGAATGTGATCTTCGGGCTTCCGGGTAGCCCTCCCGGCGTGGCGAACAGGGCAGGAGGGGTCGGGCGGGAGCGTCATTTGCAAGGATGCGAACGGCACGCCTCAAGGGATGGTCATCGGCATGTCCCGCCTGGCTCCTCCTGCCCGCTTTACTAGCCCGACCTCCAGGGGTTTTTCCCCGACCGTTCCAGACAAAGGGTTTCCTCGCGGCTGACAGGATAAACGCCCTGATTACCTCAGGCGTCCAGCTCTGCAGAGTCACGGGGACAGGCCGATGTTTGCGTTTGACCTGAGGGACGGGAATGCGCATGATCCCGGCGCAATGAGGGCGAATCAGCAGAGTAACCAGTTACGCATCATCGGTGGAATCTGGCGCGGCCGCAGAGTGGCTTTCGCGCCGGCCGCGGGCTTGCGTCCGACGCCCGATCGTGTACGGGAAACGCTGTTCAACTGGCTCGGATCGAATGTTGACGGGGCTCGCTGTCTCGACCTGTTCGCGGGCAGCGGGGCGCTCGGTCTGGAGGCGGCCTCGCGCGGGGCCGCCGCGGTGGTGCTGGTCGATGACGATCCGCTGGTCGTGCGTACCCTGCAGGCGCAGGCCCGCACCCTGGATGCGTCGCAGGCGCGCATCGTACAGGCGGAGAGCATGCGCTTTCTGCAGGGTCGCGGGCGAATCCTTCGATATTGTCTTTCTCGATCCCCCCTATCGCCAGGGCCTGCTTCCGTCATGCGTGCACCTGCTCGAGGCGCGGGGGTGGCTGGCGCCCGGCGCATGGGTTTATCTCGAGGCGGAACGGGGAATGGATCCGCCGCTGCCCGAAAACTGGCAACTCCATCGCAGCAGGGAGGCGGGGCGGGTGGGCTATCACCTGGCCAGGCGATTGGCGTGAACTATACGGGAAACATCGCATGGGCGATAATCCGCACATGGATATCGTCGTCTACCCCGGGACCTTCGATCCCATAACCAATGGCCATGCCGACCTGGTTGAGCGCGCCGCCCGCCTGTTCCCGAAAGTGATCATGGCGGTTGCCGTCAATCCCGGCAAGCGCGGGGCCTTTCCCGTCGAAACCCGCGTGTCCCTGGCACGTGAGGTCCTCGCGCATATCCCCAACGTCGAGATATGCAGTTTCGACAACCTGCTGGTGGATTTCATGCACCAGAGCAAGGCGCGGGTGATCCTGCGCGGCCTGCGCGCCGTGTCCGATTTCGAATACGAGTTTCAGCTCGCCAGCATGAACCGCCGTCTCGCGCCGGAGATCGAAACCGTGTTCCTGACCCCGGCCGAGCAGTATGCCTTTATCTCCTCGAGCCTGGTGCGCGAGATCGCCGCGCTGGGAGGGGATGTCACGGCCTTTGTCCACAGGAAAGTTGTGGCTGCGTTGCAGCGCGGGATCAACTAGATTTAGTGTCTTTCCTGATAGCAACTGATTCACAGCAAAGGCGCAAAGCACGCAAAGCTGCTTAATTGTTTGTATTAAGAACTGTCTGATCAACTTCTGGTCTGTGCAGGTTCAGCGAGACACTGGATCCCCGCTTTCGCAAGGATGATAAGTTCAGATATTCATCAAGGAATTTCTTTGCGTACTTTGCGTCTTTGCGGTGAAAATGATGTTTATCATCAATTCACCGTGTGGAAACTTACCGCGGAATTACGGAAGGATGCGAACATGGCATTAATGATCACCGATGAATGCATCAACTGCGATGTGTGCGAGCCGGAGTGCCCGAATGAAGCCATCTTTCAGGGTGATGAGATCTACGAGATCAACCCGGCGCTATGCACGGAATGCGTGGGTCATTTCGAGACCTCGCAGTGTGTGGAGGTGTGTCCGGTGGAGTGCATCCTGGTCAATCCCGAGGTGGCGGAAACCCCGGAGCAGCTGCAAGCCAAGTACGAGCAACTGACCACTAACCGGCCGTGATTATGTCGGTCAGCCTTGATTGCCTCCGGAGGCTCCGTTCGGGAGTCTTCCTGTTTTTCCTCTGCCTGGCAGTCGCGCTCGCCGGCTGCCGGCAGGAACCGCCGGCCGTCGCCATTGCCAGTGCCCATCCCCTCGCCACGCAGGCCGGCATGGAGATCCTCGCCGCGGGCGGCAATGCCTTCGATGCAGCGGTGGCGGTCAGTGCCGCGCTGGCCGTGGTGGAACCCTACAGTTCGGGTCTCGGCGGTGGTGGATTCTGGCTGTTGCACCGCGGCCGTGACGGCTTCGAGACCGTGGTGGACGGGCGCGAACGGGCGCCGCTTGCCGCCACCCGCGACATGTTTCTCGATGCCGACGGAAATACGGTGCCGGAGCGCTCGCTCACCGGCGCCCTGGCCGCCGGCATCCCTGGTGAAACGGCCGCCCTGGTGCATATCGCCGCGCATTACGGACGCCTGCCGCTCAGCCGAACACTGGCGCCGGCGATACGCCTCGCCCGTGAGGGCTTCGTGGTGGATGCGCGCTACCGGAGTAAGGCCGGGTTCCGGCTGGCGTCGCTGCAGGAGGACGAGGAGACGGCGCGCATCTTTCTGCAGGACGATGCTGTGCCGGAGGCCGGGTACCGCCTCAGGCAGGCGGATCTGGCGGATACGCTGGACGACATCGCCCGGGAGGGCGATGCCGGTTTTTACGGTGGACGTGTGGCGCGGCAACTGGTCGATGGCGTGCGTCGCCGCGGCGGCCTCTGGACACTGGAGGACCTGGCCCGATACGAGGTGATCGAGCGCCCGCCGGTCACCGGACACTACCGGGGGTTGCGTATCACTTCCGTCGGGCCGCCTTCCTCGGGGGGGGTGGCGTTGCTGACCATGCTGAACATCCTCTCCGGCATGCCGCTGGAGAGCTACGACGAGGTCACGCGCACGCACGTGATCATTGAGGCGATGCGCCGCGCCTACCATGACCGCGCCCTGTACCTCGGCGACCCGGATTTTGTGACCGTGCCGGTCGCGAAGCTCACCGGGGCGGCGCATGCCGCGGATCTGCGGAAGACCCTCCGGCTGGATCGCGCCACACCGAGTGCCGCGTTCGGCGCCGCTGCCCCCGTGGTGCAAGGGCTGCACACCACGCACTTTTCCGTGCTGGACCGCGAGGGCAACCGCGTGGCCGCCACGCTCAGCATCAACTACCCCTTCGGCGCCTGCCTGACACCGCCCGGCACGGGGGTCCTGCTGAACGATGAAATGGATGATTTCTCCGCCAAGCCGGGTGCGCCGAATGCCTATGGCCTGGTGGGCGGGCAGGCCAATGCCGTGGCGCCGGGCAAGCGTCCGTTGTCGAGTATGACGCCGACCTTTGTCGAGGATCATGACGGGGTGGCGATCCTCGGGACGCCGGGCGGCAGCCGCATCATCACCATGGTAATGCTCGCGGTGCTGGATATGGCCTCGGGCGATCACCAGCCGGCGTCGTGGGTCAGCCGGCCGCGCTTTCATCACCAGTACCTGCCGGATGCGGTGCAGTACGAGCCGGGCGCCTTCGACCGCGCCATGATCGAGGGGCTCACGGCGCGCGGTCACCGGCTGAAGGCGCTCGATGCCCCCTACGGGAACATGCAGGCGATTTACTGGGACAGGAAGGACCGTGCGGGTCTACGCCGCCAGTGACCCGCGCGGCATCGGTGCGGCGCAGGTCCGGCTCGCCAAACGACTGAACTCCGCGCGGCAAGCGCTTGTCGCCGCTGCGGGTAACGCTCACGCCATGCGGCGCTTGTCGATACGACGCACGAATTCCTTCATAATCCGCAGGTAAAGTTCGTCCTTGAGGACCTTGTCCTCGACCCGGGACTCGATGCTGGGGTTATCGTTGACCTCGATGACGTAGATGCCATTCGGCGTCTGCTTGAGGTCGACGCCATAGAAGCCGTAGCCGATCGGGTCTGCCGCTTTCAGCGCCATGGTGACGACGTCCCCGGGGACGTCCTCCACCGCCCAGGTTTTCCAGCCGCCCATTTCGACCTTGCCTTCGTCGCCGTAGTGCACGATCTGCCAGTGCTTGCGTGACATGAAATACTGCGAGGCGTAGAGCGGTTCGCGATTGAGGATGCCGATGCGCCAGTCGAACTCGGTGTACAGGAACTCCTGGGCCAGGATCAGTTCCGAGGTTTTGAACAGCAGCTCCGTGTACTCCTGCATCTGTTCGGGATTCTCCGCCTTGTACACGCCCTGCGAGAACGATCCGTCCGGCACCTTGAGCACCATCGGGTAGCCGATGGCCTTCTCCGCGGCCTTCAGGTCGCGCTTGCCGAGGATGACGGTCCTGGGAGTGGGCACGCGATGCGCGCGCAGCAGTTCGGCGAGGTAGACCTTGTTGGTGCAGCGCAGGATGGACTGGGGATCGTCGATCACCACCATGCCCTCGCTCTCGGCCTTCTTGGCGAAGCGATAGGTGTAGTGGTTGATGCGGGTGGTTTCGCGGATGAACAGCGCATCGTATTCCGCCAGCCGCGAGTAATCGCTGCGGTCGATCAGTTCGACGTCGACGTCCAGGGTCTTGCCGGCCTTGATGAACGCGTTGAGCGCCTTTTCGTCGGAGGGCGGGAGGGCATCGTCCGGGTTGTGCAGGATGGCGAGATCGTAGCGCGCCAGGCTGCGGGTGCGCGGCAGTCGCCAGCGGCGTTGCAGGTAGGACGACAACGCCTCGATAAAGAACTTCTGGTTGTAGCTGTCCAGCTTGTTGACAGAGAGCGGCTTGATGGATTCCATATGCCAGTTCTCCTGGCGCCGGAACATGACGCGCAGCAGCGGGCAGGGGAAGGTCTCGAAGATCTGGCTGGCGAGATCCGTCAGGCCCGGGTAGCGGCAGCGCCCGAAAAACACATCCATTTCGAACAAGGACTCGATACTGTCCTTGCGATGCTTGCGCAGGCTCTTCTGCACCACCTCATCGAGATTGATCGACCTCGAGGCTGTACATCGCCTTGCTGCTGAGATCCATCATGGTCTTGACGGTCGGAATGATGCGGTGATGGCGCGCCTCGGCCAGCAGTGAGGTGTAGTAGCCCACGCTGAGATAGCGATAGCTGCGGCACAGATTGATCACCTGCACGCCCTTCAGCTTGAAGTACTCCTGCCCGGTGAGATAGTCGTCCATGTGCACCACGGGGCAGCCGATCTCCATGAAATCGAGGTCTTTCCTGTTTTCCGACACGATCAGCTGCTGGGTCATTCCTGTTTTCTCCGCCTTGCGCGGTGCACCGAATCGAACAACATTGCCCCTTTCCCGCTGACATGGCGTTCCACGCCGAAGCCGCGATGATATGCCGCCAGCGCGAGGCCGTACAGCCCGCAACCCCCGTGTCCATGAATCCCGTCGTCGCCCGCCGACAGCGTAATAATTACACTTGTCGGGCGCGCCGGAAACGGCTCACAATGATGGTATGAAACACGCCGTTCCCCCACTGCGGGAGATGATGCAACAACTGGTCGGCGCACCGTCGGTCAGCAGCGTCAGCCCCGCGTTCGACCAGAGCAACCGGGAAGTCATCGACCTGCTGGCCGGCTGGCTGGAGGGCCTGGGGTTCGCCGTCGAAATCCTGCCGCTCACCCGCCAGCCCGGCAAGACCAACCTGATCGCCACCCTCGGTCGCGGATCAGGGGGGCTGGTGCTGGCCGGCCATACGGACACGGTGCCCTACGACGAGGGGCGCTGGCGCTTTGACCCGTTCCGGTTGACCGAGGCCGACAACCGGCTGTACGGGCTGGGCACCTCCGACATGAAGGCCTTTTTCGCCCTGGCCATCGAAGCCGCGCGTCACTGCCGGGCCGAAACACTGCGGGCCCCGCTGATCATGCTTGCCACCGCCGACGAGGAAAGCTCCATGGACGGCGCCAAGGATCTGGTGGCGCTCGGCCGGCCCCGGGCGCGTTACGCGGTGATCGGTGAGCCGACCGGACTGCGTCCGGTGCACATGCACAAGGGCATCATTATGGAGGCCCTCCACGTCTTCGGCCACGCGGGACATTCCAGCGATCCGCGGCTCGGTGCCAGCGCGCTGGAGGGCATGCACAAGGTGCTCGGGGATCTGCTCGCCTGGCGCGGGGAATTGCAGGCAAATCACACTGATCCGCGTTTCGCCGTGCCGGTGCCGACGCTCAATCCCGGCTCCATCCATGGCGGGGATAATCCCAATCGCATCTGTGCGCATTGCGAGCTGCATTTCGACCTGCGGACGCTGCCAGGCATGGACCACGATGCGCTGCGCCAGGCTATCGATGCACGCCTTGCCGCGCTGTTACCCGACGGCGCCCTGCGTGTGGAGCGCCGCTCGCTCATCGACGGCACGCCCCCGCTTTACACCCCGGCCGATTCGGCGATCGTGCGCGCGGCCGAGAAGCTCACCGGTCATCCCGCCGAGGCGGTCGCCTTTTGCACCGAGGGCCCCTACCTCAATGCCCTCGGCATGGACAGTATCATCCTCGGACCCGGCGACATCGACCAGGCCCACCAGCCCGACGAGTACCTGGCGCTGGATCGCATTGAGCCCATGGCCGCGCTGCTGCGCGGACTGATCACCCGGTTCTGTGTCGAGCCTCAGGATACGGGGGAATAGCGTTCCCCGTCGAAGCGGTAGCGCTGGTTGTCCGCAGGATCGGCCGACGCCGGCGTTTCGGAAGTGTTGTTGGTTCGCTTGACCAGGATGTCGTAATAGCCTGCACTGGTTTGCGGCAGGGTGCCCATCTGCCAGGAGCCGGTCGCCAGTCCCTGGGCTTTATACTGATAGCCGTGCCGTTCGGTGACGATGGTGGCTACCTTGCGGTAGTCGCCGTCTAACGCCGTATAGATGTCGAGGGAGGATTCCCACGCCCCCCGCTGGTCGCCACTGTTTTCGATCACGACGCCAAATTTCCCGGGTCCCAGTTCCATGGTGCCAACGCTGTACGGCGGACTGCCCCAGCTTCCCGCCGCGATCTTCCCGATGCTGCTTACCCCGATTTTCCAGCCGTCAGCCACCGGTACGAACTCCACCAGGCTCAGTCTCGGCGCGCAGGACCGGCAGTCGAAAGGTTCGGGCTTGGTATAGGCGACCACCAGGTGGCGCTCCCCGTCGGGGTATTTCAGGGGGAAATAATCGTAGATGTAGTGACGCAGGGGTTCGCTGCTGTAGGGTTCCTGGTCGAAACCGAAGGCCGCGTTGTCCCCGTAATGTTGCAGCAGGCCGGTTACGTAACGCCCTGCCTCGATATTATTCCACGCCCCGGCAATGGCCGGCTGCATTGAATGCCGCAGCGACAGGAGGTACCTCCCCCCAAGCAATGCCAGCGCGATGACGGTGGCCACCAGTAAGAGTTGGGAACCATTGAATCTTTTCATAAGCCTGTGCAATCTATTTGCCATCAAGGTACCAGTGATCGTGGAACGTTGATACCCACCGTGGCCGGTAAGCCACCAGCAGTGTCATGGCCATGCCGTTGAGAAAGGCCTCTCCGAACATCAGCAGCGGGATGAACAGCAGATAGTCCTCCCGGGTCTGGTTCACGGTATCTCCCTCCGCCAGGGCATGTACGGCTGAGGCGGCAAGACCGCACAGCAGTATACCCAGCGCTCCGGCGAAAAAGGCATTCACGAAGATGTAGACAAAGAAATTATGCGTCAAACGGCGCTGGCTTGCATACAACAGGACACGGGTGGACAGCACCGGCAGGGCGCCCATCATCAGGGCATTCAGGGCAAACGCCTCCCCGCCGGCCGGACCCTTCCAGGTCGTAACCAGCAGGACCAGGCTCGCCGCCAGCAGGGCGAACTGCCAGTCGAACATCAGGCACAGTGAAGTCACTCCGAGAAGGTGATAGTTATACCCTGGCGCGATGCCGGCACGCAGTGTCCACAATACACACGCGACGGCCACCGCCCCGAAATAGACATGCGAGGCCTCGTTGTCTGAGAGCTTCGACCAGGGCGCGGTCAGCAGGGCGCTGATCAGCAGGAGGCTGTAGAGGACCCACGCGGACCACAGAACGTTCTGGGGCAGCAGGCCGGCTGGTATGTCCATGACGAATTGAAAGACGGGCGCGGATGGATCAGCCTAGCCTGAATGCCCGGCCATTGAAAGGGCCTGCCGCCGCCACGGTACGTCTACCGGGCAGGACAATGCATTACACAGGTTTAATGACGGCGGCAGCGATAGCGCGTGATAGCGGGACCGTCAGGGCTGCACACCCAGAGACAGATACAGCCATACCAGCGCGAGCGCGAGGGCGATGCCGAGCAGTCCCAGCAGGATGGTGAGGGCGTGATTTTTACGCCAGCCCCGGAAGATCCAGTAGCTTTGCAGGCCGGTAAAGCCCGCCGCGGTGCCGACAACAAGGACAACATCCTTGCGAGGAATGTCCATGGGTAACAGGAAGATGAAGAAGAAAACGAATGCCACCCCCAGGGGCGTCAGTGAGAGTATCCAGTCCTCGACTTCCTGCTGGTCCCTTGCGGTTTTCAGTAGCTTGCTGAGCTTGCCCTCGTTTGTCATCTGCCTGCCTCCCGGGTTGAAATTCTGACGTTGGTAATATTATCATAATCTGATATATAAGTTTTTTGATTCAAATCAACTCCTCGTGGCTGAGGCAGGCGGGAGGCGCGTTTATCGGGTCAGAAGTCAGCCGGAGCCGCCCTTGTGACGCGTCGCTATGCAAGGGGAATCACGATATGACCGGAGTTTGCGGGGGGCGTCGTCCGGCCCGGCACGTCTTTCATGATCGGGTGGTGATTGCCGTCAGTCCCGGGGGGAACTCGCTCAGGGACGCGGTTTGATTTCCTCATAAAAAAATAAATGGCCACGGAAGCACACGGAAAAACATGGAATATTCACAGATAATTTCTGTGTTTTCCGTGGATTCCATGGCTATTTATCACGATTTGTACTTAAGTAAGAGCCATTCCTCCTGGCAGGCTCTCGCTCTGCTCCAGATAGAATCGTGCTCGCGGAGTCGCTTTCCGAAGAGTGTACAGCCAGATTATCTTTGGCATGCCGCGCAATAGAACGTCGAACGCTGGCCCTGGCGAATTTCGCGGACGGGTTGCCGGCAATGGGGGCAGGGTTTTCCGCCGCGCCCGTAAACGTGCAGGTGAATGCCGAAGTAACCCGGTTCGCCGACGCTGTTGGTGAAGTCGCGCAGCGTGGTGCCGCCGGCGGTAATGGAATCGGTGAGCACCCGCTGGATAGCGGCGGCAAGCCTGTCATAGCGCTCGCGTCCGATGCGCCCGGCGGCGCGCTGGGGATGAACGCCGGCGAGAAACAGCGCCTCGCTGGCGTAGATGTTGCCGATACCGGCCACGACGTGGCTGTTCATGAGGAAGTGCTTCACCGCAACCCGCCGCCCGCGTGAGACACCGAACAGATAATTGCCGCTGAAATCCCCGTCCAGCGGTTCCGGACCGAGATCGCGCAGCAGCGGGTGCTCTTCGGGCGCTCGTGTGGTCCACAGCAGGCTGCCGAAACGCCGCGGGTCCCGCAGGCGCAGGGCGCGCCCGTCGGTGAAGACGACATCGACATGGTCGTGCGGTGCGGGCGGGGTGACGGCCTCGATAATACGCAGGCTCCCGGACATGCCGAGGTGTACGAGAACGGTGCCGGCGGCGGTTTCCAGCAGCAGGTACTTGCCGCGGCGACCGACGGCCTCGATAGTCCGGCCCGGAAGCCCCTCGATCAGTTCGCGCGACACAGGCCAGCGCAGCCGCGGTTCACGCACCAGGAGGCGCGCCACGGTCAGACCGGTGATGTGCGGGGCGATGCCGCGGCGGGTGGTTTCGACTTCCGGCAGTTCAGGCATTGGATCATGATACAGGGGAAGCCGCGAATGTTGCTTCCAGCCCGTAACGGGCCGATGCACGGGTCGTGCCTGCCGTGACACGCTGTGAATTCATCCCGGTACGCTCGCCGGCCACGTCCCTCAGGTCGATGGTCGCGACAGGCGCGACCCGGCTTCCGGCGTCGTGACCATGGTCGGTTCGGACAAGTGCGCAGGGTTGCACTGTTTACGGGTGCTGTGCGGGGGACGATTCAGCCTGCGGTTGTGTAGCGGATGTCGTCGGAGCGGCGGGGGTTTCCGCGGCGGGCCCGGGGGCCACTTTCGGCAGGGTAAACAGGCTGTCTTCCTCCGAGAGGGGCATCTGGTACTGGATACCCCAGTCGGGGCGGGCGAGGACGAGGTCCGGTTTGCGCGAGACGATGCGCAGTATCAGCGGCTGATCACTGTCGCGGGTTTGCACGGTGACCGTCGCACCGGCCGCGCCGCCCTCGTAGCGGCGCGCCAGCAGGGCGGTGGCGTTCTGCCAGTTCTCGACGAAGGTCTGCAACGCGTCGGCGCTGAGCCCTTCCTGCAGAGGGGTGAGCCGCCAGTGGCCATCGTCGCCGTTGGCCAGGGTCATGCCCGGCAACGCTATCCGGGTGATGGCGCCGCGCCCCTCCAGCAGCCGGCGACTGACGAAGCTCGGCCAGTCGGCGTTGACCAGGTGCTGATACTGGTCGTCGAGCAGATACACGGTGTCGTCGACCTGGACGTAACGCTGCTGGTCCAGCGATTCCGTGTTGCCGAGGCTGATGTCGACCTCATCCATGGTCAAATGCACCTGCGGCGGCTGCAGTCCCAGTGAGGCGAGGTCGAGGGATCCGGCCGGATAGTGACGTGATGCCGTAGCCTGCAGCAGGCGCAGCAGGGCCCGCACCTGGAAGTCCGCGGCGGGCAGTTCCCTGTCTTCGGCCGTCAGGAACCAGCGGCCGTTACGTTTGCCGAACTTGAGCGGGTCGTGGCTGATTCGCTCCACGACGATGCTCTTCACCTGTTCCGGTGTGAGCCGGGTGATGATCGGTCGGGGCGCATCCACGGGTTTCACGCCGGGTTTGAACCAGGCCACCAGCGCCAGCGTGACGGCGGCGACCAGCAATCCCAGGTTGAGCAGGGTGCGTGTCGACATCAGCGTCGCCGGCGGCGCAGCCAGATCACCAGGCCGGCGGTCATCAGCAGGAGCGGCATGCCGATCAGGGCACCGAGGCCGATGACGGCCTGGGAGATCCGGCCCAGCTCCAGGGTGGTATCGGGCGCCGCTTTCACCCGGATGTCGACGAAGGCGTCATCGTGGCTCAGCCAGTGGACCATGTTCATGCCGAGATCGAGGTTGCCGGCGTTGCCGAGATAGGTGTTGGACAGGAAGTCGCCGTCACCCGTCACGATGATGCGCTGTTCGTGCGGTGGCGCGCCGGAAGGCCCCGGCTCCCCGGCCGGGGTGGTGGAGGTGAGCGCCACGCCGATGTCGAGCGGCCCGGCGCGTTCGTCGGTGTTTGCATCGAACTGGATCTCGCCCTTCAGTTCGCCGAGCTCGGTCCAGGAACGCTTGAGCGTAGTGAGAATCGGGGTCGCCTTCCAGTGCTTGTCCTCATGTATCTCCAGCGCGGCGGCTTCGGGGAATACGGTGACGGCGTTCAGTTCGCGCGTGACTTCATGATTGGGGTAGGAGGTCACGATGGCGAAGGAAGGGTCGTTGATGCCGAACGCCTGGGTGGTGGCGTCTACGACCACGCCGGGCAGGAACGCCACGTCGAGCTGTTCGGCCAGTGCCCCGAGACCGGCCGGTTTGCCGGGTTCCGCCAGCCACAGCAGGTTGCCGCCCCGCGTAACGTAATCGCGCAGCAGTTTCACCTCGCCCGGCAGGAGGTTGACGCGCGGACTGGCGATGACCAGCAGGCTGGTGTTTTTCGGAATGGCGTTCTCGGCCAGGTTGATCGTTTGCACCTTGAGGCCGTTGTGTTCCAGCTCCTTGCCGAAGGCGCCGAGGTCGGCATTGGCCTTGCCGTGCGGGTCACGCTCGCCATGGCCGGTCAGAAACACGATCCAGCGTGTGTTCTGACGGGTAAGACGCAGCAGGGCGTTGGTCAGTTTTCGCTCGGTCAACGTCTGGACGTGTTCGCTATGGCCCTGGTAGCCGACGAGCAGTTCGCCGTCGACCGTGATGCCTTCGGTGCGTACTCGCTCGGGCGCCGTATCGGGGTTGACGAATTCCAGCGTGATGTCGGGCTTGAAACGCTGATACTTGCCGACGAAATACTTTATCTGCTTGCGCAGAAGTTCGTCTTCACGCGCGTAGGCCGTGATGGTGACCGGTTCGGTCATTTCCGCGAGCAGCCTGCGGGTGTCTACCGAGACCGTATTGCGCCCGCCGGCTGTCCAGTCCGCCTGGTAGACATACAGGGTGCTGAGCCAGGCAAGCAGCCCGACGATGGCGGTGAACAGCACGACGAATACCCAGCCTTGCAGGCGCAGCACAAGTCGTGAACGAGGTGTGATTTGCATGGGCTAGGACAGGCTCCCGGCGTCAGTGGGACAGACGGTCGGCATCCAGGCGGCGGATGCTGAGGACCAGGAACAGGATGATGACCAGCAGGTAATACGCTATGTCGGTGCTGTTGACCAGGCCCGAACGCAACATCTCCGAGTGACGCTGCATGGACAGGTAGGCGAACAGGCCGCTTGCATGGTTCCCGCTGTTGCCGGCCCAGTTGATGATCCACAGGAGCAGCAACAGTCCGAAGGTGCCGATGGCGGCGATGGTCGGCTGTTCGGTCAGCGACGACATGAACAGTCCGATGGCGGTAAACGCCGCCAGCAACAGGGCAAGACCCAGCAGGCCGGCGGCGAGCTTGCCCAGATCGAGATCGGTGCCGGCCAGCAGGGACAGTGGCATCAGGGCCAGCAGGGCCAGCAGGATAAGAAAAAAGGCGAGCACACCGAGGTATTTGCCGATGACGATCTCCGTCATGGAGACCGGCGCCGAGAACAGCAGGCTGAGGGTGCGGTTGCGCCGTTCCTCACTCAGCACGCGCATGGTCATCAGCGGCGCCACCAGCAACAGCACAATGGCGGCGTCGGCGAACACGGGTGCGACGATCAGGTCCGTGACGCCGCCCACGCCTTCGATGGCCGCCAGTTGTGGCTGCCAGGCGAGGTAGTTGTCAACCAGTGACAGGAAGATGAAAGCCAGGATGAACTGCACCACGGCCAGCACCGCCCAGGCGAGTGGGGACAGGAACAGGCCGCGCAGCTCGCGCGCGGCGATGGTGAAGATCATCATGCGGCCTCCCCGGGCTGGTCGGCGTGCGGTTCGGAACAGGTCAGGTCGATGAAGATCTGTTCCAGTGTGCGCCGTTCGGCGCTGAGTTCATGCAGTCGCCAGCCGCCGGCAACCGCCTGTTCTATCAAGGCTTCGGCGGGGTTCGTGTCGGTGAAATGGATGCGCGCCCGATTATCGGGGAGTGCTTCCGCGCGGTTGACGCCCGGCACCCTCGCCAGTGCCTCCATGTCCGGGGAAGCGTGAAATGAGGCAATCAGGCTGGTTGCCTTCAGCTGCTGCTCGAGACCGGCGATGCTGTCCGAGAACACCAGCCGCCCCTGGTGGATGATCTGCACCCGGTTACAGGTGGCCTGGACCTCGGGCAGTATATGGGTGGAGAGGATGATACCGTGCTCCTTGCCCAGCTCGCGTATCAGGGCGCGGATCTCGCGGATCTGTATCGGGTCGAGGCCGACGGTAGGTTCATCTAGGATTACCACCGCGGGTGTATGGATGATCGCCTGGGCGATGCCGACGCGCTGCTGGTAACCCTTGGAGAGGTTGCCGATCAGGCGCTGGCTGACCTCGTTCAGGCCGCAGCGCTCCTTGGCGGTATTGATGGCTTTGCGGACGCGTTCGCGGGGGATGCGGTGCAACCTGGCGCAGTAGAGAAGGTATTCATCCACGGTTAGTTCACGGTAGAGCGGCGGCTGCTCGGGCAGATAGCCGATCTCGCGCTTGGCGCGCCTGGGTTCATCGAGCAAGTCGATGCCGTGTACCGTGATCCGCCCGGCGCCGGGCGCGAGGTTGCCGGTGATGACCTGCATGGTGGTGGTCTTGCCCGCCCCGTTGGGTCCGAGAAACCCCAGCACATCGCCCTTGGCCAGATCGAAGCTCACGTCATCGACGGCCAGGATGTGGCCGTAGTGGCGGGTCAGGTGTTCTACGTGTACCAGCGTGTCCTTCTGCATGGGAACAGACGATCCGATAGACTAGCACGAGGCGCGGATTATACTCCCGGTTCGCCCATTGTTAAGTGGATTCACCATGCCGTCGACGCCGCCAGCCACATCCGATCCTGCACTGCCGGAAAGGTTCACCTCCGGGAAAAACAATCACCCGTTTACCCCTGAAATCCAGCCACGGTGGAGAAGGGCGGCCTCCGGAAACGCCTCTAGCGGTAATCGGTAATAATCATGTGGCTGGGAGTTGACACCGGCGGGACGTTTACCGATTTCGTGCTTCTCGACGGGCGGGCGCTGCGGGTGCACAAGGTGTTGTCCACGCCGCAGGCCCCGGAGGAAGCGATCCTGCGGGGTATTCGCGATCTCGGACTGAGCCTGCCGGGACTGCGGGTCGTGCATGGCTCGACCGTGGCCACCAATGCCGTGCTGGAGCGCAAGGGGGTGCGCACCGTCTACATCGCCAACCGCGGCTTGCGTGACGTGCTCACCCTCGGGCGCCAGGCGCGCCGCGAACTCTACGATCTGCAGCCCGAGCCACAGCCCCCGCCGGTGCCGCGCGCGTTGTGCCTGGAGGTAGGTGCTCGCCTCGGCGCCGACGGGATGCGGGTCGGGGCGCTGGATGCGGCGGATCGGGAGGCGATCCTGCGGCAGGTCGCCGAGCTGCAGCCCGCAGCGGTGGCAATCAATCTGTTGTACTCCTTTCTCGACGATACGGATGAACGCACGATTGCCTCGTGGCTGCCCGAGGGTCTGTTCGTCGCGCTTTCCTCCGAGGTTCTGCCGGAATACCGGGAGTACGAACGCGGCATCGCCACCTGGCTCACCGCCTGGGTCGGTCCGCTGGTGGCGGGTTACCTCGAACGTCTCGGCCGGGCCCTGCGGCCTGCGACGGTCGCCGTCATGCAGAGTTCCGGCGGCACGGTCGGCGCGGAGCAGGCCGGCCGCAAGGCGGTGCACCTGCTGCTTTCCGGTCCGGCCGGCGGCCTGATGGGCGCGCGCTTTATCGCCCGGCAGGCCGGCGAGTCCCGCTTGCTGACCTTCGACATGGGTGGGACCTCGACCGACGTGGCCCTGATCGAGGGCGACATTCGGTTGACCTCCGAGGGCCGCATCGGTCCCTGGCCGGTGGCGGTGCCCATGGTGGACATGCATACCATCGGTGCGGGCGGCGGCTCCATTGCCATGGTCGACAGCGGCGGCCTGCTGCAGGTGGGACCCGAATCGGCGGGTGCAGCACCGGGTCCGGCCTGCTACGGGCAGGGCGGCACGGCCGCGACGGTGACCGATGCCAACCTGGTGCTTGGACGGCTGCGCCCGGAGGCCTTCCTGGGTGGCGCCATGACGCTTGATACGCCCGCCGCAGTGCGAGCCGTCGCGGCCATCGCCGCGCGACTCGGCCTGGGCGTGGAGGAAGCCGCCGCGGGCATCATCCGGATTGCCAATGAGCATATGGTCCAGGCGCTGCGGGTGATCTCGGTGCAGCGCGGCGTGGACCCGCGCGAGCACGTGCTGGTCTCCTTCGGCGGGGCCGGCGGCCTGCACGTGTGCGCCCTTGCCGAGGCCCTCGGCATGCATCGTGCCCTGGTGCCGGTGCACGCCGGCGTGCTTTCCGCCCTCGGCATGCTGGTGGCCCCGCGCGCGCGGCAGTTGTCGCGCACCCGCGCCGGATTACTGGCGGAAGCCGATGAAGGGCCGTTGCGGGAGGAGTTGCAGTCCCTGGCGGAGCGGGGCCGGCGGGAATTGTTCGCAGAAGGTGTCGCGGCCGCGGACATCGACGCTGATTTCAAGGTCGATCTCCGCTACCAGGGACAGACCGCTACGCTTACCCTGCCCTGGAGGGATGTGGGGCGGACTCGAGAGGCCTTCCATGAGGAGCATGAACGGCGTTATGGTCACCGGCTGGGCACGCCGGTCGAGCTGGTCAATATCCGCGCCAGCCTGCACGGACGGCCGCCCGACATCACCCTGCCGAAGCTGGCAGAGCGGACCGGGGGCGCCGTGGGACCGCAGTATGCCCGACTGGCCGGTTATGCGGATGACGTGCCGGTGTGGCGGCGCGAGCACTTGCAAAGCGCACAGCTCGTCACCGGCCCGGCCCTGATCACCGAAACCGTCGCGACCACCTATCTGCCCGCCGGCTGGCGTTGCCGCGTGGACGAAACGGGAAATCTGCAGCTCGAGGTCGAGCGCTAACGGTCACGTATCGTGATACACTATGCGCCAGTGGTCCTTCACAATAACTTCAGATTCCGCGACGGCCCAATTAGCACACAGCCCATTGGCGCAGGCTCGCTTCGATCGCACAAATCCGACAGACTCCCGGAAAATCTGCATTTGTTGCAGACGCAGACGTGTACCTGCGAATGGCATTTGACATTTCATGCAATCATTGACAGGAGGCCTGACGGTGCGGGAAAGACGTCATCGTGAACGGACGTTGTCCGGATAAATTTTTTGAGGCTAAACGGCATGCTTGATACCCTTTTTGAATTCCTGAGTAACGGCGGATTTACCCATCTGTCATGGGTCGGAGTCACCCTCACGGGGCTGGTACTGACCCAGGTGACCATCGCCGGCGTCACCATCTATCTGCACCGGCACCAGGCGCATCGCGCACTTGACCTGCATCCCGTGATCAGCCATTTCTTCCGCTTCTGGCTGTGGATGACCACCGGCATGGTGACGCGCGAATGGGTCGCCGTGCATCGCAAGCATCACGCGAAATGCGAGACCCCGGAGGATCCGCACAGCCCCCAGGTGCTCGGCATCCGCAAGGTGATGTGGGAGGGTTCGGAACTTTACCGGAAGGAAGCCACCAACGAGGAGACGCTCGAACACTACGGGCACCTCACCCCGGCCGACTGGGTGGAGCGCCATGTCTATGCCCGCTTCCCCGGGTTGGGCGTCACGCTGATGCTGTTGCTGGATGTCGTGCTGTTCGGCAGCCTCGGCCTGGTGCTCTTTGCGGTGCAGATGGTATGGATTCCCTTCTGGGCAGCCGGTGTGATCAACGGTGTGGGCCACTGGTGGGGTTACCGCAATTTCGAGACCCCGGATGCCTCGCGCAACATCACGCCGCTGGCCATCATCATCGGCGGCGAGGAACTGCATGCCAACCATCATGCCTTCCCGGCCTCGGCGCGGTTCTCCTGCAAGTGGTGGGAGTTCGACCTGGGCTGGTTGTGGATCCGCCTGCTGTCATTGCTGGGCCTGGCCAGGGTCAAGAAGGTCCTCCCGCGGCCGGTCATCATCGCCGGAAAGCACAGCATCGACATGGATACCGTGCGCGCCGTGGTGCTCAATCGCATGCACGTCATGGCCAATTATGCCCGCGAAGTCATGCTGCCCGTGCTGAAACAGGAATGCCGGCAGGCGGAAGGCTCCTGCAGCGGCGGGACGCTCAGGCGCATGCGCGCGTTGTTGATCCGCGAGCCCTCGCCGGTTGACGAGGTTGCCCGCCACCGCCTGGATGGCCTGCTTGCCCAGTTCAACACCCTGCGGACCGTCTACCAGTACCGGCAGCAGCTGCAGGCGATCTGGGCCCGCAAGACGACCAGCCAGGAGAGCCTGATCAAGGCGCTGCAGGAGTGGTGCCTGCAGGCCGAGGCCACGGGGATTTCCTCTCTGCGGGAGTTTGCCGGGCGCCTGCGCGGTTACAGCGTCAAGACGGCCTGACAGGGGTGATTGCCCCACTGCCTCCCTCGGGGCGCGGCGAGGCCAATAAAAAACCCGGCAAAGCCGGGTTTTTTTATTGGCGGTCGGTGCGTCGACCGGTCACTTGATCTTGCCTTCCTTGTAGATCACGTGCTTGCGGACCACCGGATCGAATTTCTTGATTTCCATTTTTTCCGGCATGGTGCGCTTGTTCTTGGTCGTGGTGTAGTAATGGCCGGTGCCGGCGCTGGAGATGAGTTTGATCTTGTCACGCATGGGAGACTCCTGGATCGTTCTAGACCTTTACGCCGCGGGCGCGGATGTCCGCCAGCACCGCGTCGATGCCCCGTTTGTCGATGATGCGCATGCCCTTGCCGGAAACGCGCAACGTCACCCAGCGCTTCTCACCGTCCACCCAGAAACGGTGTTCATGCAGATTGGGCAGGAAACGCCGCCGCGTCTTGTTATTGGCATGGGATACGTTATTGCCGTACATCGGCCGTTTCCCCGTGACCTGGCATACTCTGGACATTGCTGAAATTCCTGATGGTTTAACGGAAACTCCCCCGCGAGGGAGGGCGCTTTATAGCAGTTTGACGTGCCGCCTGCAAGTCAACGTGCTGGTCCCGATCAGGCCGGCCTGTTTGGTTGAAAATATATAACATTGATTATTAAGTAGTATTTTGTTACGGTGGTGGCCCTCATGCGTCCACCCGGGTAGAATTGCGTGACCGGTTCTGGACAGGGATCTCCATTATGGCAGCAGACAGGATCTACATACTTCTCATCAGTGTCCACGGTCTGATTCGCGGGCATGACCTTGAACTCGGCCGGGATGCCGATACCGGCGGCCAGACCCAATACGTGGTGGAACTTGCCCGCGCCCTCGGGAAAAGTGCCGGTGTTGCCCACGTGGATATCATGACCCGGCGGGTCGTTGACCCGGGGTTGAGCACGAATTATGCCCTCAGGGAAGAGCCGCTGTCCGAAAAGGTGCGGATCGTGCGCATCGACTGCGGAGACGAGGGCTACATTCCCAAGGAGCAGCTGTGGGACAGCCTCGACAATTTTGCCGACAATGCCACGAGCTATCTGAGGGAGCATGGTCGTACGCCGGACATCATTCACAGCCACTACGCAGACGGTGGGTATGTCGGCATCCGCCTGTCCCACTTGCTGGGTGTGCCGCTGGTGCATACCGGGCACTCGCTCGGTCGGGTGAAGCGCCGGCGCCTGCTGGCGAGCGGACTGTCGCGCGAGATGATCGAACAGCGCTACCACATGACGCGGCGCATCGAAATCGAGGAGGACATCCTCGGCACGGCGGAACTGGTGGTGACCAGTACCAATCAGGAGATCGAGGAACAATACGGGCTCTATAACCATTACCAGCCGGAACGCATGGCGGTCATCCCCCCCGGCGTCGACCTGAAACGATTCCACCCCGCGCAAGAGGCGGAGCCCTGCTCGCGGATACGCCGGGAACTGGCGCGATTTCTCAGTGAACCGGACAAACCCTTTATACTGGCGCTGTCGCGTCCCGATGCCCGCAAGAACATCGCCACCCTGGTCGAGGCCTACGGGGAATCGCCCGCGCTGCAGCAGGCGGCGAACCTGGTCATCATCGCCGGCAATCGCGACGAGATCCGTGACATGGAAACAGGCGCCCAGGAAGTGCTGACCGGGATCCTCCTCACCATCGACCAGTATGACCTCTATGGCCGCGTAGCCTATCCCAAGCACCACCAGTCCGATGATGTCCCCCTCCTGTACCGCCTGGCGGCGAGCCTGGGCGGGGTGTTCGTCAATCCGGCCCTGACGGAACCCTTCGGCCTCACCCTGCTCGAGGCCGCCTCCAGCGGCCTGCCGGTCGTGGCGACGTCCGATGGCGGGCCGCAGGACATCATCGGCAACTGCCGCAACGGCTACCTGGTCGACCCGCTCGACAAGGCGGCCATGGCCGAGGCACTGCTCAAGGTACTGGGGGACAGCGGGATCTGGCGTGAACTGTCCGGGAACGGGCTCGAGGGGGTACGCCGGCATTATTCCTGGGAGGCGCACGTCGAAAAGTACCTGCAAGAGTTGCGACCCCTGCTGGAGGTGGCCAGGATTCCTCCACGCGCACCCGTGCCGCCAAGTGTCAGGCTCTATCATGACCGCGCGATCTTCACGGATCTCGACCAGAACCTGCTGGGAGATCCCGCCTCGCTGGCGGATTTTATCGCCGTGATCCGGCTCTACCGCAAATGCACCACCTTCGGCATCGCCACCGGACGACGCCTCGATTCGGCGCTGCGCGTCATGCGTCAGTACGGTATACCGCAACCGGACATCCTCATTACCAGCCTGGGAACACAGATCCACTATGCCCCGCGGCTGACCGAGGACCGTGCCTGGACCGAGCACATCGATCATCAGTGGAACCCAAAGGCGGTCACCCGCCTGCTCGCGGAGACCCCGGGGCTGGGGCTGCAGGCGAAAACGGAGCAGAGCCGCTACAAGCTGAGCTACTATATCGACCCGCGCATCGCGCCGAGCCTCGACGAACTCATCAGTCTGATGCATCAGCATGAGCAGACGGTCAACATGTTTCTCTCCTTCGGCCAGTTCCTGGACGTGGTACCGGCGCGGGCCTCCAAGGGGTTCGCCCTGCGCTGGGTCGCCAACCGCTGGGACATCCCGCTGGAAAACATCCTCGCCGCCGGGGGTTCAGGCACCGATGAGGACATGATGCGCGGCAACACCATGGCCGTGGTGGTGGCAAACCGGCACCACGAGGAGCTGTCGAATCTCACCGAGACGAAGACCATCTATTTCGCCACCCAGCCCTATGCCGCCGGCATCCTCGAGGCCGTCGAGCACTACCAGTTCTTCTCGAGCTGCGGAGTGCCGGAGGCATGAGCGGGCGGTTGCTGTCTGCACGGGCGTGTTCGTATCCAGACTGCGGAAGTGCGCGCGGCCGCGAGTGTCGCCTTCGACGGCAGCGACACGATAAAGGTGTCCGGCAGGACGGTTTCCCTGGCGTGAACGGCAATTACGGCGCCGGTGTGCTGATCCATTACCTGCACCGGACCCTGGAACGGGCCGGTCAGGATGGGGCCGGGAGCACACCATGACGGCGGGGTCAGATCACAGCATCGTGATATTCGGAGAGGTGCTCTACGATTGTTTTCCCGACGGGAGCGTTGTCCTGGGCGGCGCGCCGTTCAATGTTGCCTGGCACCTCCAGGCCTTCGGAATGTCTCCGCTGTTCGTATCGCGCGTCGGCGAAGACACCCTCGGACGGCGCATCCTTGACGCCATGCAGGAATGGGGCATGGATACCTCGGGCCTGCAGTTCGATGCCCGCCACCCCACCGGCAGGGTGGAGATCACCCTCGATGCCGGCCAGCCGCGATTCGATATCCTCCCGGGACAGGCCTACGATTTTATCGATGCCGGCGCCCTGCCCCCTGTGGCCGGTGAAGCCGTGCTCTACCATGGCAGCCTTGCCCTGCGCCGCGAAGACTCGCGGAAGGCGCTGGAACGGCTGAGGCAGGAGACCGGCGGCAGGGTATTTCTGGACGTGAACATGCGCAGCCCCTGGTGGTCGCTCGATACGGTGCGCGGGTGCCTGGACGCGGCGGATTGGGTGAAGCTCAACGATGACGAACTGGCGCAGCTGCGCCCGCAGGCAACGGATCCCGGACGCGCCATGCGCGAGGTGCTGGAGGCGCATGCGCTGGAGCTGCTGATCGTGACGCGGGGTGCGGCCGGTGCGGTGCTGGTCAGCACCGCGGGTGAGGAAGCCGCCGTCGCGCCGTCGGGACGCGTGGCGGTGATGGACACCGTCGGCGCCGGCGATGCCTTCGCCAGCGTAATGCTAGTGGGCCTCACACGCGGGTGGCCGCTGCCTCTGACGCTCGAACGGGCGCAGAACTTTGCCTCCGCAATCGTCGGGGTGCGCGGGGCCACGGTCGCGGATCCCGGGTTCTACCATCACCATATCGATGCCTGGAGACTCGGGTGACACTGGACAACGAGCTGATTGGTTCCCTGAAGGATTTCCTGCAAACACAGCGCAGCCAGGCACACCGGGTGATGCATCGTCTGCAGGGGCTGGAGCGGACGTTCCTGCTGCGCAGCGACATCCAGGATATGCTCGCCGCCCTGTGCGCGGAGCCCGACGGCGAATGTCTGAGAGCTACCCCGTTGGGCAAGGTGATGATGTGGGCCCAGGAGGCCGCGGTCGATGCTTCCTGGGTTTACCTGGCGCTGCGGGTTCGGGTTGGACGCTGGAGCTATCTGCGTATTCATGTCGAGACGATGTCACTCGATGAGATCCCCGTCGAGGAATTTCTGCACTTCAAGGAGCACCTGGTCAACGGCGAACGCAACCCGGACCGGTTCGTACTCGAGATCGATCTCGAGCCGTTCAGCCGGGAGTTCGCCAAGATGCACGAATCGCGCTCCATCGGGCGCGGCGTGGAGTTTCTCAACCGGCGCCTGTCCAGCCGGCTGTTCGAGGAGCTCGGCAAGGGTGACAAGCATCTGCTGGATTTTCTCAGCGTACACAGCTACCGGCAGCAGCAGTTGATGCTGAACGAGACCCTGCGCGATGTCGGCGGACTGCGTTCGGCGCTGCGTGAGGCCGACGATTACCTGCACGGCCAGGACCCGTCGGCCGATTGGGACGAGATTGGTCCGGCGCTGCGCACCATGGGCTTCGAACCCGGCTGGGGTCGGGACGCGCAAGGCATGATCGAGACCATGCAATTGCTGCTCGATATTCTGGAGGCCCCCTCGCCGGGCAACCTGGAGGCCTTCCTGGCACGCATCCCGATGATCTTCTCCATCGTCATCCTGTCCCCGCACGGCTGGTTCGGCCAGTCCGACGTGCTGGGCCGCCCGGACACCGGTGGCCAGGTGGTCTACATCCTCGACCAGGTGCGCGCCCTGGAGCGCGAGATGCGTCAGCGCGTGAGCGAGCAGGGCCTCGAAATCGAGCCGCAGATCCTGGTGGTGACGCGCCTGATCCCCGAGGCCGAGGGGACGTCCTGTGACCAGCGCCTCGAGCCGATCACCGGCACCCACAACGCCCGCATCCTGCGTGTACCCTTTCGCAACGAGGCCGGCGAGGTGGTGCCGCAATGGATCTCGCGCTTCGAGATCTGGCCCTACCTGGAGCGCTTCGCCAGCGATGCCGAGCGGGAGGTGCTGGCGGAACTGGGCGATCGGCCCGACCTTATCATCGGCAACTACTCCGACGGCAACCTGGTGGCTTCGCTGATGTCGCGCACGGCTCGGCGTGACCCAGTGCAACATCGCCCACGCGCTGGAGAAGACCAAGTACCTGTACTCCGACCTCTACTGGCGAGACAACGAGGCGCAGCTACCACTTCTCCAGCCAGTTTACCGCCGACCTGATCGCCATGAATATGGCGGACTTCATCATCACCTCCACCTACCAGGAGATCGCCGGCACCGGGGACAGCGTCGGCCAGTACGAGGCGTACAATTCCGCTTATACCCTGCCGGGGCTTTACCGCGTGGTGCTACGGCATCGATGTCTTCGATCCCGAAGTTCAATATCGTCTCGCCCGGCGCCGACCCCGAGGTCTATTTCCCAGCCGACCGATAGCGAGAGGCGCCTGACGCACCTTGCCGGGATTTCGAGCGAGCTGCTCTTCGGCAGCGAGGACGGGGCCGGGATATCCGCGGCGGCTGGCCGAGCGCGACAAGCCGCTGATCTTCACCATGGCGCGCATGGATCCTGATCAAGAACATCACCGGTCTGGTGCAGTGGTACGGCCGAATCGGAGGCCCTGCGTGAGGCCAGCCAATCTGCTGGTGGTGGCGGGGCACGTCGATCCGGCGCGTTCCGAACGACGCCGAGGAGCGTGAACAGACTCGAGTCGCATGCACGGGCTCATGGACGAATACGGCCTCGATGGCCAGGTGCGCTGGCTGGGGATGCACCTGGAGAAAGGCGTTCGCCGGCGAGCTGTACCGCGTGCGTTGCCGATCACCGCGGCGCCTTCGTCCAGCCGGCGCTGTTCGAGGCCTTCGGACTGACGGTGATCGAGGCCATGAGCTCCGGACTGCCCACCTTCGCGACCTGCTTCGGCGGACCACTGGAGATCATTCGACGACAATGTCTCGGGTTTTCACATCGATCCCAACCACGGCGACCGCGCCGCCGAGCGTCTGGCGGATTTCTTCGTCCGCTGCCGCCAGGACCCGCTTGAATGGGACCGTATCAGCCGGGGCGGACTGGCCCGTGTCGAGGAGCGCTACACCTGGAAGGGTTACGCGGAACGTCTCATGACGCTCTCCAGGGTCTACGGCTTCTGGCGTTATGTCACGAATCTTGACCGCGCGGAGACCACGGCGCTACCTGGAAATGTTCTATGGCCTGCAATACCGGCCGCTGGCCGGGGACATGCGGAACTGACGGCCCTGGATTTGTCTGACGGCAGGTTCGAATACTGTCTGTATCCCGCTACTGGCACCATCCTGTTTGCCGTCGACCGGTGCGGACCCGGAAATCGCTGCGGGAGGTCTGCTCGGTTCCGTTCGCCGCCATCGGGTGGTGAGATGGCCGGTGAGGATTTTTCTGCCATAACCGGCATGCTCGTCGTTTACAGGCAGCCCCGTTCGGCCAGCAAATGGTGAGCTCACCATTTTTCGCCGAATCGGGACTTCTTTGATATGTGAAGTAGTGCATCATCATGCACAGGCCTCCCGCGTTTTCGCGCGGGAGGCCTCCACATATTTCAGAGCTTGCGCAGCCAGCCGGCGAGGTCGGAGCCGTCCAGCAGCAGTCGCCCGCCGGGCGGTGGGGCCACGGCGTCCGGGAACACTTGAGCGAGAGCCTGGCGCTTGAGATCGAGATCGGCGCGGGCATAACGCATGGTCGTGTTCAGGCCTGCGTGGCCGAGCCAATGACTGATGGTTGCGAAGTCGACGCCGGACTTGAGCAGCGCCACCGCCGTGCTGTGCCGGATCGAGTGCGGGTGAAGCTTCTTGCTCTTGAGGGATGGTGCGACTTGCGACGCCTTCTGCACGTAGCGCCGTAGAAGGTAGCACACGCCGTAGCGCGTCAGGGGCGCCCCGCGGGCGTTCGTGAAGACGAGCGGAGAGGCCGACTCGTCGACAAAGCCACTTCGTTCGGCGATCAGGTCGCGCAGGAGGCGTGCCGTTGCCGGCCACAGCGGACAGGTCCGTGCCTTGCGACCCTTGCCGAGCAGCCGTACCTGCGGCGGAGCCTCGAGGCGCACGTCGGCAACGCGGACATTGAGCGCTTCCTGGACTCGGGCGCCGGTGTTGAACATGAACGCAAAAAGCGCGTAGTCGCGCCGGCCGAGTTCCGTTGAACGATCAATGCTCTTGAGCAGCGCGTCGAGCTCGGCACGATCAAGATATTCGATCGGAGCCTCTACCGCCCCTCGCTTGAACGGCATGCCGATGATCCGCTGCAGGGTGCCCAAATGCTCTGGGCACTGCCCGGCGAGGTAGCGTGCAAAGACGTGGATCGCTCCGAGTCGCGCATTACGGGTGGCGATGCTGTTGTGGCGCTCGGCTTCGAGCGCGGCAAGGAAGCGTGTGATGCGTTCTACGGTGAGATCCGGCACGTCCAGACGGTCCACCGTGCGGTGCAGCTCCCGCGCCGTGAAGCGTAGAAGAAGCAGCAACGCGTCGCGGTAGCTGCGGATCGTGTGGGGGCTTAGGCCCCGCTGGACGGGGAGGAAATCCTCGAAGAACGTGACCAGATCGCGGCCCAAGGCCGTAGGGTTCTTGCGACTCATGCAGCACCTCCGTCAATCAGTTCTACGCACGAGCTGGCGAAACGCTGGCTCGCAAGGGCGACTACCGCCGGCATGAAGCGTAGGTAATAGGTGGTCGAAGCGATCGATACGTGCCCCATGTACATCGAGAGCTTGGGAAGCTCGGACTGTACGTCACGACCCTCCTCGTACCAGCGGCGCAGCGCCTCCACCGCAAAAGCGTGGCGAAAGTCGTGTACACGTGGCACGCGCGGGGCATTCGTCCAGATGCCTGAGCGGCGCATTACATCGCGTATCGCCTTGCTCAGTCCTTCAGCGGTGTAGCCACGCGCGGCGCACCTGCAGAGCAGCATCGCGTTGTGCTCGGTGCGCGGAACGAACGCTGCCCTGACGCGCAGGTACACGCGCAGCTCTCGGGTGGCGCTCGGGGAGAGAGGTACCCACCGGGACTTGTGGAACTTTGAACCCCGGATCCGCAGGACGCCCGTCTCTGTATCGACGTCCTCCATACGCAGTCGGGCCACCTCGCCGCGACGAAGGCCCGCCGTGTACATCAGCACGATGGCGATACGGTGGACGGCGTGTGGCAGGGCACGACCGGCACTTGACGGACGGCGGTCGATGAAGTCGAGTAGTTGCCAGACCTGGTCAGCCTCAATCGGCGTGGGTAGCGGATACGGCCGATGGCGCCCGAGCGTCCCGCGCTGAGGCAGAAAGCATCGGTTCTCGCGACGCCGACGGTAGCGGCAGAACCGATAAATCATCATCGCCCAGTCGACCTGGGTGTTGTGGGCGCAGTGGTGGAGCTGGCGGCGCCAATGCTCGAAGCTCTGGGCGTCGAGGTCGGAGTAGCCAGCCTGTGCGAGACAGGCCCGCAGGCGGTGCAGCACGTACTCGTCGACCCGGATGGCACGCCCGAGAGCGCGCCGACTCGAGATGTACGCCTGCACGGCAGCGTCAAAGCGATGCAGCGGAGATGGCTTACACATGGCTCCCTCCCACCGCGCACGGAACTGGGAGAGCAACACTACGCAGCATGGCCACATCGAGTCTCAAGTAGGCACTTGTGCCGTAGAAGCTGTGATGCCCGAGAACGTCTCCGATCGCCTTCATACCCACACCGCGGCTGAGCAAGCGCATCGCGAACGTGTGTCGCAGCCGGTATACGTGCTTGGCGCAGTCCGGCAGTCCTGCCTCGCGCATGCGCTTGCGGAAAATGTCTCCGACGGCAGTGCGTTCGAGCGGGATGTATGGACAGCGCGCCCGCAGGAAGAGCATCGACGAGGCGCTGGCGCAGCCGGCGCGGCCGTGCTGCAAGTAGTCACGCAGCAGCTGCAGCGTGTGCGCGTCGAGCGGAAGCGTCAGTGGCGAGCGCGTCTTGGACTGATAGACGTGAAGGAGTTCTTGCTCCCAGTCGATCGAGTCAAGGCGCAGCGCGATCACCTCACTCGGACGCAGCCCGTAGTAGGCAATCAGATGCAGGAGGCACAGGTCGCGCCATCCGCCGCGGCTGGTGCGGTCGATGGATCGGAGCAGCTGCAGCACACTCGGCCAGGGTAGCGCTCGCGGCGGTAGCTCGTCGCGATAGGTGCGCGGCGTGTCGAGCTCGTCGAGGCGCTCGTGCACCAGACCTGCATCATACGCATAGCGCAAGAACGCCCTCAGGTGCGCGACCTCGTGCTGCAGGGAGTGACGGGAGACCTTCCGGCTGCGCTCGAGGATGAAACGCTCGAGATTGTTGCGTGAGAGCCTCTGCAGGGATCGCCGTGGGCTCAGAACGTGCGCCAACAGCCTGCGCAAAGTGATGATATGGTGAGTGCGGGTCGAAACAGATAGACCGCGAACATCTGTAAGATACTGATCATACTGAAGAATAATATCCTCAGAGGGTGGGGCGGGCTCGGGCGCCAGGCGTCCCTGCGCGCGCAGATAACGGGTGTAGACGCGCCGGGTGCCGGCGAAAACATGGAATCGCGAGCGGGGATGGTGTTCGCGGCCAAACACGACCAGGAGGTCGGCTTCCCGGAGAACCGGCGGCGAAGAGCCGGACCACAGCCGCGGCATTACGAACAGCAGCCGTCGAATATGGCAGTCGATGGTGTAGTCAGTGTAGCGCTCGGTGCGAAGCCACTCGATGAAAGCGATGGCCTCATTCTCCGCCGGGGACTCTTCGATCATCCGGCGTGTGCTGGGACGTAGATCAATGTTCATGGTGCCCTCCACAGTCGTAGTTGGGGGGCAGAACACTATGTCAGACGCGAAAACCTATGTGGAGTACAAAGGGCGGATGATGGCCTCACGCTGCAGCGCCATCATCCGCACTCCACATATCAAAGAAGTCCCGATTCGGCCAGCGATACGCCGTCACCATCCCCGATGATGAAGTGATCCAGCACGCGGATATCCACCAGCGCCAGGGCGTCGACCAGGCGGCGCGTGAGCTGCATGTCCGCGCGGCTGGGTTCAGCCACGCCGGAGGGGTGGTTGTGGGCGAGAATGAGGGCCGCCGCGTTGTGATGCAGGGCGCGCTTGACGACTTCGCGCGGGTGCACGCTGGCGCCGTCGATGGTGCCGCGGAACAGCTCCTCGTAGCTGATCACCCGGTGGCGGTTATCGAGAAACAGGCAGGCGAAGATTTCATGCGGCAGGTGGCGCAGCCGGCTGGCGAGGTAGCGGCGGGTGACCTCGGGATTCTCCAGCGGGTCGGCGCGCTGCAACTGCTCGGCCAGATGCCGCCGCGCCATCTCCAGCACGGCCTGCAACTGGGCGTATTTTGCGATGCCCAGTCCGTGCATGGTGCATAAGCTCCGACGATCCGCCTCCAGCAACGGGCGCAGTCCACCATAAGTCTGCAGCAACTCCCGCGCCAGGTCCACGGCGGTCTTGCCGCTCACCCCCGTGCGCAGGAAGATCGCCAGCAGCTCCGCATCCGAGAGCGCCTGCGCTCCGTGAGCGAGCAGTTTCTCGCGCGGCCGTTCACCGGCCGGCCAATCCCTGATGGTTCCCATGACAACCTCCCTGTCGTCAATGCCGGTATTCGGGTGTTCCGGGGGGCGCGCGTATGCCCCGGAACAAAAATAACCGCAAAGTGGTGAAGAGGGCAAATAATGCCTGTCACCGCGGATGCGGTGCTGCCCTGCGGGTTGCCAACGAGGGAGGCAGGTTTCGCATCTGCCGGCCACGTCGTGGCTGAATTTCAGAGATAATCAGGAAATGAATAGCACCAGTTAAGCCTAATCACACCCCTGTCGCCAAGAAATCACACGGTACAACACGGAATACAGGATCTTTTTCCCGTGTCTTCCGCGTGCTTCCGTGGCTATTTATCGGGCTTGGCCTTAACCTAGTGTCATTCGATCAGGAAATCTCCTGGGGCAGTGTCACTTGGGGATTGCATCCTCTTGTCGACGGATCGGGCCCGTTGTCGCCCGCCATTTGATAAACTCCCGCTTCATGAGCACCTTGTCCGGAAAACACATCCTGCTGGGCGTGACCGGCGGCATTGCCGCCTACAAGAGCGCTGAGCTGGTACGGCGACTACGCGAACAGGGGGCGCTGGTGCGCGTGGTAATGACGGCCGCGGCGACGCAGTTCATTACGCCGCTGACGCTGCAGGCGCTTTCCGGCCATGCGGTACACACCGATCTGCTCGATCCAGCGGCGGAAGCCGCCATGGGGCATATCGAACTGGCGCGTTGGGCGGATGTCCTGCTGGTGGCGCCGGCCTCGGCGGATTTTCTCGCCCGACTTGCGCAAGGGCGTGCGAATGACCTGCTGGCGGCCGTCTGTCTCGCCTGCGAGGCGCCGCTGGCCGTGGCCCCGGCGATGAACCGCGCCATGTGGCTGAATCCCGCGACCCGGGACAATCTCGCGCTGTTGCGCCAGCGCGGCATTCGGGTCTTTGGTCCCGCGCATGGCAGCCAGGCCTGCGGTGAAAGTGGCCCCGGCCGTCTGCTTGAGCCTGAAGAACTCGCACGGGAACTCGCCGGCATCTATCAGACCGGCGCCCTGGCGGGCTGCCGGGTGCTGGTGACGGCCGGACCGACACGCGAGGCGATCGATCCGGTGCGCTATATCGGCAACCGCAGCTCCGGCCGGATGGGCTATGCCGTGGCCGCGGCGGCCGTTGAGGCCGGCGCCACGGTCACGCTGGTCAGCGGCCCCGTGTCGTTGCCGTGTCCCGCACGGGTCGAGCGTATCGGTGTCGAGACGGCGCAGGAGATGCTGGGCGCGGTGAGGGAGCGGGTCGCCGGCATCGATATCTTTATCGCGGTCGCCGCGGTGGCGGACTACCGGCCACGCGCAGCGGCGACCGCGAAGATCAAGAAGTCCGCCGCGGAAATGAAGCTGGTGCTGGAGCACAACCCGGATATACTGGCCGCCGTAGCCGCCATTTCCGACGGGCCGTTTACCGTCGGATTCGCCGCCGAGACGCAGGATGTCGAGGCCCATGCGGCGGAGAAACTACGCGTCAAGGGGCTGGACATGATCGCCGCCAACACGGTCGGGGCGGGGCGGGGATTCGAAGCGGAGGACAACGACCTGCATGTCCTCTGGGAAGGGGGTGGCGTGCGGCTCGCGCGCACCCGCAAGGAGCGGCTGGCGCGGCAGTTGCTCGAGGTGGTCTCCGCGCGTTACCACAGCAAACAAAAAGAGAAATCCGTAATCGAACTGCATGCAAAAGATTCAGCTTAAGATCCTTGATGGTCGTCTGGGTAACGAATTCCCCATGCCCCATTACGCCACCGATGGCGCCGCGGGCATGGACATGCGTGCCTGTGTCGATGCGCCGCTGGTGATCGGGCCGGGCGAGACCCGGTTGATTCCGACCGGTCTGGCGATCTACATCCAGGAGCCGGGGCTCGCCGCGATGCTGTTACCGCGTTCCGGTCTCGGCCACAAACACGGCATCGTGCTGGGCAACCTGGTGGGCTTGATCGATTCGGATTACCAGGGGCAGGTACTGGTTTCATGCTGGAACCGCGGTGGTGAAAGTTTCACCATACAGCCCGGCGAGCGTATCGCCCAGATGGTGATCGTTCCGGTGGTGCATGCCGATTTCGAGCTGGTCGAGGAGTTTGCGAGCAGCGCACGCGGTACGGGAGGTTTTGGCCATACCGGTCGTCATTGACCGTCAACCAGACGCTCCGCCTGCCGATAAGCGTGAGTAATGCCAGGGGTTACCATGAATTTTTCACTACCCAGCCTGTCCAGATCCGGGAAGCCCGCCCGGGAAAATACGCAGCCGCAGCAAAAACGGGCGGGTGGCATGACCGGAACCGGTCGACGCGCCAGTCTGGGCAAGACGAGGTTCCAGATTCTGGGCGCCGGGGTGCTGCTGCTCGGCGCGCTCTCCCTGTTCATCTACCAGTTCATGTCCATCGCCGTATCGCGGGCGTTGACGCAGGACAACAAGAGGACAGCCGAGCAGGCGGCGGTGGAGGTGGCGACGTTGCTCGATTTCTACGATTCCACCGTGGGGCTGATCTCCAAAGACCCGGATATCGTCTCCCTGTTGAAGGCGGGAAAGGCATCCGAGCTGCGGTTGCGGGAGCAGTCGCTCGCCTATTTGTTTCCCAGAGCCCTCAATATCCGATTGCTCCCGCCGGGCATCGACCAGGTGGATATGAATGCCTCGCCACCGATGAGTTACGCCGCACTGGCACAGTTGCGCGAGGCCGAACAAAGTGAATCGGCTCCGCCCGCCGAGGTGCAGTTGTTAAACACTCCCCAGCAGCACATCAATATCGTGAACCGCGTAGTCAACCCGGACGGAGGCGCTGTCGTGGGCCTGGTCATGCTGTCGCTGACGATGGAAGCAATCGAGAATATACTGAAGACTGCCATGCACACCGACGGTTATATCGAGTTGCAACAGGTAGGCGCCAAGGGCAACCGGTACCGATCAGTCACCAAGGCGACAGGAACTACCGGCAGGGACAGCCGGGCATCGTTCAGGCGGTGCCCGGCAGCCGCTGGCAGGTTGCCTACTGGCCCGTGCATGGCGGTGCGGCCTATCTCGGCAAGGTCAGTATGGTGGTGCTCGTGATGTTCCTGCTGGCCGCCGGTGGTATGGTGGCCGTCACTCTGGTCCTGTTCAGACGGCTGGCGTCTGCCTTGCGGCAGGACCAGGTCACCTGGTGACACTCATGAAGGATTTTCGCGACGAGCAGGTTCGCCGGGAATACCCTCATGGCCTCGATGAGATGCAGGAAACCCTGGAATTCATGACGAGTCTCGCTGGCGGCTTTACCTCCAGGGGAGAATCCGCGGCACCGGCGATGCGCGAACAGGGTGCCGTTGAGGCGGCGGAGCAAGAGCAGATCGAGACAGTCGAACCGGATTATGCAATCCCGCCGGCGGACAGCCTGATTGTCGAGGAGGATCCGATTGTCGAGGAGGATCCGCTGGAGTTTGCCACGACGGTGGAAGAGGAAAACGCCGTTCCGGATGCCTCGATATTCCGTGCCTATGACATACGCGGTGTGGTCAATCAGACCCTGACGGCGAACGCGGTGAAGCTGATCGGCCGCGCCATAGGTAGCGAGTCGTTGCAAAGAGGACGCCAGACGGTTGTCGTCGGGCGCGATGGACGCCTGTCCGGCCCGGCCCTGTCGAAGGCCTTGATCGAGGGCCTCATGGAAACCGGCTGCGCGGTCAAGGATATCGGTTGCGTACCGACACCGGTGCTCTATTTCGCCACTCATTTCCTCGATACCCAGACCGGTGTGATCGTGACCGGAAGCCATAACCCGCCGGACTACAACGGACTGAAGATCGTGATCGATGGCGAAACCCTGTCCGGCGAGTCGATCCGGCAACTGCATGAGCGCATCGAAGCGGGCAATTTCATCTCCGGCAAGGGAAGTGTCGAAACGCTCGACGTCGTACCTGATTACATCGAGCGCATCCGCAGCGATGTGGTCATCGCGCGTCCCCTGAAGGTCGTGGTGGATTGTGGAAACGGGGTGGCCGGCAATGTCATTCCCCGGTTGCTGCAGGAAATGGGCTGCAAGGTGACGGAGCTCTATTGCGATGTCGACGGTAATTTCCCCAATCACCATCCGGACCCGAGCAAGCCCGACAACCTGAAGGACCTGATCAGGGTGGTAAAACAGGTCCGGGCCGATGTCGGACTGGCATTTGACGGTGATGGTGACCGCCTGGGCGTGATAACGAAGGAGGGCGGCATAATCTGGCCGGATCGTGTGTTGATGCTTTTCGCCGCGGATGTCCTGGATCGCAACCCTGGCGGGCAGATCATCTACGACGTCAAGTGCTCGCGTTTCCTGGATACCATCATACGTGACCATGGCGGGGAGCCGCTGATGTGGAAAACGGGTCACTCGTTCATCAAGGGGAAGATGAAGCAAACCGGTGCGCTGCTTGCGGGTGAAATGAGTGGCCATATCTTCTTCAAGGAACGCTGGTATGGTTTCGATGACGGCCTGTATGCCGCGGCCCGCCTGCTCGAGGTGCTCGGCAGGGATGACCGCCCGGCCACGAGGGTGTTCGACGATCTGCCGGACAGCGTCAATACGCCGGAGATCAACATCAGCATGCAGGAGGGCGAGCCGCCGCGCTTCATGGAACGGCTGCTGGCGAGCGCCCACTTCGAGCATGCGAAGGTCTTTACCATCGATGGACTGCGGGTCGAGTTCGGTGATGGCTGGGGCCTGGTGCGTGCCTCCAATACAACCCCGGTGCTGGTGCTGCGTTTCGAGGCCGACAACGACGCCGCGCTGGCGCACATCATGGCTGAATTCCGGCGCGTAATGCTTCAGGTGGAGCCGGATCTGTCTCTGCCTTTTGGCTTGACCGCAGCTGCTGCAATTTTCCTTCCCCGCCGCGTAATATCTGCCGTGCCGCTTTCTCCGGACACCCTCATTCCCAACATGACCCTGACAAGCGAATCCGCGCACAACGTCGCCCGAGTTCTTACCGAGGCACTGCCCTATATCCGCCGCTTCAGCGGCAAGACCGTCGTCATCAAGTACGGCGGAAATGCCATGGTGGATGAAACCCTCAAGAGCGGTTTCGCGCGCGACATCGTGCTGATGAAACTGGTCGGCATCAACCCGGTGGTGGTGCATGGTGGCGGGCCGCAGATCGGCCGCTTGCTGCAGAAGCTCGGCAAGCAGAGCGAGTTCGTGGAAGGTATGAGGGTGACCGACAGCGAGACCATGGACGTGGTCGAGATGGTGCTGGGCGGTCTCGTCAACAAGGAAATCGTCAGCCTGATCACCCGCCACGGGGGGCGGGCGATTGGCTTGACCGGCAAGGACGGCGACCTGATCCGGGCGCGCAAGTTGACCATAAAACGCCGTTCCCCGGAATTTGAAGCGCCGGAGATCATCGATATCGGACACGTAGGCGAAGTGACCAGTATCGATGCCGATGTCGTGCACATGCTGGTCGGTGGAGACTTCATCCCGGTGATCGCCCCCATCGGTGTCGGGGACGATGGCCTTTCCTACAACATCAACGCCGATCTGGTGGCCGGTCGCATGGCTGAGGTCCTGGGGGCCGAAAAGCTGATTCTGCTGACCAATACCCCGGGGCTATTGAACAAACAGGGGGATCTGTTGACCGGATTAAGCGCCGTTGATGTCGACCGGTTGATCGGGGATGGAACGATTTACGGTGGTATGCTGCCAAAGATCGGTTGTGCGTTGTCGGCCGTGCACAGCGGGGTGCGCGCCGTGCACATCATTGACGGCCGTGTAGAACATGCCGTCCTGGTGGAGCTGTTTACCGATGAAGGGGTAGGGACGCTGATACGCGCCTGATCATCTCCTGGAGGTCAGTTCGCGGTAACGCTTGATGTCCTCATCAAACCGGTGCGCGATCTGCTCCTTTTCGAGGTGCTTTTTATTGGCGAAGTCCTCGTTTTGCTGAATCTGGTCCCTGATAGTCTTTATCTGGCTCAACAGCCCCTCGGGGAGCTTCTTGCCGCTGCGCTCGAATTCCGCGGCATCCTCGGTAAGACCGGCAAGGCGCTTCTTCATGGCTTCGATGCGGCTGTTGGTCAACTGGATGAGCGTTTCCACGGAAGCGACCTTGCCGTCGCGCGCCATCAGCATGTCCTGCTCGCTTGAATAGGTCGATAGCAGGCTGTGGTCACGTATCGACTGCTGCTGGGCAAGTTTCTCCTGCTCGGCCTTCTGTTTCGCAAGCGCGGCGGCAGCGGCCTTCTCTTCCGGTGTCTTGGCCGCCGCATAGACCTTGATGATTCGCCCCTGGTCATCTATGACGCTGCGCTCCTTGCTGGCGTACTGGGGCGGCACCCGGTCACCGTACTGGACCTTCCCGTTTTCATCGACCCACTTGTAGATGCGTTCGGCGAATGCGTTGCCACCCGAAAGCAGTGCCGGCAGCAGGATCAGACAGGCCAGGCGGGGGAGGGAGTGTTTCATCTTGCGAGGATTCCTGTTTCGAAGCATGTATTGTGTTTCACCATGACGGGGGAGTATATACCCGGTATGCCGGCAAATGGGGTGAAGCGGTGAACGGGTTGGAACAAGCCATCCTGTTTCTGGTGTCATTGGCGGCCAACCTGTTCTCGGCATTTTCCGGGCGTGGGCGCCGGACTCATCCAGTTGCCGGTGCTGATCTTCCTTGGCCTTCCCTTTGCTATCGCGCTTGCGACCCATAAAGTTGCCACTGTCGCCTTGGGTATCGGCGCAACGATACGCCACTTGAGAGAGGAGCCGCTGGAGCGTCGACTGGCGACCGTGATCCTGGCCTTTGGATTGCCGGGAGTCATCGTCGGGGCCAATCTGATCCTGAAAATGCCGGAACGGGCGGCGGAGGTGGCATTAGGGATGCTGACGGCGGGTTTGGGAGCCTATTCCTGGCTCAATCTCTTCATGGCATCAGACCCCATACTGTTCACGATAGGCGAGTATCCTGTCGACCTCTTCAGCACGCCCGGGTTTTTCCTTTAGATAACGGACCAGGTGCTCGAGTTTTACGATGCTGACAACCCGGATTCCCAGGGTTTCCTCCGCTTCCTGAATGGCGGAACGGTCATCACGGCCGCGTTCCTGGCGATCCAGCGCGATGACCACGCCCGCCGGTGCGGCCCCCGCGTTCTGAATGATGTCGACGGATTCGCGAATGGCGGTTCCCGCCGTGATGACGTCGTCGATGATCAGTACCCGGCCGGACAGTCCGGCGCCGACAAGATTCCCGCCTTCGCCATGGTCCTTGGCTTCCTTGCGGTTGAAGCACCAGGGCGCATCCCGTTCGTGGTTGTCCGCAAGCGCGATGCCGGTCGCCGCCACCAGCGGGATGCCCTTGTAGGCGGGGCCAAACAGGACATCGAAATGGATCCGGCTGTCCACGATGGCTTGTGCGTAAAAGCGTCCCAGCCGGGCGAGCTGCCTGCCGGTGTTGAACAGGCCGGCATTGAAGAAATACGGACTGGTGCGACCCGATTTGAGCGTGAAGTCGCCGAAACGCAGCACGCCGGCCTCGATGGCAAATTCGATGAATTCGTGTTGGTAAGCTTTCATTGCCGGATAAAGGTGTTCAGTAATTTACCGTAGGGCGCAGGGTGTGTGATTCGCGTACCCGCTCGTGGTGGTCCACCGGAGACCGGCAGGCTGTTTACCCTGTTCCGCGGCGCGGTGCACACGTTCTGCCACGATGAGAGGCAGACAACCAGCAGCGACACGGTATCATACTCGCGGAACCGTATCAGGGAGAATCATGCGTATCATCACTCTCAATGTAAACGGCCTGCGCTCGGCCGCCGGGAAGGGATTCTTTTCATGGATGGTACGGCAGCGGGCGGATGTGGTCTGCCTGCAGGAGATCAGGGCACAGCAGGATCAGCTGCAGGCCCCGGTGTTCCGGCCGCGGGGCTGGCACGCCTATTTTCATGATGCCGAGAAGAAGGGCTACAGCGGCGTTGCCATATACACCCGGCGCAAGCCCGACCGGGTCATCACCGGCCTCGGCTGGCCGGATATGGATGCCGAAGGCCGATTTATCGAGGCGCGCTACGGGGCGCTGAGCGTGATTTCGCTGTACCTGCCCTCCGGCTCTTCCAGCGAGGAGCGCCAGTCCATCAAGTTCGGATTTCTCGATCGTTTCATGCCCTACCTGCGCGGTCTGCGTCTGAAGCGGCGCGAGTATGTACTGTGCGGCGACTGGAATATTGCCCACAAGCCGATCGATCTGAAAAACTGGCGCGGCAACCAGAAGAATTCCGGCTTTTTACCGGAAGAGCGCGCCTGGATGGACGAGTTGTTCGGACCGGCCGGCTACGTGGATGCCTTCAGGCTGGTGAACCGGGAGTCGGAGCAATACACCTGGTGGTCGAACCGCGGGCAGGCGTGGGCGAAAAACGTGGGGTGGCGTATCGACTACCAGGTCATCAGCCCGGGGCTGGCCGAACGGGTGCGGGGTGCTCGTATCTACAAGGAGAAGCGCTTCTCCGACCACGCGCCGCTGATCATGGATTACGAGTTCCCGCCGGGGTGACCGCGCCGGGGTCACCGTCATCCGCTGCAAACCCGCCCCTGGCGCCGACGGCGTTATCTTCACGGGACTCATCCCGGTTGACCTGTTCCTCGTCCGGCTGCCGGGCCGCGTACGCCAGCATCTTGCGGACCCATGGCAGGAGCAGGTAGGCCGGGAAGGCGAGAAAGAAGGTCAGCAGAAAGTAATCGGCATAACCCATCGCCTCCGCGCCATATCCGCCGGCCCAGCCGGAGACGGATCGACTCAGGGCGAATACGGAAGAGAGCAGTGCGTATTCCGTGGCCGAATGACGCTTGTTGACGATGGCCATGAGGAAGGCGAGAAAGGCGGCGGTGCCGAGCCCGCCGGTGAAGGATTCAAGGGCGCTGGCGAGATACATCAGCGCCTGGTGGTTCGCCGTGACGGGGGTACCTGCCGGCACTGACGGGATGACGTGGGCGGCCCAGGCGTAACCCAGGTTGGAAACCGCCTGCAGCAAACCGAGTACCCAGAGTCCCCTGAAGATACCCGCCCGGTCGGTAAACCAGCCGCCGACAATACCCCCCGCAATGGACAGGCCCAGGCCGATGTTTACCGATACCAGGCCGATCTGGGCGGCGGAGAAGCCGCTGTCCACCCAGAATGGCTTGATCATGAAGCCCATGGCGCTGTCGCCGAGTTTGAAGATGAGGATGAACAGTATGACCGGCAGGATGGAAGGTCGCCGGAGCATTTCCAGCAGGGCGCCGAACACCGGCCCTTCGGCGAGCGGCGGCCGCTGCGCGCCCGTATGTCCTGTCTGGCGTGTATACCTCCCGCTGTAGAGGATCGGCAGCGCGGCGCCGGCGAAGATATACCACCAGAAATGTTCGACGGTCCGGGACCACCCGGTGGCGCGGTCGATCAGCCACAGCACGCCCAGCAGAAACAGCACGACGACGGCAAGGGCCAGCGGATGGGACAGCAGTGCCTTGAATTCAACTGTCGGCGTGATTCCCGCGTCTGCCTGGCGATACCGTTCGCGTGGCGCCTTCAGGCAGATCAGCCCGGCCAGCAGGAAGACCGCGGCTCCCGCGGTATAGGCGCCCGCCCACCCGAGCATATCGCTGCAAATCAGGATGACGCCCGCCGCCAGCATGCCAGCGCGGTAGAATGCAATGCGCAGCCCGTTGGCCAGCCCCAGTTCGTGCCGGTCGAGCATCTCGATGGTGTAGCCGTCAATGGCGATGTCGTTGGTGGCGGAGAGCAGGGTGAAAACGCCGATGGCAAACCACACCCACGGCCCGAATCCGGTTTGCGCGGCGAACAGCAGCAGGATGGCGGCCATGCAGATATCGGCGCCGAACATCCAGCGTCGGTGATGCCGGAAATGATCCACCGCCGGGGCCCAGAGGAACTTCAATGTCCAGGCGAGTCCGAGCAGGCTGAGGAGACCGATACCGGCGAGGCTCACTCCCTGCTGGCGAAAATGCACCGGAAAGACATCGTAGAAAACACCCAGGGGGAATCCTTCGGCGAAATAGAGGATACCCACCCAGAACATCTTCGATTGAAGCAGCGAGGGTCTGGTGCGTTCGCTCTCGATCAATGTGGCGTGTTTCCCGGGGTTTAGTCGCCAGGTCGGCGGGGTGTAGTCAGGTGCGGCGCACGGGGGTAAACGCCGTCATCCATTCCCGGCAGGCGGACTGTAGCTGACTTTCAATGAAAAAACGCCCGGACTCGTTCGTGCCGGGCGCCGCAACCGCAAGGGGTTTTCAGTTCATCAATGGGTGTAGAAGTCCTGACTGAACTCGACTCTGAACTCGTCCTGGGCTCCCCGGGGTCGGACCCGGACGTCGAATTTCACGGTCTCCTCGTTGGCAACGCCGAATTCCCCGATATAGTAGATGGCATTACCTTCGCGCGCTTCGCGCATGGGTATCTTTCGGGTCTGGCCGGCGAGGTTGGTTGCCGTTATCTCGACGTGGGCGTGTACCGGTTGGCCGGGGCTGCCCAGCACCTTCTTCAGTACCGTGATATTTACCATGCCGTTGCTCTGGCTGCGAGTGATGTGGTACTCGCGTGCCACCTCGGGTGTGATCAGGTCAGTGGCGAGCGCGTTGTAATGGACCACGTAGTTGCCAAAATCCTGCGAATTCTCCGCCTGAACGCCCGGTGTGGCGATAGCGAACGCCAGCCCGGACAGCCATGCGATCCCGATATGCTTTAGTTTCATTCCTTGTTCTCCTCTCAGATTTTCATGTGCCTGTTCGGGCGCCGCCGATACCCGTGCAACCCGGCCTGTTGCCCGGATGATAACTTAACAGGCGTATCCGGCCAGGTACAGCATCTTTCGGAACATGGCCTGGAACGGCAGGCGCGTACCCCGTGCATCGTCCCGCGTATGTGGCCGTTTCCCGCCTCAGTACGACGAGGCACTGATTCCCTCAGGCAACCTGCGCGGCCGGTGTATGGATACGCGTTTTCTGCGGCTGCCGTGGCCGGATAGCAGTTCGACCCGGCTGCGTGGTACGTCGAACAATCGTGAGAGGAAATGTATCAGATGGTCGTTTGCGCGGCCGTCCACAGGTGCCGCGGTGATCTTGACTTTCAGCCGCTCGCCGTGAATGCCTGCCAGCGTGTCCTGAGCCGAGCCTGGCTGCAGGTGGATTGCCAGGACGAGGTCATCGCCCTTCCAGTGATACCAGGGTTGCGGCACAGATACTCAAAGGAGTAATGGTGCGACCAGCATCCTCAGCACCTGCAGGCCGATGAGCGCGAACAGGGGTGACAGGTCGATGCCTGCTATGGCCGGCATGAGATGCCGGATCGGTCGCAGCAGCGGGTTGGTAAGGCTGTGCAGCAGTGAAGTGAGAGGGTTGTAGCTTCCCGGGTTTATCCAGCTGGCGATGACCTGGATGATAATGGCAAACATGAAGACATTGATCATCAGCCAGACCAGTTCACCGAGCGTGATGATGACAAGTATCGTGGAGGATATGTCCTGCTTGCGCAACAGGAGCACCAGTGTGACGGATACCAGTTGCAGTACGATCATCAGTATCATGGCCGCCGAATCAAACTTGCCGATGCTCGGTATGGCCTTGCGCAAGGGAACCAGCAGGGGGTTGGTGATGCGAACCAGGAACTGGCTGATGGGATTGTAGAAATCGGCGCGTACCGCTCCGAGCAGGAAACGCACCATGACAGCCAGTATGTAAAGGCTGAACAGGGTGCTGATGAGAAACTCCAGCGGGTTGGTGAAGTAGCTGTTGCCTATCATCCCTTGCCAAACTCGGCAGCAAGCTCGCGCGAGCGCGCGGTGGCCGCCTGCATTGCCTGCAATACAATTCCTTCGAAATTGTTTTCCTGGAATACCCCGATAGCGCGTTCCGTGGTACCACCCGGTGAGGTCACGCGGTGCCTGAGTTGGGCGGCATCCTCTACGCTCTCCAGTGCCATCTTGGCGGCGCCGAAGGCGGTTTGCAGGGTCAGCAGCCGGGCCGTGTCCCGAGGCAGACCCAGCCGGAGGCCGGCGGACGTCAACGCCTCCATCAGCAGGAAAAAGTAGGCCGGGCCACTGCCGGACAGGGCGGTAACGGCATCCATCATGGACTCATCCTCGACCCATATCGCGACGCCGACGGCTCGCAGGACGGATTCGGCGAGGTTGTGTTGCGCCTCGTTGACAGCCGGGTTCGCATACAGCGCGGTGGCGCCGCTTTGTACCATGGCCGGTGTATTGGGCATGGCGCGTACGATGGCGATGTCCCTGTCGAGCCAGCCGCGCAGCGAGGTTTCCCGTATACCGGCGGCGATCGAGATGACCAGCGGGCGCTGCTTTCTGATGATCGGGGCAAGTTCAGTAGAAACGGACCTGACCATCTGCGGCTTGATGGCCAGCACGACTGCATCGGCGTTGTTGACGGCGACACCGTTGTCCGCCGTGGTGGCGACGGAGAAGCGTCGCGCCAGAAGCTCGAGCTGCTGCGGGTCCGGGTCGGCGACGTGTATACGCGCGGGATTCCAGCCGTCGGAAACCAGTCCTCCGATGAGGCTTCTGGTCATGTTGCCGCCACCGATAAAGGCAAGTGTGGTTTCGGTCATGGTCAGTGACAATACATGATGAAAGCGGGGGAGGACAAGCCATAATCCCCCCTGTCCGGGCGCCGCGTAAAGGCCGCATTCGTCTTGTCCGGTTCGCAGGAGGCGATCGCTATGTGATGATTCCAGTGCGGGTTTCGTTGTTATGCTTGATAAAATGCCGCATATCGGCATACTCCCTGCGAATGAGTCATGGTAGAGGCAATTCTCCATATGGTTCGCCCTGCCATGAGGCCAGATTACATCGAGTCTGTGTCAAGTATTGAATGCCGGTGTCGATATGCTGTGACCAGTAACCGAATATAATGGAGCGGGCATGGATATAGCGGAATTACTCACCTTCAGTGTCAAGAACGGTGCATCGGACCTGCACCTTTCCGCGGGGCTTCCGCCGATGATTCGCGTGGACGGTGATGTTCGCAAGATCAATGTTCCGGCGCTGGACCACAAGACCGTGCACGGTCTGGTCTACGACATCATGAACGACAAGCAGCGCAAGGACTACGAAGAGTTTCTGGAGACCGATTTCTCCTTCGAAATACCCGGACTTGCCCGCTTTCGTGTCAATGCCTTCAACCAGAACCGTGGTGCCGGTGCGGTATTCCGTACCATTCCCTCGGATATTCTCGCGCTGGAAGATCTGGGTACACCCGCCATCTTCAAGAAGATCGCGGATAATCCGCGTGGCCTCGTGCTGGTCACCGGTCCGACCGGCTCGGGCAAGTCCACCACGCTTGCGGCAATGGTCGACTACATCAACAACAAGGCGTTTGCGCACATCCTGACCATCGAAGACCCCATAGAATTTGTCCATGAGAGCAAGAAATGCCTCATCAACCAGCGCGAGGTGCACCGTGACACCCACGGATTCAATGAGGCGCTGCGCTCCGCCCTGCGCGAGGATCCGGACATCATCCTGGTGGGAGAGATGCGCGACCTGGAGACCATCCGGCTGGCGCTGACCGCCGCCGAGACCGGTCACCTCGTGTTCGGCACGCTGCATACCAGTTCGGCGGCGAAGACCATAGACCGCATCATCGACGTGTTCCCTGCCGCAGAAAAGACCATGGTGCGTTCCATGCTGTCCGAATCGCTGCGCGCCGTGATCGCCCAGACGCTGATGAAGAAGATCGGGGGTGGCCGCATCGCGGGCTGGGAAATTATGATCGGCACGCCTGCGGTACGCAATCTGATTCGCGAGGACAAGGTGGCGCAGATGTACTCTTCCATACAGACCGGGCAGGCGCACGGGATGATCACCATGGATCAGTACCTGAAGGACCTGGTTTCGCGCGGTCTGGTCACGTTACAGGATGCGCGCGCCAAGGCTGTCATGAAAGACACGTTTCAGTAATTCATCCACGGAGAACGCCGATGGACGTATCTTCACTACTCAAGCTGATGGATCAGAAGAAGTCCTCGGACCTCTTCATCACCGCCGGTCTGCCGCCGAGCATGAAGGTCGACGGACGCATCGCCCCTATCACCCCCACGTCCCTCACACCGGAGGAGACCGCGGAGATCGTCACCGGTATGATGACACCGGCGCAGCGCGACGAGTTCGAGGCGACCCATGAGTGCAACTTCGCGATCAGTGAATCCGGCGTCGGTCGCTTCCGTGCCAGCGCCTTCTACCAGCGCGGCCAGATCGGTGTGGTGCTGCGGCGCATCGAGACCTACATCCCGACCATAGAGGAACTGAAACTGCCGCCGATCCTCAAAAACCTGTCCATGACCAAGCGCGGTCTGATCATCTTCATCGGCGCCACCGGCACGGGCAAGTCAACCTCACTGGCGTCCATGATCGGGTACCGCAACAAGCACGGTTCCGGCCATATCATCACCATCGAGGATCCGATCGAGTTTGTGCATAGCCACCAGAACTGCATCATCAGCCAGCGCGAGGTGGGGATCGATACCGAATCCTACGAGGTGGCGCTGAAGAACACCCTGCGCCAGGCGCCGGATGTGATCCTGCTTGGCGAGATCCGTGACCGTGAAACCATGAACTACGCGATCGCCTTCGCCGAGACCGGTCACCTCTGCCTGGCGACACTGCATGCGAACAACGCCAACGGCGCGATGGATCGCATCATCAACTTCTTCCCCGAGGACCGCCGGCCCCAGTTGTTCATGGACCTGTCCCTGAACCTGAAAGCGTTCATCGCCCAGCAACTGATTCCCCGGGCCGACGGCAAGGGACGCCGTGTGTGCATAGAAATCCTGCTGGGTACCCCGCTGGTGCATGACGTCATACGCAAGGGCGAGGTGCACAAGCTGAAGGACCTGATGAAGCAGTCACGCCAGCAGGGCATGATTACCTTCGACCAGGCCCTGTTCGAGCTCTTCAAGGCGGGTGAGATCACCTACGATGACGCCCTGCATTACGCGGATTCCGCCAATGAAGTCCGTCTCATGATCAAGCTCGACAAGGGCGACGTCGATCAGTACGCGGCCGCGATGGATGGCATCGAGCTGATCGAGGAGGACGATGTCTTGAGGCGGGGCTAAGCCTCCGATACGGGGTCCCCTCCCCAGTCGATCAGCGCGGCGTCAAAGACTGGCCCGTCCACGCAAACGCGCTTCATCGAGGTGCCGGCGGGCGTAGTGAGTTTTACCGTGCAGCCCGCGCAGCCGCCAACGGCACAGGCCATGTATTCCTCCAGCGATACCTGGCATGGCAGTGCGTATTCTCGCGCCAGTCGGGCGGCGGCTCCCAGCATCGGGTGTGGTCCGCAGGCGTAAACACCGACCTCGGCGCGCTCTTCATGCGTCATCGCCTCCAGCCAGCCACGCGCCAGATCGGTGACGTAACCCTGAAAGCATCCGGCGTATCCCTGCAGACTGGACAGCCGGCTGGGCACGCCCCAGTCGTCCAGCAAGGGCATGGCGGCGGTGACCCCGTTCCCCATGCCCGGCGCCAGGATGCGCGATGGTCGGGCGGGAAAGGGGAAGGGCACCTCGGAACCCATCAGGACCAGCGGTCGCCAGTGACTGTCGGCGCGCAGGCTGTCTGCCAGAAAGACCATTGGCGGGATGCCGACGCCGCCGCCCAGCAACAGGGCGCGCGGGCGTGCCCGGTCGGGCCTGAACGGTGTTCCGACGGGACCGATCAGGTTGATCGTCTCGCCGGTTTTTCTTCGTGCCAGCGCGTGGGTACCGCTACCCACGTCCTTGTAGAGAAATTCAACCCAGCCCTGTCCGGCATCGGCTCGCATAATTGACAGTGGCCGGCGCATGGGCAGTGTCGGTGCGCACTGGATATGCGCAAAGCTTCCCGGCCGTGCATGCAACGCGCAACGGGCTGCCGCCGCCCGCAGGACATACTGATTTCCCGGATGACTTTCGTGGGAAAGAATGACCGCGTCTTCAACAAACAGCGTGCTGCGATGGGGTCTGGCACCTATCGGGTGGGGGGATGAGTCCGCGGTCGGCATCGGCGGGTCAGTCGGCAAGGCAGTGCACCAGTTTTCCGGCAAGCAGCGTGTGCGTGACGCGTCCCTTCATTTCCCAGCCCATGAAGGGGGTATTGTGCCCGTTGCTCTTGATCGTGTCCGTATCCACCCGCCAGGTCATGTCAGGGTCGAAGATACATACATCCGCCGCCGCCCCCATCGAGAGCGTGCCAAGGGGAAGCCCCAGGATGTTTGCCGGACCCGCGGTCAGGCGGTGTATGAGATCTTCGAGACCGATGACATGCTCATCGACCAGACGCAGTCCTAGCGTCAACAGGGTGTCCAGCCCCGAAATGCCGGGTTCCGTCGACGGGAAGGAGCGCAATTTGGCGTCGGCTTCATGGGGCTGATGGTCCGAGCAGAGGGCCGACAGTGTCCCGCGCTTCAGGGCCTCACGCAACTGATGACGGTCCTGCGTGGTGCGCAGCGGCGGGATCACATGACAGCAGCTGTCGAAATCGCTGATGTCGAATTCCGTCAGGTGCAGGTAGGGAATGGCGGTATCCGCGGTGACCGGCAGTCCGTCGAACTGGGCACGCGCCACCATGTGCGCGGCGCGGGCGGTCGTCAGGCGGCAGAAATGCGCGCGTATGCCGGTTTGTTCGATGAGTGCAAGGTCGCATGCCACGGCCGCCGTTTCGGCGGCCTCCGGGATGCCTGGCAACCCCAGGCGCGTGGCGACCCTGCCTTCGTGGGCGCAGCCGTTGGCTGAGAGCCAGTGGTCATCGGCATGGAGAAAGACGGTCAGGTCGAAGGTGGCGGCATACTCCAGCGCCCGCCGCAGAACCAGTGTGTTGGCGAGCGGCCGCAGGGCGTTACTGACCCCGACGCAGCCGGCCCGCTTCAATGCCGCCATCTCGCTCAGGCGCTCGCCGTCCAGGCCCTGGGTCAGTGCCCCCAGTGTGACGATGCGGGTTTTTCCGACCTTTTCGGCGCGCAAACGGATCAGTTCGATGTCGGCCGGTGTTTCAACAACGGGATGGGTATCCGGCGGGCAGCATAGCGTGGTGATGCCGCCGGCGGCGGCGGCCGCGGATTCCGTGGCTATGGTCGCCTTGTGTTCCTGTCCCGGTTCACGCACCCGTGCACAAAGGTCCACCAGTCCCGGGCAGATGATGCGCCCGCCGGCATCGATTTCCTGTGCGGCGCTGAAGCCCTCCGGCGCATGGCCCAGCGCCGCGATGCGGCCCTGTGCGATGTACACGTCCATGACGCCGTCGACCTTGTTGGCCGGATCGATCACCCGTCCTCCCTTGAGGCACAGGTTCCGGGTTGTGGTTGCCGTCGTTGACATGGGGCTATTACGTGGCAGATTCCTTGTGACGCATTGCCATGGACATTACCGCCATGCGCACGGCGATTCCGTGGGTAACCTGCGCGAGAATGACCGAACGGGGCCCGTCGGCCACCTCGGAGTCCATTTCCACGCCGCGGTTGATCGGTCCCGGGTGCATTATTGTCACATCGGGTCTGGCGACGGCCAGTTTATTCTCCGTCACCCCGAACAGCTCGTAATATTCATGCTCGCTCGGCAACAGGGCTCCCTGCATGCGTTCGCGCTGCAATCGCAGCATGATGATGACATCGGCGTCCTTGATGCACTCGCGCAGATCATGAAAGACATGCACGCCGAGTGACTCCGCATGTGCCGGGATGAGTGTATTCGGGGCCACGATGCGTATTTCCCCGGTATTCAGCAGGTTCAGGGCATGGATCTGGGAGCGCGCCACGCGCGAATGCAGGATGTCCCCGACGATGGCGACACGCAGGCGACCAAAATCCGGCCCCTTGACGCGGCGGATGGTGAATATATCCAGCAAGGCCTGGGTGGGGTGGGAGTGCCGGCCATCCCCCGCGTTGATCACGCTGACATGCGGCGCCACATGGTCCGCGATGAAGTGGGCGGCTCCGCTGTCGGCATGGCGGACCACGAACATATCCACATGCATGGCCTCCAGGTTGCGCAGCGTGTCGAGCAGCGTTTCCCCCTTGACCGTACTCGAGTGGGTGATGTTGATGTTGAGAATATCCGCGGAAAGCCTTTTGGCGGCGAGTTCGAAGGTAGTTCGCGTGCGCGTGCTGGCCTCGAAAAAGAGATTGACGATGGTCTTTCCGCGCAGCAGCGGGACTTTCTTGACGGTCTGTTCGGTCACCCCGGAGAAGGATTCGGCGGCATCGAGGATATCGGTAAGCAACGTGCGGTTCAGTCCCTCGATGGAGAGGAAGTGGCGCAGTCGTCCGTGCCTGTCGATCTGCCGGTTGTTGTTCATGGAATCTGCTTTATTTCCAGCTTCAACGTGTCGGGTCCAAGCAGTTTGATGTGTTCCCTGGATGTCAGCCTGACATGCCGGCCGACCACATTGGCCTGTATCGGCAATTCACGTCCATCACGCTCGACCAGTGTGGCGAGCAGTATGGAGGCGGGGCGGCCGTAATCGAAGAGTTCATTCATGGCGGCGCGTATGGTGCGCCCGGTATGGAGTACGTCATCGACCAGAATGATATGGCGGTCGTCGATGCTGAATGGCAGCTGGGAGGGGCGCACCACCGGATTCATCCCGAGACGGGTGAAATCATCGCGGTAGAAGGAGATGTCCAGGCTCCCTAGCGGGGCGTCGATATTGAGTCGTTCATGCAGTTTCTCGGCCACCCAGACGCCGCCAGTGTGGATGCCGATCATGGCGGGATGGTCGCGTCCGGTATGCCCGAGCAGGTCGATGAGGTCGCGGGCCATGCCTTCGATGATGGCGGGTATGTTTTCCAGATCGCTCATTTCGATTCCAGCCAGCTCCGCAGGATTTCCCTCGCCGCAAGCGCATCGATTTCCCTGGATCCCGGTACGGGATTTCCATCGGCCCTGGATTGCGCGGCGGCGTGTGAACTCAATCTCTCGTCCATGGGATAAACGGGTAGTTTAAACCGGTCCTCGAGCTGGTGTACGAAGCGTTTGACGGAACGGGTGAACTCCGACTCACTGCCGTCCGCATGCAGCGGCAGGCCGACAACCAGCGCATCCGGTTGCCAGGTCTCGATGAGTTCCTCGATCATGCTCCAGTCGGGGATGCCGTTGCGTGAACGGACCGTTGCGAGTGCGGTGGCAGTGCCGGTTATGAACTGCCCAACGGCGACGCCGATGCGCTGCAGTCCATAATCAAAACCGAGCAGGGTTACCAAGACGGCGGGTTGTCCAGGGAGGCATGACAGTGTCGGCCGATCTCAGGCATGGCCGGCATCGCTGGATAGCAGTTTGAGGTCGACGCCGATCAGTGCCGCGGCGGCTTCCCAGCGTTGCTCGTAGGGGATGTCGAATACAATCCGGCTGCTGGCCGGTCCGCTCAACCAGGCATTGGCGGCAATTTCCTGCTCCAGTTGACCCGGGCCCCAGCCGGCGTAGCCCAGCGTGATGAATGATTTTTCAGGTCCTGAACCGTGGGCGATGGCTTCAAGTATGTCCCGGGATGATGTCACGCCCGTTTCCTCCGTCACCTTGAGGGTCGCATCCCAGTTCCCCAGGGGTTCGTGAAGTACGAAACCACGGTCTCCCTGGACCGGTCCGCCCATGTAAACGGGCCGGGTGGCGATGGTCCCGGAGCTTGCATTGATGTTCATGTGCTCAAGGATGTCACCGAGACTGACCCCCATGGGACGGTTAATGACAATGCCGATCGCCCCGTCTTCATTATGTTCACAGATCAGCGTGGCGGTGTGATGAAAGCTGGGGTCGGTCAATCCCGGCATCGCGATGAGGAAATGGTTATTGAGAGATGCAAAGGCGCCCATGCCCATAGTATCCGGTAGAGAGGTGGTCTCCATCAAGTCTTGCCACCCGGGGGGCTAACGGCTCTGCAGGTGGTGCGTGGTGGAGAATTCCCATGTGCGGGTGATGTGCAGGACGTCGGCCTCCTTGCGGATCTCGGGCGGGAAAGGCAGGAAGGGGCTGGCCAGGTTGACGATTCGCACGGCGGCTTCATCAAGGAGGGTATGACCGGAGGGTCGCAACACGACAATCTTGCGTACGGTACCGTCAGGATTGAGCGCCACATCCAGCAACAGCCTGCCGGAGATGCCTTCACGGCGGGCGGCATCCGGGTAGTTCAGGTTTCCGACCCGTTCAACCTTCTTCACCCATTCGATCATGTAATTGGCGTATTTGAACTCCTGGGTGCGTGCCGAAACGAAGACTTGCTTGGGCTGGTTCGCATAAGCCTGAATGGACTCGCTAACCTGGTTGCTGAGAGCGAACATTTCCATGCTGCGCTGGATCATTTCGCTGGCGGAAGCATCCTTGGGTGCTTTTTCATGCGTGCTGGCGGTTTTCTGCTCGATCTTCGCGCTGGCCAGCTTCGCCGTCAGCACCTGTGCAGGAGCGCTGGCTGGCTTCCGCACGGTGACCGATGGCGTCTGTTCCGGAAGGGATTGCTGCGGACGCACCTTCTCGGTGACATTGCCGCCGCCGTCCTGATTTGTCTGCGCCAGGTACTCTGCCTTTTCCGGTGGTGGCGTTTCGCGGCTGGACAGGGAGATGTCCAGGGATGGCAAGTGATCTTCCGGAGGGGACAGGATGTCGCTGCCGAAGGTGATTCCCAGGATGATCATGGCATGCAGGGCGACAGCAAAGAACACCGCCAGCGCCATTCTGTCAGTCGCGGTGACCGGGCTGGTTCCAAGAGGAGGCTCGGTTAGTTCTTGCATGGACGATACCCGCTGCCGAGACCCCGGCTGCCCATCAAATAAGGGGATGGCCCGCCTGTGTTCAATGACCGAAGAGATTTCCTGGCATGAGGGTTGGCGGGTGTGTTCAGAGATCTTCCATCGGTTTGGGGTACTTCTCCTTGACGTTGTGGATGAGCTCGTCGATTCTAATCTGTTCGGCGTCATTTCCAAGACGCACCTTGTAGGCGGCGTCCAGCTGATCGCCTATGGCGGGGTATTCCGCCCGGCGCAGGGAGGCGTAATTCCCGGCAAAATTCTGTTGATTGACTTTTTCGACCGCCTGGCGAAGCTGTTCGGCTGTCGGCTGTGGATCATGCGCGCACCATTCGGCTATATAGGGCGCGGCTCCCGGGTTATCGTGCCGGATCAGGTAATCGACACCGGCGTGTGCATTCGGCTGCAGCAGGTGTACGGCCCGGCAGAGGTCCTGGGCGCTCTGGTCATGTCTGAGCAGGGTTTGCTGCTGGGCGACCTGGCGCAGCTGCTGATGCATTCTGCGTGCGTTTTGCCACAGGAAGTAGATCCATGCGCACACAACCAAAAGAATGAATCCGATGATAAACGGCGTTTGTACGTTCCAGAACGTTGACATTGTCGGCTAGCACCCTGAGTGACCTTGCATCAAGAGAATTGTAACAATTATACGACGGATCGGAATACCATTTCCTTCGCGCCGGGAAAGGGGCGTGGTGTGTCCGTACGGTACTCAAACCATCAGGCGTCTGCCAATGGCGTCCATCAACTGCCCGGCGATATCCGCCTTGTAGAACGTATCGAGTTCGCGGATACAGGTCGGGCTGGTGACATTGATTTCTGTCAGGAAGTCTCCAATCACGTCCAGTCCAACAAAGAGCAACCCCATCTCGCGCATGGCAGGGCCTACCCGCGCGCAGATCCACCGGTCCCGTTCGGTGAGTTCAACACCCTTGCCGGTCCCGCCGGCAGCCAGATTGCCGCGTGACTCGCCGGGCGCAGGAATGCGTGCCAGTGCGTAGGGAAAGGGTTCGCCATCGATCATCAGGATGCGCTTGTCGCCCTCGATGATCTCGGGTATATACCGCTGTGCCATGGCGGAACGGTGACCATTGTCGGTGATGGTTTCCAGGATCACATTGAGATTCGGGTCGTCATGGCGGATCCGGAATACGGATGCCCCGCCCATGCCGTTCAACGGTTTCACGACGATATCACGGAACTCCCCGAGAAAGGCCTTCAGGCGATGCATCTGACGGCTGACCATTGTAGGGGGGCAGCATTCCGCAAACCAGGAGGTGTAGAGTTTTTCGCCGACGTTGCGCAGCGCGCCCGGACGGTTTACGACCACTACGCCCTCGGCCTCGGCACGTTCCAGCAGGAAGGTGGAGTACAGGTATTCCATGTCAACCGGCGGGTCCTTGCGCATCAGCACGACATCCAGAAATGTGAGCGGCATGCTCTGGCATTCAAGCAGCTCGAACCAGTGGTGCGTGTCATCGCTCACGGTCAGGCGGCTCATTTCCGCATGACAATGGCCATCCCTCAGGAAAAGGTCGGCCTGTTCCATGTAATAAAGTTCCCATCCCCGTGCCTGGGCCGACAGAAGCATGGCCAGTGTGCTGTCTTTTCTGACATGGATGGATCCGATGGGATCCATTACAACGCCTAATTTGATGGTCATGTGAATTCGCTTTGAGTCTGGAATTACCCGCAGTGACAAATAAAGTTTGCCATTCCCTGGACGATAACTCGCTGTAGTTGAAGGGCAATACTAAATTAATTTATCCACCGTACCTAACCCGGGGCGGGCCGGAAGTTGCAGCGGGATATGGCCGGCACGGCAAAACAAATCAAAGTGCTTTGGAATCATACGGATAGAAACATGCAAGGCAGCAGGAAACAACCATGATCGAACCTCTCCTGGACCGCGTCGATGACGCCACTGACAAGCGGGTGTACAGGGTCATGGTGATCGATGACAGCAAGACCATTCGTCGAACCGCGGAGACGCTGCTCAGGAAGGAAGGTTACGAGGTGATCACCGCCATGGACGGTTTCGAGGCACTCGGCAAGATTGCCGATTATGAGCCTGACCTGATCTTCCTGGACATCATGATGCCGCGACTGGACGGGTACCAGACTTGTGCGCTGATCAAGCGGCATCGTGTGTTCAGAAACACGCCGGTGGTAATGCTCTCCAGCAAGGACGGTCTGTTTGACCGGGCACGGGGCCGGGTGGTGGGTTCGGATGATTACGTCACCAAACCGTTTACCAAGGAAGATTTACTGGTGGTCATGGCACGCTATGACGGCAGTACGGCATAACTGTAGCCACGCCTCGCGTGGCAGGAAGCCTGACTAGATAAAGAGGGTGTAGTAATGGCGCAGATTATGATCGTTGATGATTCACCTACGGATGCACATCTACTGCAGAAGATGCTGGAAAAGAACGGCCACCGGACCATGACCGTCGGCAATGGCAGTGAAGGAATCGAGGTGGCAAGGCTCATGAAGCCTGACGTGATCCTGATGGATATTGTGATGCCGGTACTGGACGGTTTCCAGGCGACCCGGGAACTTTCCTCGAATCCGGAGACCGCATCGATTCCGGTAATCATGGTGACCAGGAAGGGTCAGAAGGTGGATCGCGTCTGGGGGATGCGACAGGGCGCGCGTGACTACCTTACCAAGCCTGTCAGTGAGTACGCCCTGCTGTCGCTGATAAGTGAAGCGCTTGCCGGTTGATGCTGATGGCGCGGACATCGACAGCCATTATGTCAATCGACCCCGTATCCATCCTGAAGCAGATCGAGGATCGTTGCCGGCACTCCGCCACCGGCCTGCCGCAAAACACCGAATCCAGGCGCCAGTGGTCCGGCGTGGTTTTCCGGCTTGCATACAGCCGCATGGCCGCCGCCATGGGCGAAGTAGTCGAGATACTGACCTACCCGGAGCTGACGGTGATTCCCTACACCCGCTCCTGGGTGCGGGGCATTGCGAATATACGTGGGAGACTGCTTCCCGTGATCGATATGAACGGATTCATGCATGGCCGCCTGACCCCGATAGACAGGCGTACCCGGGTGATGGTCGCCGAGTGCGGGGGGATTTATTCAGGCCTGATCGTGGATGAGGTCATGGGCCTGAAGCATTTTCCCGAGGAGGCCATCGTGGCTGAACCCGGCGGGATAGACGAGGCATTGCGGCCTTATGTACATCGGGGTTTCAGCATTGATGGAGAGCATTGGGGTATTTTCAGTTTCTCGAAACTGATTGAGTCGCCACAGTTTCTGCAGACCGCGGGCTGAGGTGGCGAGACGGGAGGAAGGTCGGGTGGGCAGGGGATACATTCCGGAATCAGAGATCGATCGGTCAGGAGACAGACCATGAAAGGAACGTTTGACGTAAAGATGTTGGGGTCCGGCAACTGGATGCGATTTCTAACCTTCCTGATGCTGAGTGCGGTGTGTGCGATGGTGGGTGTGCTGGTGCACGTCGGCAATCAGGCCGAGACCGATCAGCGCAACCTGGAATCCATTGGCGAGCAACGGGTGCTGTCTCAGCGTATCGCGAATTATGTGCAGGCCGCATCGGCCGGAGATCGTCAGGCATTTGAACACCTTGTCCAGGCAAGGGGGCGGTTCGTCAACATAATGACCGCACAGCGCGCGGAGTTCACTCCCGGCTCCGGGATAAAAAGCAGCTCCCTGATCGGTGCATTTCAGGCGTTCGAGACGAGCTGGGCAAGCTTCAATCGCGGGGTCGATGCGGTAATCAACGGCAAGGAACTGATACTTGCTGCGGCCGGTGCGGCAGGAGTGATGCATGAGGTCATGCCTGCCATTCTGAAAAACTCCGAGGATGTGGTCGACATTCTTGTGGAGGGCGGGGCCAGTGCATCCCTGGTCAGCCTGGCGAGCCGCCAATCGGTGCTCAGTCAGCGCATCGTGAACAATATCAACAGGATCATGACCGGTGAGGACGTCGAGCCAGCGGCGATTGCCTTCGCGAAAGACACTGCCGAGTTTGGCCGCGTTCTCGACGGAATGATAAATGGCCGAAGTGGCGTCCAGGCGGTGTCTAACAAGGCGGCGCAGGCGAAGTTGCGACAGATTGCCACCTTGTTCGCTCGTGCAGGTAAAAATGTCGGAGCCGTCACCGCCAAGACCAGGGAGCTGGTCAGCGCGCAGGCGGCGGCAAAATCCGTTTCCCTCCAGAGTGAAAGGCTGTTCGATGCGACGGATGAATTGAAGGATGCCTATGTCGGAATGACGAATAACCGGCTCGTGTCCATGGAACTGGCTTATCTGCTGGGTGCGGTGGCGCTGTTCATCCTGTTCTGGATGGGCTTTGAGACCCTGCGCAACCAGAAACGCCGCAGCAAGGTCATAGAGGATGAAAATGCGCGGAACCAGGAAGCCATCATGCGCTTGCTGGACGAAATGGGGGATCTGGCCGAGGGTGACCTGACGGTGCGGGCCACGGTGAGCGAGGACTTTACCGGTTCAATTGCCGACTCGATCAATGTTACCGTCGACTCCCTGCGGGATCTGGTCAAGACCATTAACGTGACCTCGCGGCAGCTCTCGGGCGCGGTACACGAGACGGAGGAGATCGCGCAGCAACTCTCCCGGGCGAGCGAGAAGCAGTCGAATGACATCGTCAACACCAGCTCCGCTATCAATGCCATGACCAACTCCCTGGATGATGTCTCGGACAATGCCAGCGAGTCTTCCAAGGTGGCGATGCGGTCGGTCGAGATCGCCAAGAACGGCGGCAACGCCGTGAAACGTACCATGGAAGGCATGGGGACGATCCGCGAGCATATCCAGGAAACCTCCAAGCGCATCAAACGGCTTGGTGAGAGTTCCCAGGAAATCGGCGACATCGTCGAACTCATCAACGATATCGCCGAACAGACCAACATACTGGCACTGAATGCCTCGATCCAGGCGGCCATGGCGGGAGAGGCGGGTCGTGGATTCGCGGTGGTTGCCGATGAGGTGCAGCGTCTGGCGGAGCGTTCCGCGAACGCGACCAAGCAGATCGAGGCGCTGGTCAAGGCGATTCAGGCGGATACCAATGAGGCGGTCATTTCCATGGAGAAGAGCACCTCGGGCGTAGTGAACGGCACCCGCCTGGCGGAGGATGCCGGCGGTGCGCTGGAGGAGATCGAAAGCGTTTCCGAGCAGCTTGCCGGATTGATTCAGACCATCTCGGGGGCCGCCCGGCAGCAGGCGGCGGCAGCGGCGGAGATTTCCAAGACCATGAACGGGATCCAGGACGTGACGACGCAGACCGCCGCCGGCACGGAGCGGACGTCGCAATCCATCGGTAATCTGGCCCGGCTGGCGCAGGATCTCGACAAATCCGTTGCGGGATTCAAGCTGCCCGGTTGACGTCATGATGCCCTGGCGGTTGATCAGGGGAAATGCGGCCTCCCTGCCTTGAGGTTACGTGTTAATACGCAACAGGTTTGCCAGTGATCTGCAGATCAGGGATCTCGCGGCGTGCTGACAGGAAAAATGATGAGCGAAGCGATAGATTACACCGCCCTGAACCGGGTCAGGCACGAACTCACCGGGACATTAAATCAAGCCCGCCATAGTCTTGAGGAGTTTGCCGGAAGGCCGGAAGACACGCGGCATCTGCAGGAGTGCATCGAGAGTCTGCATCAGGCGCGGGGACCGTTGCAAATGATCGAGTTGCACGGGGCATCCCTGCTGGCGGCGGAGATGGAGAATGCCCTTCGCGCCCTGGAAGAGAAGCGGGTAGAGTCGACGGAAACGACCCTCGAGGTTCTGGTGCAGGCGTTTATTCAGCTGCCGGACTACCTGTCACGACTCAGCCCGGCACGCCGCGAAGCACTGGCCGTGCTGTTGCCTGTCATAAACCGCCTGCGTACCGTCTGTGGTGAAGAACCGCTGACCGAGAGTGCAGTATTCAACCCCGATCTGGCGATACCCGTACCGACCGCCTGTTTCAATTCGCAGCCGCACGATGACCTGCCCGATGTTCAGGAGCTTGCGAGTACCTATAGACAACGCTATCAAGCGGGTCTGGTGGAATGGTACCGTGCGGGCAGGAACAACGGCGGCCTGCACACGCTTTATGAAGTGCTTGCCAATCTCCAGCAGGCCTCCAGGTGCGAATCGGTGGCGCGTCTGTGGTGGTTCGGCGCTGGACTGGCCGAGGCGCTGATGCGCGGGGCGTTGCCGGCGTCCCCCGATACCAGGCAGTTGTTCGGGCGTATCGACCGCCAGATCAAGCGCCTGATCGACATCGGAGAGACCGCGTTATCAGGATCGATCCCCGATGACTTGCTCAGGCTGTTGTTGTTCCGGATCCTGCAGGCTGAAACCCCGGCGGGCCGCATCGGGGACATCAGGGAGATCTACGCACCGCGGGAATCAGACCGGTGCGCGGCTGCCGAGAGCCTCACCGGGTGCAACGAGGAACTGTTCGGCAGCGTGGCGGCGATGGCGGGCGAGCGTATCGAGAATATCAAGGAACGGCTCGACGGTTTCATGCGCACAGGGTTGACGGAAGTGGCGGACCTGGCGGGCATCGCCGACGACATCCATGTGTTGGGAAATACCGTTGGCATGATCGGTCTTGAAGATGCGGCCCGTCTGCTGGCAGAGCATGAACGCGTGGTCCGCGCGATGCTCGATGGTGAAGAATCCATACAGGAGTCCGGACTGCTGCATCTGGCGGATGCCTTGCTCGAGGTCGAGGCGGCGTTGCAGGAGCTGCCCGCCGGCAATGCGTACCATTCCCGGGCGGGAACGGCACAGGACAGCACCTGCCGAGAGGGGATCGCGGCCGTCACTCGTGAGCTTGTCGCCAATATGACCGGTGCCAGGGAGCACATCGACAGCTATATCAGGACGCCGGGTGTGCGCGATGTGCTTGACGATGTCCCGTCGCTGCTCGATCAGGTGAGCGGCGGTCTGCTGCTGTCAGGTGAAGCGCGCGCGGCTTCGCTTGTTACCCGGCTCTGTGCCTGTGTCTCTCAAGAGTTGATCGCAGGCGCGGCGGGACCCGATGATCGGCAACTGGATGCACTTGCCGATGCCTTCTGCAGCCTCGAATACTATGTCGAGGAGCTAAGGGACGGCCCTCTCTTTGGCGACACGGTGCTCGATGTTGCCGAGCAGAGTCTGGACAAACTCGGTTATTCATCCCTGACTGCCGGTACGCAGGCACCCGTGGATCGGGCGTGGACCGCCACGGCCCCTCCCGTCGTCGAGCCATCCGTGGTGCAGGTGCCCGTAATCACCGACCTGCAGGTCATCGCCGGGGATATAGACAGGGAGATATTCGATATCTTCCTGGAAGAGGCTGCGGGTGAAATCGCGCTGCTGGCCGAACTCATACCCGAGGCGATGGCGGGGGAAGGAGACGAGGAAAAACTGGAAACCATCCGCCGGGCATTTCACACCCTCAAGGGCAGCGGTCGCATGGTCGGCGCCCTGGCTCTGGGCGAATTTGCCTGGGTCTTCGAACGCCTCGTCAGGCAGTTCATTGACGGCGCGACCGACGGCGGCAAGCAACAGCGGGACTTGATGGGGCAGGTGACCGAGTCCCTCGCGCAATTGCTGGAACAGATCAAGGGAGGGCCTGCGCCCCGGGCGGATGTCAACGGTCTGGTCGTGCAGGTGGTCGATCTTCTGGACTCCATCCTGTCCTCGAGCTCCAGTCTTGCCCGCGAAGCTGTCGTGACCCCGACCTCAATGGATGCCGGGGAAGTTGTCGAGGAGACACAGACGGCACACGGGGAGCAAGAGAGCGTTCTTGATGCCATGAGCGGCGAAGTCAACGTGACGGCGGAATCCGGGTTGCCGGTGCTCCGCGACGATGCAGACCCGGAGATCGTGGACATTTTCATGGAGGAAGCCGCCGTAGAGCTGGAGAAGATCTCGGTCAATGTACCCGAGTGGCTGGGTAACCCCGGCAACAGGGAGGCATTGGACGCCGTGCGCCGGTCATTCCATACCCTGAAAGGCAGCGGACGCATGGTCGGCGCGATGGTCATTGGTGAATTCGCCTGGGCAATCGAGGCGCTGCTGAATCGCGTCATCGATGGCTGGGTCGAGGTAAGCGCGGAACTCTCGGCGTTTTTCGGCCAGGTGTCTTCACTCCTGTCCGAACTGGTCGGTCAGGTTGGCGGGGGGCCGGCGCCGGGTGTGGATTACCGTACGGTAATCGAGGCGGCACAGAAACTCGCGCGCGGCGAAAGCATTTCTCCGCCCGATTCCGGTATTGCATTCAGCGAAACAGAGCCGCCGGCGTGTGACACGGGTGTGCCCGTGGCTGATGCCGAAGAGGACAGGTCGGAGTTGCTCGACATCTTCGAGCGGGAGTGCCGCGATCACCTCAATGCAATGCGGGAATTTATCCAGGGTTGCGATCGCGCCGGGGTTGCCTGTCATGTCACGGAGCCGCTCTACCGTGCGTTGCATACCCTGTCCGGTATCGCGGAATCCGCGCAGGTTTCCTTCATCAGCGTGCTGGCCGGTGAGCTCTATACCTATTTCAGTGCGTTAAAAGAGGCACAGCAGTCTGTGAGTCAGGAGGCTGTGGATGTGCTTGGTTCGTGTACCGCGGCGATGTCGGAACTGGTCGACAGGCTGCCTGATGATTCCTTCGATGCCGCCTTGATGTACTCGTTGCAGGAGCGGATCCACGGTTTGCCACAGATTGCGTCACTGGATGAATCCTCCGTGACGGAGGACGCGGTTGCCGAAATCCCGGAGAAAATTCCGCCTGAGTCGGCGGATCACGTCGCTCCAGGTCCGGAACCGTCCACGCCGGATCGTAAAAGTGAAATCGCGCCGGATACCCCCGCGGTCAACGGGGTGGTCCCGTCCGTGGACGTGGATCACTATGCCGATATAGACCCCGAATTGTTCGATGTCTTCCTGGAAGAGGCGACCGAGATTATTGAAAGCAGCGAGGCCACCCTGCACGCATGGGTGGCGGACCCTGCGCAGCGGGAGCTGATGAATGAATTCCAGCGCCAGCTGCATACCCTGAAAGGCGGCGCTCGCATGATCAATATTGCCGCTATCGGGGACCTCAGTCACGGGATTGAAACCCTGCTGACCCGGGTATCCGAGGGGAATGTCGAGACCACCGAACAACTCTTCGGGTTGTTGCGGCAGGCGCATGACAGACTTGCCGACATGCTGGAGAAGGTCAAGGCCCGCGAGATCCCGGAACACGCGCAGGCACTGGAAGAACAACTGGGATGTCTGGGTCTGGAGGATGAGTCTGCAGGAAGCAGGGCCGCAGAGGCGATGGTGGATGAACCTGAACCTGGACTTGAACCTGAAGTTGAACCTGAAGTTGAAGTCGTGGTGCAGACACAGCAGCCGCACGACGTCCCGGTCGTGCAGGATCCGCCCGCCGAGGTCGCAGCCTCCGATGAGTCGGTGATCGTCGCTGAATTCGATTCCGCCGACACGGCGACCGCCGGAAGATTGCAGCCCGGGGACTCCAGGGACGGCGAAATCATGCCGCACCAGCCGGAGCGGCGCAAGGCATCACGCGTACGGGGTGAACAGGTGCGTGTGCAGGCCGAGCTGCTTGACAATCTGGTAAATAACTCCGGCGAGATCAACATCTACCAGGCCCGCCTGGAACAGCAGCTTGGCGCTTATCGCTTCAACCTGGCCGAGTTGCACCAGACCATAAACCGGGTGCGTGACCAGTTGCGACAATTCGAGATTGAAAGCGAGACACGGCTCCTGCACCGGTTCGAGCGGGAAGCCGAGGACCGCAACCACGACTTCGATCCCCTGGAGATGGACCGCTATTCGAATCTGCAGCAATTGTCACGTTCGCTGGTGGAGACGATAAGCGACCTGCACAGCATCCAGGAACTGCTGGATAATACTACCCGCGAGACGGAATCACTGCTGCTGCAGCAATCGCGTGTCATTACCGATCTTCAGGAAGGACTCATGCATGCACGCATGATCCCGTTCGCCGGGCTTGCGCCGCGATTGCGGCGTATCGTGCGTCAGTCAGCCGGGGAACTTGGCAAGAAGGTCGAGCTCGTACTGGATGGCGCCGAGGGCGAGATGGACCGTAATGTGATAGAACGGATCATCGCCCCACTCGAGCATATGTTGCGCAACGCCGTTGATCACGGCATCGAAACCCCGGAACAGCGCAGGGAAGCGGGCAAGCCGGAAACGGGTACCATCAGGATAACCACTCACCGCGAGGGGCCCGAAATCGTGCTTCAGGTCGCCGATGACGGCAGGGGTATCAATCACGAGGCCATCCGCGCGCGCGCGATCGAACGCGGCCAGCTTGCGGCGGATGCACAAGTCTCCGAGAGCGAGGTCATGCAGTTCGTCCTGCAGACAGGTTTCAGTACTGCCGCCAGGGTAACGCAGATTTCGGGCCGCGGGGTGGGCATGGATGTGGTGAACAGCGAGGTCAAGCAGCTTGGCGGCTCTCTGTCGATCGATTCCGCCGTGGGCAAGGGCAGCATCTTCACCGTACGCCTGCCATACACGCTGGCGATCAACCAGGCGCTGCTGGTGAGGGTAAGCGAGGAAACCTACTGTGTCCCTCTTGGTGCGATCGAGGGTGTCGTCCGTGTGGACGCCTCATTTCTCGCGGAATGCTACGAATCGCCGGAGGCTGCCTACAGCTATGCCGGCATCGTTTACCCGTTGCATCATCTGGGGACATTGCTGAATCTGGGCGGTATGGACCTGAAGGGCGCGCAGGGAAGAATACCGGTGCTGCTGGTTCGCGTCGGCGAGAAACGACTCGCCCTGCAAGTGGACGCCCTCATCGGCAATCGTGAGATCGTGGTCAAGCCTCTGGGCGCGCAGCTGAGCAGTGTCCCCGGAGTGTCGGGCGCCACGATCCTGGGCGATGGCCGTGTCATTCTCATTCTGGACATGGCGGCCGTGTCCCGCATGGCCGTTAGGAAAGCAGCGCCTGTCGCACCCGCTGACACGGCCGCCAGGGAACGGCTGCTTGTCATGATCGTGGATGATTCGATTACCGTGCGCAAGGTGACCACACGACTGCTGGAGCGCTACGGGTTCGAGGTAGTGACCGCAAAGGACGGCGTGGACGCCGTAAGCCTGCTGCAGGATCGTGTTCCCGACGTTATGCTGCTCGATATCGAGATGCCGCGCATGGACGGTTTTGAACTTGCCAGGCATGTACGCAACGATGAAAGGCTGCGGCACATACCGATCACAATGATCACCTCCCGCACCGGCGACAAGCATCGGGAGCGGGCCATGCAGATCGGCGTTAATCATTATCTCGGCAAACCGTTTCAGGAGCATGAACTGGTGAACACCATCCATAAACTCATCGGCATACCCATGGCGGACGGGCAGGAGCAGGCTGATGCTTGCGGTCAGACCTGAACCCGGGCGGCTGAAAGGAGCCATCCGGTGAGCGGCGTCTCCGATCAGATTCGCAGCCTGTGGGTTCCGTTGCGCGAGGTGAGCATGCTGCTGCCGCATGTGGCAGTCGTGGAGGTCTGTAATTACCGGGTGCCGGAAGAGCGACCCGATGATTCTCCGGACTGGCTGCTGGGCGTTATCAACTGGCGTGGCCAGCGCATCCCCATGGTGTCGCTCGAACTGCTGTGCGGCGACAAGATCCCCGCCAATCCGGTTTATTCACGCCTCATCATCGTCAATTCCGTGCGGGCGGACAGCCCGGTGCGACACTATGCCATCGTGGCGGCAGCGCTGCCGCGGTCGATCCAGTTCGACAACACCACCGTCGATGATGTCGAGAACTGCGACCTGCCGGCATTGCAGTGCCGCGTCTATATCGGCCGTGAGCAGGCGGTGATTCCGGACCTCGATTACCTCCAGGGAATGCTGGAGCAGCATTGGCACGCTACGGCCTGAACTTTTCCGGGCGCCGAGATTCACCTCGTTGATGCAAACGCCCCCTGTCCGGCGGGCGCGAACGGTTTTCAACGCATGTCACCCCACAAGACCTGCATACCCGCAAGCATTGCCATGGCGGCGGTTTCCGTACGCAGGATGCGTGGCCCCAGACGCACGGCGGTGAATCCCGCTGATACCGCCAGCTTTGTCTCCTCGGCGTCGATACCGCCTTCCGGCCCCGCCAGCAGCACAATGGAATCACCTGCATCCGGCCGTCGCAGGTCACCTGGCGTCTGTCGAGCCTCGGGGTCGAGCAGAAGCCGGCAGCCGTGGCGGGGACCGTCGTTCAGCCAGGACCGGTATTCAGCCGGGGCCGCCAGCGCCGGAAGGGTGGCGCGCCCGCATTGTTCGCAGGCGCTGATTACCACACCCTGCCAGTGACGCATGCGTTTCTCCAACCGCTCGTTCCCGACGCGCGCGTGGCTGCGCGCCGTCCATAAGGGCTGCACCGCCGTGACTCCCAGTTCGACCGTCTTTTGCAGTATCAGGTCCATGCGGTCGCCGCGCGGAATGCCCTGGGCCAGGGTGACCGCAAACGGCGGCTCGGCAATGCTCACCACCGCCCTGCCTGCCTCGACCGTCACTTGCGACCGCCGTATCTCCAGGAGCTTCGCCTCGTGCTCGCTTCCCCGTCCATCGAATACTCTGATCGCCGCACCGGCACGCAGGCGCAGCACGTGCGTGACGTGGTGGGCAGTCTGCTCGCCGAGTCCAAGGACCGCCCCGTCCTCAAGGTGCAGTGGCAGGTAGAGTCGCGGTATGCGCACGGTGGTCTCAATCCCGGGTGGCCTGGTCTATGGCGCCGGCCGCCACCCCGGCCAGCAGTTCGATTTCATCCGGGGTGATGACATAGGGCGGCATGAAATAGACGACGTTGCCGAGCGGGCGCAGCAGCACGCCATGGGCCAGGGCATACCGATAGGCCTCGAGACCGCGCCGTTCCTGCCAGGGGTAGGGCGTGCGGTTGTGCTTCTCGCGCGCCATCTCGATTGCGAGGATCATGCCGGTCTGCCGGACCTCGCCGACATGAGGGTGATCGTTAAGGGGTGCAGCGGCCCGCTGCATGACGGACGCGAGCTGACGG
>CAVQCA010000139.1:0-9081 GCA_963710815.1 uncultured Gammaproteobacteria bacterium | reverse complement strand
ATGGCATGTCATTGCGAACCCGGTGTTCTTCCGGGTGAAGCAATCCCGGCGACTGCTCCGCAAACCGCTCGCAGCGACATGGTTAGATGTTAACGATCAGTTACTCCCCTGATTCATGACGGACCATAACGGGTCACGGATTACAGGACACCTTCGGGTTCCAATCGCTAAACATACCCAGGGAATTATCCTTAAAAATCCAGGCATGCAGCGCATAAACACCCAGAGCCGAATTGGTCTCAAATGTCCGCCCGAAGAGCTCAGGCGGCTGGGAGCCGGGTGTAATCGGGACGATATATTCCACCGCGACCAGGTGCAATTGGTTGTCCTTGCCGGGAGCATAAACCAGTGCTTCCGGCTTGAGCGGGTTCACTTTACCATCGAGCATGCTTGTGTTGATCAGATGGTACCCCATCCCGCCCACACCGGGATTGTCGAAACAATAATCCAACTCGGGGACGAAACCGTAGCCGGCAGCCTTGGCGGCTTTAGGGTCATGATACTTGGCGTTCGCCCGGCGCACCTGCGCTAACCGGCTCTGGACGCTGCTTTGAGCCAGGGTCGGGCTTACTGCGACGACCGCCATAAGAAAAGCGATCAGGATAGAAAAAAGATTTTCTGCGATTCATGATTGGCCTCCTTAATATTGGTAACCCCATAACTGCAAACGGAAGGCGGTCTCGTTCAGGTTTTGGATCTTGCCATTCTGAACCTGAGCTTCGATGGTCTCCGTCCCCCAAACAATGCCACTGTCAGAAATATCGACCTTTGCGATGACCATGCTGCCATCCATACTCAGCCGGATGATGTGATATTGGCGGCCACCTCTTTGCATCCCTTGCAGTATCCGGGTGATCGCGGAAACACCAGCATACTCTTTGCCCTGGATGCTGTCCACGATTTTTGCATTTGCATCAAACGAAGCTGCAGCAGTATCGACCTGGCCGGCGTTCAGCGCTGTAAACATATTGTCAAGCGCCATCACCGGTTGGATATCGGCGTGGACCGGCGGTCTTACTAGAAGGAAAAGAAAACAGCGCCATTATGGAAAAAACCGCCGAAAAAACTTTCACGTTCATGATCAATCTCCCTCGTATGATATGTAGTGTGGGGCACCAGCTTGCACCACTTGACGAAAACAGGATTTCTGGCATCCTAGGAGCTGGCCCAGGGAGGGCAGCGCTATTTCTCCTTGTTGCGCTCAAGCGAGCGACTTCTAAATAAGCCTGCGCCCCTCGCACCCGTGGGTACTTCTCACACGAAACTTGTTTTGTCGCTGGCGGTTGCCCGGCGCAGTAGAGCCGGGAACACCTCCTCCGCCAGCCAAATTCTCATTGACCGCGAGGCTGTTGATCTCACGGGTGGCCAGGATCCTGCTCCCTGGGTGGACACACAACCTTTCAACGGAGGTAAAATCATGTCAAATCCTCTCATTGTGGGCGTTGACGTTCACCGCAAGACCAACACCTTTTGCCTGATGGATGCCAACGGGCAAGAGGTGCGTTCCCGTTTCACCCTGGACAACAACCGCCCAGGGACACAAGCCTTTGTTCAGCAAGTCGCAGAGTTGATGGAAGCCGATGGATTTAGCGAACTTCAGGTAGCGGCCGAAGCCACAGGTTGGTATTGGTTCCACTTCTTCCAGTCGTTGCAACAGGATGAACTGCTTTCCGCTTGGCCGGTCGATCTGCATGCCCTCAACCCACGTTTGACCGCCAACTTCAAGAAAAGCTACGTGGATATGGATAAGAGCGACCCGATCGACGCTTTCGTGATTGCCGATCGGCTGAGGTGGGGGCGAGATATCGGCACGTCCTTCGAGTTCGATGAAACCTACCTGGCCCTGCGCTTTCTCACCCGCTATCGCTACCATGTGGTTCACAACCTGGCTCGGGAGAAAGCTTACTGCACCGCCATCCTGTATCTGAAGGCCAGCGAATACTCCCGAAAAGATAAGAAGCCTTTCTCCAATCTGTTTGGCGCAGCCAGCCGGGCGGTGATCCAGGAATTCGCCTCCACCGAAGAGATTGCCGCTATGCCGTTTGAGGAACTGGTCGAGTTCATCGACCTCAAGGGCAAACGCCGTTTCCCCGACCCGACCGAGAACGCTCGCTTGCTCAAGCAGGTTGCCCAAGACTCCTACCACCTGCCCCAGGCTTTGCAGTCGCCCATCAATCTCGTCCTGAGTCTGAGCCTGAAGCAGATCAGCGCTTTGGAAAACCAGGAAAAACGGCTCAATTCCGCCATTGGGGAGCGCCTGCTTGGCATCCCTAACACGCTCGAGACCATTCCTGGCCTCGGTCCCGTCTTTGTCGCCGGCATTTTGGCCGAGATTGGAAATCCACAACGCTTCAACTTTGACCAGGCTAAGGTGGCTAAATTCGCTGGCTTCAAGTGGCGTAAGACCGGTTCGGCTGACTTCACCGCTGACGAAACCCGCATGACCCGCACCGGTAATCCTTTTCTGCGTTATTACTTCTGCGAAGCAGCCTACTCGGTCCAGAGGTGCGACCGTGAGTACGGCCAATATTTCCAACGTAAACTGAAAGAAGTGCGCAAGCATGCCCACAAACGGGCCACAGTCCTGACCGCTCGCAAGCTAGTAAGGTTGGTGATGCGACTACTGGCGACCAACCAGCCTTACCGGCCAAGGAGGCTTTAGCTCACTTCACCGTCCAATTCCAGGTTGTCAGCCTGACTATTCCTTAATCTCTGTAACTTGCTTTGTTAATGTGCGTTTGAAGCAGGTGTGATTCAACTCGTCTTGTTATCCGCTCCCTTACCTTCCTTTTCGATGAATGTTGATCTTGACATATTACCGAATCGCTTTTTGCTGGTTTAGAAATTGATTTGCCGTACAGTCACGATCATCTTGCAGCAGGTTGTTCGTACTGTGCGGTCGACCTAAACCTATCTTACAAAAAGGAGGCTGGCCTGTCATCGAGAAGACTGTTGATTTAAGATAATTCGGATAAACAAAGTACATTAAGGTCTCTACGTAATTTTACGTAGAGACCAGGTTATTTTGAATCGCAAAGGCACTGGCCGCGGTCCGATTATCACATCCGGTTTTGTTGAGGATATTGGTCATATGGGTGTTGACGGTGCGCACACTGATATGCAACACGTTTGCCACGTGCTGGTTGGTGGCACCGCTGGCGACCAGGCGCAGGACTTCGATCTCACGCTCGGTCAATCCGGCGGGGTAGGCAGGTTTTTCAGGTACGGGGTTTTTCTCCAGTGCGTCGAGTTGTTTTAACCAATCAGAGTTAATCAGGATATCACGTAAGGGGGAAAGAGAGAGCGAGTGGATGGTTTGATTGAGCATTAACCGCGTCTCTTGAAGAATCTTTTGAGATGATTTTCCCGAGCGGGTGAGCACCTCAGCCAGGCTCAATCGGATCTTCCAGCGCAGCGAGCCGTGTTTTATTCGATCCACAATCGCAATCGCCGTTTGCAGATGATCCAAGGCTTCGTCGAAACGCAGCATATTGTCCAAAGCCCGTCCTTCCAACCAGTGACCTCTGGCAATATTTTTAAGGATGCCTTTGGACTGCGCCAGCGTTCGGGCTTGCTGGGCCAGTTCAATCGCCCGATCCGGCTCATTTTGAACCAGGTTCAACTCGCTCATCAGCAATTGATAGCGGTTGAAGTAGCGAAAGCCGCCAAACTCAAGGCCCTCATTAACGGCCAGGAACTGGGTGATCGCATCTTGCACTTCATCCAGTTTTCCGAGATGCAGGGCATCGGTGGCCATATTGAGCAAACTATAGCGCTGCATCTCGTAATTTCTCTGCTCAGGGGAATTCTGGCTGGCTTGCAGCGCTTTTTGATCCCAGTTGAGCGCTTCCTGTGCGCCACCGAGCTCGAGATAGAGATAACCCATTTGGTTCAGCAGGCGCGGCAGTTGGTGATGGTATGGATCACTGGCCTCACTTTCTTCCAGGATACTGCGGATGAGCCGGTGTGCTTCGGTATATTTGCCTGCTTCGATCAGGATGTAGCTCAGGATCTGGTAGCCCCCCACAATACGTAATGGATCAGCGTTCATTTGGGCGTATTTAAAAGCCCAGCGCGCATAGGTCTCTGCCTCCGGATATTGGCCCAGCCAGATGGATTGGTAAGTGTACTGCCTGAATATTTCACTCATGGTGGCCACATCTTCAATAGCCTCAGCATGCTGCAAGGCTTGATTATTGTGAAAAGCGGCTTCTTCGAAGCGACCCCTTGCGATCATTGTTTTCGCCAGGCAGGCATGGATCCGTGTAAGCAGTCTTAAATCAGTGCTTTGTTCTGCTATCCTGAGCGCCTGGTAAGCCATCTTTTCCGCCAGATCAAGTTGATTGCGCGCCCCAATCACCAGGGAGAGGTCGACCAGCGCATGCCCCTCCGCTACCAGATCCCCACTGTTTTGAGCGATTTCCCGCATGTGGGTGTAGGCGATTTCTGCCTGGTCGCGCCGCTCGATGACCATGTAGGCACGCCCTAATTGTTTGTAGATGCTCAAGCGAGTGGATTCAAAATCCGCCCCGGCATGCTGGATAGCTTCCAAAGCCCGCTGGTACCATTGAATGGCTGAATGACTGGCAAAGCGCCGGGTGGCTCCCTGTCCTGCCAGCAGGCAGTATTGGATTGCCTTTTCCCAATTCTGCGCACCCAAGTAGTGATAAGCGATGGCGTAATGATTGTCCGGTTGTTGCTGCTCGTATTGATCAGCGACCTGCTCGTGGACCCGTTTCCGCAGCCGGGCAAGCTGCCCGTAATACAGCACCTCGCGGATGAGGCCATGTGAGAAGCGATAAGTTTCGGTTACGTCATCCTCGATGGTGATAATTTCAGCTCGCAGGGCACTTTCAAGCGTTGCCAACAAATCCCTTTCCGGCATGTCGAGCAGTTTTTCGACGATCTTTAATTGCCAGGATTCACCCGCGACTGCGCCAATGGCAAGCAATTCTTCTACCCACCGGCCGGCTCGATGGAAACGCCGCCTGATCAATTGTTTTAGGAAGGCAGGTACCGGGACAGATTCCTCGGGCGGTAACCAGCGCCCCATCTCATCTTGGCGCAGTAAGTTTTGTGCGATCAAGTCATTGAGCAGCTCTAAAGTGAAGAGCGGATGGCCTCCGGCACGCTCAAGCAAATACGCAATGAGCTGAATGCTGCAAGGCCCGTGATAGGCTGTCGCAAGTCGCTCGATATCTGCCTCGCTCAAGGGACTTAACTGAATCGTATCATGCTGCCGGTCACGCCGGAGTTTGGGTAAAAAATCGTTCAGCGGATTGGGGCTGTGCGATTCTTCGCTGCGATAGGTAGCGACAAACAGGATCGGAGAATGAACCGGCCGGCTGCTAAGGTGATCTAAAACCTCCAATCAGTCCGCATCGCACCAATGCAAATCATCCAAAAGAATGACCAGAGGCTGGCCGGCAGCGCAATCCGAGAAAAAGTCTGCCAGCGCCAGTTTTAACTCCAGGGAAGATCGCGCATCTTTGCCCTGTCCGATGGGGGCCAATAAGGTGTCGATGGACAGGCCGGTCAGCGCTGCAACAGAACGGGCCACATCCTGCCACAGTGCATAAGATATACTTTGATGTTCATAACAACGGGCAGAGATGAAGGCTGCCCCGAGCTGGCGGATCCGTTCCTGGAACGCAAGCACCATGGATGTTTTGCCAATTCCTGAGATTCCGGAAACGAGGAGTAATGCGCCTTGACCTGCTACCACCCCACGTAAGCGCCGGTCAATGGTTTTTAACGCCTCCAGGCGGCTGCCGTTCAACACGTATAAGTGCAGCAGATGCTGGTAAACTGTTTCGTACAACGGATTCTCGAGCTGTAAGGCGCGCGCAAAGCCCAGGAGCTGCAGAAAATGGGTTTGATCGTCGCCTGTCAGGGAGGTGGAAAAACCGTGTCATCCAGAAATTCAAAGCTGGCGTTGGGATACGCTTTCGCAGCCAAAGCGAGTAAATCGGTAAGTAGGGGTTTCGGAATCACAAGCTTCTTCTCCCCCCCTGGGGTAGAACCGTAGTTCGATTTGATGTTCTAAGCCAGATTGCTATGCTGATGATGATTTTCTATGAGTGCCTAATGGAACTATAAAGATATTATACATCCAAATTAGCAATTGGTGGGGCGTATAATTAGAATCATGAATCTGTATAAACCCCTTAAAAATACTCCTTTGAGCGGGCTGCTGTCTGGCTTATTGGCCCTGGCTTTCGTCGCCGGCTGCTCGGCGACCGGCACACCCGCGCCTGCAGTCACTTTGGATACCCAGAATGTATACCCGGCATTGGTGTTGGACAACCAGGGCCCGGTGGGCTGCCTGGCCTGGTCGCCGGATGGCGGGCTGCTGGCTTCCGGTTGTGCAGGTTTTAATCTACGGATTATTCCGTGCGCCTCTGGAAACCGGATGGCACCCTTTTCAAGATCTTGAATGACCATTCCGGCCAGGTCAATGATATGAACTGGTCCCCGGACGGCAAGTCTCTGGCGACGGCCAGCGCTGATGGCACGATCCGCTTGTGGGATACGCAGGGCAATCCGCAGAAAGTCCTGGAGAGCCAGGCGGGGAAAGTCTTCGCCGTGGATTGGTCGCCTGATGGGCAGATCCTGGCATCCGGATCGATCGTCACCAATACAAACCCGAGCGTGCAGTGGTGGGATGCGGGCGGCCAGGTTGTGAGGACTCTCAACACTTCCTTCAGCGGGGGCAAGTTCTACAACCTGGCCTGGTCTCCGGACGGGAAGTACCTGCTGGGGGGCGCGACGGGTTATAAATCATGGCGCGCCGATGGCGAGCAGGTCTTCTGGCTGCAGGGTTGTGAGCATTGTACGCCTTCCTGGGCCATGGATTGGTCTCCGGACAGCCAGCTTTGGGCGTTGGGCGATGAGAGCGGCAACGTCCAGATTTATACAAACACAGGCGAGAATGTTGCCAAAGTGGTGGATCAAAGCAGCGTCAACAGCCTGGCCTGGTCTCCGCATGGCCAGCTCCTGGCGGCGCTGCGAACGATCTGGTCTGCCAAAGGGTGAATACCTGTTTAATATGCTCGATCAGGCCAGCTTCGTCGCCGATGAGAAGCCTGGTCGCCGGATGGGAAGATCCTGGCCAGTGGGGGCAGCGACCTGAAACGTCCACCGTGGAACCCGCATGGGGACTTATCCCGCTGGCTTTGAAGGACATACGGATAACATCCTGGCGCTGGCATGGTCGCCGGACGGGAAGATCCTGGCCAGCGGATCTGCAGATGGGACTCTGCGGTTGTGGTCGATTAACAAGAAGGGGTTCGGCAAGGAGGAGAATGCCATTTCGTGACTCATTTTTCCAGGCATGCCGGTGATTACGCCCGTTACCGGCCTGGGTATCCGCAAGCGCTTTTCGATTTCCTGGCAGAACAGGTTCCCGGTCCGCGGTTGGCCTGGGACTGCGGCACCGGGAGCGGTCAGGCCGCCATCCAGTTGGCAGGGCGTTTCCAACGTGTGATCGCCACCGACGCCAGCCGCGACAGATCAAAAATGCGCAACCCCATCCAGGCGTCGAATACCGCGTCGAGCGGCCGAGCGCACCTCGCTGGCGACCGGGTCGGTCGACCTGGTCACCGTAGGGGTAGCGGTACACTGGTTTGATTTCGAGCCTTTATCCGCGAGGTCCGCCGGGTGGGAAATCCGGGCGCGCTGCTGGCCGTTTGGACCTATAATTTCCCCGAAATCAATCCGCAAGTCGATCCGGTGGTCGACCAGTATTATTACGAGGATTTACGGGGCTATTGGCCGGAACGCATTCATTACCTCGAAGCAGGTTACCGCACGCTGCCCTTTCCATTTAAAGAAATCGAGCATCCGGAATTTTCCATCGAGATGAACTGGGATTTGCACGATCTGCTCGGCTTTCTGGGCAGTTGGTCCGCCACGCGGCGTTATTTCAAAAAGAACGGGGATGGCTCGCTGGATGCTGCCTGGGAAAAGTTTGAAGCGGCCTGGGGCCTGCCGGACGAAAAGCGCTGGATCCGCTGGCCGCTGCATATTCGTATTGGGAGAGTGCACTCATGAGACAAAAAATCAGCCTGATCACGCTCGGCGTACGCGTATTCGAGCGCTCGCTGAAATTCTACCGGGACGGCCTGGGCTGGCAGCCTTCCGGGGGCAGCCAGGGGTACGTCGCCTTTTTCCAGATGAATGGCGTGGTCTTTTCTCTTTATCCGTACGAGACTGGCCGAGGATGCCCTGGTGCCGGCGCAGGGCAGTGGCTTTCCTGGGTTTACGCTGGCCTATAACACTGAAGAGTAAAGCCGAAGTCGAAGAAGTGCTGGAAAAGGCACGCGGTTTGGGCGCCGAAATTACCAAGGAAGCCCAGGATGTGTTTTGGGGTGGCTACCACGGCTATTTTCAGGACCCGGATGGGTATTTATGGGAGGTGGCCTGGAACCCGTCTCTTTGAATTCGACGAGCGTGGCGTATTTGATATTGCCATGATGGCATACCCTGGTGATGGGTATGCGCGGTGCGGGGCGAAGCACCGGTTGTCGGGTTTTGCAACCGGTGCTGTCACCCTTACTGTAGATGGAAGTAATGATAGGTCTTACCGCCGAACATGCTGTCGGCCGGGACTTCCAATCGTAATCTCCGGGCGGTAAGGGGGAGAATTGCAGGTCCAATTGCATATCCTGCTCATGGCTTCCCGTTTGAGCCGATCAACTTGTCAGTGTCGATTGCATAGAGAATGGCAGTTCTCCGGCAGGTCGAACTGCTTCTGGACTACGGCGATGGATTCTAGGCTGTTCTTATTCAGCGTTGGCGCATCCACGGGAAAATCAATAGGGCTCTGACGTTCCAGGTGTAGAGCTGGATCACCCCCTGCGTGGTGACCAAATAAGCGCCGCGGTTTTCTTGCGGCACCTCGGAAATGTAGACGTGTTGGGTACGCTGCGTACGATGCCCATCGTCCAGGGCATGACCGGCAATGCGGCGATCGAGCCAAGGATGGCTGTGCAGCCAGCAGGCCGACCCCGATGGTGAAAGACGCGTAACCGCCGCCGGGTGAGCTGGGAACGTGTCAGGAGTGGGGCGTTCAGCGGCTGA
>CAVQCA010000138.1:0-12788 GCA_963710815.1 uncultured Gammaproteobacteria bacterium | reverse complement strand
CGATTGAAATCACCGATCACGCTGACCCGTTCCGCGTTCGGCGCCCAGACGGCGAACAGGATGCCCGCGACGCCATCCACCTGGTGCGAATGCGCACCCATGAAACGGTACGCATGGCGGTGCCTGCCTTCCCCGAAGAGGTGCAGGTCGAAATCGCTGAGCTGGGGCGGAAAACTGTAGGGGTCGTGGGCGATATGCTGACGGTGGCTGCTGTCGCGCCAGATCAGCCGGTAGTGATCGGGCACGGCCCCGGAGGCGCCGCGCCACTCGAACAGGTCGGTGTCGGGAATGCGCTCCAGAGGCAGGTTGCCCTCGGCGATGGCGACTTCGGAGACGTCCGGGAGAAACACCCTGACCAGCTCCTTGCCGTCCTCGATATGCTTGCCGAGTACCGCGAACGGATCATGGTGGCAAGCCTGGGTGATCCGTTCAAGCTCGCTCTGGAGTCGGTTTGATTGCATGGGATTCCTCGCGTGAATATCCTGCTGATGATCAGGGGGCACATTTTACACACTTGTGATGCTGGATTACTTCATTTTTGGCTAATCATGCCGGTGATGTCCGCGGAAGTCGCAATCGTTCGTGCACTGCTATCCCTTGACTCTGCAAATGCAGGCAAAATGGGCTGAATTGCCACGACTGAGGAGATAAAAATCAGTGAGTTATGGCAAGGAAGGCCCGCCGGACTCCGCTTGTCCGGGGACCGGGGACAAAAAGTGCAGCGCGCGCGCAATCGGTTACTGCAGGCTTTTCCTCAGGAACACCACCTCGTCCTCGCGCCGGATCACGCTATTGAAGCCGCGCTTGTGGAACAGCGATAACATCCGCATGTTCTCCGGGTCGGTCTCCGCGACGACTTCGGCTATCCCCCAGCGGGCGGCAAGCACCAGGCAGTAGTCCAGCAGCAGGGCGCCCACCCCCTTTCCCTGCCAGGGATCGGGCACGATCACGGCATATTCGGCGGTTTCGTGATTCAGATCGGTGATCAGCTGCCCGACACCGATCAGGCGGCGCTGGTTTTCCACCCGGGTCTCCACGACTATCGCCAGCTCGCGTTCGTAATCGATGGTGCAATACTTGACCGCCATTTGATGGTTGGCCTGCTTGAAGATCGAGCGGAATCGGAAACGGATGGATTCGGGGGACGAACTGGCGATCAGTTCATGCCAGAGCGGCTCATCTTCGGGGCGGATCGGTCGCAGCGTCACCTGGGTGCCGTCGCGCAGCCGCGGCCGGCGCATGTACTGCTCCGGATAGGGCCGTATCGCGAGGTGTTCATAGGGTTCCTGCGCGTCCTGGCCGGCCTCCCCGTCGAGCACCGCCGCGGCATCGAGCGCGATCACGCCATCGGGCGACACCAGCAGCGGATTGATATCGAATTCCCGGATCTCGGGGTAATCGGCGACCAGGCAGGAGAAGCGGATCATCACCTCGATCAAATGATCAATGTTCACGGCGGGACGGCCCCGGTAACCCTGCAGCATCGGCCGGCAGCGCAGGGATTCCACCATGTTGCGTGCCAGGCGTTCGTTGAGTGGCGGCAGCCCAAGGGCATGGTCGGAATAAACCTCGGTCGCAACGCCGCCGAGGCCGACCATGATGACCGGGCCGAAGGTGGGATCCCGGCTCGCGCCGAGGATCATTTCCAGCGCGTCCTTGGGGCACATCATGCGCTGCACCGTCACCCCGTCCACGCGTTCGGCGAGCCGGTCGGCGCGCAAGCGCTGCAGCATGGTTTCATAGGCCTCGCGCACGGCCTGCGCGTCCTTGAGATCCAGCGCCACGCCGCCGATGTCGATCTTGTGCAGGATCTCGGGAGAACGCAACTTGAGCACCACGGGATAGCCGATCTGTCCGGCCGCCGCGATCGCCTCATCGACGCTGTGCGCGATGAACGTGTCGCACACGGGAATGTCATAGGCCTTCAACAGGTGCTTGGCCTCGCTTTCCGTCAGGGAACCTCGATTCTGCATACAGGCGTGGAATCGCCTGGCCAGCTTCTTGCGATTCGCCGTGAAACGGATCGGCATCTCGCGCGGCGTCTCGTACAGGATTTCCAGATTGTGGGCATAGGACACCAGGTGCATGAAGGCGCGGATGGCCTGCTCAGGCGTGGCCTGCGCCGGCACGCCGGCGTGGTTCAGGTAACGCATGTCTTTTCTCGCCCTGGCGCCGCCCATCCAGGCGGCGAACAGCGGCTTGCGGTTGTTCCCGGCGGCCTGAATCACGACCTCGGCCACAGTCCTTGAGTCGATCGCCGGCTGACTGGCGCAAATCACCAGGATGGCGTCGACGCCGGGATCCTGCTGCACGATCTCCAGCGCCGCGGCAAATCGTTCCGGGCCGGCGGCATCCAGCAGATCGACAGGATTGCCGCGCGACCAAGCCTCGGGAAGCACCCGGTTCAACTGATCCACGGACTCTTCGCCCAGTACCGCCAGCTGCCCCCGGCGCGAGAGCAGCGCATCGGCGGCGATAATCGCGGGACCGCCGGCATTGCCGATGATCGCAAGCCGGGAGCCTTCCGGCAGGCGCTGGGACGCCAGGATCTCCGCCACGTCGAAAATATCGTCGAGCTCCGCCACACGCACCACCCCGGCGCGCTCGAACACGGCGCTGTAGACGGCATCCTCGCCGGCGATAGCGCCGGTGTGGGAGAGCGCCGCCCGCGCCGATCCCTCGAAGCGGCCGGCCTTGTAAACGACGATCGGCTTGGAACAGGCGAAGGAACGCGCCGCCGACATGAAGCGGCGCGCATGCCGAATCGACTGGACATAGAGAATGATGGCCCGGGTATTGGGATCGGTTCCCAGATAATCGATCAGATCGCCATAGCCGATATCGAGACTGTTCCCCAGGGAGGCGAACAGGGAGAAAGCCGACGCCGGAATCCGATGCCCAGTCGAGGATCGCATTGGAAAGCGAATGGGACTGGGAGATGAAGGCCAGATGTCCCGGTCTCGTGGCAGCCACAGCATGGCTGGCATTGAGTCCGATATCCGGGACGATGATACCGAGCGAGTTCGGCCCGACGATGCGCATATTTTCAAAGCGGCGGGCAACGTCGACGATCTCTTCTTCCAGCTGCCGGCCCTGTGCATTAGCCTCGCGGAAACCGCTGGAGAGGATGGCCACCCCCATGATGCCTGCCTCGCCGCACTCCTGTACGACCCGCGGGACATCACGCGCCGGCGTGCAGATCACCGCCAGGTCAGGAATTTTAGGCAGGCTGGAGAGATTTGGATACGTGGGGACACCGCTGACCGATTCGACGCTGAAGCTGACGGGGTAAACGATGCCGCGAAAACCCGCGCCGAGAAGATTCGACAGCACCTGTCTGCCGAGGTCCCCGGGATCCTTCTCGATCCCGATCAGGGCCACCCGACGCGGCTTGAAGATCTTCTCAAGGTTGCGAATGCTCACGACCGTCTATCCATCCGTCTGCCCCCCGGCTACGGTCAAACTGATGGTAGTCCCGATATCCGGTGAAGTCCATCCACGGGCTGTGCGGTGATCCTGTTCCCGGAGGGGTCATGGAGAAGCCACGAATCAGTGTTCATCCGGTAAACACCGCTTTCACCGCAGTGGCGCCGGGTGTTAAACCAAATGGCACTTACTCAAGGAATATCGTCATTATAAAAAAAACAAATGGCCACGGAAGCACACGGAAATACACGGAAAATTCACAGATAATTTCTGTGTCTTCCATCGATACCGTGGCTTTCCAGCACAATTTGGACTTAAGTAATTGCCATTCGTGTTAAACCCGCATTTTTCACCGGGTGGCGGTGGAACGACAAAATGCACTGAAGTAAGCGAACTGTTAACGATCAGTGAAAAGACCGTATGTTTCCGGAGTGCGCCGGTCCCGGCGCTATCAGCCGCGCGGCGCTGGGGGGCGCGGCCGCAGCTCGGGAAACTCGGTGAAACAGGCGTCAAGGGCATCTGGCGTCCCGCATAGGAACAGCTCATCACCGGCAATGATGCGGAACTCGTCACCGAACTCCACCACCACCGCAGTGCCCCGCCCCAGCGCCACCACCAGGACATCGACCCGCCCCCGTAACCCGGTGCGAAGAGGATGCTGACCGGCGAACGAGGAGCCGTCGACCTTGACGATCTTCACCGTCGGCTCGAGGCTGACGTACTCCTCGCCGAGCATCTGGTTGGCGAGCAGCTGGCAGGCAACCTGGCCGATGGACAGCGCGAAGTCGGTACCGGCCTGATACAGCCTCTTCACGGTCTGCGCCTGGTTGACACGCGCGATGAGCGCCACCTCGGGCGCAAAGTCGCGCACCACCGTGGCCGCAAACAGCGCCTCGTTGTCGTTGCTGAGTGCGAGTACCACAGCACTTGCGTCACGCACACCGGCACGTTCGAGCACTTCCTGGTCGAGGGCGTTTCCCACCACGTCCACGCCGGGCAATGCATGGATATCGATCACGGTGGTCGGCTCCCCGGCATCGTGCAGAAACTCGACGATCTTGCGCCCCACCTCGCCGTAACCGAGAACAACGATTCTCCCGCCCTGCCTGAGCGGGGTCGCGATCTCTCCCAGGCGTGCGACGCCTTCGGTGCTGCCAATTGCGACGAGGATGGTCCCCGGCTCGAGCCGGGCGCGCCCCGAGATGCCGGGCGTGAACTGGCCTTTGACCCAGCGCCCCACGACCGTAACACCAAAGCGCTCCGGCGCCTTCAGGTCGGCCAGGGTGTGCCCCGCGAGTTTGCTCTGCGGATGGATGCGCATCTCGGCCACCATGACGTGGGCACCGATCTGCTGGAGTCCGCTCACGCGGCGATGGATGCGTCGGCTCGCCTTTGCCGCGAGCGCCGCCGCCAGTACGTGGCGCGGCGTGTAGACGGCGGTCGCGCCGGAGGTTTGCAGCGGATAGCGGTGCAGGGGCTCATCCACCAGGGCGAAGATCGGGCCCGTGAAACCCAACTCGCGTGCGATGAGCACCAGCGCCGCATTGTCGTGGTCCTCGCCGTTGGCGACGATTGCCTCGGCACCGCACAGCGGGCCAAGATCGAGAAACTCGTCGTGGAAGCTGGCGTGCACCACCTCGACGCCCCGTTCCTGGAGCCGACGCGCGGCGTCGCGGTCCTCTTCGAGCACTATCACATGCCGGCCATAGCGCGAGAGATCGTCGATCAGCATCGCTACTGCCGGCCCGTAGCGATAGACCAGGACGCACTTCCTGCCCTCCATCGCCGGCAGCACGCCCGGCAGCCGTCCCTCGAAGCGTTCCTCGAAAAAAGGCAGCACGTAGATCGGAAACACAAGGAAGACAAGGAAGATCCCGAGGAACTGGCCGACAATCACCAGCAGCACCATTACCGGACTGCTCCAGTGCGCGTCTGCACCGTAGCCGGTGGTGGTGAGAGTCTCCGCCGCCCACTCGAGGCTCCACCAAAAGCCGCGCGGGTTACCCTCGAGGTAGCGCATGCCTTCCATGTAGAGCAGCGCGAGCACCAGTGCCACGACGGGCAGGCTCGCGAGCAGGAGCAGCAGGCCGCGCGTCGAACGTTTCAGCCTGAACGATAACATCGAGGCAGGAAGCTAGGAGCCTGTCGGACTTAGGATTGATCTACTGCGCTGGCGGGAGAGCGGCCCATAGTTCCCCGATATTTCGTTGCATAGAACCACTATGCGCCTCGATATCGTGACCCTCTGTGCTCGCTCTCCCACCATGCTCGCTACGATCACCTAAATCCGACAGGCTCCTGGTCATTGGTATTACGTCAAAACAGCGCCTGCGCGGAAATCGGTCTGGTCGAGCCAGAGGTTGACCGGCACCGCGCGGCGGGTAACGGAAGCATAAACGCTCATTTCGGCCCGGGACAGCAGTGGGGCCGGAAACTTTTTACCGGACTGTAAAATGTATCCGCTCCATTAGGGCCTGTTAACGCTTGTATGGTCGTCGCGACGGAGGCCATTTTTTCGCAAGACAAGGCAGCGCGAGTGCCGTGTAGTGACGCCACACAAGCGAGCGCTAACGCCGGATTACGGGAAAATGGCCCCGTCCCTTCGGGTTGCGCCTGAAATCAGGCCATGCGGCGTTGCTCGTCGTTCATTTAGCACCACTAAACTTCGCTCCTCGCGCCTTGCCTGGCCTGATTTCAGGCAGCAACGCGGCGATCATACAAGCGTTAACAGGCCCAACATCAATGATCTTTTTCGTCCTTGCGTGCCGGGCCTGTGGTCGAGGAAACAAAATTCCTCAACAGCTCCTGCTGCATGTCCTTCCACAGCGTCAGGTTGCGTTCCGCCATCTGCTTCCATACCGATGACGGAGCGGCCTGCAACAGGCTCTGCATCTGGTCCTGCAGGACCGTCTGCTCCTTGATGAAGAAATCCATGCTCTTCTCGAGATAGGCGCCCACGAACGACTGCAGGTTGTCGCCGTAGTAGCGGATCAGCTGTTCGAGCAGTCGCGTACTGAGTATGGGCTGACCCTTTTCCTCCTGTTCGACGATGATCTGCAGCAGGATGCTGCGCGTGATATCTTCGCCGCCCTGGGCATCGACGATGCGAAAATTCCGGCCTTCCATGACCAGTTGCCGGATGTCCTCCAGCGCCACGTAGCGGCTTTCTTCCGTATCGTAGAGACGACGATTCGCGTATTTCTTGATTACCCGCTGTTTCGTCACGGTCATCGTCCGGCACGCCTGCGCGTGCATCAGCTCATGTAGTGTCCGCCGTTCACGGGAATATTCGCCCCGGTGATGAAATCCGCATCCTCCGCCGCCAGGAACACCGCGACGCGGGCGATATCGGCCGGCCGGCCGAGCCGCGCCCGCGGGATCTGGGCGATGATCTGCTTGCGCACCTCTTCCGGCACGGAGTTGACCATCGGAGACTCGATATACCCCGGTGAGATGGTGTTCGCGGTCACATTCTTGCGCGCCCCTTCCTGCGCCAGCGACATGGTGAAGCCGTGGATGCCCGCCTTGGAGGCGGCATAATTGGTCTGCCCGAACTGGCCTTTCTGGCCGTTGATCGACGAGATACTGATGACCCGCCCGAAACCGCGGTCCAGCATGCCTTCGATGACATTGCGTGTGGCATTGAAGACACTGTCGAGATTCGACTGGATCACCGCATGCCACTGCTCCGGCGTCATCTTCCGCAGGCTGGCATCGCGGGTGATACCGGCCACGTTGACCAGCACATCCACGGGCCCCACCTGCTGCTCCGCGGTCTTCACCGCGGCCGCCGTCGCCTCGAAATCAGCGAGGTCACAGGGCACGACCGCGATGTCATGACCCGCCTGCTTCTGCTCGGCCTGCCAGGCCTTGGCGGCATCCGCTTCCGCAGGGAGACACGTTGCCACCACGCGGTGGCCCGCCGCACCCAGTTGCCTGCAGATCTCCGTACCGATGGTGCCGGTACCGCCCGTAACCAATGCAACCCTCTGTGACATGGAATTTTCTCCTTGTTAATACATTTGTTGAGTCTGATTAAGCCTGTCTTTCCCGCGCAAGCGGGGGTTGCGGCAACTGCCTAGCGCTCGACGGCGAGCGCCACGCCTTGCCCACCGCCGATGCACAGCGTCGCGAGTCCCTTGTGCACATCCCGCTTGCGCATTTCGTGCAGCAGGGTGACCAGAATCCGCGCGCCCGAGGCGCCGATCGGGTGCCCAAGGGCGATGGCGCCGCCATTGACATTCACCTTGTCATTATCGAATCCGAGTTCCCGGCCGACCGCGAGGGAGACGGCGGCAAACGCCTCGTTGGCCTCGATGAGATCGAGATCGTCGACGCGCCAGCCGGCCTTGTCCAGGCAGCGCCGGGTGGCGGGCACCGGCCCTATGCCCATGTAGGCGGGGTCGACGCCGGCATTGCTGTAGGCGGCGATGGTCGCGAGGGGTTCCAGTCCGAGTTCTCGGGCCACGCGGGCCGAGGAGACCAGCACGGCGGCAGCGCCATCATTGATGCCGGAGGCATTGCCGGCGGTAACCGTACCGTCGGGGCGGAATGCCGGTTTCAGTTTCGCCAGTGACTCGGCTGTAGTGCCGTGTCGTGGAAATTCGTCGGTATCGAAGACCAGCGCAGGCTGTTTGCGACGGGGTATTTCGACCGGGATGATTTCCTCGGCGAACCGGTTGGCCTTTTGCGCCGCCTCCGCCTTTTGCTGGGATCCGGCGGAGAAGGCATCCTGTTCCTCGCGGGTAAGGTTATAGCGGTCCACGAGGTTCTCGGCGGTGCAGCCCATGTGGTAATCGTTGAAGATATCCCACAAGCCCTCGTTGATCATGCTGTCGATCAATTTCCATTCGCCCATGCGCATGCCGGTGCGGGAACCCGGCAGGACGTGTGGCGCCAGATTCATGTTTTCCTGCCCGCCAGCCACGATGATTTCGGCATCGCCGCAGCGAATGGCCTGCACGGCCAGCTGCACGGACTTCAGCCCGCTGCCGCATACCTTGTTGATGGTCATGGCTGGCACCTCGACCGGCAGCCCGGCCTCGATGGCTGACTGGCGGGCCGGATTCTGGCCGGCACCCGCGGTGAGCACCTGCCCCATGATGACCTCGTCCACCCGGGCGGCGTCCACCCCGGTGCGTTCCAGCAGGGCAGCGATCACCCGCGCCCCGAGTTTGTGTGCAGGAATCCCGGCCAGCGTTCCACCGAATTTCCCGATGGCGGTTCGTACTGCATCGACAATGACTACGTCTTCCATATTGCTTGGACCTCAGTTGAGGGAAACGAAACCACCGTGCCCTGCGGCGGCGCGTTATTGTAGGTGATATTTCGCGCGGCTGTAAAAAAGACAGCCAGGCGCCCGCAGGCAGACTGCCTGTCTGCGGGCTGACGTAGAATACCGTCTCGTGCCGGTCGATGCACCCGGCACGAGACAGTCAGAAGAGAAAATCGGAGGCGTGCTACAACTAACCGGTATTGAGGTCGGATGCCGCTTTCTTGGAGGTTTCCTCCGCCCATTCCGTGACGGCCTGCTGGGTTTCCGTGGCGATCTTGGAGAATTCCTGGGCCCGGTTGATAAGCCGTTCACCGAACTCGGATACCAGTTGTCCTTGCTCGGTGATCATTTCCTCCGGATTTCCGGCAGAGCCCATGATCGTTGCCTGCCTTGTGCCCAGGTCGAGATAGTCACGGGCCACATCCAGTTGCTGGCGGGCGACGCGCTCCATGGCCTGGACGGTGATTGCATTGAGCCGCATCATCGGCTCCACCGCATTCTTGCTGAGCTTCATCCATTCATCGAAGATTTCTTTATTCATGATCGTCGTCTCCTGTTGAGAACCGGGAGTCCCCGGTTGTCGATAATAGGTAAATCACTCTCTGCTGCATTGCAGCATAGTTCGAGCATGCAGGATTGTCAATACCCTTGCACATAATATGACGTATATTAAAGATAATCATAACTAACTAATATTATGCATCTAATTTATATGTACACATTGGCCTGATTAGCGAAAACCGTTTCGGTTCATTATTGTTGCAATGCAATATTATACTGCTATACTACCCGCATCACCCTGTTTACCGGAGGATATTCAAATGACGGGATACAAGGATTCGACCGAGACGTGGGCCAGGGCCTGGCTGGATGCGCAGAAGCAGTACATGGATACCTGGATGCAGATGTCACAAGCGGGCAAGAGCTGGCCTGGCGCCCAGCGCCCGTTCGACTGGGGAGGCGCCGGCGCGTGGACAGACCCCATGCAGCAGTGGACCCGACTGATGACGCAAGCCCTGCCACAGGACAGCCAGGGAACAAGCACCCGGTTGTTCGATCTTGGCAAGAGCTATATGAACATGGGCGAGACCTTCTGGCGCCTGCTGCAACAGGGCAAGGATTTCACCGGGCAGCAGACCGACTGGCTGGAAGCGATGAAAAACGCCTTCTCCTCGATGTGCAGCGGCTCGGACACCGCCGGAAAGGATACCGATCCATGGTCCGGGTTCGCCACCTTCTGGGGTTTGCCGTTAAACACCTGGGAGCGCTTCGCCTGTTCATTCTCGCCCTTGCCGGGTGCACTGGAAAAGGCGCTGCGCCCCGAAGGCGGCGCGGTGCCGAGCGATATGACCAGGGCCGTCCGGCAGATGCTGTCCATGCCCCCCGTCGGCTACACCCGGGAATGGCAGGAGCAGGTGCAGGAATGGGCACAACTTTATATGGAATACGCCAAGGCCATGCAGGAGTTCGCGCAGCTGCTCGGCAAGGTGTCGCAGCGCGCCGCCGAGCTGTTCAGCCAGAAACTGACCGACCTGTTCAAGGAAGGCAAACCCCTCGAGGGACTCCGCGCGGCCTACAACCTGTGGATCGACTGTGGGGAGGACGCCTATGCCGAGGTGATGGGTACGCCGGACTTCCCGCATCTGCAGGCCCAGATGGTCAATGCGCTGATGCGGCTGAAGCGCCATGAACAGGCCATGATGGATGAAGTGATGACGGCAATGAACATGCCAACCCGGCGGGAACTGGATACCACCCACCAGCGGGTACACAGCTTGAAGCAGCAACTGGGTGCATTGCAGGATACAATGGAAAACGGCGCATCCGCGGAGCAGCAGGCGCCGAAGGCAAAGCGTGTCGCAGCGCGCGCACCGGCGGCGGCGAAGCGGCCAGCGCCGGCCAAAAAGAAAGCGGCGGCGAAACCGGCCAGCAATCCCAGCCAGGCCAGGCGCAGGGCCCAACCAAAAAAAACAAGGGGTAAATCATGATGCAACTTCCATTGCAACCCGATCAGATCCTGAAAGACGCGCTCGATTTCAACAAGAAGATCAGCAGCGGCATGCTCACCCTGCGGGACGTGGGCAACGTCGAGGTTGGCCTCACACCGAAAGAGGCCGTTTACCGGGAAGACAAGCTGGTTTTGTACCGCTACAAACCGACGGTCGACAAACCGGCGAAGACCCCGCTCCTGATCGTCTATGCGCTGGTCAACCGGCCCTATATGACCGACCTGCAGGAAGACCGATCCATCATCCGGAATCTGCTGGATCATGGAGAAGATGTCTACCTGATCGACTGGGGCTATCCGGACGGCGCGGACCGATTCCTGGATCTCAACGACTACATCAACCGCTACATCCACCATTGCGTGCAATACATCTGCAAGGCGCACGGTCTGCGCCGGATCAATCTGCTCGGTATCTGCCAGGGGGGGACTTTCAGCCTGTGCTACACCGCCCTGCATACCGAACGGGTGGAGAACCTGGTGACCATGGTCACCCCCGTCGACTTTCACACCTCCGGGAACGTCCTCAGCGACTGGGCCCGGGAGCTGGACGTCGACCTGCTTGTGGATACGGTGGGCAATGTCCCGGGGGAACTCCTCAACTGGAGCTTCCTGTCGCTCAAACCGTTCAGGCTCACCGGGCAGAAGTACGCGGACATGGCCGACATCCTGGATAATCCGGACAAGCTCAGGAATTTCCTGCGTATGGAGAAATGGATCTTCGACAGCCCCGACCAGGCCGGCGAGGCATTCCGGGAGTTCATCAAGTATTTCTACCAGCAGAACCGGCTGGTTACCGGGGGTCTGGAGATCGGTGGACGCGAGGTCAGCCTCAAGCAGGTCACGGTACCGGTACTGAACGTGTATGCCACCGAGGACCACCTGGTGCCGCCGGAATCCTCGATCGCACTGGAGAAACACGTAGGGACGAAGGACTACACCGCGATCGCCTTCCCGGGAGGGCATATCGGCATCTACGTGAGCGCCCGCTCGCAGAAAGAGGTGCCTCCGGCCATTGCGCGGTGGCTGCAGGACAGGAGTCGCTAATCTGCCCGGACCCGGGTGTACGTGGCGAACCAACAGGAGCGCGGGCACAGAGTTACCCGGTATCGGGGCGCATAGTCGTGCTATGCAACGAGATACCGGGTAACCGCGGAATCCCGGCAGCCCGCCGGAATTCAGCTGACTAACAGATAGACTCCGAGCGCTGCCGTGGCGCCTCCGGCATAGCGGACGAAGCGGGGGCTCTCCAGTCGCCCCGCCAGCAGACCGAGTCCGATCCCGCAGCAATGCAACAATCCCGTGGCCAGCATGAACCCGACACCATAGGCCAAACCTGACATCGTCTCCGGCATCTCGGTTCCGTGTGCATAGCCGTGGAAAACCGCGAACAGGCCGACGATCAGGCTGCTCGCCACCAGAGGCAAACGAACCGCGGCCGCGACAAGCAAGCCGAGAACGAGCACCGAAGCCGCAATGCCGGGCTCCACGAACGGAATGGAAACCCCGTCATGCCAAGCAAGCCGCTGACCGACATCACGCCGACAAACGTCAGAGGCACAACCCAGAGGGCGCGGCCACCGCGCTGTGCGGCCCAAAGGCCAACCGCCACCATGGCGGCGATGTGATCAAAGCCTGTGAACGGATGCACGAGGCCATGCACAAACCCGCTCGTCTGGCCCGCCACGATATGGGCATCCGCCAGAGAAGGCAGCATGAGCATGGCAAGCATCCAGGATATCCACCGTACCAAACCATTCTTAATCAGACAGGTCTTCATTTCTCCTCCTAAATCCGATTCAGATCACCCCGCCAATGCAGCAAATTGGGCGAAACACCGTAATGACCCTCGAAGAATATAAGCCCTCCTCCGTAAAGTCCATGATAGTCGAACAACCGGCGGAATGCGATTCAACCCCGGCGCATTCGGGAAAAATCTGCGCTGCCTGCACCAGCGCATCCCTGTCTGAGCGAGCCGGTCACCACCTGTTCGCTCATGGTGCTGTCGCGGGTTGCGTGAGGCAGGGAGCCGCGGACACTCACCGCGCCTCGTTGAGAGAGCGACTAGTTATCCTGCAACAC
>CAVQCA010000137.1:0-10271 GCA_963710815.1 uncultured Gammaproteobacteria bacterium | reverse complement strand
GACTGTCAACGATTGATAAACATTACCATGGATAACCCGCAACCCGTCTGGCCGGATCAGCACACCGGCGAACCCCCACTCAGCGTCGAGGCGCTGAGCCTGCTGGTCGCCGAACGCGGCGACCCGACGAAGGCGCTGCAGTCGATGATCCGGCTGATCCAGTCACGGTTTCAGAGCAATGTGTGCTCGGTGTACCTGCTCGAACCGGACCGCGCCCACCTGGTGCTGGCCGCCACGGACGGCCTGCGCCAGGAAAGCGTGCGCAAGGTGCGTATGAGCCTGCAGGAGGGACTGGCCGGACTGGTCGCCCAGGAATCCCGGCCCATCATGGTCGAGGATGCCATCCAGCATTCCCGCTTCAAGCACTTCCCGGAGGCCGGGGAGGATCCCTATCATTCCTTCCTCGGTCTTCCGTTGCTCGACCGCGGCTTGCTGCAGGGCGTCCTGGTGGTGCAGACCGTCGAGCCGCGCACCTTCACGCCGCAGGAAATCCAGCAACTGGTCGAGGTGGCCGCGCCGCTGGGTCCCATCGTCAGCGAGGTGCGTAATATCGAACAGCTCATCGCGCCGGATTTCGAGCGTCTGTGCGCCCTGGGCCGCAACCTGTGGTGGTGCTGGGACATGGTGGCCGAGGGCCTGTTTCGCGCCCTTAACCCGTCGCGCTGGCGGGAACTCAATCACAACCCGGTGGCGTTGATCGCCGAGATCCCGCTGCTGGAACTCGAGGAGCGCATCGACCGTCACGTGCTGCGCAGCGGCATCAACTACACCTGCCGGCGGCTGCAGGAGTACCTGAAAGCGCAGGACACCTGGGGCGATACCCATGCCGGCGTGCTGGGCGCCCGACCGGTCGCCTACTTTTCCGCGGAGTTCGGCCTGCATGAATCCGTGCCGATCTACTCCGGAGGACTGGGCATACTGGCGGGTGATCACATCAAGAGCGCCTCCGACCTCGGTGTCCCGCTGATCGGCATCGGACTCTATTACGGCCAGGGCTATTTTCACCAGTATCTGGACCATGACGGCTGGCAGCACGAGGACTACATCGACGTCGACGTCTGGCGCCTGCCCATGGAACGGGTGACCGGACCGGACGGACAGGCTCTCCAGATCCAGATTGAAACCCGCAGCGGACTGCTCTACGCACGGATCTGGAGGCTGGCCGTCGGCCGCTGCACCCTGCTGCTGCTCGACTCCGATGTACCGGAAAACAGCGACTCCGATCGCGCCCTGACGGCGCGTCTTTACGGCGGTGACGACCGCACGCGGATTCGCCAGGAGTTGCTGCTCGGCGTCGGCGGCGTACGCGCCCTGCATGCCCTGGGCATCACCCCCGGCGTGGTGCACATGAACGAGGGACACAGCGCTTTCGCATCACTGGAGATCGCCCGTGCACGTATGGAGCAGGAAGGCATCGATTTCTGGGAAGCCATGCTGCGCGTGGCGCGCAGGAACGTTTTCACCACCCATACCCCCGTGCCCGCCGGACATGACCGCTTCCTGACCGACCTGGTGGAGGAACACCTGGGCCCGGTGCGTGATGCACTGGGACTGTCCTATGACGAACTCATGGGTCTCGGCCGTGTCGATCCGGGCAATCCCGGCGAGACCTTTTGCATGACGGTACTGGCGCTCAAGATGTCACGCCGCGCCAACGGCGTCTCCGCCCTGCACGGCCGCGTCTCGCGCTCGATGTGGCGCGCGCTCTGGCCCGACAGGCCGGCGCCGATCGGACACATCACCAACGGCGTGCACGTTTTGTCCTGGCTGGCTCCGCAGATGCGCACCCTCTACGAACGTCATTTCGGCCCCGACTGGGCCAAACGCAGCTCCAAACCGGAGGTGTGGACCTCGATAGACCGTCTCGATGACGGCGAACTGTGGGAAACCCACCAGATTCTCAAGGCGCGCCTGCTCGATTTCGTGCGCCGCCGGATCACCGAACAGGAAAAGCGCCGCGGCGCCACGCCGGAACTGATCGAACAGCTGCGCCGTTCCCTGAACCTCGACACCCTGACCATCGGCTTCGCTCGCCGTTTCGCCGAGTACAAGCGCAGCCATCTGTTACTGGACGACCTGGAGATGCTGGATCGTCTGGTCAACAATCCGCAGGCGCCGGTGCAACTCCTGTTCGCCGGCAAGGCCCACCCCCAGGACAGCATCGGCAAGGGCATCCTGCAGGGTATCGACCGGCTGAGCCGTGACCCGCGATTTGTCGGCAAAATCGTATTCGTCGAGGATTACGACATGAATACTGCCCGTCACCTGATACAGGGTGTCGATGTCTGGCTGAACAATCCGCGCCGCCCGCTCGAGGCCTCGGGCACGAGCGGCCAGAAAGTGGTTCTGAACGGCGGGCTCAACCTGTCGGTGCTGGACGGCTGGTGGGCCGAGGCCTACGACGGGCACAACGGTTTTGCCATCAGCAACGGCGAAACCCACAGCAACCAGGCCCTGCAGGACCGCCGTGACGCCGAGGCGCTCTACCGGGTCCTGCACGAACAGGTCATCCCGCTGTATTACGAACGTGAGGTCGATGGCCTGCCCCGGGGCTGGATCAAACGCATGAAACGCTCCATCCGCACGCTGGGCTGGCGCTTCAGCTCCGACCGCATGGTGATGGATTATGTCCTGAAGTGTTACCTGCCGGCGGCAGGCGGAGTATCGAGCGACATGAGTCTCGACTAGGCTGTCCATCCATCAAGAAATTATCTCAACGCAAAGGCGCAAAGATCGCGAAGAATCTTATATACAAAAATAAATGCATTGCTTTGCGTTCTTTGCGTCTTTGCGTTGAACACGGCGGTTTTGGATGGACACTGGGTCACTACTGACTTGACAATCATTTCACAGGAGGTCATGACAGATGAAAAAGCGATTCCTCAAGTCAAAACCGGTCTGCAAGGTCACCTTCGAGCTGCCCGCGCAAGCCGCGAACGGCGCCGCGAGAGGTGACGATCGTGGGCGAATTCAACGGCTGGGATTCCGCCACTACCCCGATGAAGCGCGACAAGGGACGGCGCCTACAGCGTCACTCTCGACCTGCCCCGCGACCGGGAATACCAGTTCAGGTACCTGATCGACGGAGAGCGCTGGGAAAACGACTGGGCGGCAGACAAATATGTCCATAACCCGCTCGGTGACGGGGAGAATTCCGTTGTCGTAACGTAAGCCGGCAACGGCGACGTCACCTGATGGACAAGCCAGGGCCATCATTCGGTTCGCACAGGGCGCATTGAGCTTGTGTCAGACCGGGACAACAGCAGTATAGTGGTAAGTATTGCGTGCTGTTTTACCCCACCGGAATGAATGACCATGACTATCCGCGTCGCGATCAATCACAAAACCGAGTACCGCTTCGACCGGCCGGTCGCGGTGTCGCCCCATGTTGTCCGGCTGCGTCCGGCGCCCCATACGCGCACACCCATCGAGGCCTATTCCCTGAAGGTCCTGCCGGAAAAGCATTTCATCAACTGGCAGCAGGATCCCTTCGGCAACTACCTCGCGCGACTGGTATTCCCCGAGCCGGTGCGGGAGTTGTCCTTCGAGGTGGACCTGGTGGCCGAAATGGTGGTCATCAACCCGTTCGATTTCTTCGTGGAGAAATACGCGGAGCACTATCCCTTCGAGTATCCTCCGCAGCTGCACAAGCAACTGGCGCCCTACCTGGAGATCACCGATGACGGTCCGCGATTGCGGCAGTGGCTGTCCGGTGTCGACCGGTCCCGGCAGGAGGTCAATAACTTTCTGGTGGACCTCAACCAGCGGCTGGAGCGGGACATCAACTACACCATCCGCATGGAACCCGGTATCCAGACCTGCGAGGAAACGCTGGAAAAGGCGCTGGGTTCCTGCCGCGACACCGGCTGGCTGCTGGTGCAGATACTGCGCCACCTGGGGCTGGCGGCACGTTTCGTCTCCGGTTACCTGCTGCAGCTGACCCCGGATGAAAAACCGCTGGAGGGTCCGGCGGGAACCGATCACGACTTCACTGACCTGCACGCCTGGGCCGAAGTCTACGTTCCCGGCGCCGGCTGGCTGGGACTCGATCCCACCTCGGGCCTGTTCGCGGGTGAGGGCCACATCCCGCTGGCCTGTACGCCGCACCCCGTCAGTGCCGCACCCATCACCGGTACGACCGGCAAATGCGAGGTGGAATTCCGCTTCCACAACCAGGTGCGGCGCATCCACGAAGACCCGCGCGTCACCAAACCCTACACCGACGACCAGTGGGCGATGATCGAGGCCATGGGCCATCGGGTCGATGCCGATCTGGAAGCGGGCGACGTGCGGCTCACCCTGGGTGGCGAACCGACCTTCGTTTCCATTGATGACATGGAGTCGGCGCAGTGGAACAACGCCGCGCTGGGCCGGCAGAAGCGCGCACTCGCCGGCGACCTGCTGCAGCGCCTGTGGCGGACCTTCGCCCCGGGCGGTCTGCTGCACTATGGACAGGGCAAGTGGTATCCGGGTGAACCCATACCGCGCTGGTCGCTCAACTGTTTCTGGCGAAGCGACGGCGAACTCCTGTGGCGCGAGCCCGGACTACTGGCGCGTGATCACGTGGATTATGGCCTGGACGCGGCCGACGCCCGGCGTTTCGCGGTGCATCTGGCGGGCACCCTGGGGCTCTCCGGAAACTATCTGGTGCCGGCCTTCGAGGATGCGCTCTATTACCTCTGGAAAGACGGCGGGCAGCCGGACAATGTCGACCTGCTGGGCAGCGATCTGAAGAACCCCGACGAACGGCGCCGGCTGGTGGAACTGCTGGCCGGCGAACTCGGTCAACCGGCGGGCTATGCACTCCCGCTGCGCTGGAACAAGCTGACGAACGCCTGGCAAAGCTGTTCCTGGACGTTCCGGCGTGGACACATGTTCCTGACCCCGGGCGATTCACCCATAGGCCTGCGACTGCCGCTGGACGCCCTGCCGTGGGTGGCCGAGGAAGAACGGGACATCGAACCCGAACGCGACCTGTTCGAACCACGCCCGCCGCTCGGCGATCCCTGCGGCGAGGTGACACGCCGCTACAGTCGCTTCGAGCGGCAGCAGGAAGCCCATCCGGAATTCCAGCCGCAGGAACCGGCCGACAATGGTACCCATGGCAGGCAGCGGGTCGAGGTGATTCACACTGCCCTGTGCTGCGAGGTCCGCCAGGGCATGCTGCACGTGTTTCTGCCACCGCTCACCCACCTGGAGCACTACCTCGACCTGATCACCGCGATTGAACTGACCGCCGGGCAGCTCGACCTGCCGGTGCGACTGGAAGGCTACGAACCCCCGCGCGACTGGCGCCTGCGCAAACTGGCGGTAACGCCGGACCCCGGCGTGATCGAGGTCAACATCCACCCGGCGCACAACTGGGAAGAACTGGTCCACTGTACCGAGACCCTCTATGCCGAGGCCCGTCTCGCCCGCCTGGGAACCGAAAAATTCATGCTCGACGGTCGCCATACCGGCACCGGCGGCGGCAACCACGTCACCCTCGGCGGCGCCACCCCGGCCGACAGCCCGTTCCTGCGCCGCCCCGACCTGCTGCGCAGCCTGCTGACCTACTGGCAGCATCACCCGGGGCTGTCGACCCTGTTCTCGGGCCTGTTCATCGGCCCGACCAGCCAGGCCCCGCGGGTGGACGAGGCCCGCGACGAGAGCCTCTACGAACTGGAGATCGCCTTTCAGCAGATGCCTGCCGGTGAGGTGGCCGAACCCGTGGCTGGTCGACCGGCTGCTGCGCAACCTGCTGGTCGACGTCACCGGCAACACCCACCGGGCCGAATTCTGCATCGACAAGCTCTACTCGCCCGACTCCCCCACCGGGCGGCTGGGGCTGGTGGAGTTCCGCGCCTTCGAGATGCCGCCCCATGCCCGCATGAGCCTGGTGCAGGTGCTGCTGCTGCGCACGCTGGTCGCACGCTTCTGGAACCGCTCTTATCGGCACAAGCTGGTGCGCTGGGGCACGGAGCTGCACGACCGCTTCATGCTGCCCCACTACGTGTGGGCCGACATGAAGGATGTGGTCTGCGACCTGCAACAGGCGGGCTACCCGTTCCAGCTCGAATGGCTGGCACCGTTCGAGGAATTCCGCTTCCCCCATTACGGCTCGGTTTCCTTCCAGGGTATCCGGCTCGACATCAACGGCGCCCTGGAGCCCTGGCACGTGCTGGGTGAGGAAACGAGCAACCAGGGCACGGCGCGTTTCGTCGACTCCTCGGTGGAGCGAGTACAGGTCAAGGTCACCGGTCTGCGCGACGAGCGTTACGTGGTCGTATGCAACGGACGCCGGGTACCGCTGCACGGCACCGGCACCCACGGCGAATACGTGGCGGGGGTGCGCTTTCGGGCCTGGAAACCCCCCTCGGGCCTGCACCCCACCATCGGCGTACACTCACCGCTGGTATTCGACATCATCGACACCTGGAACGGGCGTTCCATCGGCGGCTGCACCTACCACGTGACGCACCCGGGCGGCCGCAATTATGACGTCTTCCCGGTCAATGCCTACGAAGCGGAAAGCCGCCGCATCAGCCGCTTCTGGCACCACGGCCACACCCCCGGGTGGATACAACCCCCGCCACTGAGCGCGGAACTGGCCCGGTTCTATCCCGAGGGGCATCCACCAGGCCCCATGGCGCCCCCTCCCGAGGAGATCAATCCGGAGTATCCTTGTACCCTCGATCTGAGGTACCGTTCCGGATGTGATTGACCCCCAGACCATGGATGCACCCGACAGCACGACGCGGTGTCCGCGCTACGACGCTCCGCCGGGCATATTCGACGAGATGTGCACCGGCGAGGGAGAGGTACGCACGCACTGGCGTTATCTGATCGATTCCCTGGCGACCATGGGTCCTGAGGTGATGGTCCAGCGTCAGCGCGATACGGTCCGCATGCTGCGAAGCGACGGCGCGACCTATAACGTTTATGGCGCTCCGGACGGATTGAATCATCCCTGGCAGCTGGACCCCATCCCGCTGCTGATAAGCAGCAGCGAATGGGCCGAAATCGAAACCGGTCTGGCGCAACGAGCGGAATTGCTCAACCTGATCCTCGCCGATCTCTACGGTCCCCGCACCCTGATCCGCAACGGCATGCTGCCCGCCGACCTGGTGTATACCCACCCCGGGTTCCTGCGGGCCTGCGTGGTCACCGGTGGCATGCCGGCACCGCGTCTGACCCTTTACGCGGCCGATCTGGCGCGCTCCCCCGAGGGCGACATCTGGGTATTCAACGACCGCGCCCAGGCCCCGTCCGGCGCCGGCTACGCGCTCGAGAACCGCACGGTGATGTCCCGGCTGATACCCAGTCTGTTCCGCGACTCGCATCCGCACCGGCTGGCCTCGTTTTTCCGCCTGATGCGCCAGGCCCTGGCGGATCTGGCGCCGGCGGGCCGTGAAAACCCGCGCGTGGTCATCATGACCCCGGGACCGCTCAACGAAACCTATTTCGAGCACCTTTACCTGGCCAACTACCTCGACTACACCTTGATCGAGGGCGCCTACCTCACCGTGCGCGACGGTCGTGTCTGGCACAAGTCCGTCAGCGGACTCGAGCCGGTGGATGTCATCCTGCGGCGCGTCGACGACCATTTCTGCGATCCGCTGGAGTTGCGCCCCGATTCCCTGCTCGGCGTCGCCGGACTGATGGAGGCCGTACGCCAGGGGCGTGTTGCCGTGGCGAATCCACTGGGATCCGGGGTACTCGAAAGTCCGGGCCTGCTGGCCTTTCTACCCCGCATCGCGAAACACTTCCTGGGACAGGAATTGAGCCTGCCATCGGTGGCGACCTGGTGGTGCGGCCAGGCGGCGGAACGGGATTACGTGCTGGCCAACCTGCACCGGCTGGTACTGCGGCCGGCGCACCGCAGCGCGGGCCAACCCCCGGTCTTCGGCGACCAGTTGAGCCGCGCCGAGCTGGAATCGTGGCGTGAACGCATTCGCGCCCACCCGCATCTGTATGTCGGACAGGAACAGCACACCCCGTCCTCGGTGCCCACCCTCAAGAACGGCATACTGGAGCCCCGGCCGGCGATCCTGCGTACTTTTCTGGTTGCCCGGCAGGACACCTACGTCGTCATGCCGGGCGGACTGACCCGCGTGGGAGACAACCCGGACAGCCGCATCATTTCCAACCAGTCCGGTGCGGTCAGCAAGGATACCTGGGTGCTCGCCTCCGAACCCGAGCAGATTGAATCGTTGCTGCCGCCGGAGCGGATGCCATCGACGGCCCGGGATGAGGCCCTGCCGGGTGTGTCGGCGGAAAACCTCTACTGGGTGGCCCGTTACATGGTGCGGGTGGAGATGATGATTCGGCTGATACGCAACATCCATCTGCGCCGCAACGAAGCCTTGCAGCTCGAGGACCCGGTCACGCGGACGACCCTGGAGAGCCTGCTCAAGGGACTGACCCACATGACCAGAACCTACCCGGGCTTCACCGGCGCGGGCAGTGCGGAGCGATTGTCGAACCCGCTGCCTGAAATCGTGGAGCTGATCATCAATCCACTGCGCACCGGAACGCTCGCGGCCAATCTCACCGCCTTCCTGAGTTCCGCCTACGCGGTACGTGACCTGGTTTCCTCCGATGCCCGGCGGATCATCAATGAGGTCAGCGACGAACTTGCCGGTCTCGATGGCGGCGCGCCGCATGACTTGCAGCAATTGCAGGATGTCATGGACCGGATTATCACGGCACTCATGGCCATTGTCGGGGCGGCCGGCGAAAGCATGAGTCGGGAACTGGGCTGGCATTTCCTCAGTCTGGGCCGGCGCATCGAGCGTTCTCTGCTGCAGATCGCACTGGTGCGCGCCGTGCTGGTGGATCGCACCACCACGGAAATCGAAGCCCTGCTGCTGGAATCGGTGCTTTCGATCGAGGAGAGCTTCACGCTCTACCGGCGCCGCTACCGCCACCGCCCGCGCATCGATACAACGCTGGATCTGCTGCTGCTGGATGAAATGAACCCGCGCTCGCTGGCCAGCCAGATCAGGGAGGTGCACCGCCATATCGCCTCATTGCCGGGACAGGGCAGACGACCCTACAGGAAGGAACTGCGCCTGATGATCGAGGCGTCGACGCTGCTCAGTCTGGCTGATGCCGGGACCCTGGCCATGGTTGACGGCAGGATGCGAACCCGGCTCGACGTTCTGCTCGCCAGCATCGCCCAGAGCCTGTGTGACACATCGGATGCCCTGACGGATACCTATTTCACCCAGGCCGAGGTGCCACACCAGTTGCTGGACGGCGGAGTGGACGAGCCATGAAATATCGGGTATCCCACAAGACGGAGTACTTCTATTCCGGCACGATCACCCAGTGTCACAATCTTGCCCACCTGCGACCGCGCAACCTCTCCGGCCAGCAGTGCCTCGATTATCGACTCGAGATCGAGCCGGCACCGGTGGACTACGCCGAATACGAGGATTATTTCGGCAATCATATCAATTACTTCTCCATCCAGCAGCCGCATCAGGTACTTAGCGTGGTCGCGATAAGCGAGATACGCCTGAATGAGGAAGCGGAGCAATTGCCGCTTTATTGTGACCTCGCCTGGGATCAGGTGCGCGCGCGACTGACGAACCCGCTGGAACTGCCGTTGCGTGAGAATCGGGAATATGTGCTGGATTCCCCCCTGGCGGCCACATCCCCGGCGCTTGCAGACTATGCCGCTCCGTCTTTTCCGCCAGGTCGTCCACTGCTCGAAGCCGTGCAGGATCTGATGCAGCGCATCCACCACGAGTTCATCTACGATCCCGGTTTCTCTACCGTCTCGACACCGCTCGCCGACGTCCTGGCCAATCGCCGCGGTGTTTGCCAGGATTTTGCCCATCTGGCGATCGCGGCGCTGCGCAGCCTGGGTCTGGCCGCCCGCTACGTCAGCGGCTATCTCGAAACGCTGCCGTTGCCGGGACAGGAAAAGCTCAAAGGCGCCGACGACTCCCATGCCTGGTTCTCGGTGTTTCTGCCCGAGGCAGGCTGGATGGACTTCGACCCCACCAATAACCAGATACCGCAATATCAGCATATCACCACGGCCTGGGGCCGCGATTTCGGGGATGTGACGCCACTGAAAGGGGTCATGTACGGGGGAGACCCGGGGCACCATCTGCAGGTAGCCGTGGATGTGGAGCGCCTCGACTTCGGCGAGCACACCGCATCGGAACCCGTTACCGGTGTCCCGGCCGGTTAACCCGAACGACGCTTCCTTCAGGAGGTCAGCGGTATAAATGGTGCCTGGTTAAGCCTGATCACACCCCTATGGCCACGGAATCACA
>CAVQCA010000136.1:0-3786 GCA_963710815.1 uncultured Gammaproteobacteria bacterium | reverse complement strand
CGTTAAGGCGATCATTTTCAGCGGGAAGGAATGATTTTTTGGGAAATCTATCCCGACCGGTTAGCGACAGTTCAATAGGAGTCGGATTTTAATGGCGATAAGGTTCATCCCTCCAAACCCAAACCCACCCCGAACCGCGCCGTGATACCAATCCCGTAGGGGCGGGTCTCGCAAAGGAATTAATCCATGCACCGAATGCCACGAATTACGGAATAACCTCCATCCCATCCGACCTAGACCCCCCCCTCCAGGCATGACAAAAGATCCTGTACGGGTGGGTTTTGCGGCGAAATAACCCGGGCATCCCATGACATTGGTCAGGAAATGACGTTCATCTCTCCAACCCCAAACCGCCCCCCAGGTGGAACAGAAATCCATCAGCCAACCACGATACCGGTCCTATCAGGGCGGGTCTGATCTCGGAAATAACCAACGCATTAACAGACAAGATTATGGAATTATCTCCACCCATCCGACCCCATACCCGCCCCTACGCACGCTGTCCAAAATCACCAAGCCATCGAACATCACCGGTTCCGTAGGGGTGGGTCTCGACCACGCAATAACCCCGGCGTCGTCTGACATTGGGGTGGTCATAACCATCACCCATGCAACCCATACCCGCACCGACCGTGTATAATATACGATTATATAGGTCTAATATATAAAAAATGGGGATCTATAACATGAGCAAACTCAAGACCATCGCCCCCGCTGTTATTGAGCATGCCATCACGGAACGCAACCCAATTGGTCTCGAACGCCTGATCTTCTTCAGCGATGCGGTTTCGCCATTGCCATCACCCTGCTCATCCTGGATATCCGCTTGCCCTCCGGTGCAGAAATCGCCAACAATGACCAGTTGCGGCGTATGTTGATCGGGCTTCTGCCTAAATACCTGGCCTATGTCCTCAGCTTTTGGGTGATCGGCCTCTACTGGCTCTCCCACCACCGCAAGTTCCTGCTGATCAAAGGTTACGACAGCCGCCTGCTCAGGCTCAACCTGCTCTTGCTGATGGTGATCGCCTTTATCCCCTTCCCGACGGCGGTGATGAGCGAGAACGGCAACCGTACGGCGACCATTTTCTATGCGCTGGTCATGATCCTGGGTGGGGTGCTGATCTCGGTCCTGTGGTGGTACGCGGCCCACAACCATTTCCTGGTGAACGCGCATCTCAACCGCCGGTTTCTGTGGCAGGAGGTGACCACCCCGCTGGTGACGGTCGCCATCTTCCTTCTTTCCATCGCCGTTGCCTTCTGGAACGAAGGCCTGGCCCGGCTTTGCTGGGTGCTCCTGATCCCAGTTTCGCTCTATCTGAATGGGAAAAAATTCGCCCCTGATCCAGGCTACCAGAGACCCGTTTGGATTGTGAATGTGAATTGGTACAAGAAACAGGAGTTTTTATGGATAATGGATTTTATCTAATTACCGGGACCTGCAGGGGGATTGGAGAGGCCCTGGCGTAAAGCGCTGGATGAAGGCAATACGGTCCTGGGTATCTCAAGAAAACCCTCCGGATCAATCGACGCCCCAAACTATCATCACCTGGCGTTTGATCTGGTGAGACCTCGCGCCTGGGTCAGATCATGGAGCAAGTTGATAAAATTGTTGGCGCTCAGGACTTTGATTTTATCTGCCTTGTGAATAACGCCTCCCTGGTCGAACCGCTCGGCTCGATCGAGAACTGCCCGGCGGAAGAGATTGAAGCGCATATCCATACCGGCCTGATCTCCCCGATGGTCCTGACTTCCCTGTTCATCCGCAGGTTCCGCGACCAGAAGACGCCAAAGAAAATCGCCTTTATCTCCTCCGGTAGCTCGCCAATGCCGTTTAAACACCTACTGCAGCTCCAAAGCCGGGATCACGATGTTTGCTCAATGCGTCGGGCTTGAGCAAAAAGATCAGCAAGATGGTTTTGAAGGCGCTATCTCATTGGCCCGGGCATGGTGGACACGGCCATGCAGCAGACAAGCCGCTCGAAAACCCTGTGCAGAATATGCCATGGCCGGCTTTTTCAAGGACGCCTTTGAAAATGGCAAATTGGACTACCCGGAGGAGGTTGCCCAGGGAATTTATGCCATCCTGGAGTGAAAGACACGAGCAGGGGGAGTTTGTGAGCGTGGGTTATTTAACCCCCTTTTTCCACTCAAAATATTGCTTCAGATCATTGCAGTTCTGAACAGGTAATTTCCCATCGTGCTGGAGGCGGCCGACCACAATGCCAGGTGCGATCCCGATCTGGGAAGCAAATTCATTGATCTCAGCTTTGCTGTAATGCCCCTTTTGTGGGCTAAAGCGCCGGTAGTGTTTGGGAGGAAATCAAAAAATCCGCAGCAAACCGGTTCGCCCTCTTCTTCTTTTCTGTCCGGTTCGCCGTTGTCATCGATGAAGACATCCCGTTTGCCATGCTTCAGAATGTGGCCCGCCTCATGAAAAAACGTGAACCATAATTGGTCATCGGTCTTATAACGTAAGCTCACCTGTAGCAAAGCTTTTGTCAGATCAGCCAGCGGGTGGCGCCATTAGCGCGCATCTTCGGTAGCTCTGGTACAAATGCAACTGCCACACCGGCCTGGGTACAAAACCGTATGATCTCAGGCTGGAAAATTTCTGGCGGTTCTGGGGTCAATTCTCGTACAAGATTTAATGCCTCCGGAAACAATCGGTATCATAAGGAGTGCAATCAAATTTTTGGGCTTTGATCTCCCCTTTTCCTCAACCAGGCGGATAGTGCGAAGGGGTCGCTTTCATAGGTGCGAGTATGGCGCAGGTTCACTTCAGTTTTGTAAATGTTTTTCCATTGAGTCGGTGAAGCAATTCCAAAGAAATTCAGGATTTCAGCCATTAAATCCACGGATAATTAAAGCCAGTGATCCAGCCAAATTCAACCATTGTTTTAATGGGGAATTGTTTCAGCCACCCCACCTGGCTTTTAAGGAAATCCCGTTCTGCCTGGCGCGCCAGATTATCACGGTAATGATGTTCTCGGTTGTTCCAAAAACTGGCAGGCACACCGAGCACCCGCTCGAATTGCAGCGCCGTAGCGGGAGTAATCGTGGCTTTCCCTTTGATGATTTCGTTGATCGTTTTCTTTGGGCGTCCGGTGCGCTCGGCAAGCTCAGCTTGAGACATGCCTCGCTCTTCGAGCATCTCCAATAAAGTTTCCCCAGGTGGAGATACGATATCCGGTAAATATTCATTTCTAACAGGCTTATTCATGGGTATCCTCTATTTCCAGGATTCTCACGATCCGTATGTTATTCCAATCCAGCCCCCCATCCTCTTTCAAGGCCGGTGGATCATCGGCGGGCTCGAAAATTAAGCGGTGGGGATGGTCAAGGTCCAGCGAAAGTAGCCCTTGGCGGTCTCCACGGAGCTCATGGCACCTTCCTGGAAGATGCCTCATCGCGCTGACTCTCTCTGCAGCTTTCAGGTCATCTAATCGCAGGCGTATTTTCTTTCGCGCGACGATCACCCTGGCGTCTTTTTAGCAGTTTGCTGTTATTGCATTCTTCCTGAAAACCTGGGTCCTGGAATAAGACGATCAAGCGATTACCCTTTCTCTGGTAGCCATGTTTTAATTAAACGAAAAGGGTTAACGAAATTATACCATATGTTTTGAGGCCCGTCAATCCCCCCGCCTACGAATTCATTCGCAACCTGCATCCCCCAAAGACCGCTAAAGCGGTTCCTACGAACGCCCGCGGGCGAACATCCGCGTGCATTAACCACTTCAGTGGTTCATTTCCTAGGCACCACTGAAGCGGTTAGTACCAACGGTGCGC
>CAVQCA010000135.1:0-67902 GCA_963710815.1 uncultured Gammaproteobacteria bacterium | reverse complement strand
TTGGGGGTGTACCAGAACAGCACCTTCAGGCCCATGAGGGTGAGATCCTCCCAGCGACGCGGCGCGGCGGCTTGCCACACAATTCGCCCCCGCCGCCCACAGTGCGGGCAGCGGCAGCCGTTCTTGTACGGCTTGACCGCCAGGTGCAGCTCTTTGTCGCGGTGCTTGAAGTCAAAACGGGTGATCTTCATGCCTTTCAGGTGTAGGATTTTGCATAGCAACTTCAGGTTGCTCACGGGTCTCTCCTCCTTCTCGTCGACGCCAATCAACAGAGGGAATGAGACCCGCGCTTTTGTTTGAAATCAAGTCATTGGATCAGCCAAATACCGTTGGGAAATCCGGATAGACCCGTTTTTTCTTAGTAAGAGATAACTCTCCCTCTGATGTTGCGTGGTGAAATTTTAAGGGGAGTGCAACTACTTTGGTCACTGCACCTGAGTCATTGCTTGACGACTGCCGCAGCAGGTCCGGGCTCATCCAGATATCATTTATTACTCTGTAGTCGATTTACGAGATGCATACCGCTGCATTTCATGGGTTGAGTCATCTGAATTGAAAAATTTCTCAGAAATACTGGGCATGTTGTTGATGGTGGCTTGTCATGATTCCAGATTCACAAACGACTCTGGGTCAGAGGGTAAATCACGAGAAGCAGCAGGTATTCTAACCCGGTCGATCAGCGGACCTTTTATATGTCGGTAAGGCGAGTACTTCATGTTGAGTGTATCCTCAGTTCCAAACCGCGACAAATTCGGATGCACGAAACAACGCATGCGCAGATTATTGATTTTTAGTGGGCAATCAAGGAAAATAGTATGTGTGTTATCTCCACTTATCCTTTTAGCCGGCAAGGGTTAATCAACGCCCATGGCTCCTGAATCAACATCCGATCTTTCACAGATTATCCAGCTTTCCGTGGCGCCGGTGTTCCTGTTGGCCGGCATCGGAGCATTCATCAATGTTCTTGCCATTCGTCTGGGGAGGATTTTCGATCGCAGTCGTGTACTGGAGGCTGCATTTGACAGCGGTGATTCCACGAGAAAAGCCGTGATGATGGCTGAATTACTCGCGCTTGAACACCGTTCGAAACTCGCCTATCTGGGGATAATCCTTGACGTCTTCGCGGCGCTGTTTGTTTGTCTGTTAATCGCAATCGCTTTCGCCGAACATTTTTTCGGTTTTGAGAGCAGGGGTTTGATCGCAGGCCTGTTCATCGCCTCAATGCTGGCATTGATTGGTGGCCTCATTGCCTTTCTGCGTGAGGTTTTCGTTGCGATGAAGAGTCTGACTTTATGGTTCTCCAGGAAAGAATCGTAATTAAAAACAGCATGTACTCGCCCTCCGGTCTTCTGTCTGGTTTGCAGCATAGGACATATGCGAACCGCGCAGAAAATTCCGCCTTATGGGAGGTTGAACCGTCAGATAACAGGCGCGGCACTCCAGAGAAACCCCGCCACGCGGGCGAGGTTCGGTTGAGAAGGCGTGATATCCTGAACTCCACAGCTATTGAAACACCTTATGCCCGGGAGTCACGACAATGGAACACACATCGACACCTTACGCGGTGTCAGCTCATTTCAGAATTTCCCGGGCGGCACGCAGCGCGTTGAAATCAATTCGCCCGCTGCCCGGCAACTGAATTTTCAGATTCCCCCCCAGCAGGAACCCTGTCATGAGCTTCATGGAGCGCTTTCGCCAGACCCGCCGCAGGGTCATCCTCAGGACCGGCAAGTCACTCATCCGCACGATGAGCCGGATCATCGCCAACCAGTCACTGATCGGTGACACGCCGGTATTCGACAAGTCGGTGTTTCCCTGGAGCGCGGACTTCGAATCCGACTGGAAGAAGATCCGCGCCGAGCTGGAGGATGTTCTGCGCAGCCGCGATGAGCTGCCCTCGTTCCATGAAATCTCACCGGATCAATACCGCATCTCCAAGGGCGACAACTGGAAAACCTTTGTGTTCTATGTCTTCGGCGAGCGCTTCGACCCCAACTGCGCACGCTGCCCGGAAACCGCCCGGCTGCTGGACCGGGTACCGCACCTGCGCAATGCCTGGTTCTCGATCCTGGCGCCACACTACCGAATCCCCCCGCACAAGGGCCCGACCAACGGCATCATCCGCATTCACCTGGGCCTGATTGTTCCCCGGGACAGTGACAACTGCCGCATCCGTGTCGACCAGGAGGTGCTCGGCTGGGAGGAAGGCAAGTGCATCGTGTTCGACGACTATTTCGAGCACGAGGTGTGGAACGACACCGACGAGCAGCGCGTGGTGCTGTTCTTCGACGTCGACCGCCCGCTGCGGCCGCTGGGCAGACTGGTGAACACGCTGCTCATCGCCGGCATACGGCGCAGTCCCTACGTCAGGGACGCGCGCAAGAACATGCTGGCCTGGGAACAACGCTACCAGACGATAGAAAAGTCCCGGCGCGACGCCTGAGACGAACTGCCCCGCGCGTACTGCCCGGACGCCGCTCCGGGCCATTCACCGCCAGCATCACATACGTGCCGCCAGGAGGCGCCTCTCCCGGAGTGCCCTGAACTGCAGTTGGTGCACGCCGATCCGATGGATCGCATCGGATCATCCCCTTCATTGTCACATTCCTGTCATATTTCGAATGTAGTCTCCTCGCGCTACAGAGCGGGTCGACCGGCGCGCATGCCGGATCCGGCGAAAAACCTGCGCTGTGTATTACATGGCCCGCACCTTTGCCGGGTTTGAAAGCTATCCAGGCTCCGGCCTGGTTCATTCGCTCAATAGACACGAGGAAACTGCACATGCGTAATACCACACCTGGCGCCGCGCTTGCGGCCAGTCTGGGCCTGATCAGTTTGAATGCAATGGCGATGGATCCGAAAGCCTTCGATGACTTCATCTCCAACACCACACTGAGCGGCAAGTCCTATCTCGACTTCACCCACATTAACCAGCAGAGCAATGGCAACGAGGTCGCTCCCAGCGGCAATGGTGTGGACGTCAAGCGCTTCTACGTCACCATCGACCATAAATTCAACGATGTGTGGTCCGTCGATCTGACCAATGACTTCAACTATGTCAGCAATGACAGCGAGACCCAGTGGTACGTGAAAAAGGCGTATCTGCAGGCCAAGCTCTCGGACGCGGCCATTATTCGCGCCGGTTCCGCCGACCTGCCCTGGGTGCCCTATGTGGAGAATCAGTACGGCTACCGCTACGTGGAGAACACGCTGATCGATCGCCTGAAGTTCGGCACCTCGGCCGACTGGGGTGTGCATATGGGTGGCAAGCTGATGAACAGCAAGGTCAGCTACTCCGTGGCCGCAATCAACGGCGGCGGCTACAAGAACCCCCAGCGCAGCAATTCCATGGACTTCACCGGTCGTCTCGGATTCGAACCCATCAAGGGACTGAATCTTGCCGGCGGCTATTACAGCGGCAAACTCGGCGAGGACCAGCAAGGCGGCGCCCAGACCCGTACCGCCAGCCGCTGGGACGCTGTCCTTGCCTATGTGAATCCCAAATTCCGGCTTGGGACCGAGTATTTCCAGGCTGACAACTGGAACACAAGCAACAACAACGCCGTGTTCAGCTCCAATCCCAATGACAAGGCCGACGGTTACTCCGTGTGGGGCTCCGTGGTGCCGATGCAGAAGGTCTCACTGTTTGCACGCTATGACTACGCCAAGCCCAACAAGGACACCAATTCGAGCCTCAAGGATAATTATTACAATGTCGGTGTTTCCTATGCGGCATACAAGAACGTCGACCTCGCGCTGGTCTACAAGCACGAAAAGGTCGAGAACGGCACCATCAACACCAGCAATGGCAAGATCGGCGGTACGAATGACGGCACCTACGACGAAATCGGTATGTGGGCGCAGGTCAAGTTCTAGGAGCCTTCGGACGATTTACCCTGGCCCTGAGGCAGGGCCAGGGCCAGGGCCGCACGCATGGTCTCGCAGGGTTTGCCCGGGCAGAGGTCTCCCGCAACGGGCTGGGCTGCGAGAGCGAGGCTAGTGACATACCAGCTCCGCCTTGCTTTTATACCGGGCAATCCGCGCATCGTAGGTATTGCAGGTGGAGGCACGGCAGCCGGCCCGCAGCCGGTTTTCGTAATCCCTGATCTTCTGTCGATAGCCGGCACAGCGCCTGGCATCCTGCTCGGCCATGGCTTCCCGCCTCGCTTCAGCGGCGGCGGCCTGCTTGTCCCGTGACCTCTTTTGGGCCTGTATTTCCCTGTGCCGCTTGTCGATCTCGCTCAGCCACGCACGCTCCCCGGCTCTGAGCCCGCTGCCGCCGCCCGCCCCCGCATCGTGTCCCGTCGCGGGCTGCACCACCGTTCGCTCCGCCCGCGCAACCGCCGGCGGGCGGTCGCCAAAGTGCAGCTGACCCGCTTCATCCCGCCATTTATAGATATCGCCGGCAACCGCCGGCATGCTGAAAATAAGACTCAAGGTAACGCCAACCAGCGTTTTCATGTGCACCTCCTGTGCGCTTCAATCCCTGCAACAACAAAAAATTATACGGCAAACACCGGATCACGATTCCCCGCCCGGCGCCGTGACTGCACCATAATGATGCCGCATGCACCAATACGGGTCGGCGCCGGTGCATGATGATCTCCATGGCATGTGTCAGTCCAGACCTCACATACATCCCTTGCGCACCGGCGAGACGACCGCCGAATCAAGTGCTTGACCGTATACCGGGGTTCAGGTGGCCGGAACCTCGCGGTGAATGAGCGTGGCACTGGCACGGTTCTTCCATAAGATAGCCAATGTACCGTTAACCGGAATCATTATTATATGGCTCGCTTCTCCTCACCCATACAAGAGTATCTGCAGGAACTCTGCACCGAGCTGTCCTCACTGCGCAGTGGCGAAGTGGCGAGCTATATCCCGGAACTCTCCCACGCCAACCCCGACTGGTTCGGAATCACGATCGCCACGGTGGACGGTCATGTCTACCAGGTCGGCGACACCCAGCTGCCGTTCACCATCCAGTCTATCTCCAAGGCCATCATCTATGGCCTCGCCCTCGAAGACAACGGTCTCGAGCGGGTGCAGGCCAGGGTGGGCGTGGAACCGTCGGGCGAGGCCTTCAACTCGATCAGCCTGGAGGCGCAGACCGGCCGGCCGCTGAATCCCATGATCAATGCCGGCGCCATCGCCACCTCGGGCCTGATCCACAGCGAGCAGGGTGCCAGTCCGATGCAGCGCATCATGACCTGCCTCGAACGTTATGCCGGCCACGGCATGACGATCGACGACAAGGTCTACCGCTCCGAGAGCGAGACCGGCCACCGCAACCGCGCCATCGCGCATCTCCTCAATGGCTACGGGATACTGGACCGGACACCGGAAGAGGTGCTGGACATCTATTTCAGGCAATGCTCGATACTGGTGACCGCGCGCGACCTCGCTCTCATGGGCGCCTGCCTGGCAAACAACGGCGTCAACCCGATCACCGGCGTGACCGCCCTCAGCGGCAAGTACGTCGAAAAGGTGTTGAGCGTGATGAGTTCATGCGGCATGTATGACTACTCGGGCTCCTGGCTGCATGATGTCGGCCTGCCGGCCAAGAGCGGCGTGGGCGGCGGCATCATGGCGGTGCTGCCCGGCCAGTTCGGGCTGGGCGTATTCTCCCCGCCGCTCGATGTCAAGGGCAACAGCGTGCGCGGCATCGCGGCCTGCCGGAGAATCTCCGAGGACTTGCGGCTTCATGTCTTCAATGTCGTGCGTTCGACCTCCGCCTCGGTAATCCGGGTGCATTATGATGGCTCCAAGGTCCGCTCGCGCCGCTGGCGCGGCATGGAAGAGAACCGCTTCCTCGATGCCGAAGGCCAGCGCATCCATGTCTTCGAGCTGCAGGGCGAACTCAAGTTCGGTTCGGCGGAATCCGTCGTCCAGCAGATCATCTCGCAGGAAACTGAATTCGAGTTTCTCATCATCGACATGAAAAAGGTCTTCGACATCGATCTCTCCGCAAGTCAGATATTCACCCGCCTGGCGCGCAACCTGCTGCAGGAAGGCAGGCATGTATTATTCGCGAACACCCATGATCACTATCCGTTTTGCAGATATCTCACAAAGCATTTGCCCGATACCAGCGGTGAACTGCTCCGCTTCGAGGACACCGACCGCGCACTGGAGTGGTGCGAGAACCGTCTCATACAGGGCACCGACGCCAGTGAGATCACGGCGGACATCGACATCCGCGACCAGTACCTGTGCCAGAACATGGATGAGACGGAAATCGGCCAGTTGCTCTCGGTGGGCAGGGTAGTCAACTTCGCCACCGGTGAGGTCATCTTCCGCTCCGGCGAATCCGCCGATTCGTTTTTCTTTCTCCTCGATGGCCAGGTGGATGTCACCGTGAGCGCGGGTTCAAACCGTGCGGTCCGTCTGGCCACTCTCACCAGCGGCACCGCCTTCGGCGAGGTTTCCCTGCTGAACGAGCGGCGCCGGGCGGCCGATGTGATGGCCACGCAGGACACGGAATGCCTGGAGGTGAAATTCGATGACCTGGTTGACGTGGTGAAGACAAAGCTGCTGCTGAATCTCGCCTCCCAGCTGTCGCACAAGATCTACCGCGATGCACGGGAGATCCGCTACCTAGGCTGACCGTCCCGACCCTATAAAGGTCTCGGGCCGTACCCTGCCCATGCAATTCTGCAGCCCCTCATCGACGCCATCAGGACCCACAACCAGACCACTTCCACCCGCGCCCTGAAGAGGCACCGCCGCACCCGGTAGCACGCGCTCCACAGTTGTCTTCGCTTGATCTACGGCCACACCGGTACTCCGGGATACCCCCTTGCCAGTCACGACCATGCCCGGTCACGCCGGCCCGCCTCACCGAGCCGTCATTCAGTGTCGGCCAGTCTCCTTATCCATAACGATGCCAGCATGCTCTTTTTATCTCCAGCCATCGCTATCAATACGATTTATATATGAATAGCACCAAGTTAAGCCTGATCACATCCCTATGGCCACGGAATCACACGGAAAAACACGGAATACAGGCTCTTCTTTCCGTGTCTTCCGTGTGCTTCCGTGGCTATTTATCGGGCTTGGGCCTTAACTAAGTGCCATTCATATATAAACATCTTACCTGCCCACGCCGATAGTTATCGGGGGCGCACACCCCGGCGGACGGTTCTGCTCCGAGAGAGCGGAACGGTGAACAGATTGATTACGAGATTACGGCCTGGTGAATCCACTGACCAGCCAGTCAAACACGAGGACAGGGAAGGACATCATGCAAACAGGCAACGTCGTTAAACCCGAACAGAATTTCAATGTGGGCAACGAACCGGTGTTCGTGCCCCCTGCCCCGGCCGGTGACCGGGTAATGGATAAACCCGCAATCAGTGATTTGCTTGCTGCTGCTGAAGAATTCAACGCGGCGTTCAATACGGCATTGTATGAGCTTGAAGCCTCCCGCAGGCTCGTGAATGAGCGTTCCGCAAGGATCGAAGCACTCGATGCGTCGATCAGATCGCTCAACACCGCGCTGAATGATGAAATCAGAAAGACCCGTACGAAGGACGAAGCACATGCAAGCAAAACGGAGGCATTCAGCAAGCAAATACTCGAGCTGGAATCAGAACGTGACCGCCTCAGGCAGCAGACGACCGAACAGAGGAAATCACTGAATGAGCAGGCAGGTGAAATCAGCGGTCTGTCTTCGTGCGTGACGGAACTGACCACGTCCCTGGAACGACAGAAGGCGGATAGCCTGCACGCGGCAGAATCGTTCGCACGGGAACGAGCGGAATTGAACAACACGCTCGACGTGCTGCGGAAAGAATACGCCGATAGCTGCGAGCAGATGAAAGTGCTGCACGCGGAGCTGAAGGAGCGCAATAACGAGGTTGCCGGGCTCTCCAGGAAGGCTGATACGCTTGTCGCAGAGCTCGCATCCCTGTCAGAAGCCGGACAACAGCAGGAGGAGGCGCACAGGGAAGAGTCAGGCAGGCTACAGCGTGAAATACAGTGCCTGAACGACACCCTCCGTACGAAGGAAGGACTGCTGGAGCAGAGTCAGCAAGAACTTGATTGCAGGAACAGGGAGATCGCCTCGTCAAACGATCGCCTCGACGAACTCCGGCATAAGCTCGACACACACTCCGGGAAGATGCACGAGGAGACCGAATCCCACGTCAGGGCGTGTGCGGAACTCAACGACAGGATCTCCAGCCTGTCCAGTGATTATGGGTCGCTCCAGGTAACCCACAAGGAGCTGACCGCCCATGCGGAAAAGCTGGAGAACCTGAACCGTGCGTTGCATGAATCTGCAGCCGCTGAGCATGACGTCCACAAGAAGATCGTTGGCGAAAAAGATGCCGCCATTGCCACGCTTCAGGCAAGCCTTGCCGCCACGACCAGGCCGCTGGATACCCTAGCGCTTGATACCGGCACCGAAGACCATGACCTGGAGAAAGACCTGCAGGATCGGGCGGTTGAACTTCAATCCGCACCGGAGAACACAAGGGCGGGGCAGGAGGTCCTCGAGCAGGAGTTCGGGCGTCCAGGAGAGGCGCGGGACGATGCCGGCGGCAATCCGGAAGGAGTGGCCGGCTTGAACGAGACCGTCATGACACTGCAAGACGAGATCGAGCAGCCCGGGCTGGAGCTTGCCGCTGCCGGCAAGAAGAGCGATCAACCGCAGGCTGAACCGGTGGAAACACCGCGGCAACCGCTCACCGATGAAATGCCGGCACTAAACCTCGACCGCGATCCCGCTCCATTAATCATCGACCGCGAACGGTTTGTCTCATCCCTCAACAAACTGCTTGTCGAGCCGCGCGACTCCGGCGCAAAGCAAGCTGCCATGTATGTATTGATCGATAGTTTCATCCGCGTCAGGGAAGACATCGGCATCATGAACAGTGAGCCTGTCGTGGAAGAGATTTCCGGTTTCATTGAATCACATTGCGGGGAACACGACCTGATCACCCGATTCGGTGACTGTACCTTTGCCGTATTATTCCGTGAAGGAGGCACGAACCGTGCAAAGAAAATCGCGGAACAGATACGTTCCACTATCGAGAATCATATCTTCGAGGTCACCGGCCGGACGCTGGTCATATCCGCCAGCTTCGGGATCTGTGCGGTTCGTGACAGCGACTTCAACGCAGATCAGGTGATATCGAGAGCGGATCTGGCATGTGAATCCGCGCGATTATCCGGAGGGAACCGGGTAGTGGTCAACAGCCAGGTATCCGACGAGTTGTGCGTGCCTGGAAGCAGTGCCAGGCATGCTGAAACAGTCGACCGGGTCCTTGCCGAAAATCGCATTAAGCTCTATTACCAGCCGATTTCCAACCTCAAGGACAACACGATCAACTGCTTTGAGGTGCTGACCAGGATCGTTGATGAAAACAGCGATATCATTCTTCCAGGCGAATTTTTCTCCATGGCGGTCAATTCCTGCAAGGCAAAGGAGGTTGACCGCCATATCATGGAAATCGTCCTGAGGACGCTGGCGGAAAAGCCGGATCCGGAGATCAAGCTGTTTATCAAACTGACCGGACCTTCGGTGTCCTGTCACGACCTTCCCCTTTGGATCATGAGCAAGATCAGGGAATATGCGGTCAGCCCCGAACAACTTGTTTTCGAGGTGACGGAGCGTGTACTGGAACGTGATCTCAAGAACCTGTCCATGCTGTCCAGAGCACTGAACAAGATCGGCTGCAAGATAGCCATTGAGCATTACCGTCTGTCTACCAAACCGCAGCATCTCCAGCACATCCATGCAGATTACCTGAAAATAGACAGCGGGCTGGTACAGAATATCAGCGGCATGGGCGACTGCCTCGCCAGGGTCACCGAGATCATGGAGGTGGCGAGAAATTACGATTTGATAGTGATTGCCGAAGGCGTTGAGAGTCCGGCCTGCCTTGCCATGCTGTGGGAACTGGGCGTCAATTTCTCACAAGGGTATTTTATCTCCGAACCTGCCGGTGATACGAACTTCGATGATGCCGATGCCGGGTATGATGCATCCAATGACGGCAAGGCTGTCTACACGCTCGGGTAGTTATCCCGGCGGGCGCGGAGCATTCACTACAGGATCTGCCCGACAACACGCTCATGGGGCGTCGACGTGGTCATCCGGAGCTGTTGACCCGGCCTGACTGGATAACGGATTACCGTAACACCGCCAGTGTGTCACAATCCCGAAATCTCTTTCCCGGCCAGCGCAACGGAGACCAGCGACATGGCGAACAACACGCGACGGGTACTGTCGGGCGACATCGGCGGAACAAAAACACGGCTGGCCGTGTTCGATGTGACGGGCACGCATCTGGAGAACCTGGTCGAGCGCACATATCCCAGCGGTGACTACGCCTCGCTGAACGACATCATCGATGACTTCCTGAACGCCGGGGAGGCGCGGCCGGACGCCGCCTCGTTCGGCATCGCCGGGCCGGTGCGAGGCAACACGGTGAACGTGACCAACCTGCCCTGGCACATCAGCGCCAGGGAGATCGCCGCGCGTTTTCACATCCCGCGGGTCGCCCTGCTGAATGACCTGGAAGCCAACGCCTGGGGCCTGAGCGCCCTCGATGAAAAGGATTTCCACACCCTCAACACCGGTGTCGAGGATCCCGTCGGCAACGCCGCCATCATCGCGGCCGGCACCGGCCTGGGCGAAGCCGGCCTGTTCCGTGACGGGGCTCACTTCCGACCCTTCGCCACCGAGGGCGGCCACGCCGGTTTCAGCCCCGGGAGCGATCTGGAAATCGAGTTGCTGCGCTTTCTGATGGCGCGCTACGGACATGCAAGCTGGGAGAGGCTGGTCTCGGGTCCCGGGCTGGTGAACATCCACGACTTCCTGGTTCACTACCGCAAACACGCCGTGGCGGACTGGCTGAGAGACGATATGCAGGAAAACGACCCGGCCGCCGCTATCTCCCGCGCCGCACAGTCCGGACTCGATACGCTCTGCGTGGAGGCGCTGGAACTTTTCGTCCACCTCTACGGCGTCGAGGCCGGCGACCTGGCGCTCAAGATGATGGCAAGCGGCGGGGTGTACCTCGGCGGCGGCATCGCGCCGAAGATCCTCGAGCAACTGGAGAGCGGCACCTTCATGGCCGCCTTCCGCGCCAAGGGCCGCATGCAGGGTCTGCTGGAGCAGATGCCGGTGCGGGTGATTCTCAACGAGCGCACGGCGCTCTACGGTCCGGCCGTCTTTGCCGGGAATCCCTAGATCTGTCGGGCCCGGGGTTGATCTACCCGGTTACTGTCCCCTGTACTGCTCGCTACGATCACCTGAATCCGACAGGCTCCTAGCGACCCTCTTCGTTCTTGAGTGCCTTTTCGGTGATTTCTTCATAGAGATGGACGACGTAGGCACAGAACTCCTGCCATTCCGGGTGCCGATCCATCAGGGACTTGCTGTGCATGGCATCGTTGATCACCTGTTCCAGGAAGGCGATCTCCGGGTCGTCGAGCACCCCGCCCGTGTCAACCTTGTCCTTGAGCGCCAGCAACCGCGGCAGCCTCTGCTTCTCGAACCTTTCTTCCAGCGCCATGATGACGCCTTCTTCTTTGGATAATTCCATCATGCCTTTCCCCCGGGTTGAGACGTCGTATCGCGTTCTAAAGTACCCTGACGACCAAGCATAGCATTCCTGGAAACGCCACACGGAGCGCTGTCTGCACCCGCCAAAATATATATGATTGAACGTATACATGATATATCGTACAGACATGGCCATGATAGTTACTCCTGACGGTCTTTTCCGCACTACTGGCGGATATCACACGCCTGCGTGCGATCCTTCTCATGCAGTGCGAAGGGGAATTATGTGTCTGCGAGCTGACCCATGCCCTGAACACCATCCAACCCAAGATCTCGCGGCATCTGGCCGTTCTGCGCGCACAGGACATCGTACTCGACCGCCGCGCCGGCCAGTGGGTGTATTACCGCCTCAATCCCGACCTGCCCGACTGGGCGCGCACCGTGATCGAAGCCACCGCCGCCGAGGTGTTGAAGGCCGCGCCCTTCAGGGAAGACCATGCCGCGCTGCGCAGCATGCCGAACCGGCCGGGGGCACGCAGCATCACCTGAATTCACCGTTTTCACATGCGTGTCGGGGCCGGGAATCCCCGCCTCGGCAGCCGGTTTTACACGGCGGCGGTGCCTGGCTGCTGTGCGCCGAATCTGTTTCCACGGGCTGCCAGCAAAACACACGATGGAAGGCGGCACCTGCGTATGAGCGTTTCAGTGACCGAGCAGCCCCATAGCCGTACCACCAGAACGCCGGGGGTGTATCATGAACTATTGACGCGCTGGCGTAACGGGCGCCAACCCTCATCAGCGCCTAACATTCAGCGGGCAAACTACCCTCACTCTCACTGTATCCGGCCATGACATGTCGTATCTGGAAATAACCGAACCGCTGGAGAAACTTCCCGTCGCCGATACCGACGCGGTATGCGCCATCGACATGGGCAGCAAGGTGTTTACACTGGTGTGCGGTTACCGGCACGGCAACCGTATCATCACCAAATCCATCTGTCATGCACCGCTGGATCTGGGTGCGGACATTGCCCGGAACAAGGGCCGGATCAGCACCGGCAAGCTCACCGAGATCGGCGCCGTGCTGGCCGATTTGCACAGTTGCAGTACCCACCTCGGCGTCTCCCGGATCGTCGCGGCGGCCACCGCGGCCGTCGGCCGGGCGGCCAATGCCTGGGAGTTGCTCGACCTCGCCAGGGCCGAGGGCATCGCGATGGAGATCGTGAACGAACAACGCGAAGGTGCGCTTGGCTATCTGGCCGCGACCCGCGGCTTGCCGAACCGGCTGGTCTGCAAATTGCGCAGTCAGAGCTGCCAGGTCACCTGGAAGGTGGATACCGGAATTTCCACCATCTATCTCGATACCGGGTACGTCAGGGCCTATGAAGATTACATCCTGGCGGCCTACAGCATCGGCGAGGCCACCGAGATCTACCGGGGCTTCCTGAAACGGCATATCCGTCTGCCTTCCGGGACGGAGAAGCTCATCGCTCTCTCGGCGAGCGCCTGCGCCGCATTCATCACCGGTCAGAGCGAGGAACACGTCAGGGAAACCCGCCTGTCCGCGGCGTCGGTGTCCGCCAAACTCGATGAAGTACAGGGATTGCTAAAACCGGAGTTCGATGCGCTGAAACAGAGCAGCGGCGACATGGCGGAAATATTGACCGGCCTGATCTTCCTCGACTGCCTGCTGAGCCGCACCGGCCACACGGAGGTGTATATTTCCCCGGTCGATCTGCCCGCCGGGCTGATCTTCGAACACTTCGAAGGTCAGGGGCTCCTGAACACCACCGGCTGACCCTGACGGCACGACAAGCGCGGGCCTCAGGCCATACAGGTCTGTGTCAGATCTTCCTCGTCAAGGATTTCGCAGTATTCCACCTTTTCCGCCAGCGTCCTGAACCACTCATGGCAGGCATGCTGCGCAATTTCCCGGTTGCTGAACGTCCACACGACCTGACCGTTTTCCGTCATTATCGTGGCCGTCTTGTTTGGCCATTCCTTGATGAACAATTTCATCGCCCCGTCACCTCGCAGAATATTGTCTTATCTTCTGAGGTTAACCGCGGATTGTTAGGAAACCGTGTCGCCCGCGTTATTTCTTCGTCACGGGGGCACACCGTCAACGGGAATTACCGGGCATGACCCGACGGGTGCTTACTTGATAACAGTGGAATAGATGGCCACGGAAGCACACCGAATATTAACCGTAATTGTATGGTCGTCGTGGCGGCAGAACTGCCGATAGTCCCGGCCTCAGCAGGAAGGGGCGCGTGTCAACGAACCGCTGATGCTATGCCGGATGATTTCACCGGAAAGCAGGTAGATGATGTCCTCCGCGATATTGGAGGCATGATCGCCGATGCGTTCCAGCTGGCGGCACACCGACAACAGCATCAGGTGCTGTCCGGTAAGATCGGGTTCGCTCTTGATCATATCGATCTGCAGAGGCAGTTCGGCCTTGCACATACTGTCCACCTCGTCGTCCATGGCAAGCACGGACTCCGCAAGCTCGCGGTCGAGTTCCGTGAAAGCGAGCAGCGCCTTGCGCAGCATCAGCTTGGTCTTGTCGAAAATGGTGATCATCCTGTCGGAGATTTTCAGGGGCTCACCCTCGGCCATGCTCACCACGATCTGGGCCATATTTTTGGCGTGGTCACCGATGCGCTCCAGATCGTTGTTGATCTTCAGCACCGCCACGATCAGGCGCAGGTCATTGGCGACCGGCTGATAGAGCGCCAGCAGTTTCAGGCACTCCTCCTCCATCATCACCTCGACATTGTCGACTTCCGCGTCGCCATCGATCACCTTTCTGGCAGTCTCCACGTCCATCTGCAAGGCGGAATTGAAAGCCATGTTCACCTGGTCCTCGACCCGTTTGGCGATCGCAACCAGATGCTGGTTCAGGTAATCCACTTCTCTTTGAAAATGCATAGTCACGTCTATTCTCCCCGATTGCCTCGGCCAAGGCGCCCTGTGGTCCGGTCATGCGTTCGCGAAATTCTGGAATATCCGCCCCGTTTTGCCAAGCACTAACAGGAATTCCGGGTGGAAAGGCCCGAACACCGCATGACACCATGCGGTATGAAGCAGGTAGCAATGATGATAGTACAGGTTTCCTGTGACACCCGCATTACGACATCGATCAGGCCGCCGGGCCGGAGCCAACCCCTGAACAGGTCTAGACGCCCGGCAGAAGGATGATGAAGGTGCTGCCGTGGCCGATCTGGGTCACCACGTCCACCTCGCCCCGGTGCACGCCGGCGATGTGCTTGACGATGGCCAGCCCGAGGCCGGTCCCGCCGAGCCTGCGGCTGCGCGCCTTGTCGGCACGGTAGAAACGCTCGAAGAGGCGCGGTATGTGGTGCTCCGCAATCCCCGGCCCCTGGTCGGTGACGGTGATGCGCACCCGCTGCGTCTGCCGCGAACCGGACACCGTGACGGTAGTGTGTTCGGGGCTGTATTTGACGGCGTTTTCGATGAGATTGATCACCGCCTGAGTGAGCAGCGAGCGGTCGGCCATGACCTCGATCGTACCGGGACAATCGATGATGATCCCGATGTCCTTTTTCTCCGCCCGGCTGTGGCAGGCATCACGGCCGGATTCCAGGATGTCGCACAGGTCGTAGCGATCGATGGCCAGCAGCTCGTCGAGCGGAGCGCTTTCCAGCCGCGACAGGGTCAGCAGATCGTCGATGATATCTGCCAGGCGGGCGGACTGCCTGACGATGATCTGCAGGAAACGCTCGAGGTCTTCCGGATTGTTTTTCGCGCCGTCCAGCAGGGTCTCCGCAAACCCGTGGATTGATGTTACCGGCGTCTTCAGTTCGTGCGATACATTGGCGACGAACTCACGGCGCAGATTTTCCAGGCTGTCGAGCTGGGTCGCCATCTGGTTCAGCGCGGTCGCGAGCTCCGCGATTTCCCTTACCTGGTAATCAGGCAGCTTCGCGGCGAACCGTCCGTGGGCAAAGCGCTCGGCGCCAAGCCGTATCTCCTCCAGCGGCGGGTCGATCTTGCGGTAGACGTAGACGCCGACACCGAAGATGATGGTGATCAGCGCGAGCAGCAGGAAAAGCAGCTTGTTGAAGAGTTCATTGAGCAGATGATTGATCGATGACAGCGACAGGGCGGTGCGCACCACCCACCTCGAATGCCCGAGATCCAGCGGCACCGCGACATAGAGCAGCGTGGTCTGCAGGGTCTTGCTGAAGCGGATTATCGAAGCGGTGTGGCCGTTCAGTGCCTGGATGATTTCCGGTCGCCCCCGATGGTTCTCCATGGCGAGGTGGTCGGCGTCCGAGTCGCACAGCACGACACCCTGATCGTCGATCACGGTAACGCGGATTGTCGGATCGGTGCCCCTCAGGGCAAGGCAACGGGTGTCGAACCCTCCGGTTTTCACATCATCCGGGCGGATGTCGTCGGCTATCCTGCGCGCCCGGGCCTCCAGCGTGGTTTCGAGTTGATCGATGAAAAAATCCCGGAATCGGTCCGCCACATACCAGGTGACGGCGAGCAGGGCCGCCACGGCGATAGCGACCGACAGGCCGTAGTACAGCCAGAGGGAATGCTTGCGGGGTATTTTTCCCGTCTTCACTCGAGGAAGCGATAGCCGACGCCACGCACGGTTTCTATATAGGCTGAGTGATTGCCCAGCTTCTTGCGCAATCCGGCAATCTGGACGTCGATGGCCCGCTCCGTCACGACATAGCCCTCGCCGCGGATGGCGTCCATGATCTGGTAACGCGTGAACACCCAGCCCTGGTGGGAAGCCAGGTAGTAGAGGATGCGGAACTCGCTCGCGGTCAGATCCAGGTTCTGTCCGTCCAGGGTGGCCTTGAACTTTTTCGGGTCGATGACCAGCTCATGCACCCTGAGGACGGCGGCTTCGCCCGGCAGGCTCTGGCTGCTGCGTCGCAGCACCGCACGCACCCGTGACAGGAGGATGTTCGGGCTGAACGGTTTGGCCAGATAATCATCCGCGCCCAGTTCCAGCCCGGTGATGACATCCGTCTCCTCCCCCTTGGCCGAGACGATGATGATGGGTACCTCATGCGTCACCTTGCTTTCCTTGAGTCTGCGGCACACCGACAGTCCATCCACGCCGGGCAGCATGAGATCGAGCAGTATCAGGTCGGGTTTGCGCCCGCCGGCGCTGGCGAGGCCGTCTTCCCCGGTTTCCACCGCCTCGACCGCGTAGCCGTTCTTCTCGAGGTTGTAGACGAGCAGCTCGCGTATGTCTTCGTCATCCTCGATGAGGAGTATCAGTTGCCTGGCCATGAAGGAATGGTGCCACAGTTATTCGCAGGGGAGAAACCCGGGTGGGTGATGTTATTGCTATATTTATGAGCACTCTGTTTAACCGGACAACTCCTCCCGCGCCTCGCGAATAACCCGCACGGCGGAACGGACCACGACCGCCGCGATCAACAGGCCAATCACGATGTCGGGCCAGAGGGCGTTTCGCCAGGCAACCAGCCCGGCCGCGACCAGCACCCCGGCATTGCCGAGCATGTCATTGCGCGAACAGATCCAGGTCGCCCGCAGGTTGATGTCGCCGGCGCGAAAGCGCGAGAGCAGCAGGAAGCAAACGCTGTTGACCAGCAGGGCGATGACGCCGAACACCCCCATGGTAGTGGTGTCGGGAAGACCGTCGACGAACATCTTCACCCCGGCCTCAACCCCCACACCCAGACCCAGCGCCAGCTGGAACATACCGCTGGTGAGGGCGGCGCGGGCGCGCCAGTGCGCCGCACGCCCCAGGGCGAACAGCCCCAGCGCATAGACCAGGGCATCGGCCAGCATGTCCAGGGAATCGGCAAGCAGCGCCGTGGAACCGGCCAGCAGGCCGGCGTAAAACTCTGCCATGAACATCGCCGCGTTCAGCAACATGACGATGGTGAGCGTGCGCCGCTCGGCGGCCGTCGCCCTGATCAGATCGCTTCCGCAACAGTCTCCGCACCCGCTCATCGCCCGCCCCTTACCCTTGACGCTCACCGATACTATGACGCAACAGACTGCCAGATAACAATAATCAACCACTGGGGCAGCTTGATTGTTCCAGAGCATCAGCGCTACTCTGTTCTCCATGGCGGGGACTTTCCACCGGTTGTTGCTTTTTCTTTTCGCCCTCGCGCTGGCGGCGGCGCCGTTGCGTGGTGCGCTCGCCCGTATCACGTTGTCCACGGCACCCTCCGAACACCATTGCATGCAGATGGCGCACGGCATGCACTCGCCGGGCAGCCACCCCGGCGACCATGACTGCCACCGGAGCTGCAACGGAACCTGCTGCGGGAGTGGGTGCACCTGTATTCATACCACCGTTGCCATTCCCCCCTCCCCGTGGATATTGCCATTCCCGCACACCGCAGCGCGGCATGCCACGATGTCCCCGGTCTTTAGCCAGCATTCCCTGACGCCGCCCCTTCGACCTCCCGTCTCCATCCCGGGCTGAATTCGCAGCTCACCATGCTGCGGCGCTTGCGGCAGGCCTCAGGCATCTGCTGCGCGGAATTCATTCTATGGAGACTCGCCATGTGGCACATTCGATCGAACCGCCGGTTGTCGCGCTGGCATTTCATGCCGACAACCGTCAACCAGTGTGACAGACACCCAGTGACTGCCCGGACCGCCGGCCTGGGACTCGCGCTGTTAGCCCTCTCCGCGGCGCACGCCGCCGGGGTACTGAAACTGAGCGAGGCGGAACAGATCGCCATCGGCGCCGATCCTGTCATCGCCGCCGGCCGCGCGCGCACGCAGGCCCTCGGCGAGGAGGCCGTGGCCGCCGGGCAGCTGCCCGATCCCAGCATGAAGGCCGGCGTCGCCAACCTGCCGCTGGACACCTTCAAGCTGAACCAGGAGCCGATGACCCAGCTGGTCGTGGGGATCGAACAGTCGTTCCCGCCCGGCAATACGCTGCGTTACCGCCGGCAGCAGGGCGAATGGAAATCCGCCGCCGAGCGGGCAAATACCCGGGACGACACGCTCAAACTGTTGCGCGATGTGCGCAGCAGCTATCTCGAACTCTACTACCAGACGCAGGCCGGGCGCATCGTGTCGAAAAGCCGCGGCCTGTTCGCCCAGCTTGTCCAGATCACCCGCGACCAGTATGCGACGGGCCGCGCCAACCAGCAGGACGTCCTCAGCGCCTCACTGGAGCTCGCGCGCCTCGATGACCGCGCCACGCAAATCAAGAACAACCTTGAAGACAACCGGGCCGCCCTCGGAAAATGGCTGGACACGGCCGCAGCCCGCCCCCTCGATACGAAGTTTCCGACGCTGCCGGCGCTGCCGGCCAGGGCCGAGCTGGCGGCCGCCCTGTCCGATCACCCGGCCATTCGCGCGGAAACCGCCCAAATCGAGTCCGACACCCGGGGCGTGCGAATCGCCCGCGAACAGTACAAACCCGACTGGAACATCGGCGTCGCCTACGGCCAGCGCTACGGCGAGGACACGGCCGGCAGCAGCCGCCCGGACATGCTGACGGCCATGGTCAGCATCCACCTGCCGCTGTTCCCCGGACAACGACAGGATCGCCGGCTCGCCGCAAGCCTGCAGCAGGCCGAGGCGGCCCGCTACACCCGCGCTGACCGATTGCGGAAACTGAAAGCGATGCTGGACACGGAATACGCCAACTGGCAGCGGCTCGGCGAACGCGCGGCATTGTACAAATCACGGCTGCTGCGTGAAGCGGACGCCAATGCCGAAGCCGCGCTGAACGCCTATCAAAGCGGCGTAACCGAATTCACCACCCTGATGCGCGCCCGCATCACCGATCTGGATGCGCAACTCGATGCCCTGCGGATACGGGTCGACCGCGCCAAGGCGCAGGCCAGGCTACTCTATCTTGCCGGAGGTGTGAAATGAAGATGCGACTGATCACCGCTGTGCTCGGCGCCGGCCTGTTCGGATGGTTGTTGTCTTCCCCGCCTGTCCTCGCCGCGGAGACGCAGGCAAAGACGATACTTTACTGGGTCGCGCCCATGGATCCGAACTACCGGCGCGATAAACCGGGCAAGTCCCCCATGGGCATGGACCTGGTTCCGGTGTATGCGAATGAGGCCGGCAGCGGTAACACCGTGGTTATCGATCCCGACGTGGTGGAAAACCTGGGGGTGCGCACGGCGCGCGCGGAGCACGGCCGCCTGCGGCGCATTATCGACACCGTCGGCTATGTCGATTACGACGAATCGAAGCAGAGTCACATACACCTGCGCACGGAAGGCTGGATCGAGCGCCTGTATTTCAAGTCCGAAGGCGAGCAGGTGCGCAAGAGCGAACGTCTGTTTGACCTGTATTCGCCGGAGCTGGTCAACGCCCAGCAGGAATACCTGCAGGCACTCAAGACGGGCAACGAGGATCTGGTACAGGCCTCGCAGGAGCGCCTCGCAGCGCTGGGTGTCTCCGGGGACCAGATCCGTCAGATCCGCCGGACGCGGCATGCCAGTCAGATCATCAGCTTCTATGCCCCGCAGGATGGCGTGATCGCGACGCTGCCGGTGAGCGAAGGCATGTACGTCAAGCCCGAAACGCGGGTCATGAGCCTCGCCGACCTTTCCAGCGTCTGGTTGCAGGCGGAAGTATTCGAACGCCAGGCGGACTGGGTCAAGGTCGGCCAGGCCGCCGAGGTGCGCCTGTCGTACCTGCCCGGGCGTACATGGAAAGGGCGCGTTGAGTATATCTATCCCAGCCTTGACCCGGTGACGCGCACCCTCAAGGCGCGGCTGCGCTTCGACAACCCCGAGGAAGCCCTGAAGCCTAACATGTTCGCCAATGTGAAGATTTTTGGCGTTCCAGCACCAGATGCCATTGTCATTCCGGTTGAAGCGCTCATACGCACCGGGCGCGAAGACCGGGTGATCGTCGCGCTCGGCAAGGGCCATTTTGCCGCCCGCTCCGTGACCGCCGGCATCGAGAGCGACGGGCGGGTGGAAATTCTCGCCGGCCTCCATGAAGGCGAAGAGGTTGTCGTCTCCGGCCAGTTTCTCATCGATTCCGAATCCAGCTTCAAGGCCGGCATGCAACGCATGAACGACAGCCAGAGCGACGCAGAAAAAGTGCAGCCATGATCGCGCGCCTCATCGAACAGTCGATAGAAAATCGTTTTCTGGTCATCCTGCTGGCCGCGTTCCTTACCGTCGGGGGTGTGTATGCCATCAGGCAAACACCCGTCGACGCCATTCCCGATCTCTCCGATGTACAGGTCATTATCAAGACCAGCTACCCCGGGCAGGCGCCCCAGGTGGTCGAGGACCAGGTCACCTACCCGCTGACCACGGCCATGCTGTCGGTGCCCAAGGCGCTGACGGTACGCGGCTATTCCTTTTTCGGGGACTCCTATGTCTATGTCATCTTCGCGGATGGCACCGACCCCTACTGGGCGCGCACGCGGGTGCTGGAATACCTGAGCCAGGCGGCCGGCAAACTGCCGCCCGAGGCACGCCCGGAACTCGGCCCCGATGCCACCGGCGTCGGCTGGGTATACGAATACGCCCTGGTCGATCGCACCGGCCGGCACGATCTCTCACAGCTGCGCAGCCTGCAGGACTGGTTCCTGAAATACGAGCTGCAGACCGTGCACGGCGTCTCCGAAGTGGCCACCATAGGCGGCATGGTCAAGCAGTACCAGGTGGTGCTGGATCCCGACCGACTGCGTGCCTACAAGCTGCCGCTGGCACAGGTGCGCAACGCCATTCAGCGCGGCAACCAGGAAACCGGCGGTTCGGTGATAGAACTGGCGGAGGCCGAGTACATGGTGCGTGCCACAGGTTATGTGAAGAGCCTGGCGGACCTGCAGAAGATTCCGGTGGGGATCAATGAGCGCGGCACACCGATACTCCTCGAGGATGTCGCCGAGATCCGGCTCGGACCGCAGATGCGGCGCGGTGTCGCTGAACTCGATGGCAAGGGTGAAGTGGTGGGGGGCGTGATTATCATGCGCTACGGGGAGAACGCCCTGAAGACCATCGAGGGAGTCAAGAAGAAGCTGGCCCAGCTCCGCAAGAGCCTGCCGAAGGGCGTGCAGATCGTCGAGACCTACGACCGATCCACGTTGATCCAGCGGGCCGTGGATACCCTGCACCACAAGCTGATCGAGGAGTTCATCGTCGTCGCCCTGGTATGCGCACTGTTCCTGTTTCACCTGCGCTCGGCACTGGTTATCGTGGTATCCCTGCCCATAGGCATCCTCATCGCCTTCATCGTGATGGAACACCTGGGCATGAACGCCAATATCATGTCGCTGGGCGGCATTGCGATCGCCATCGGTGCCATGGTGGATGCGGCCATCGTCATGATCGAGAACGTGCATAAACACATGGAAGGCACCACCGTGACCGACGCCAACCGCTGGGAAATCATTCGCCTCGCGGCCACCGAGGTGGGGCCGCCACTGTTCTTTTCACTGGTGATCATCACGCTCAGCTTTCTCCCGGTGTTCACGCTGCAGGCCCAGGAAGGGCGTCTGTTCGCGCCGCTGGCCTATACCAAGACATTCGCCATGGCGGGCGCCGCGGCCCTGTCGGTCACCCTGGTGCCGGTGCTGATGGGCTATTTCATTCGCGGCCACATCATTCGGGAGGCTGCGAACCCGGTGAATCGCGTACTGGTCGCGCTGTACCGGCCGCTGATCAATCTCGTCCTCAGGGCGCCCGTCGCCGTGCTGTCGATCGCGCTGCTGGTCGTGGCGGGTGCACTCTGGCCGGCCAGCCGGCTGGGCACCGAGTTCATGCCGAATCTCGACGAGGGAGACCTGCTGTACATGCCGAGCACCTTCCCCGCCGTCTCCATCGGCAAGGCGCGGCAGATCCTGCAGCAGACCGACAAGCTGATCCGCACGATTCCCGAGGTGAAGAGTGTTTTCGGCAAGGTCGGGCGCGCCGATACAGCCACCGACCCGGCGCCGCTGACGATGGTGGAAACCACGATTCAGCTGAAACCGCATGCCCAGTGGCGGCCGGGCGTGACGATGGAATCGCTGAAACAGGAACTCAACCGCCTGATCCGTTTTCCCGGGTTGACCAACGTCTGGGTCATGCCGATCAAGAACCGCATCGACATGCTGGCGACCGGTATCAAGACGCCGGTGGGCATCAAGGTGTCGGGACCGGACCTCGGTGTCATTCAGGAGATCGGCAAGCGCATCGAGAAGGTCGTCAGGACCGTACCGGGCACCGTATCAGCCTATTCGGAACGCGTCGTCGGCGGGCGTTACGTGACCATCGACATCAATCGAGCGGCGGCGGCGCGCTTTGCCCTGAACATCGCCGATGTTCAGGACGTGGTTCGCACGGCACTGGGCGGTATGCGGGTGGCGGAAACGGTGGAGGGCCTGGAGCGTTACCCGATCAACATCCGCTACCCGCGTGACGTGCGCGACTCGCTGGAGAAGCTGCGCAACCTGCCGATCGTCACGCCCGCCGGCGCGAACATCCCGCTTGCCGAGGTGGCAGACATCCGCATCGAGGACGGTCCCCCCATGATCAAGACCGAAAACGCCCGCCTCACCGGCTGGATCTATGTGGATATCGAGGGCAGCGACCTGGGGTCCTACGTCGCCGAGGCGCAGCGTGCCGTCAGCGAGCAGGTGAAACTGCCCCCCGGATACTCGCTGGCATGGTCCGGACAGTACGAATACATGGTGCGCGCCCGGCAGCGGCTGGAAAGCGTACTGCCGTTCACGCTAACCATTATCGTGCTGCTGCTGTATCTCAACTTCCGCAGGTTCGGCGATGTCCTCATCATCATGGGCACCCTGCCCCTGGCGCTGGTCGGGGGCTTCTGGCTGCTCTATCTGCTCGGCTATAACCTGTCGATTGCGGTCGGCGTCGGTTTCATCGCGCTGGCGGGAGTGGCGGTGGAGATCGGCGTCGTCATGCTGGTGTACCTGAACCAGTCGCTGCAGCACCGGCGTGATGTGGCAATCAGGGAACATCGTTCGTTGACTGCTGATGATATCCGCACAGCCGTCATCGACGGCGCTCTGCGGCGGGTACGGCCGATCATAATGACCGTGGCCGCCATCATCGCCGGCCTGCTGCCCATCATGCTGGGGAGCGGCACCGGCTCCGAGGTGATGCGCCGCATCGCCGCGCCCATGGTGGGCGGCATGGTCAGCGCCACGCTGCTCACGCTGGTGGTGATCCCGGCGGCGTTCCTGCTGTGGAAGCGGCGCGGCCTGGCAGCCGGCGCATGAGGTACTCCGTTGCCCTCCAGTGGGCAGGAACACGACTTGCCGGGGTGGCTGCCGTGGCGCCCCCCGGCGCCCTGCCCGCCCGCCGGGCGATGTCGTGCCGCAGCGATCCCGACCCGCCCATGCACCCGGACGGGTAAATTAAGCTCCAGTTAAGCTCCGCGGACTATCCTGATTCCAGACTCGCTGATCAACAGCCAAACTCTTGAGGAAAGACCGTCATGATGAAACGCTCCACATTTGCACGTTCGACGCTGGCGGCCCTGCTCGCCCTCGCCGTGACCCCGGTACCGGCGGCCGGCCCCGAACAGGTGCAACAGCGGACACAATCCGAAAACCAGTACCGCTATATGGGCGATGCCCCGGCCGTCGGCGACATCGACAGCAATGCGGGCGGCGGTCTCAACCGTGGGGAAGTCCAGACCCAGCAGCAGCAGCGCGAAATGCACCAGCAGCAGATCAGCAAAGGCAGCAGCAGATGTACCAGGAACGCATGAATATGGGCGGACCCGGCGGCATGGGAATGGGCCAGGGTCATGGCCAGGGCGGCGGCCGAAGATAGCCGCGCGCACAACCGATTGCATCATCCCCCCTTGCCGGGCGGCGCAAGCCCCCCGGCTTTTTTATGTGCGCCGGCCGAGGTGAATTTTCACCTGCAGGCCGCCCAGCGACTCCGAGGCGGAGAAGGCCATCTCGCCACCGATTTCATCCACCAGGTTCCTCACGATCGACAGGCCGATGCCGTGGCCCGGCAGATTCTCGTCCTGGCGCACGCCGCGCTGCGCCAGCGATTGCATCGCCGCCGCATCGACTCCCGGTCCGTCGTCCTCGACGATGAGCGTGAGCGGCTCCGGTCCGCTGAGCGTGAGACTCACCGTGGATGCGGCCCATTTCCAGGCGTTGTCCAGCAGATTGCCCAGCAACTCCATGCCGTCCTGCTGTTCAAGCGGCAGCTGCGTGATGTCATTGAACCGCGTGTGCAGGGTGATGCTGCGCTCCCGGTGCAGGCGGTTCAGGGTGTCGACCAGCACCGGCAGATCCTGCCGCAGGTCGAAGCGGCCGGCGCCGAGGCCGTCACCGGCCAGGCGCGCGCGGCGCAGTGACTGGTTTACCCGCTCGTTGATCTGCCGGCTGTAGTGTTCCAGTTGTTCATAGGTGGCGGGATCGGCCCCCGCCACCTTTTCCCGGGCCAGCTGCTGCAGCAGCGTCAACGGGGTTTTTATGGTGTGCGCCAGGTTGCCGAGCGCCTCCCGGGAGCGATGCAGGCGCTGGCGCTGGCGATCGAGCAGCCTGTTGATGGCCTGCACCAGCGGACGCACTTCCTTCGGAACCTGCTCTGACAGGGTGCTGATCTCACCGTGTTCCAGGCGCTCGATATCGGCGGCGGCGGCCGAGACCGGTCGCAGCGACCGGATCACGATGTACTGCTGGATAAGGAGCAGCAGGAGAACCATCGCCAGCGACCAGGCGGCCAGCTCCCAGCGAAACTGCGCGATGCCTGCATTGAGCGTCAGCAGGTCCTCGGCAACGGTGATGTGCACCACCCTGCCCTGCTTCTGATAGCCGTGCGCCCAGAACAGCAACGGCTGCTGCTGCGGTCCGGTGACATAGCCAATCCGGGTTTCACCCGCCGCCACGTCGGGGACCGGCAGCATCGCGTCCCACAGTGAACGCGAACGCGTGGCCTGACCCCCGGCATCGACCTGGAAATAATGTCCGGAGTACGGTTGCTGGTAGATGCCCTGGATGCGCCGCTCCTGCAGCAGCACCCGGCCATCGACGTCGATGCGCATGCCACCCAGGAGGGCTTCCCCGTCGTGGGCCAGCCGTGAGGCCATCTGCTGCTCCAGCAGAATCTTCACCGACTGCCCGACCATGAGCCACAACAGCCCGATCATCACGATCAGGCTGGCGATCAGCCCGAAACCCAGGCGGGAACGCAATGAGTTCATAACGGCGGCTTGCCGAACACGTAACCCTGCCCGCGTTTGGTGGTGATGACCTCATTGCCCAGCTTCTGCCGCAGGCGATTGACATAGACTTCGATGACGTTGCTGTCCTTGTCGGCATCCTGCTCGTAGACATGCTCGGTGAGGCGCGATTTCGACAGGATACGACCCGGGTGCAGCATGAAATAGCGCAGCAGGCGGAACTCTATCCCGGTCAGCTCCCAGCGCTCGTCCTCCCGGCTGACCGACTGGGTAGCCTCGTCCAGGACCCAGTCGTTGATGCTTAGCGTCTCACCGACGGTACCGGTATTGCGGCGGATCAGGGCCTGCAACCGCGCCAGCAGTTCCTCTTCATTAAAGGGTTTGGTGAGGTAGTCGTCCGCGCCCTGCTGCAGGCCCTGCACCTTTTCCTGCCAGGTATCGCGCGCCGTGAGGATCAGCACCGGTGTCTTGACCCCGGCCTTGCGCCAGTTTGCCAGCACCTCGAGACCCGGGCGTTTGGGCAGGCCGAGATCGAGCACGATCACGTCATAGCCGGTCTCGCGGCCGTTGAATTCCGTTTCCACGCCATCGGTGCAGCTGTCGACCGCGAACCCCTGTCTGCCGAGGTAACGTCCCAGACGCGCACTGAGTTCAGGGTCATCCTCGGCCAGCAGCAGTCGCAAATCAATCCCCCTGCTTTTCCTTCAGCACCTCGCCAGTCCTGGCATCGAACTTCATCTCCCGCACCCGACCCTGATCATCCACCAGTTCCACCTCGTAGACGTAGCGCCCGTCTTTGTGTTTCAGCTCGCTCTCCAGCACGTGACCGGCATGCTGCCCGCGCGCCTCCTGGAGAATTCTGTCGAGTGAAAGGATATCACCACGCTGCCTGATGGCGCGAACCGCGTCGTGTTCGGGCATCCCCGGCTGTTCCCCGAGCTGCTCAGTCTCCTCGTCTTCCTCGTGACCCCGCTCCCGGCTGTCCATGCCCTGGTAGCCGATCCACAACAGACAGGCGGTTCCCAGGATGGCGATGGCGCTGAAAATGGCTGCCTTGATCGTCATGGTGCGTTCCTCACTCTTCATCCAGCGCGCGCTTGCGGCCGTTCAGCATGGCCTTCACCAGGTTCTCCCGATGGATCAGGCTTTCCGCGATGACGCCGGCAATATGGACCACCACCAGGAGCACCATGAAATTGGCGAAAAATTCATGCACTTCCTCGAATACATCCTCCAGGAATTCACTTGACCCGCCCAGCATGGCGAGCGGGCCGGCGCCTTTCTCGATACCGTAGACGGCAAAGCCGGACACGGATACCAGCAACAGGCTGATCAGCATGAGCAGGATCATGGCGCCGCCCGCCGGATTGTGGCCGAGATAGCGCCGGGCGCGCAGCGCCAGCGTATCCTTTATGAACGCTATCACCCGGGACGGGCGATACACAAAATCACTGAACCGGGCATGCGGGGTGCCCATGATGCCCCACAGCACGCGCATCAGAATCAGGCCGAACACGGCGTAACCGGCATAAACATGCAGGCTCAGCCAATCCTCTCCGGTGACATAGGCCAGTGTAAACAGCAGCACCAGCAGCCAGTGAAAGATTCGCACGAAGGGGTCCCAGACCCTGACTTCACCCCGTTCCATAGTCTTGCTCCTCAACCGATGGTCAGGGGACAGCATAGGATGCCTGGATTAATCCTGACTTAAAAAACTACCCGATTACCCTCCGGTTCAGGACGGTCGGATAGCAGACAGGTGATTCGCCGTGCTGGACAGAACGGATTCAACCGGCGAGGTGGAGCGATTCCGGCAGGGTGATGTCCATCGATACCGGCAGGTGATCGGAAAGCGAGTAGGCCAATACCTTGATGCGATCCACCTGGAGCGTGGGCGTCACCAGGATGTGATCGATGTTGCGTTGCGGACACCAGCTCGGGAAAGTGTGCAGGCCGTGGAAGGGTTCCTGCATCATGGTGCGGTTGATCAGAAAATTCATCTCCACGCTATGTGAGTGGCAGTTCAAATCGCCCATTAGCACCACGTGGCGGTATTCGTTGATGATTTCGCTGACATAGGCAAGCTGACGCAGCCGCGCTCGCCGTCCCAGCGCCAGGTGCAGGATCAGCACTATAAGGGCATCCTGCCGGGTTCCGTAACGGATCAGCAGGGCACCCCGGCCGGGTATGCGGCCCGGCAGGCGGTGTTCACTGATTTCGGTGGGGCTGAAGCGGCTCAACAGCCCGGTGCTGTTGCGGGCGAATCGGCCCAGGTGACGGTTGGTCTGGTCGTACCAGAACGGGAACTGCGCCTTCTCGCCAAGGTACTGGGTCAGGTTCACGTAGCCACTGCGCAGGCTGCCGGCATCGACCTCCTGCAGGCCGACGATGTCATAATCCCTGATCTGGCTGGCGACCCGGTCCAGGTTGCGGAAACGCTGGGCATGCGGCAGGACATGCTTCCAGCTTTGCGTGACGTAGTGGCTGTAACGCGTCGTGCGGATGCCGGTCTGGATGTTGTAGCTGAGCAGGCGGATGCGCTGTCCGGGGTTGGCGGTGACATCGTTACCCGGGACGGGTTTGTCCTTGTCATGCAGCGCCGTTGCGGCTAGATCGGACATACCAGTTTGCCCATTTGCTCCGTGAGCTTGATGTTTTCCCGATAATCGACCGGGCAATCGATGACGCATAGCGTATTACTGGCCAGCGCCTCCTTCAGTATGCCTTGCAGGTCCTGCGTCCGCTCGACGCGGTAACCCCTGCCACCGAATGACTCGGCATATTTCACGAAGTCAGGGTTGGTGAAATGCACATGCGAGGTCCGGCCGAACTGGTTGAGCTGTTTCCACTCGATCAGCCCGTAGCTGCCGTCGTTCCAGATCAGTATAACGATCGGCAGCTGGCAACGCATCGCGGTCTCGATTTCCTGGGAATTCGTCAGAAACCCGGCGTCACCGGTGACGGCGACGATATGGCGTTGCGGATGGACCAGCCGGGCGGCGATTGCCCCCGGCACGGCGATCCCCATACTGGCGAAACCGTTGGATATCAAGCAGGTATTCGGGTGCTCGCAACGAAACATGCGGGCCATCCACATCTTGTGCGCGCCGACGTCGCAGATGACGATGTCCTCGAGATCCAGCACCGTGCGCAGGTCCCAGATGATCTTCTGTGGCTTGACCGGATATTCCGTGTCGTCGCGATGGTGCTTCATCTCGTCGATCAGCGCATCGCGCAGGGGGCGCATGTGGTGGCCCGGATGCGGTGTCGCCAGTCCGGCGATGCGCTGCAGGGTATGCTTCAGATCCCCGGTGACGGCGACCCTGACCGGGTAGTAGGCGTCGACCTCGGCCGGCGAGCGATCGATATGAATGATGATGCGATCCCGCGTCGGATGCCACAGGTAGGGGTGGTATTCGACCAGATCGTAGCCGACACAGATGATCACGTCCGCGCGGCTGAAGCCGCAGCTCACGTAATCGTTGGCCTGCAGACCGGCGCTGCCGAGGGCGCAGGGATGTCTGAAGGGAATCACGCCCTTGGCCATGAAGGTATTGGCCAGCGGTATGTTCAGACTGCCGGCAAACTCCGCCAGTTCCCGGCAGGCCCCGGCGCGCACCACGCCGTTGCCGGCGAGGATGATCGGGTTGCGGGCCTCGCTGATCAGCCGGGCGGCCTGCTCGACGTTTTCCGCGGGAGGTTCGGGGTCCAGCGGCCGGATCAGCGGAAGCATGTCGTACTCGACGTCCATCCCGGCGATATTTTCGGGAAACTCGATGAAGGTGGCGCCCGTCTTCTCCGACTGCGCCAGTTTGAACGCCTTGCGCACCACCTCCGGAATGATCTCGGGTTCGAGCAGGCTGGCCGAGTATTTGGTAATGGAGTGAAACAGCTTCTCCAGATCCAGGACCTGATGGGATTCCTTGTGCAGGCGGGTGGTCCCCGCCTGCCCGGCGATGGCGACCAGCGGGGCATGATCGAGGTTGGCGTCGGCCACCCCCGTCATCAGGTTGGTCGCACCCGGTCCCAGCGTGGACAGACACACACCGGCGCGGCCGGTCAGGCGGCCGTAAACGTCCGCCATGAATGCCGCGCCTTGTTCGTGGCGGGTGCTGATGAAGCGGATGGACGAATCCAGCAGGGCATCCATCACGTCCAGGTTTTCCTCGCCGGGTATCCCGAAGATGTATTCCACGCCTTCGTTCTCGAGGCAGCGAACGAACAGCTCTGCGGCCTTCATGCGCAACCGCGATCCCGGTGCATTCCCGCGTTGTGAGGTGTCAGGCAATCCTGCTCAGTGAGCCTGGGCACCGGCCGAGGCGGGCGCGCCGGCCTTGCGCTCCTGTTCGATCAGGTAATCGATTACCTTGAACACACTCTTGCCTTCTCCGCCCACGCTGTATTTACCATCCACGATCAGTGTCGGCACGCCGGTGATCGCATAGCGCTTCGTCATCAGTTTTGCATGGTTGACTTTTACCGCGACGTCAAAGGAATTGTAGACCTTGTCGAATTCCTTGGGGTCGACTCCCTGGCTGGCAAAGAAATCTCGCAGTGCCGCCTCATTCTCGAGATTCTGGTTTTTCACATGGATGGCATCAAACAGCGCCGTGTCCGTCTTGTCCAGATCCCCGAGCAGCTGGGCGGTGAAATAGGCCTTTGCCAGGGGCTCCCACTGGGGTCTGAAGACCACGGGCAGGCGAATAAACACCACATCATCGGGTTTTGTCTTCAGCCACTCGTTGACATACGGATCCAGATGGAAGCAATGCGGGCAGGCGTATGAGAACATCTCCACGACTTCGATCTTGTGGGGATCGGAGGTGGGCTGTGGCGTATCGAGGCGGTTGTATTGCACGCCTTCCACGTACTTCTCCGCACCCGAGGCGACTGACATGGCCAGTGGGAGCAACAACACAAACAGCCATTTGATCGTGATTTTCATTGGCGACTCCGAAACAATGATTTCTGCGGATCCCTGCCCGATTTCCCTGGTCAAGGCGACCGTGACGAAATAATAGTAACGCGCCGCACTGCAATCCGGTTAACAATCAATCAAACACCGGCGTTTCACGCAAGCGCCGCCGTAGATGCGGGTGCGCTACGTACGGTGCGGACCCGAATATGCGTGCCAGGGACCTGTCGGACCTGCTTGATGGTAGCCAGGAGCAGTTATCGGGCAGATCAGTCCCAGGTTCGACAGGCTGTTAGTGCAGACCCTGAATATAGGATGCTACCGCACGAATTTCGCGATCCGTCATTCTCGAGGCCAGAATCTGCATCATCTTCTTGGCATTTTCATTCTGACGCTGCCCGCCGGCGAAACCGCGCAGCTGATTCTCGACGTACTTGGCGTTCTGGCCACGCAGGGCCGGGTAGTTGGCGGCGGGATTACCCGCACCGTCCGGGCCGTGACAACCCATGCACGGGGCCACGCCGCTCGAGGCGATGCCGCTGCGATAGATCTTCTGGCCCTCTTCCACCAGGGCGGGATCCGCGACACCGGTCTTCACCTTCAGGCTGGAAAAATAGGCGGCCAGATCCTCGCGATCCTGCTCGGTCAAATTCGAGGCAATGCCCTTCATCGTCGCATTGACGCGCTCCCCGTCCTTGAAATAGGTCAGTTGCTTGACGATGTAGCCTGCATTCTGACCAGCCAGCTTGGGCCATTCGGGGTTTACGCTGTTGCCATCCGCGCCATGGCAGGCGGCGCAAACGGCGGACTTCTCCTTGCCGGCTTCGACATTGCCTGTGGCGTTGGCCGAGCAAAAACAACACATTGTGATTAAACACAAAGAGATATTGATCCAGTGCTTCATGTGGAACCTACTCCTGTCTCCGCCGCAAAGCGGTCTCATGTACGGTTGAACGTTCTGACTGTGGCTGACGCCAGGACGGAAAAAAAATGGGCTCCTTGTATACCAGCCAATGGTCAGGGGGTCAACTGTGGATAGCGGATCACTTCGCCGCAAACCGTGGCTGATACGGGTTTTCAAAGCGTCCGATCTCGCGTTTAATGCACCCGTGAGCACGGTTATGACGCCCAGATGAAAAATCACTATCAACATACCCGCTTTCATCTTGGCACCCCGACCCCTCGGCAGGCGCCGCCCGATACCGGCATGGAGGTCGCCTTCGCCGGGCGCTCCAATGCCGGCAAGTCCAGTGCCCTGAATGTCATCACCAGCCAGAAGGCATTGGCCCGAACCGGCAAGACACCGGGTCGCACGCAACACATCAACTTCTTTACCGTGGATGACCAGCGCCGTCTCGTCGATCTACCCGGGTACGGTTACGCGAAGGTATCGAAAGATATCAAGGATCGCTGGCAGAGGGGGATAGCGCAATACCTGGAAACGCGGCAATCCCTTCGGGGTGTGATCCTGCTAATGGATATTCGTCACCCGCTGAAAGAGTACGACCGCCAGGTACTCACCTGGTGCCATACCGCCGGCCTGTCTGCCCATGTCCTGCTCACCAAGGCCGATAAGCTCAAACGTGCTCCCGCGAAGGCGGTATTGCTCAAGGTTCGCGGGAACCTCGCGGAGCTGCATCCCCTTGCCACGGTGCAACTCTTTTCCGCGCTGACGCCGGCCGGCGCCGGGGAAGCACGCGCGGTCCTCGATCAGTGGCTGGAATTTCCCCCACAGGACCCACCAGAGGACTGACTCGACGCCTCCCCGAACCAATGGCTGGGTAAAATCGGGGCAAAAAAAACCCCGGCAAGGGGGGATAAGCCGGGGTTTCAATATTCCCGGTAGCGATACCGGGTAGGAGGAATACCCGCTCAGGGAGGGAAGCGGGTGAGTACCATCGTACTCACAAAATAAGACCGGGCACTTCAAAAAAGGTTCACGAAAATTTAAAAAAATATATTTTTCCATACAATCAATATATTGCATTCATCGATGGATACCCAGCACGGCAACGGAACCAGCCCGCAGGTCTCGCCGGGTGGCGTTCGAAGGACATAATGTCTTGAGGAAAGACGGTGTGTTGCCGGAGAGCGGTTGTCCCGGTGAGACACGGGAGCCCGCCTGTATTGTCAGATTCGAGCAAGAGCTCATCAATAAACAGGCAACAGTATATTTTACATGTAATGACAAAATATATAGTTTACTATTATTATTAATATATATATTACGGATAGTTAGAATTCTTCCATAAACGCTACATTCATCGCAGAGACGCCGAGAACACAGAGATTTGATAGTTTTCATGAAAGGATTTCTCTGCGTCCCCGGCGTCTCTGCGGTAAGTTTGTTTATGGATGGAAACCAGGACCAATACGCAATGCGTTCAGCGTTTCATGTCCAGTGAATTCTGATGGCATCGGGTTGCGCCCATTCAGTGAGCCTCATCCCAGTTCCTGCCCGAACCGATATCCACCACCAGCGGAACCCTTAGATCGGCCGCCCCAACCATCAACTCCCGAACCCGGATTCCCGCTTCCTCCAGCTTCGATTCCGCCACCTCGAAAACCAGCTCATCGTGCACCTGCATGATCATCATGATTCCCGGGTTGCGCTGGCTCTTGATCCAGCCATGCAGCCGAATCATGGCGCGCTTGATGATATCCGCCGCCGTGCCCTGCATGGGGGCGTTGATCGCGGTGCGTTCCGCTGCCACGCGACGCTGCGCATTACTTGCCTTGATATCGGGCAGATAGAGGCGCCGGCCAAAAACCGTTTCGACAAAACCCTGCTCGCGCGCCTGACCACGGGTCGCCTCCATATAGGCTTTGACACCCGGATAGCGCGAGAAATACAGGTCGATATACTCCTGAGCCGCACCACGCGCGATGCCCAGCTGCTGCGCCAGACCGAACGAGGACATACCATAAATCAGACCGAAATTGATTGCCTTGGCGGAGCGGCGCTGATCACCGGTGACCATCTCCGGCGCCACACCGAAGACCTCGGCCGCGGTGGCGCGGTGAATATCGGCGCCGGCCGCAAAGGCGCGCAGCAGGCCATCGTCCATGGAGAGGTGGGCCATGATACGCAACTCGATCTGGGAATAATCGGCCGCCAGCAGGTCATAACCCGGTCGGGCGATGAAGGCCTGCCGGATACGCCTCCCCTCCTCGGTGCGCACCGGGATGTTCTGCAGGTTGGGATCGGACGATGACAACCGCCCCGTGGTGGCGACCGCCTGATGGTAGGAGGTGTGGACGCGTCCGGTCCGGGGATCGATCTGATCCGGCAGGCGGTCCGTATACGTCGACTTCAGCTTGCTGAGGGAACGGTATTGCAGGATCAGGCGCGGCAGCGGGTAATCGAGCGCCAGATCCTGCAGCACCGCCTCCGCCGTCGAGGGCGCACCTTTCGGTGTTTTGGCCAGCACCGGCAGGCGCAGCTTGTCGTACAGGATTTCCTGGATCTGCTTGGGCGAGCCGAGGTTGAACGGCTGTCCGGCTTCGCGGTGCGCCTCCTGTTCGATGGCGACGATGCGCTTCGCCAGTTCCGCGCTTTGCCGGGCCAGCATGGCGGTGTCGATGGCCACCCCCGCCTGCTCCATGTCGGAGAGTACCGTCACCAGCGGCAACTCGATCTCGCGATAGATGTTCTCGAGCGCCGGCGACTCCGCCAGAATCGGCCACATGGTTTCGTGCAGGCGCAGGGTAATGTCCGCGTCCTCGGCGGCATACGGTGCGGCCTGCTCGATTGGCACCTGGTTGAAGTCCAGCTGGTTTGCCCCCTTTCCGGCCACATCCTCATAGGTGATGTTGGCGTGACCGAGGTACTTCAGCGCCACCGAATCCATGTCGTGGCGGGTGGCCGTGCTGTCGAGTACATAGGATTCCAGCATGGTGTCGAAGCGGATGCCGTCCAGCGTGATCCCGTGGTTGGCCAACACGTTGCGGTCATACTTGATGTGATGCCCGACCTTGTGTCGCCGCGGGTCTTCCAGCAGAGGGCGCAGACGCGCCAGCACGGCATCGCGGTCCAGCTGCTCCGGGGCGCCGGCATAATCGTGCGCCAGCGGCGTATAGGCGGCCTCGCCCGCCGTGACCGCGAACGACACGCCGACGATACGTGCGGACATATAATTGAGGCTGGTGGTTTCGGTATCGAACGCAAACAGCTCCGCCGCCTCCAGGCGCGCCAGCCAGGCGTCGAATTGCGCCTGCGTAAGCACCGTTTCGTATTTCACCTTTGCATCGGGATGCTCGGGCGGGCGGGCAGCGGCCAGTCCCGATGGTCGACTTTCCAGTTCTCGAAGCCAGCGCGAGAATTCCAGCCGGGTATACCACTCCCGTAACTGTTCAACATCCGGTTCGCCTGGCTGCAGACCACCCGGCCCGACGTCCAGATCGACATCGCAGTGGATGGTCGCCAGCTGGCGCGACAGGGCCAGGGTATCGAGATTGGCGCGCAGGCTCTCGCCCACCTTGCCCTTGATGTCATCGGCACGGGCCAGCAAGTCATCCAGGGAACCGTACTCATTCAGCCATTTGGCCGCGGTCTTCGGCCCGACCTTGGGGATACCCGGGATGTTGTCTGAACTGTCCCCCATGAGCGCCAGCAAATCCACGATGTGTTCCGGGGGCACGCCGAATTTCTCCATGACACCGTCGCGATCCAGGACGGTGTGCGACATGGTGTTCACCAGTGTGATATGTGGATCCACCAGTTGCGCCATGTCCTTGTCTCCCGTCGAGATGAGCGTTTCAATGCCCTCGGCTGCGGCCCGTCGGGCGAGCGTGCCGATGACATCATCCGCTTCCACGCCCGGCACCTGGAGCAATGGCAGGCCGAGCGCCCTTACCAGGGCATGCAGGGGTTCGATCTGCGCGGCCAGCTCCTCCGGCATCGGCGGACGATTGGCCTTGTATTCGGCAAACAGATCATCCCGAAAGGTTCTGCCGCGGGCGTCGAATACCACCGCGAAGTAGCGGGGCCGGTATTCCGCCAACAGGCTTCGCAACATATTGATGACCCCGTATATCGCCCCGGTCGGCTCGCCACGGGACGTATTCAACGGAGGCAGGGCATGAAAGGCCCGGTACAGGTAGGAGGATCCATCGACAAGTATGAGGGGGCTGGTTGTTGTCATGATCATCGTCAATGGTCTCGTCCGGGAGACCGTCGTGCCTGGGTTTGAACCAGGGCCTGCTCCCTGAGAAACCTTGTGCCTGTGCTCGTTCTCCCGCAGTGCTCGCTACGACACCCGGCCCGGACACACCCCCGGGCGAATTTCGGCAAACACCCCGCGATGCGGCAGGACAGGCGCGGTGAAAATTTCCGGCCGGATATCCGATACGGATGTATCTGCAGATGTCGTCGATGCTATCCTCTGGTTGTGGGGAAAGATTTGCTGGCGATGTTTTAGTAACAGGATCAGGTGCCAATATTGCGCCAATTTACTGTATGGACCACCGGAATGAAATCATGACCAGACTGCTTGCGTTGCTGATCGCGTTAATGCTGCCCTGCCTGGTGGCGCGTGCCGAGAACCCGCCGCTGCCCGATATCCCGCCCCCGCCGCCAATGCCAGTGCCCGAAACCGCACCTCCTCCCCCCTCCGGACTCAGCGGGGAAGAGGACCTCCAGCCCGAGGTGAAAATCACCAAGCGCGGAGAGGATATCATCTACGAGTACCGTGTGAACAATCAGCTTTACATGGTCAAGATCGTGCCGCGCATCGGTTATCCGTACTACCTGGTTGATCAGGATGGTAATGGCTCACTCGAATCGCGTTACAACACCCTGGAACCGAATATTACTGTGCCCAGATGGGTCCTCTATCGCTGGTAGCGCGGTGTGACTTACGAACCTTGCGTCAGCAGCCGCGGGGCCGATCACTGACAGGCGCACGACGCCACTTTACAATAATCCGCCGTGGAGCAAGCCGCGACAGAGAATGCAGACGAGGCGCAAAATGAATACATTCATACGTACCCTGGTTGCCCCGGTACTGCTGCTGATCCCTCTCACGCTGACCCAGGCGGCCGGGAGGCCCTGGATCGACTCGGTCACCGTCACCGCGGGGAAGGACAACGATACCAACAAGACCCTGGATTTTCAGATTGGCGTGCAAAACAAATGGAACCGAACCTGGTTTAATGAAGGCGCCTGGTTCGTGAGCGGGTACTGGGATGCCTCCCTCGCCTACCTGAAATCCGATATCAACCAGAACAGCAGCCTTTATGACTTCAGTCTCACTCCCTACCTGCGCCTGCAGCGCGATGTCCAGTTATCCAAAGGCGTCACGCCATTTTCTGAAATCGGCATCGGCGGACACCTGCTCACCGACACGAAACTTGGTGATCGGGACCTGGCCACGAATCTGCAGTTCGGTCCGATTGTCGGCCTGGGCATTGGGTTTGGCAACAAAGGTAACTACGAGCTGTCCTACCATTATCAGTATCTCACCAACGGTGGCATCAAGGGCCCGAATGACGGTCTTAAGATGCACCTCATCAGCCTCGGCTACGCATTTCGGTAACACTCCGCCCGAATCCACACTTTCGTTTCGCCCGCAATTGCCCCGCTGCACGCTACGTGCATGGTCAGCAGGAAAGCCATGATCTCACCAGGGTGCGGTCTCACAATTCGATTGTGGCGCAAACACCACAATTAATAACGGTCGGTAGCCTTGTAATTACGGGTAGTTATGCAATAGTATTCACCGAAATCATACAATAGTGTAGCTAGTACACTAATTATAAAATAATATTTAAATACTCACGAGGCCGTCGGCACATTCACGTTGCCGGAGTGGGAGGATCGAGGACAGATCATGTTGAGTGAGCTAAAAAACATACGCGCCCGCTTCACCGCCCTGATCATAACCGGACTTCTACTCGTTCCGCTGGCAGGTCTGGCCAGTGCCCAACTGTTCGGGCTGGTCCGTGCAAGTGAACTCCAGACCCTGCGTATGCAAGTCATGCTGGCGGTTTTTCTGGCTGCTACCGTACTCTGCGCATTCATCTATTTCTATAATTATTTCAATCCCTTGAGCGACTGGATACGGCGCCGGCCAGGGTCCTGCCTGAACTCACGACAGCAGCGGCGCCTGGATGGATTCAGCCGTGATTACTGGTCCTTCTTCCTTTTCTATGCCCTGGTGATGCCACCGCTGTTTTTCTTCGCCGCGAAGATACCGATCGCCGCGCACCCGGGCCGATTCCTGCAGCTGCTGGTGCTGCAGCTATCGATCTCGATGCTGGTGGGTCTGCCCACCTATCAACTGGCCATGGACCTGATCGGCAAACTGTCGGGACACCTCAGCCTGCAAAAGATCCAGATCAGCCTGAAATCCAGGCTCCTCCTGCTCGGGGGGTTCGTGCCCATGTTGTCCTATTCCTTGCTGATGAATTACCACTGGCAACAGAGTGGCAGCCTGAAGTACGGGGATCTGGCCGTCTGGCTGATTCTGGTATCCATTACGACCCTGGTTACGCTGTTTTCCATCCGCAGCGTTGCCCGTTCCCTGGCACCGGTTGAGACCATTTTCCAGCGCAACGGCGCCACCATGCATGCCGAGCTGGCGCACCTGAAACCCCAGTCGACGGATGAAATCGGCTTCATCACCCAGACCCTCGGTGGGCTTTTCCGCCGTCTCGGTGAACAGGAAACCCATATGCGCGCGGTGGTAAAAACGGCCGCGGAGGGAATCATCGTAGTGAACGGCAAGGGCATGATCGAAACCTTCAATCCCGCCGCGGAGAAACTGTTCGGCTACCTGGCAACGGAAATATGCCAGCGGCCGTTTAAATGGCTGCTGCCGGATCTGTTCGACGACGAGAACAGGCTGCGCCTGATTGGCGAAGAATGCGAGGTTCTGGGCTATCACCGCAACGGCACCACCATGAAGATGTCGGCGCGCGTCAGCGCCATGCGCATCAACGGGCAATGCATGTATACCTGCCTGGTCGCCGATATCACGCGGCGCAAGGCCACGGAAGAGCAGTTGCGGGACGCCGAGAGCCGCTACCGCGATCTGGTCGAAACCGCGCATGATCTCGTCTGGACGATGGATGCCACGGGCTCGCTGACCTACATCAACCGCGCCTGCCAGACGATTTACGGCTACGCGCCCGATGAGATGCTGCAGCGCCCGATCCACGAATTCAGATCGCCCGATCACCCCCCCATCGACGAGGAAGCCATTGACGGGCTGTTGCATGGCAGGGAGCGCATCAAGTTCGAAACCGTGCATCTGGACGCCGAAGGCAAACCGCATTTTCTCAGCTTCAGCGCCAAGTCACACAAGGACGCCGATGGCAGGGTCGTCCAGATCAGCGGCACGGCGCGTGATATCACGGAACAGAAGGCGTTCCAGCACCAGCTCTCCTACCACGCCGAACATGACTCGCTCACCGGCCTGTTCAACCGGAATTATTTCCAGCAGGAACTGGAGCGCACCGTGGCGCGTGTGGCGCGCAACGAGTCGGACTGTGCGCTGTTCTATATCGATCTCGACCAGTTCAAGTACATCAACGACACGCTGGATCATGCCGCCGGCGACCGCCTGCTGGTCAACATGGCCTCCCTGCTCTCATCGCACGTCCGTGACGGCGACCTGCTGGCACGTTTCGGCGGTGATGAATTCACCCTGCTGCTCTACAACATCGACAAGCGTGACGTGCCGAGCGCGGCGGAAAACTTCCGCGCACTGTGCGATGACTACAAATTCATCGAGGGCGGCAAACACTACAACATCTCCTGCAGCATCGGCGTGACGATGATCGACCAGCAGGTCACCTCGGCCGAGGAGGCGCTCTCGCATGCCGATCTCGCCTGCAACATCGCCAAGCAGCAGGGTCGCAACCGCGCCAACCTCTACAATCCGGCAGACAGCGACAAGGCCGGCATGGCCGCGGACATGGGCTGGGCGTCGCGCGTGCGGGAAATGCTTGAGCATGACCGCTTCCAGCTGGTGTATCAGCCCATCGTGTCCACCGAAACCAGGGCGGTGCAAGACTACGAAGTGCTGGTTCGCATGATCTGCGATGACGGCCAGATCATCCTGCCCGGCGGCTTCATGCCGGCGGCCGAGCGCTTCGGCCTGATCCACAGCGTCGACCGCTGGATCGTCAGGCGCGCCATCCGGCAGCTCTGCCGCCTGCACGAGAAGGGCTGCAAAACCAGTTTCTCGATCAATCTCTCGGGCAAGGCCTTTGAAGACAGCTCGCTGCTGCCGCTGATACAGGAAATGCTCTCCGATACCGGACTCGATCCCACCTGGGTCACCTTCGAGATCACCGAGACGGCGGCGATCGAGAACCTGGTCGCCGCGGAAGCATTCATTACCGCGCTGAAGGACATCGGCTGCCAGTTCGCACTGGATGACTTTGGTTCCGGATTCTCCTCCTTTGCCTACCTCAAGCATCTGCCGGTCGACAGGCTCAAGATCGACGGCGGCTTCGTGAAAGGTCTGGCGCACAGCTCCGTGGACCAGGCCATGGTGGAATCCATGAATCAGGTCGCCCACGCCCTGGGCAAGGTGACCATCGCGGAATGCGTGGAGAACGAGAAAACCCTGCAGATACTCAGGCAGATGGGCGTCGACTGCGCCCAGGGCAACCATATCGGCCGCCCGTCGTGCGATATCCTGCCGGGTCTCGCCCAGCCCGACCCGGTGCCGCTCGATATCGTCACCCAACTCGGTTGACCGGGGCGCCGCGCACAGGCGGCGTGATCAGCGCGGTTTTACCAGATAACGGATTTCCGGGAGCATTCTCCCGACGCATTCCCTGCCTTCCTGGATGGCTTCCTGTGCACGGTAATACTCCATCAGTCCGATATGCGACAGCCTTGGCGCGAGGACGATATCCGGCGGGTCCCCTGCCATTCTGCTGCGGGTGATGCGCTCCTGCATGATATTGAGCGAGCCGCTGATGGCGTCAAACAGCCCGGGCGCACCATCCGCCCCGTTGCCGCCGAACAGCGAGGCGGAGTAGCTTCTGACGGTCTTCCTGACCGTCGAGATCAGGCTGTCAGGCGGGACATCCTCCGGCGCATTCCCGTCCCCGTGGATAAAATGCCTGCCGGCGATCGCAGCGTTCAGATTGACCGCAATCACGATATCCGCGCCCAGGACCCGGCAGAGCGATACCGGCACGGGGTTGACCAGGCCACCGTCTACCAGCCACTTGCCCTGGTTACGCAGGGGAGGAAACAGTCCGGGTACGGACATCGACGCCCAGACGGCATCGAGCACCGAACCCTGGGTAAACCAGATCTCTCTCCCGGTTTCCAGGTCGGTCGATACCGTCGCGAATTCCCGCGCAAGATGTTCAATCCTGACATCTTCGGCGCAGACATTTTCAGCGAAGAAGGACCGCAGGCGCGGCGCATCCACGAACCCGGACAGCGTCAGGTTCAGATCGAAGAAGCGTGCAACATCGGTGCGCGTCAGCGAGGTCACCCAGTGCTCCAGCCTGTCCAGATTCCCGGCGGCAAAGGAAGCACCGACGATGGCGCCAACCGAACAACCGCATACGATGTCCGGTTCGATGCCGATTTCGGCCAGCGCCCGGATGATGCCGATATGTGACCAGCCGCGTGACGACCCGCTGCCCAGGGCGATGCCAAGCCTGACATCCGATGGCGATGCGTGATCGATGAAGTGCTCTCGAGCGCGCCGTGTCAAGCGCCGACACGTTCCAGATTGGCGTAGGAGACCACCAGCCACTTGGTGCCGGCATGCGCGAAATTCACCTGCACGCGTGCGCTGCTGCCCTGACCCTCGTAATTGAGGATCACGCCCTCGCCGAATTTCCGGTGGCGCACCTGCTGACCCAGCTGCAATGTCGCGGTACCTGTCCCGTCGACGGCGTACGGGCTCCGGGCCGGCTGACTGATGCTCACCCGGGGCCGTATCTCCTCCAGCAGCTGTGAGGGGATCTCCCGAATGAATCGCGACGGCAGGGTGATTATCTCCTGGCCGTACAGTCGCCTGCGCTCGGCACAGGTCAGAATCACCTGCCGGCGTGCACGGGTTATGCCGACATAGCAGAGGCGCCGCTCCTCTTCCAAACGCCCCGGCTCATCCACGGACCGCTGGTTAGGGAACAGCCCCTCCTCCAGGCCGCACAGGAAAATGACCGGAAATTCCAGTCCCTTGGCGGAATGCAAGGTCATGAGTTGCACGCAGTCGTCCCAGGCATCGGCCTGGCCCTCGCCCGCTTCCAGCGCGGCGTGCGCGAGGAAATCCGACAGGGCATCGAGTTCGCTCTCGCCATCCACCTCGTATTCACGCGCCGCATTGACCAGTTCGCGCAGATTCTCGATGCGGGCCTGTCCGATTTCACCCTTTTCCTTCGCAAAATACTCCAGCAGCCCGCTGGGCTGCAGGATATGCTCGACCTGCTCACCGAGCGGCAGTGACCCCAGCCCGTCCGCGAGCGCCTCGATCAAATCGACAAACCCCAGCAGGGCATTGCCGGCGCGCGCGGGAAGCAGCCGTTCTTGCGCCACTGCCCGGGTCGATTCCCACAGGGAGTTGCGGTTCTCACGGGCATGCTGCCGGACAACCGCCAGGGTGCGTTCGCCGATGCCTCGCGGCGGATGGTTCACCACGCGCTCGAACGAGGCATCGTCGTCGCGGTTCCTGGCGAGGCGCAGGTAGGCCAGCGCGTCCTTGATCTCGGCGCGTTCGAAGAAACGCAGGCCGCCGTAGACCCGATAGGGTACGCCGCACTGGATGAGGCGTTCCTCGAACAGGCGCGACTGGGCATTGGAGCGGTAGAGCACGGCAATCTCGTCACGCCGGTTCCCCTGGTTCACCCATGACTGGATGCGCTCGACCACATAGCGCGCCTCGTCGAAGTCGTTGTAGGCCATATACAGCTCGATCGGTTCACCCTCATGACCCTGGGTCCAGAGCTGCTTGCCCATGCGCTCCGCGTTATTGGCGATCACTGCATTGGCCGCCTTGAGGATGGTGCCGGTGGAACGGTAATTCTGTTCGAGCCGGTAGACGCGGGTGCCGGTGAAGTCCTTTTCGAAGCGCTGGATGTTTTCCACCCGCGCACCGCGCCAGCCGTAGATGGACTGGTCATCGTCACCGACCACGGTAATGCAGCCGGATGCGCCGGAGAGCATCCGCAACCACGCATATTGCACCGCATTGGTGTCCTGAAACTCATCGACCAGGATATGCCGGAAGCGCTGTCGGTAGTGCTCGAGCATGCCGGGCTGCTCCAGCCACAGCTCATGCGAGCGCAGCAGCAGTTCGGCGAAATCCACCAGGCCGGAACGCCGGCACAGCGCTTCATAGGCCTCGTATACCCTGACCTGCTGATGCAGGTAGGGGTCGTTGCGATGCTCGATGTGCTGCGGTCTGCGCCCCTCATCCTTGCAGTTGTTGATAAACCACTGCAATTGCTTCGCGGGCCATTTCGTCTCGTCCAGATCCATGCCCTTGATTACACGACGGATGAGGCGCTGCTGGTCCTGCGCATCCAGGATCTGGAACCCCTCCGGCAGCCCCGCCTCCCGCCAGTGCCGGCGCAGCAGGCGATGCGCCAGGCCATGAAAGGTGCCCACCCACATGCCGGATGCCGGAGACTCGATCAGCTGCTCGATGCGCGCTCGCATCTCCCCGGCCGCCTTGTTGGTAAAGGTCACGGCAAGGATGGAGTAAGGAGACAGACCCTTGACGTCGATCAGCCAGGCAATACGATGCACCAGCACTCGGGTCTTGCCGCTGCCGGCGCCGGCCAGCACAAGCAGCGGCTCCGGCGACGCGCACACGGCCTGGCGCTGGTCATCATTGAGGGGACTGATGATGCGGGAAACATCCATGGAGGGCGATTGTAGCAAATCACGGCAACCCGGCTGAGTCTGTTCACACGCCCGCTCCGGAACCGATGGTGACGACCTGTCAATCACCCGTGGTCTGCAGATGTCATGGCGCCATCGACTTGCGTTGACACAAAGACTCTGTTAATTGTGGCTGCCGGGAAAACCCGCGACTTGCGCCGGCACTACTCACGTGTCATGTGATGGCCGCATTGGTTTCATTAAAACATCGATAGATACCCGACCTGCACCGCGGGTGTTCTGGCGTATGATCAACAAAACAGCCACGGAATAGAATCACGTGACCGAGAACAGCCTGCTGGTGGCTTTCATCATTGCCGTCGTGCTTCTGATCGTGATCGTGCTCGGGAGCGCCAGGCGATGGACAGGACGCCAGGACAAAAGCGGTGATCTGGAGAAACTGCGTCTCAGCGGGCACTACTGGGGCGTCAAAATCCGGCCTGGCAAGTGTGATGCCATCCGCCATTTCGCCGGCAGGCGCTTCACCTTTCACGAGGCTCCCGCATTACCCTTGCCCGGTTGCAGGGCCTGGCGCTGTACCTGTAGCTACACCGGAGTACCGGAGCGCCGCCGCGAAGACCGGCGCGTGCGTCATGATCGCAGAGTCGCCGACCGGTTTGACGGGGATCTTGCCGAGCGCCGATCGATTCGAGAACGCCGCCGAAGGGATAAAGCCTGGAAAGATCCAGCCGATTAAACGTCAGGCAGCACTGTGCCAGCCGCCAGTCAACTCATCCTGACCTGGCGGTTGGTACTGAGGTATTTTCGGCATCCACAAGGCAAGTAAGGATATACAGTTATGGTAAAAGTACTCATCCTGCTGCTACTCATCGGGGTAATTGCCGGTCTGGTCTGGCTGTTACGCAACGCGCGAAGCCCCCGGCGTCACCCCACCCTGGCGGTAAAATCTCCCGGCTCGGCGGGACCGACCCACGGTGGCGGGACAAAAGCGATCGAACTGGAAAAGTTACGCCAAAACAAACTCTTCTGGGGCGTGGAAATCAAGCAGGCCGGGTGTGCCGCCGCACGTACGCTTGCCGGTAATGAATTTCAATTCGACGAAGCCCCGGCCCTGCCACTGGAGGGCTGTGATGCCGCCATGTGCAGCTGCGCGTATATCGGACTGAAGGAAAAACGCCATAGCCAGCGGCGCGAGCGTGATCGCCGCGACAATCTCCGGTTTGATCCCGACAAGCCTGATCGACGCTCACGCAAGGATCGTCGACGCGGCGAAAAGTGGCGGGGACACGATCTCTAACCCGGCCACGGCCTGACGGCACCGCCCGAGTCAGGCAACTTCTGCGAGCAATTTCCGGTACTTGGGCGAATTCAGGTTTGCCATCTTCGGCTTCGAGCCACCGAGATAAGCATCCAGCGTCACTGTAGGCACCTGGTCCCGGTCGACCAGGGGGTGCATGGTACATCTCTCACAGGCAATCAACCGTGACGGTGCGCCCGCCGGCGCCTTGCCGATTGGGCGTTCCCGCAGATTCCTGCAGGTGGTGATACTCAGGTAGGCCTGCTGGGGAATGCAAAAAAACATCGAATCCTTAGTCACGTACTCTACTCCCGTGAATTTCCGCGGGGGGGTTGCGGAGGAACTCATTCAACCAAGCAGGAAACTATATCATTGGCACGACAACAAAGCAAACTCAGACTTGTTTTTCAAATGGTTAGCGGTTTGCCCGGGAACCGGTGGATTATTCGACCGTGACCGACTTGGCCAGGTTGCGCGGCTGGTCGATATCCGTGCCCTTGAGTACCGCCACATGGTAGGCAAGCAGCTGCAGCGGTATGGAAAAAACGATGGGGGAGATACTGTCTTCGGTCGGTGCGACCGGCAGCACCGTCACCCCGGCGGAGCTGATCATGCCCACCTTGGCATCGGCGAACACGATCAGTTCGCCGCCGCGCGCACGCACCTCCTGCAGGTTGGATTTCAGTTTTTCCAGCAAGACGTTATTCGGCGCCACGGCAACGACCGGCATGCTGGCATCCACCAGCGCCAGTGGTCCATGCTTCAGCTCGCCGGCCGGGTAGGCTTCGGCATGAATATAGGAAATCTCCTTGAGTTTGAGCGCCCCCTCCATGGCCACGGGAAACTGGGCGCCGCGGCCGAGAAACAACGCATTGTGCTTGTCACCGAAGTGCTCCTTCGCCAGCGTCTCGATCTGTTCATTCAGCGTCAACGCATATTCCACCTTGCCCGGCACGCTGCGCAGTTCATTCACCAGACAGGCCTCGGTCTGCTCCGACATGCCATGGCGGCGCCCCAGCACGATGGTCAACAGCAGCATGGCGACCAGTTGGGTGGTAAAGGCCTTGGTGGAAGCCACGCCGATCTCCGGCCCGGCACGGGTCATCAGCACCAGGTCCGATTCACGCACCAGGGAGCTCTCCGGGACATTGCAGATGGAGAGCGAATGACCGAAACCCAGCCGTCGCGCTTCGCGCAGCCCGGCCAGGGTGTCGGCGGTTTCACCGGACTGGGACAGGGTCACGATCAGGGAATTCCTGCGCACCACCGGCTGGCGGTAGCGGAACTCGCTGGCCACCTCCACGCTGCAGGGAATGCCAGCCAGGGATTCCAGCCAGTAGCGTCCCACCATGCCCGCATGGTAGCTGGTACCGCAGGCAATGATGTGCACGCCCTTCACTTCGTCAAAGATTTCTGCCGCCCCGGGTCCGAAGGCCTCCTCCAGTACACGGTCGGCGCCGATTCGTCCTTCCAGGGTGTCGGCTATGGCGCGCGGCTGCTCGTAGATCTCCTTGAGCATGTAGTGACGGTACTCGCCCTTCAAGGTGGCATCCGTGGTGACGCTGGAGGTCTTGACCGGACGCTCGACGGGATTGCCGGCCTGGTCAAAAATGCGGGCGCCCTGCCGCGAGATATCGGCCACATCGCCGTCTTCCAGGAAAACAAAACGCCGGGCCCGCGACACCAGCGCGGCGACATCCGAGGCAATCAGCACCTCGTCGTCGGCCAGGCCGATGACCAGCGGGCTGCCGCGGCGCGCGGCAATCAGCCGCCCGGGCTCATCCCGGCTGATAACCCCCAGGGCATAGGCGCCCTCGAGATCCTTTATCGCGGATTGCACTGCCGCGAGCAGGTCCTGTCCCTGCTCCAGGTAGCGGTGCACCTGGTGCACGATCACCTCGGTGTCCGTCTGCGAGGTAAAGCGATAGCCGGCCTGTTTCTGCTGTTCCCGCAGGACATCGTGATTTTCGATGATGCCGTTATGCACCAGCGCAACACGCCCGTTGCAGATGTGGGGATGTGCGTTTTGCTCGCTGGGTACGCCATGGGTCGCCCAGCGCGTATGGGCAATGCCGGTGTTTCCATCGATCGGCGCGTTCTCCAGGGCCTTCGCCAGCTCGGCGACCTTGCCGACCCGGCGTACCCGCTCCAGTTCCGCCCGCCCGTTCTGCACGACGATGCCGGCCGAGTCGTAACCCCGGTATTCCAGCCGTTGCAAACCGTCGAGCAGCACCGGAACGACGTTCTTTCCGGCGACGACTCCGACTATTCCGCACATATCCGCCTCACCCCCGTTTCTTCACCGGCCGCTTCCAGCCGGGTCGCGTTTGCTGGGGCGCGCGGCTCAATGTCAACTCGCCCACGGGTGCATCACGTGTGATGGTCGAACCGGCCCCGATGGTGGCGCCGGCCCCGACCTCGACCGGGGCTACAAGCTGGGTATCCGAGCCGATAAAGACATCATCACCGATCACGGTGCGGTATTTGTTAGCGCCGTCGTAGTTGCAGGTTATGGTACCCGCCCCGATGTTGACATTGCGCCCCACGCTGGTATCACCGATGTAGCTCAGGTGGTTGATCTTCGATCCCTCGCCGACCTGCGATTTCTTGATCTCCACGAAATTGCCGATGTGGCTGCCCGCCGCCAGCACCGTCTCTGGGCGGATGCGCGCGAACGGGCCGATGCGCGCACCGTCACCGATAACGGCGTCCTCGATGACGCAGTTGGCGAGTATGGTGACGTCATCGCCGACGGTGGTATCGCGCATGACCACGTTCGGCCCGAGGGTGACCCGGTTACCGAGTCTGACCGTCCCTTCCAGCACCGCGTTCACATCGATCATGACATCCTGACCGGCCGTCAGCCGCCCGCGCAGGTCGAAGCGCGCCGGGTCGATGAGCGTCACCCCCGCCCGCAGGCAGTCCTGCGCCTGGCACTGCTGGAAACGACGCTCCAGCACCGCCAGCTGGGCGCGATCGTTCACGCCAAGAATCTCGTACGGGTCCGCGGCGTGTACGCTGCGCACCGGAACACCGTCGCGCACGGCAAGCGCGACCACGTCGGTCAGGTAGAACTCGCCCTGTGCGTTGTCATTGTCCAGCGCCTGCACCCAGGTGCGCAGGCGTCTGGCGGGCGCGGCGAGAAAGCCGCTGTTGATCTCCCGGATGCGGCGCTGCCCGGCGGTGGCGTCCTTCTCCTCGATGATGGCGCGGATGTTGCCGCCGTCGTCCTGCAGGATGCGGCCATAGCCCGCGGGATCGTCGAGCACGGCGGTCAGCACGGCCAGGTCACCTGCGGCGGCGATGCCGAGCAGCTGCTCCAGAGTGGCCGCTGAAATCAGGGGCACATCACCGTACATGACCAGCACGATACGATCATCCGGCACGTCGGGCAGCACCTGGGCGACGGCGTGTCCCGTTCCCAGCTGGCGTTCCTGTATCGTCCAGTGCACGCCGGTACGGGCGAAGGCGTCGCACACCTGATCGGCGGCATGACCGATGACGACGTGGATGGCGGCGGCATTCAGGCAGTGCGCCGTATCGAGGACGTGGGCCAGCAACGGGCGCCCGCCCAAGGGATGCAGCACCTTGGGAAGGTCGGAGCGCATGCGCGTCCCCTGGCCGGCAGCCAGGACAATAATGCTCAGATCCATACTGGAAGAAACGTCAGTTTAACAACCAGAGTTAGCGGCACCGCCCGGCACAACTTGCGAGCGCCAGGCCGTGGCGATCATAACACGGCCATTGCGGGGGACGGTCAGTGCAGCACCGGCATGGCCATGGGCGGCACGCCGTTGAGGATCTCCTCGTCGGTGGCGTCACGAATATCGACCACCTTGATATTGAAGGTAATGACCTTGCCGGCCATCGGGGGGTTACCGTCCACCGTCAACTTGCCGTCTGCGATGCGGGTGACGATGAATTTCCGGGCATCGCCCTGATCGTTCATCATCTCCACCTCGGCGCCGACGCGGCGGAACTCGGGCGGAACATTCTCGATGTCGTCGGTATAGGTGAGGCTTTCGTCATGCGCGCCAAAGCCTTCCTCCGGCGTCAATAACACCTCCACGACGTCCCCCACCACGCAGCCCTCCATCGCGGCCTCGACCTTCTCGAACATGTCGTGCTTGCCGCCATGGACGTAAGTGATCGGAATATCGGACTGCTCGAGCACGTCACCGGTCTCGTCCTGAATGGAATAGGTAAAGGCCACCACCTTGTTGCGACCGACAAACTGCTCGTTCATTGAAAAACCCGCTGACCTAGGAGCCTGTCGGACTTAGGATTGATCTACTGCGCTGGTGGGAGAGCGGCCCATAGTTCCCCGATATTTCGTTGCATAGAACCACTATGCGCCTCGATATCGTGAACCTCTGTGCTCGTTCTCCCACCATGCTCGCTACGATCACCCAAGTCCGACAGGCTCCTAGCGTTTCTGACGCAGCTTCTGTATGGCGTGCAGCTGCGCGATGGACTGGGCCAGTTCAGCCTGTGCCTTGGCGTAATCGATGTCGGCGTGCTTGTCGGCCAGCATGCGCTCGGCGCGTTCCTTGGCCTCTACGGCGGCCGCCTCGTCGAGATCGTGGGCACGGATGGCCGTATCCGCCAGTACTGTCACTACGTGCGGCAGGACTTCCAGCATGCCGCCGGAGACAAAGAAGGATTGCTCTGAGCCGTCCGCCTGCTGTATGCGTATCTCTCCGGGCTTGAGCCGCGTCAGCAGCGGCGCATGGCGCGGTGTGATGCCGACCTCGCCCATTTCCGCCGGTGCGAAGACCATCGTCACCGTTCCCGAAAAGATTTCGGCTTCGGCGCTGACGATGTCAACGTGCAGTGTCATTGCCATTGTGCGTATCCGCTAGAGGGTTTTCGCCTTTTCAGCGACTTCTTCAATGCCGCCGACCATATAGAAGGCCTGTTCCGGGAGGTGGTCGTAATCACCATTCATGATGCCCTTGAACCCGGTGATAGTATCCTTCAGTGATACGTACTTGCCGGCGGTGCCGGTAAAGGTTTCGGCCACGAAGAACGGCTGCGACAGGAAGCGCTGCATCTTGCGTGCGCGTGCCACTGTCAGTTTGTCATCCTCGGACAATTCGTCCATGCCGAGAATCGCGATGATGTCCTTGAGTTCCTTGTAGCGCTGCAGCGTTCCCTGCACCTCGCGCGTCGTATCGTAATGATCCTGGCCGACCACCAGCGGGTCCAGCTGGCGGCTGGTGGAATCGAGCGGGTCCACCGCGGGGTAGATACCCAGCTCGGCAATCTGGCGCGACAGCACCAGCGTGGCGTCGAGGTGCGCGAAGGTGGTGGCGGGTGACGGGTCGGTCAGGTCGTCCGCCGGCACGTAGACCGCCTGGATCGAGGTGACGGAACCGGTCTTGGTGGAGGTGATGCGCTCCTGCAACCTGCCCATCTCCTCCGCCAGTGTCGGCTGGTAACCCACGGCGGAGGGCATGCGGCCGAGCAGCGCGGAGACCTCGGTTCCGGCCAGGGTGTAACGGTAGATGTTGTCGACGAAGAACAACACGTCACGGCCTTCATCGCGGAAATACTCCGCCATGGTAAGGCCGGTCAGCGCCACGCGCAGGCGGTTGCCGGGCGGCTCGTTCATCTGGCCATAGACCAGCGAGACCTTGTCGATGACCCCGCCTTCGGTCATTTCATGGTAGAAGTCGTTGCCTTCGCGGGTACGCTCGCCGACGCCGGCGAATACCGAGTAGCCGCTGTGCTCGACGGCGATGTTGCGGATCAGCTCCATCAGCGTCACGGTCTTGCCCACGCCGGCGCCGCCGAACAGGCCGACCTTGCCGCCCTTGGCAAACGGGCAGATCAGGTCGATGACCTTGATGCCGGTCTCGAGAATCTCGATTCCTGACGCCTGTTCGGCGAAGGTCGGCGCCGCACGGTGTATCGGCCAGCTCGTGTCGGCGCCGATGTCGCCCTTCTCATCCACCGGCTCACCCAGCACGTTCATGATGCGTCCCAGCGTCTTCGCGCCCACCGGAACCGAGATCGGGGCGCCGGTATTGCTCGCTGAAAGGCCGCGGCGCAGGCCATCGGTCGATCCCATCGCGATGGTGCGCACGATGCCGTCGCCCAGCTGCTGCTGCACCTCCAGGGTCAGCCCCGCATCATCGACCTTCAGCGCATCGTACACCTTCGGCACGCTGTTGCGCGGGAACTCCACGTCGACGACCGCGCCGATGACTTCCACAATATTGCCAGCACTCATGATGTTTCCCTCTAAACTGATATTTTGTCCGGGTACGGATCTAAAAATCCGTACCCCTGCAATCAGACCGCGGCCGCACCGCCGACGATCTCGGAGATCTCCTGGGTAATGGCCGCCTGGCGCGCCTTGTTGTAGATCAGTTGCAGCTCTTCGATCAGGCTGTCCGCATTATCCGTCGCCGACTTCATGGCCACCATGCGTGCCGCCTGCTCGCAGGCGAGGTTATCCACCACGCCCTGGTAGACCAGTGATTCGATATAGCGGATCATCAGCGCGTCCATCACCGGCTTGGAATCCGGCTCGTAGATATAGTCCCAGTGAGACTCGAGTTCCTTGTCCTCCCTGCCCTGCACCGGTATCAGCTGTTCCAGTACCGGCTGCTGCGACATGGTGTTGATGAACTTGTTGTAGGCCAGGTAAAGACGGTCGATGCGTGCCTCCGCATAGGCATCCAGCATCACCTTGACGGTGCCGATCAGTTCGATGATCGACGGCGCATCGCCCAGACCGACTGCCGTTGCAACCACGTTGCCGCCCAGGCGTTTGAAAAAGGCATTGCTCTTGCTGCCGATCAGCGTCAGATCGATATCGATGCCATCGGTATGCCAGTGCTTCATCTCGGTGATCACCTGCTTGAACAGGTTGATGTTCAACCCGCCGCACAGGCCGCGGTCGGTGGAGACGATGATCACCCCGACACGCCGGACCTCCCGATCTGCCAGGAACGGGTGGTGATATTCGGGATGTGCGTGCGCCAGATGCGAAATGACGTTCTGGATCTTCTCGGCATAGGGCCGTGTGGACTGCATGCGTTCCTGCGCCCTGCGCATCTTGCTCGCCGCCACCATTTGCATGGCCTTGGTAATCTTCTGCGTACTCTTGATACTGGCGATCTTGGTACGTATTTCCTTGGCGCCTGACATTGCTTGACCTTTCTGTGCTCGTTACGGTGACTGCTACCAGGTGTTGTTGGCCTTGAAATCCTCGATGGCCGCGCGCAAGCCGGCCGCGATCTCGTCGTTGTAATCAGACGCTGTGTTGATCTTGTCCATCAGTGCCGCCTGGCTGGTGCGCATGTACCCATGCAGCGCATGCTCAAAATCGACGACCCGCTTGATCTCGACATCATCGAGATAACCCTGCTCCGCGGCGAACAGGGACACGGCCATTTCCGCGACGGAGAGCGGGCTGTACTGCTTCTGCTTCATCAGTTCGGTAACGCGCTGGCCGCGCTCCAGCTGTTTGCGGGTGGTCTCGTCGAGGTCGGAGGCAAACTGCGCAAATGCGGCCAGCTCGCGGTACTGCGCCAGCGCCAGTCGCACGCCGCCGCCGAGTTTCTTGATGATCTTGGTCTGTGCCGCGCCACCGACGCGCGACACTGACAGACCGGCGTTGATGGCCGGACGGATGCCGGCGTTGAACAGATCGGATTCAAGGAAGATCTGCCCGTCGGTGATCGAGATTACATTGGTCGGGACGAACGCGGATACGTCACCGGCCTGGGTTTCGATGATCGGCAGGGCGGTCAGCGATCCGGTTCTGTCCTTTACCTGGCCATTGGTGAGCCTCTCCACTTCGTGTGCGTTGATACGCGAGGCGCGCTCCAGCAGGCGTGAATGGAGGTAAAACACGTCACCCGGGTAGGCCTCGCGGCCCGGCGGACGACGCAGCAACAGGGAGACCTGGCGGTAGGCCCAGGCCTGCTTGGTGAGATCGTCGTAGATGATCAGGGCGTCTTCGCCCCGATCGCGGAAAAACTCCCCCATGGCGCAACCGGAATAGGGCGCGATGTACTGCAGGGCGGCCGACTCCGCCGCCGCCGCGGCGACGACGATGGTGTGTGCCATGGCGCCGTGTTCCTCCAGCTTGCGCACCACTGTGGCGATGGAGGAATTCTTCTGGCCGATGGCCACGTAGATGCATTTGATCCCCGTGCCCTTCTGGTTGATGATCGCGTCGATTGCCACGGCGGTCTTGCCGGTCTGGCGGTCGCCGATGATCAGCTCACGCTGGCCGCGCCCGATCGGCACCATGGAATCGATCGACTTGAGCCCGGTCTGCACCGGCTGGGATACGGACTGGCGCGCGATAACGCCGGGGGCGATCTTCTCGATCGGCGAAGTCTGTGTGGCCGCGATCGGACCCTTGCCGTCGATCGGGTTGCCGAGCGAGTCGACCACGCGTCCGAGCAGCGCCTCGCCCACCGGTACTTCCAGGATGCGGCCGGTGCACTTGACGCTGTCGCCTTCGGAGATCGTCTCGTATGCACCCAGGATCACCGCGCCGACGGAATCGCGCTCGAGGTTGAGCGCCATGCCGAAAATATTTCCCGGGAACTCGAGCATCTCGCCCTGCATGACATCGGCCAGCCCGTGGATGCGGGCGATGCCGTCGGTCAGGCTGACCACCGTCCCCTCGGTGCGCGCCTCGGAGACGGATTCGAACTTCTCGATGCGTCGCTTGATCAGTTCACTGATTTCAGTGGGGTTGAGTTGCATTGTGTAGTCCTCTTAATGGCTCAGTGAATTGCCCAGGCGTTCGAGCTTGCCGCGTACTGAACCGTCGATAACCAGGTCTCCGGCGCGAATGATGGCGCCGCCGATCAGTGATGAATCCGTCCTGCATTCGAGTTCGACATCGAGTCCCAGTCGCTGTTTCAGCGCGGCCGTGACTGCCGCCTGCTGCGCCTCGGTGGCGGGAAACGCCGTAATGAGTTTGGCGCATATGGAACGCTCGGATTCCCGGCGCTGGATCTCGAACAGGGTCGCGATCTCCGGCAGCAGCCTCAGGCGCCGGTTCTCGGCCAGCAGGCGGATGAAGTTATGGCAATTGTCATCCAGCCGGTCGGTGCCGATGCTGATGAATAACTCGGCGAGCTGCGTGTCTGTCATGCGTGGATTTTCGATCAATGCCGTCATCTCCGGGTCAACGGCGACGAACGCCAGCAACTCCAGCATACCGGACCACTGCCCGAGGGCCTGATGTGCATTCGCGAACTGGAACGCGGCCTGGGCGTAGGGACGCGCGACGGTAAGTATTTCAGCCATGGTGATGCTCCCTAGATCTCTGCGGCCAGCTGGGTGAGCAGTTCGGCGTGCGCCGTCTTATCCACCTCGCGCTGCAGTACCTTGCCCGCGCCCAGTATCGCCAGTGAGACCACCTGTCCGCGCAGCTCTTCCCTGGCCCGGTTGATCTCCTGTTCGATCTCGGCGCGCGAGGCGGTCAGCAGGCGGCTGCCCTCCTCCCTCGCGTCAACCTTCGCTTCATCGATAATTTCACCGGCGCGCTTTTCCGCCCGATTGATAATCTCGCCGGCCTGCTCCCTGGCTTCGCGGAGGATTTCCAAGGCGCGCTCATCGGCGAGCTGCTTCTCGTGCTTGCCGCGTTCGGCAGCCGCCAGACCGTCGGCAATTTTCTTCTTGCGCTCCTGCAGTGCTTGCGTAATCGGCGGCCATATGTATTTCATGCAGAATACGACGAACAGGAAAAAGGCGATTGCCTGACCAATCAGGGTGGCATTGATATTCATGTCAGAATCTCTGCTGGCTCAAACAATGAAAAGCGGTTAACCACCAACCACGGCAAACAGAATATACAGTGCGATACCCACGGCGATCATCGGCACGGCGTCAACCAGACCCATGACGATGAAGAACTGTGTGCGCAGCATCGGTATGAGTTCCGGCTGGCGGGCGGCGCCTTCCAGGAAACGTCCGCCGAGGATGCCGATGCCAACCGCCGCACCCAGCGCGCCCAGGCCCATCATGAGAGCGCCTGCGATATAGAGTAAAGCGTTTTCCATGTTTCTCTCCTAAGGTAACGTGCTGTTCAAAAATTCGAAATCAGTGATGTTCCTGATGCGCCATGTCCAGGTACACGATGGTCAGCGTCATGAAGATGAATGCCTGCAGGGTGACGATCAGGATATGGAAGATCGCCCAGCCGACCTGCAGCAGGCCGCCGAAGGTGCCCAGCATCCAGCCCGCGCTGTACATGATGGCGATCAGGATGAAGATCATCTCGCCGGCATACATGTTGCCGAACAGTCGCAGGGACAGTGAAATCGGCTTCGATATGAGGTTGACGCCCTCCAGCAGCAGATTGACCGGCAGGCCGAGTTTGCCGAACGGCTGGAACGCCAGTTCACCGGCGAAGCCGCCGATCCCCTTGATCTTGATGCTGTAATAAAGAATCAGGAAAAACACACCGAAGGCCATGCCGAAGGTTGCATTGGGGTCGGCGGTCGGCACCACCCGAAGGTAGGGAATTCCGAGCAGATGCGCGAGCTGCGGGAAGAAGTCCACCGCGATGAGGTCCATGAAGTTCATCAGGAAGATCCAGATGAAGATGGTCAGGGCCAGCGGCGCGACGATGGCGTTCCGGCCGCTGAACGATCCCCTGACGCTGTCTTCGATGAACTCGACGATCCATTCGACGAAGTTCTGCAGGCCGCCCGGCACATCCGCCGTGGCCTGGCGGGCCGCCTTGTGGAAAAAATACAGGAACAGCACGCCGAGAATGATGGAAAAAGCCATGGTATCGATGTGCACGGCCCAGAAGCCCATGGCCTTCGCCTCCGCCATGCCATGGGCGATGCCCCATGAACCGTCCGGATGCTGGCCGAAGGTCAGATTCTGCAGATGATGATGGATATACTCCGCAGCGGTGATGGTCTCGGTTGACATGTCAGTCAATCAGTCCTGTGTGTTCCCGTCAGTAACAGGGCCATCTGGCCCACAATGAATCCCGTCAGCAACGCGAGCGGGTCGAGGTCCAGGACGCCCAGACCCAGCGCCACCAGCAGCCCCACCAGCAGCATGCGTTCCAGTGCACTGCGATATAACACCCGGAGACTTTGCCTTGCATCGATGGCGCGACCCTGGTCAGTGCGGTGACGGCGCCATTCGAGCAGCAGGACATTGGCAAGGGCGATCATCCCGCCGAAGCCGGCGGAACCCGCCTGGAAGCCCCCGGATTTCACGAGAAATACGACCGAGGCCAACAGTACCAGCAGCAGCTGGGCCAGTAAAACCCTGCGGATCCGGCTTAAAAAAGACCCAGCAATCTGTCGTAAACTCAGTAAGTTACATTCCCCCCGACGCCAAACTGCCGATGCCGGCCCGGGCCACCCCGGGACGCTGCCGCAGTCCGGAGGGCAGCGCGGCATTATAAGTACGCTTGTCGGGGGGGGTCAATAAACCCCGCTGAAGCCGGTCATTTAATATGATCGAGGATGCCATCGAGCTCATCGAGGCTGTTGTAATGGATCTCCAGCCGGCCCTTGCCGCCGTTGCCGTGGCGAACCTGTACTCTGGCGCCCAGGCGATCCGACAAACGGGCTTCCAGGCGCTGGATATCCGGATCCCTGGAAGGCCTGGTGGGCGACCGGTGATGACCGTGCGGACGCTGCAGCTCCTGCACCAGGCGTTCGGTGGCGCGTACCGTCAGTCCGCCGACGATGACCTGACGTGCGGCCTCCACCTGCCGGTCTCCGCTCAGCGCCAGCAGGGCGCGCGCATGCCCCATCTCCAGTTCGCCGCGCTCGACCATCCCCTTGACCGCCTCCTCGAGATCCAGCAGCCGCAGCAGGTTGGATACGGCCACCCGTGAACGTCCCACGGCCTGGGCCGCCTGTTCGTGGGTCATTTCGAACTCCTCGATCAGGCGTTTCAGGGCGCGCGACTCCTCCAGGGGATTGAGATTTTCACGCTGAATATTTTCGATCAGCGCGATGGCGATGGCGGCGCGGTCCTCGACATCGCGGATGAGCGCCGGTATTTCGTGCAGTCCGGCCTGCTGGGCGGCGCGCCAGCGGCGTTCGCCGGCAATGATTTCGTAGCGCCCCTCGCCGATACCGCGCACCACGATCGGCTGCACCACACCCTGCTCGCGGATGGAGTCGGCCAGTTCCTGCAGGGAATCGGGATGCATGTCGACGCGCGGCTGGTAGCGGCCGCGCTGGATGATATCAACGGGGAGGCTGCGCAATGCCCCGTCAGAATCGCGGATCTCGGCCACCGGCGCCGCCACGGCTGCCGCCTCCGGTGCACCCGCGATGTGCCCCGGGTCATTTTCGGGCTGCCGGGGACTGCGTGTCGAGGGGCCGAGCAATGCGTCCAGGCCGCGCCCAAGTCCACGTTTTTTACTTGCCATGTGTCTGTCTCTACCCCCGGTGCGTGCGGCGATCAATGCTGTGTCGGTTGTATGTCGGCGCGTTCGTCTTCGCTGCCCTGGGTCTCCGGCGAGGCATAACCCGGCGCCTGATGCCGGCGCAGGTATTCACCGGCCATCGCCAGATAGGCGGCCGCCCCGCGCGAGTTATGATCATAGCGCAGCACCGGCAGCCCATGACTGGGCGCTTCGGCGAGCCGCACGTTGCGGGGAATAATCGTGCGGTACACCTTGTCTCCGAAGTGCTGCTGCAACTGCGCCGAAACGTCGTTGGCGAGATTGTTGCGAGCGTCGTACATGGTGCGCAGCAGTCCCTCGATCTCCAGTTCTGGATTGACGCTGACACGCACCTGTTCGACCGTCTCGAGCAGTGCCGAGAGACCTTCCAGGGCATAGTATTCGCACTGTATCGGTATGATGACGCTGTGTGCGGCCGTCAGGGCATTGATGGTCAGCATGCTCAGCGACGGGGGACAGTCGATGATGATGACGTCGTAATCGTTCTGCACATAGGTAAGCGCGGAACGCAGCCGGCGCTCGCGGTCATCGCGCGCCATCAGTTCGACCTCGGCGGCCGTCAGGTCGCCATTGCCCGGCATCAGGTCATAACCGGCCTCCGCGGCATAGACGATGACATCGTGTATGGAGGCATGGCCGAGCAGCAGGTCATAACCGGTCTTGATGACGGCGTGTTTGTCGCAGCCGCTGCCCATCGTGGCATTGCCCTGGGCATCCAGGTCGACGAGCAGGACACGGCGCCCGGTCTGGGACAGAGAGGCGGCGAAATTCACGCTGGTCGTGGTCTTGCCCACGCCGCCTTTCTGATTGGTAACCGCCAGTATTCTTCCCATGCTGCCTCTTTGAGAACCTCAGTCGCCGGCCGGAGGGGCCAGCATGCACACCAGGTGGCGTTCCGCCTCGAGTCCGGGAACCGTGAGGGAAACCACCTGCTCGATCACATTCCGGTCCTCCAGGGCTTCGATCTCCGCCACGGGATAGATACCCTTCATGGCCAGCACCCGCCCTGCACCAGTGCACAGGCGGGCCGTATGCCGGTAGAGTTCCCGCAGCTCCGAGAAGGCGCGGCACACCACGCTGTCGAAACGCTCCTGCGGGCGATAATCCTCGATGCGCGCACGCTCAAGCGAGACGTTGTCCAGTTTCAGTATGGCCAGCGTCTGCTGGACGAAGCGCAGTTTCTTGCTGCTGCTGTCCAGCAGGACAAATTCCCGTTCCGGACAGGCGATGGCCAGGGGGATGCCCGGCAAACCCGCACCCGTGCCGATATCCAGCACCCGGCGGCCCTCGAGATAGGGCAGAATCGACAAACTGTCGAGGATGTGGCGGGTTACGATCTCGGCCGGCTTGCGCACCGAGGTCAGATTGTAGACCCGGTTCCAGTTCATGAGCTCGGTGATGTACTCCATCAGCCGACTGTCGCCGGCCAGACGCTCTTCCAGCCCGAGATCGTAAATGCCGTCCTCGAGCAGGTCTTCCGGCTGCACGAATCTTTGCTGCTGCCCCCTGGGTGTGAATCTGCGGCTGTGCATTTATCTCATGTGCTCGATCGCATCAGGCGCCCTGGTGTATGACATGGCCCCGTTTCCGCAGGTGAATCAGCAACAGCGACACGGCAGCGGGCGTGATGCCCGGAATGCGTGACGCCTGTCCGATGGTCTGCGGCCTCACCGTCTGCAATTTCTCGCACACCTCGCTGGAAAGCCCCCGGACCGCATTGTAATCGAAATCCGCCGGCAGGGCTTGTTCCTGTTGACGATGCTGGCGGTGGATCTCCGCCTGCTGGCGTTCGAGGTAGCCGGAATACCGCGCCTGGATCTCGATCTGCCCGGCGACCCGGGCATCGACCACGCCCGGACCGATGCCCTCGACGGCCATGAGATCGGCATAACGCACCCCGGGGCGACGCAGCAGTTCATAGGCACGCTGTTCGCGTGCGAGTGGTTTCTCCAGCCACGCGGAGAGCACGGCGCCCGGTCCGCTGTCGGGGCGCAGCAGCAACCCCTGCAGGCGCCGCTGCTCGGCGACAATCGCGGCGTGCTGCTCACTGTAGAGCCTCCAGCGGTGTTCGTCGACCAGACCCAGCTCCCGCCCGCGCGGGGTTAGGCGCAGATCGGCATTGTCCTCGCGCAGCAGCAAGCGGTATTCGGCGCGACTGGTGAACATCCGGTACGGCTCGCTGGTTCCGCGCGTGGTCAGGTCATCGATCAATACCCCGATATAGGCCTCATCACGCCGCGGCGTCCACGGGGAACTGCCCTGTACCTGGCGGGCCGCATTCAATCCGGCAATCAGGCCCTGTGCGGCGGCCTCTTCATAACCGGTGGTGCCGTTGATCTGTCCCGCGAAGAACAATCCCTCGATGTCGCGGGTCTCCAGGGAAGTCCGCAGGTCGCGCGGATCGAAGAAGTCATATTCGATGGCGTAGCCCGGACGGGTGATATGCGCGTGTTCGAACCCGACGATGGAGCGCACCAGCGCCTCCTGGACCGGATAGGACAGGCTGGTGGATATCCCGTTGGGATACACCTCGTGGGTGTTCAGGCCTTCCGGTTCCACGAAGATCTGATGGGAGGTCTTGTCGGCAAAGCGCACCACCTTGTCTTCGATCGACGGGCAGTAGCGCGGTCCCGTTCCCTGAATGGCGCCGGAATACATCGGTGATTCGGACAAACCGCCCCGGATGATGTCATGGGTGCGTTCATTGGTGCGGGTGATATGGCAGGACACCTGGCGCGGGTGATCGCCCGGGCAGCCGAGACAGGACATCACCGGTACCGGCTCGTCACCCTGCTGTTCCTGCAGGCGGCTGTAATCGATGCTGCGCCCGTCGATGCGCGGCGGTGTACCCGTCTTCAGACGCCCCACCCGCAACGGCAGTTCGCGCAGCCGGGCGGCCAGGGCATTGGCGGGGGGGTCGCCGGCACGACCGCCCGCGTGGTTCTTCGGTCCGATATGTATGCACCCGCCCAGGAAAGTGCCCACCGTCAGTACCACGGCGCGGGCATTGAAGCGCAAACCCATCTGCGTGACCACGCCGGTGACGCGCCCGCCCGTGACTACCAGGTCATCCACCGCCTGCTGAAAAATACCGAGATTTGTCTGATTCTCCAGCACGCCGCGAACATACTGCTTGTACAGCATTCGGTCCGCCTGTGCCCGGGTGGCGCGTACGGCCGGCCCCTTGCTGGCGTTGAGCACGCGAAAGTGGATGCCGGCGTGATCGGCGGCCCGCGCCATGAGGCCGCCGAGCGCATCGATCTCCTTGACGAGGTGGCTCTTGCCGATACCGCCGATGGCGGGGTTGCAGCTCATTTGACCGAGCGTTTCGACGTTGTGAGTCAGCAACAGTGTGCTGGCACCCAGGCGTGCGGAAGCGAGCGCGGCCTCGGTTCCGGCATGCCCGCCGCCGACAACGATCACATCAAAGGTCCTGTCCATTACGGTCATTTTTTCGCCACCGGTAAAACTGCCCGGGAATTCTACGCCGCGAGTGAAAATCCGGGCAATGTACAGCGGCTGGCCAGCAGCGTCGCGACAAAGCCATTGTCCACAGGCTAAATGAATAAATTCGAATATATTGTGGTAGACTATGCGCGCTGGTACAACATGAAGGGGATTGCATGAGACTGCTGGAATTCAACAGGGACGAGGGCGGGGCGAATCCACAGCGTTCGAATCCGCATGCGCGGAAACGCGCCCGCCCCACGGCCGTCACAAAACCAACTTCCTCCAAACCGCCACCGGCGACGGCAATTCCACCTTCCCCGACCCCGAAACTCCGCAGCGAAGCCTATCCGGTTCGAGGTACCACGCTTCGCAAACTGGTGCGTCGCCCCCCGATCGACCTCGAACAGCTGCAGCAACGCATCGGGTTCCTGGAAAAACGCCTGCAGGATCAGTCAAGCGAGTCAGCGACACCTGCGACCGTCAAGGAACTCGACAAGATGCGGCAACGCCTGAACCGGCTGGAATCCAGCCTGGATCAGGAACTGCAAGCCGCCCGCGCGCGTGAAGAACGCATGCTGGAGGTGCTTGACCGGCCTCCCCTCAAAACCCTGGTCAGGGAACGCGCCCTCCAGCTCTGGTATCGGGATCTGCCCCGCCTCGGCAACTGGCTGCTTCGGGCCGGTCACAATTGGTGGGGTGAAAACCAGCCCGAGTGGTGGCAGCAATTCGCCAAGGCCTGGAAGGAATCGCTCGACAAGGCCCGTCGCTGAGTCTCAAGTCTCCGCCAGCACCGGCTGGCGCCCCGCGCCCACGGCGACCGCTCGCAGGCCGGCCCACAGCAAGGACAACTGCTGACGGTACATCGAGCCGATATTCGCCGGTTGAGTATGCTGAATCGCCAGCGGCACGCCGTAGAATATCGACACGAGACCGATCATGGCCGCCGGTATCAGGGTATTGGGCGGTAATTCGTCCTGATCCACCGCCTGCTGCAGCGATTTCCTGAGGAGCATTTCAATGCCGTTATCTTCCAACTCCTCGATGCCGGCCAGGTCGCGGAAGGCCATCGCCCGTTCCGCCGGCGTAATGTCGGGCCGCGGGGTGCGCTCACGTTCTCTGGCTTCATACGCGATGATCTCGCCCATCAGTCCCGGCTTTTTCTGGATCTGGATCGCGGTGTAGCGAAACAGGGCTTCGATGACCTGCAGGCCCTTCTGCTGGCTTGCCGCCTGCCGGCCATACCAGTGCAGCTCCAGCGACCAGAGTTTGTCCAGGTACACCACGATCGCCTCCTTCTTCGGGAAGTAATTGAAGAAGGTCGCCTCGGAGATCTGGGCCCGTTCACACAAGGCCCTGACCGAGAGCGCTTCCAGCGGGGCATTTTCGAGGTGATTGGTGACCACCTCGGCCAAGGCCAACCGGGTGCGTGCGAATTTCCGCTCGCGCAAGGAAAATCGTGGTGCAGTCGCCATAGTTAAGTTCTGCCTTAATTATATAGTCATATAAATAATATGACGTATTCTAATTGTAATTTAGACAGTTAGTCTATCGAAATCGTGCCTCTGCAAGACCCTGGTTAACCCTTATACCTGCACGCGTAAGTCGACAGACTCCCGGGTGTCTTATGTCCATCAAGCCAATTTTGCATTTTCCCCTGAAAAAAAATGCCAGGAAATCATTTACATCGCGCCTCATTTTTTGAGGCTTCACTATTTATTCTTTTTCATTTCAGAATCAGGGAAGTTGAGATTGGCGGCAACGGGCCAGCCGGTGAATCCGGCTGACACCGTCGGTTGCGCCGATGAACGGGTACCGGGCGGTATCCCGCGCACGCGCCGGGGGAAGGGAGCCCGATGACGATCCCTCAACCGGAGTAGGTGCCGACATCGCCGGGGCGGCGCAGCATCTTGTCCACCTCGCCCTGGTGCACCTCTTCCGTGGCAATCAGGCGGCGCGCGTACTCCTCCAGCAACACCGATTTCCCTTCCACCTCCGCCAGCAGCTGCTTGTAGACCGCCAGCGCCGTACGCTCGTGTTCCAGGGATTCACGCAGGATGTCCCCGATATCGTGCTTGTGGGTCTCAAGCAGCGGGCCCAGGGACAATGACGGATGCTCGCCCAGCAGGGTGACCATCTCCCCGGCCTCCCGGGCATGGCCCAGCGATTCATCCGCCTGTTCATGCATCCAGGAAACGATCGGGATCCGGTTGTAACCGTAGACCATCAGGGCGTAGTGCGTATAACGCACCACACCGGCGAGTTCCAGCTCGAGAATCCTGTTGAGATGCGCCACCACGGCGCTTTTATCGAATGATTCGGTCATCTGGTTTCTCCTGGCAGAATGGGTGTAAAGGAACGTCAACTGATCCACGCAATGAAGCCGGGAGCAGAAGTCGCAGCCAGCCGACGGCATGAACAAATTCTAGTCGGCTTTTCAGCACCGCGAAGGAAACGACGGACATCCCGGTTTTTCAGACGCGGTTCAGCAATGCCTCGGAACCAAAGGTGTCAGAGCACATTTTCTACCTATATTAGAGCCAAATGTGCTCTGACACCATTTTGCAGGGTTTCAAACGTACATCGGCCGCTTGTCGACCAGCCGCATCCAGCCGCGGGCAATACGGTAGATCAGCCAGAGGGTCAGGACGATCAGCAGGCCCAGTCCGAACGGGGAGCCGACCACGGACACGACCAGCAGCACGGCGATGAGCAGCCACAGCAGGGCAAACCAGAACGTGCGGATTTGCCAGCGATAGTGCGAGGCCGCCCAGCTGCCGCGCGCACCACCGCGTTTCAGGTAGTTGATAAGGACGGCGATGATTGATGGCACACTCCCGACGAAGCCGCCGATCACGGTTGCGGACCCGGTAATACCGAGCACGATGGCAATCGAATGCAGGCCATAGACGATATGCGCCGCCACCAGGGCCGAGCGCCGGGGTTCTTCGCTGTTCGTATCTTCGGCGGGTGACACGGGGCTTCTCCATGGCTGCCGGGACAGGCCGGGCTAGTGTACCGGTGTTTCGAAGAACAGGGGTCAGTACCCTTTTTGATACTGACGAGTCAGATTATCGCGCCATGTACATGAAAAAGGGTACTGCACCCCTTTTCACGACGTGCGCTCGCCGGGACATGCTATCTTTGCCGCATGTCGAAACGAATCGCCCTTCTTGCCGATGTCCAGAACATCTACTACACCACCCGCCAGGCCTATGGCCGCCAGTTCGACTACCGCACGCTGTGGCAACGGATAAGCGCCGAAGGAGACATCGTTTCCGCGACCGCCTATGCCATCGATCGCGGCGACGAGAAGCAGCTCCAGTTCCAGAATGCCCTCAGGCGCATCGGCTTCACGGTAAAACTCAAGCCCTGGATCCAGCGCAGCGACGGTTCCGCCAAGGGTGACTGGGACGTTGGCATCACCATCGATGCCCTGGAGATTGCAAGAACGGTTGATAGCGTCGTCCTGCTCTCCGGCGACGGGGATTTCGACCTGTTGCTGGAAAAACTCAACACAGACTATGGCGTCAGCACCGAGGTCTACGGCGTGCCGGCACTCACCGCCAGCTCGCTGATCAATGCCGCCAGTGTCTGGCACCGGATTGAAGAGGATTTGCTGCTGCAGTCATAAGCGAAGAAATGGGGACATTCTGCTTATTGGCATCAACCCGCGCCTGCATCGATCCGGGGTATTAATGTCCCCTTGATCCCGTTACTTGAACACCTTCAATGTCCGCCCGGTCGCCAGCCGGAAGGTGAACTCGGTTGCAAAGGCCACCGTGATCATCGCCACCAGAATCCAGATCCGACCGGGCGCCGTGAGCGCCGTCTGCCACAGCAGTGTGGCCAATGCGGCAATGCAAAGCGCAACCCCGATCAGCGAAACCCAGCGCCGGCTTTGCGTCTCGCCCGCCAGTTTCACGTTGGCGCCGTTGACGGCCGCGAAAATCAGCAGAAAGCCGGCGCTGCCCATGGTCGACAGACTGGAAAGATCCACCAGGTTGGCGATCAGCAGCGTGACAGCGGAGGTGATCAACAGCCCTTCAACGGGCTTGTTCCAGAGCTTGTGTTCCAGCTCGGCGGGCAGTTCACCGTCCTTCGCGATGATATAGCTCAGCCGTGCCGCACCGTAGAGCGTGGCATTGATCGCAGAGGACGTCGACAGCATGGCGGCGATGACAATCAGGGTGAAGCCGGCCTGGCCGAGGAAGGGCGTGGCGGCCTCCGCCAGCGCATAATCCCTGGCCGCGACGATCCGGTCCACGGGCAGCGTGCCGACCGTCACGATGGCCACCAGCACGTAGAGCACGATCACGAAACCCACCGCCGAGTAGAAGGCGCGTGGCAGGGTCACGGCGGGATTGCGCACGTCCCCGGCCGTATTGGCAATCAGCTCGAAGCCCTCATAGGCCAGAAAGATGATCATGCCGCCCGCCACCAGCTGCAGCGGTGGCGACCATGCCGACACCGCCAGCCGGGCTCCTTCCACGCCCGTCATACCCGCAACGATGAACAGCGCCAGGATCAGCAGCTTGATAGCCACCACCCAGTCTTCCGCCGCACCAATCAGTCGGGCGCTGAAAAGGTTCAGACCCGTGATGCCGATTACGCTGGCGCTGATCAGGGCATGCTTCGCGAAACCGTGCCATTGCGGGGGAAACAGGGAGGCGCCGTAGCTCCCGAAGGCATAGGCATACAGCGACAGCATGACCATGTAGCTGATCCACAGCAGAATGTTCGCACTGCCCGTCAGCAGGCCGGGGCCGAATGCCCGGTCCAGGTACGCCACACTGCCGCCCTGGCCTGGAAACGAGACCGAGAGGCGTACATACGAATAGGCGGTCACCAGCGCGACGATGCCCGCGACCAGGAAGGCGAGGGGCGCACCGCCGTGCGCCAGGTCCACAGACAGCCCCAGCACGGCGAAAATACCGCCGCCGACCATGCCGCCGATGCCGATGGCCGTCGCCTCGCGGTAGCCGATTTTTTGTGGTTCAGTCCGACTCATTATGCAACCCATGTAGTGGATTAAAGGCGGCAGTACCGAATGCCACTTAGCTTAAGACCTAACCCCTATAAATAGCCACGGAAGCACACGGAAGAAACACGCAATAATACTAATAATGATTGTTTTTCCGTGTGCTTCCGTGGCCAATCGTGGGTTTGCATCGACGATATCCCTTAAGTTAAGTGCCATTCGCGGCGGTACCGAATGGTACTTCCCCATTTACCCTTTATTCCGGCATCTCGACGTACAGATAGAAAACCACAAAGCGGCCCTGCTCGATATCCACCTTGAGGGTGGCGCCGTGGTAGATGCCGTAATCCACATACCCGGGCACCGCACTGTCCAGATGGCACTCGCTGGCATGCTGCGGTGACTCGAAATCCCGGTGTGACGGGGATTTTACGGGGAACCCGTGGCTTTGGCCCTGATTTTTTTCAATATAATATCCGCTCAACCCTGTCCGCGCCGACCCCACCGGTATACGCTGGCACCCGGCACATACTCAACCCGGCGCGCACTGCGGCGCGCCCGCACCTGAAACCCGGCGACATGCCAAGAAACAAGCAAAATACCCTGGCCGAACAGCGTCCACCCAGCCGCGATCTGCGCGTGCTGAAGCAGCTGTTCACCTTTCTGCGGCCCTACCGCAGTGCGGTGCTGGGTGCGGTGGTCGCGTTGCTGATCGCGGCGGGCGCCGTGCTCGGTTTCGGCGTGGTCCTGCAGCGTGTCGTCGATCACGGCCTGAGCAGCGGCTCGGGTGCGGCGCTGAACCAGGCGCTGCTGCTGTTCCTGGTCGTGGTCACGGTGATGTCGGCCTCGGTGGCGGCCCGCGTCTACCTGGTCACCTGGATCGGCGAACGGGTGGTGGCCGATATCCGCGAGGCGGTGTTCGCCCGGGTGCTCAAACTGGAGCCGGCGTTTTTCGAAGTGACGCGCACCGGAGAGGTCATCTCGCGCCTGACCGTGGATACCTCGCTGCTGCAGGTCGTGGTCGGTTCGACGCTTGCGATCGCGGTGCGCAACGCCCTGCTGATCAGCGGCGGACTGGTGATGCTGACCGTCACCAGCGGCAAGCTGGCATTGCTGGTCTTGCTCGGCGTTCCCGTGGCGGTGATCCCGCTGTGGCTGCTCGGGCACCGGGTGCGCCGACTGTCGCGCAGCAGCCAGGACCGGATTGCCGATATCGGCGCCTTCGTGGATGAAGTGCTGTACGGCATCCGCACCGTTCAGGCGTTCTGTCACGAGCGCATCGACCGGCAGCGTTACGGCGAACAGGTTGAGGCCGCTTTCGGCGCCGCCATCCGGCGCACCCGGATCAGCGCGCTGCTCACCGCCACGGTGATGCTGTTCACCTTTGTCGCCGTCAGTATCGTGCTGTGGGTGGGTGGCCATGATGTACTGGCCGGGCGCATCAGCGGCGGGCAGCTCTCGGCCTTCGTGTTTTATGCCCTGCTGGTCGCCGGTTCGGTAGGCGCACTGAGCGAGGTGGCCGGTGACCTGCTGCGCGCCGCCGGCGCCACCGAACGGTTGCTGGAACTGCTCAACACCGAGCCCGCCATTACCGCACCGGCCGCGCCCGTCGCCCTGCCCGAACCGGCGCGTGGCGAGGTGCAGCTGCTCGATGTCACCTTCCATTACCCGTCGCGGCCCGACGCTGCTGCGCTCAGCGAACTGTCACTGACGCTGCAGCCCGGCCAGAACGTGGCGCTGGTCGGCCCGTCAGGCGCCGGCAAGTCAACCGTGCTGCAATTGCTGCTGCGCTTCTACGATCCGCAGGCCGGCATGATTCGTTTCGATGGCGTCGATATCCGCCAGGCCGATCCGCAACAGCTGCGCGGGCGCATGGCGCTGGTGCCGCAGGACCCGGTCATCTTCGGCGCCGATGCGCTTGAGAACATCCGCTATGGTTTTCCCGGGGTCAGCGATGACGACGTACGGCGCGCCGCCGAAGCCGCGCATGCGGCGGAGTTCCTCGACCAGTTGCCGCAGGGTTTCCATACCTTCCTCGGCGAACGCGGCGTGCGCCTGTCCGGCGGACAACGCCAGCGCATCGCCATCGCCCGCGCCATTCTGCGCGACCCGGCCGTGCTGCTGCTCGATGAAGCCACCAGCGCCCTGGACGCCGAAAGCGAACGCCTGGTCCAGGATGCACTGGAACAGCTGATGCAGGCGCGCACCACGCTCGTTATCGCGCATCGGCTGGCGACAGTGCGCAAGGTGGACCGGATCCTGGTGATGGACCGCGGCCACATCGTCGCCAGCGGCCACCATGACGAACTGGTCGCCGAGGACGGGCTCTATGCGCGGCTGGCGGCACTGCAGTTCCGCAACTAAAGGTGTCAGAGC
>CAVQCA010000134.1:0-58311 GCA_963710815.1 uncultured Gammaproteobacteria bacterium | reverse complement strand
TGCCTTTTGTGATGATTCAAACGGCTGACATTATCCCCAGGCTCATGAGGTTTCCCGAATACATATCCGATCACCTGCTCCGGCAACAGGTGCGCCCCCTTGTGTTTTTTCTGGTGAATGTACCGGTTTATTTCTACTTTGCGTTCTTTGCGGCTTTGCGGTGTGAGCTCCGGTCAGAGCGGGAGCGTCGCTCCATGACCCGCGCAACGCAGCCGTCGGCGCTCAGTGTACGGAACTGTTGATGGCGTCGATGCCGGCGATGATCTGCTCGGCCTCGCCGCTCTGCAGCAGGGCCTCCACCCGGGGGGCGAGTTCACTGATGCTGCTCTGGTTGATGACGCGTTTGACCTCCTGCAGCGCAGTGGGGTGCATGCTGAATTCCGTCAGCCCCATGCCGAGCAGCAGGCGCGTGTAGAGCGGGTCACCCGCCATCTCGCCGCACATGGCGACCGGTATGCCGGCGTTCGATCCGGCGTCGATGGTCATCTTGATGAGCTTCAATACGGCCGGATGCAGGGGGTCGTAGAGGTAGTTCACCTCGTCGTCCACCCGGTCGATCGCCAGGGTGTACTGGATCAGGTCATTGGTGCCGATCGACAGGAAATCCAGGCGGTTGGCAAAGGCCTTTGCGGAGAGCGCGGCGGCCGGGACCTCGATCATGCCGCCGATACGGATGCGGGGGTCATAGGCCAGCCCTGATCGCTGCAGCGAGTGTTTCGCCTCCTCGATGAGGCCGAGTACCTGTTGCAGTTCGTGTGTGTTGGTGAGCATGGGTATCATCATGCGCACCGGGCCCTGGGAGGAGGCGCGCAAGATGGCCCGCAACTGGGGCCGGAACAGGCACAGATCCTTCAGGCACAGGCGGACGGCGCGCAGCCCCAGGGCCGGATTGCCGCCGCGCAGGCCGATCACGCCGGACCCGTCCACCTGTTTGTCCGCGCCCATGTCGAGCGTGCGGATGGTCAGGGGTTTGCCATTCAGCGCCTCGACGACTCCGACGTAGCAGTGGTATTGCTCTTCCTCGTCGGGGGGATCCTCGCGGTTCATGAACAGGAATTCGGTCCGGTAGAGACCGACGCCCCGGGTATTCTCCCGGCTGACGGCATCGATGTCCTCGGGGAGTTCGATATTGGCCATGAGCGTGACCGGTTGCTGATCGAGCGTCACGGCCGGTGTCTGCACGAGTCGCGCCAGTTCGGCGCGGCGGCGCGCCTCCTGCAGCTGGCGTTTCCGGTAATATTCCAGGGTCCTTTCGTCGGGGTCCGCAATCAGGACGCCATGCTGGCCGTCCAGTATGATCGTGTCGCCGTCCTGGAGGTAATGCTGGATGCCATGCACCCCGACGACGGCGGGCATTTGTACGCTCCGCGCCAGGATGGCGGTGTGCGAAAGCGGGCCGCCGTATTCCGTCGCAAAGGCGCAGACGTCCTGATGCTGGAGCAGCACGGTTTCCGCCGGGGTCAGGTCGTCGGCCAGGACGATGGTATCGTGCATGGCGCCCTCGATATGCAGTTCGCTCTGACCGTTCGCGAGCAGAATGCGCAATATACGGTTGATGACATGGTCCACGTCATCGCGGCGGGTTCGCAGGTAGGCGTCGTTCATCTGCTCGAAGACATCGACCAGGGCGTCCCGCTGAAGTTTCAGCGCCCACTCGGCATTGCAGCGCCGGTCGCGGATCAGGTCGACGGGTGTCTTTACGATCGTGGCGTCATCGAGCATCAGCAGGTAAGTGTCGATGAATGCGGCGATATCCACCCGGGTTTCCTTCGGGATACGGTCACGGATGGATCTTAGCTGCATCCGGGCGGTCGCGATGGCATCGAGGTAGCGGGCGACCTCCTCCTCGACCAACCGCTCGGAGAGGGTGTTTTCCTTTACCTCGATGGCGCCGCGCACGATGATATGGGCCCTGCCGATCGCAACGCCGCGAGAAATACCTATACCGGCCAGCGCCAGGCTCATATTCTGTTCACCCTCCGTCAGTCCGGCCGCCCCCTCGATATCGTTACCCGATCATACCGCCAGCGACCGGGCCGGCGCCAATCACTCCGCTTCGCCGAATTTCCCGTCGATGAGTTTTTGCAGGGAGAAGGTGGCCTCCTCCTCGTCCTCTCCGTTGATGGTCAGGGTGAGGCTGGTGCCGCGGGAAGCGGCCAGCATCATGACCCCCATGATGCTCTTGCCGTTGACGGTCTGGTGATCCTTGGTGATGTCGATCTCGCTGGAGAACGAAGAGGCCAGGGTCACGAGCTTCGCCGCCGCGCGGGCGTGCAGCCCGAGTTTGTTGTTGATGATGACCTGTTTCCGCCGCATCTCAGCAAGCCAGTTTCCTGGCGGTAAGGATCACGCCGTCGTGCGCTCCGGTCAGCGCCTTGTTCGCCATTTCCTCGAGTGTGCAGGTCGGGTAGTTGAGGATGCGCATCAGCATGGGTACGTTGACGCCGGATATCACCAGGATATTGTATTTCTCCAGCAGGCGGGCGGCGATGTTGCTGGGGGTGCTGCCATAGAGGTCGGTGAGCACCAGTACGCCGTCACCCTGGTCGAGCTCCCGGTAGAGCGCACTGGCCCGCTCCAGTATCGTGTCGGGGTTGCAGCCGCCGGGCACGTTCAGAACCCGGGTTCGTACCGGGCAGCCGCCGAGTATGGACGTCGCCGTGTCCAGCAGGTAGTGACCCAGCTCGTTATGGGTGATGAGCAGCAATCCGACGTTCATGCAAGTTCACGATGTCTGATAACGATGCTTCCGAACCGGTGGCCCAGGCTTCCGGCGATACGTTCCACCAGGTATACGGACCGGTGCTGCCCGCCGGTGCAACCGATGGCGACGCTCAGGTAGCTGCGATTGTCCGCGCCGAAGCGGGGGATCCACTTCAGGAGGAAGTTTTCCAGGTCCGCATATAATTCATGCACGGCCGGTTCCCCGTCAAGAAATTCGATGACCGCCCGGTCCCGCCCGGTCAAGTTACGCAGGGCGGGCACCCAGTAGGGGTTGGGCAGGCAACGCGAGTCGAACACGAAATCGGCGTCGGCGGGAACCCCGTGTTTGTAGCCAAAGGATCTGAGCACGAGCGAGAGCCCGGGGTTCTCCCCCGCGGCGATGCAGTCGCGCACCAGATCGCGCAGCTGGTGGACGTTGGTGCGGCTGGTGTCGAGAAAAAGATCGGCGTTGGCGCTGATCGGGGCGAGCAGGACGCGCTCATCCCGGATGGCGTCGGAGAGCGAAGCGCCGGGTCCGGTCAGTGGGTGTTTGCGCCGGGTCTCGCTGAACCGTTTCAGGATCGCCTGGTCCTCGGCCTGGAGAAAAACGATCTTGCAGTCGATGCCGCGCCGGCGGCAGTCGGCGATCACCGCGGGGAAGCGGCTGATCTGGTCGGGGTTGTTGCGGGCGTCTATCCCGACGGCCACCTTCGTGAGGCGCGCGAGGTGCGGCTGGCTGAACTCCAGCGCGAAGGCATCGAGCAGTCCGATCGGCAGATTGTCGGTGCAGTAATATCCGATGTCTTCCAGCGTGTGCAGGGCGATGGTCTTGCCCGAGCCCGACAGGCCGCTGATGATGACGAGGTTCATTGCGAGAGGTTATCCAGCCGCTGTTTCTGGCGGTCGATGAACGCCTGGCTGGCATCGTAGCCTTTCGTGCGGAGGATGTGGTTGCGAACGGCGGCCTCCACCAGCACCGAGAGGTTCCTGCCGGGTCCGACCGGCAGGGTGATCTCCGGTATCTCCACGCCGAGGAGGGTCCGATTGCGCCTGCTGCCTTGCAGGCGGTCCATTCCGGCGACATTGCGCATCTCCTGCAGGAGGATGACCAGGCGCAGATTCCGGTCATGCTTGATGGCGCTGGCACCGAACATGGCGCGCACGTTGAGAACGCCCAGGCCGCGCACCTCGAGAAAGTCGCGCAGCATCTCCGGACAGGTACCGTTAAGGATATCCGGCGCGACGCGCGCGTACTCGATGGCATCATCGGCGATCAGTCGATGGCCGCGCGTCAGCAGCTCCAGCGCCAGCTCGCTCTTGCCGATGCCGGAGGCACCGGTAATCAGGACGCCGGTGCCCATGACCTCCATGAAGACGCCGTGCAGGGTGATCTTCTCGGCGAGGTGATTGCCGAGAAAATATCGCACGTGCTGGATGGTCTCCTCGCTGGCCAGGCGGGAAGAGAGCATCGGTATCCGGCTGGCAGCCGCGGCAGCGGTCAGGTCGGCGGGTGCCCGCAGGCGCCTGGCGATTATCACCAGATCGGACTGGCCCGAATAAAGCTGGCTGATGGTGTCCTTGCGCGAGTTTTTTTTCAGGGAATCCAGGTAGTCGAGCTCCTTGTTTCCCAGGACCTGGATGCGGTGCTGGTTGATCAGGTTGAGATTGCCTGCCAGCGAGACCTCGCCCGTCGCATCTGCTGTTGTCTGGATCGTATGATCACCAAGCTCTTCCCCCGTAATCCACTCGAACCCCAGCTGTTTCTGCAGGGCCTCATAGAGTGTGGCGATTGTGAGAGTCGTGCTCATGCACTCTTCTGCTGCACGTTCCCCTGGCTGAGCAGTTCGTACAGGCATGTCTCGCTGGCGCATTCCCGAATGCGCTTGCAGAACGCCTGGTCGCCGAACATCGTGGCGATGCTGGAGAGGATCTGCAGGTGATCATCGGTGGAGTTCTCCGGTACGATGAGGGCGCATAGCAGGTCTACCGGCTGACCGTCGGAGGCATCGAATTCGACCGGATGATCCAGCTTGATGAAGGCGCATACCGGGCGGTTCAGCGCGCTCATGCGGCCGTGCGGTATGGCGACTCCCTTGCCCAGTCCGGTGCTGCCGAGCTTCTCGCGGCTGATCAGGCTGTCGAATATCTCGTTTCTGGAGTGCTGCGGCACGTCGCTGGCCAGCAGTTCGCTGATGCCCTCCAGCAGGCGTTTCTTGCTGCCGAGTTCCGGGCAGCAGAGCACGCGTTCCGGGACAATGAGTTCGGAGAAATTCACGGTGTGACCGGTCCGTGCGGCGACGTGGTACGGCGATCAATGGGTTGTCTATACATGATTCTTGAGCGAGCCGTCATTCCTGTGATGGTCATTCAACTTGTCGTTATGTCTTTTTACCTGCCGGTCGAGCTTGTCGGCAAGGGCATCGATCGCGGCATACATGTCCTCCTCGGTGGCGTCGGCGAACACGCTGCCGCCGTTCAGACGCAGCGTGGCCTCCGCCCTGTGCCGCAGCTTCTCCACGCTGAGTATGACGTGGATGTCCAGGACCTGGGCGGAATGGCGCGTCAGGCGCTCCAGCTTGCTGTCGACATACTGGCGCAGCGGTGGGGTGATCTCGATATGTTGCCCTGTCAGGTCTATTTGCATCACGGGACTCCTAGGTCAGGCGTTTACGCTCATTGGAAGGGGCGATGGACAGCGACTCGCGGTATTTGGCGATGGTTCGACGCGCAACCTGAATGCCCTGTTCGGCTAGCAGACTGGCCATCTTGCTGTCACTCAGCGGCTTGACGGGATTCTCCGCGGCGACCAGTTTCTTGATGATCGCGCGGATGGCGGTTGCGGAGCATTCGCCGCCCGCCTCGGTGCTGACATGACTGGAAAAAAAATACTTGAATTCGTATATGCCCCGCGGGGTATGCATGTACTTGCGGGTCGTAACCCTCGAAATGGTGGATTCGTGCATGCTCACTTCCTCGGCGATGCTGCGCAGCACCATGGGTTTCATGGCCTCCTCGCCGTAATCGAAGAAGGCGCGCTGGCGCGCCACGATGCTGTTGGCCACCTTGAGCAGGGTCTCGTGACGACTTTGCAGACTCTTCAGGAACCAGCGCGCCTCCTGCAGGTTGCTCTTGAGGTAGGTGTTGTCCTTGCTGGTGTTGGCCCGCTTGACCATATTCGCATAAAAGGAATTGATGCGCAGTTTCGGGACTGACTCCGTGTTCAGTTCCACCCGCCATTTGCCTTCGAGCTTGCTGACATAGACATCCGGGACGATGTATTCCGGCTCCGTGGCGCTGAACCGGGAACCCGGCCGCGGGTTGAGTGACTGGATCAGATGGATGACGTGTTGCAGGTCGTCCTTGGCCAGGTGCATTCTGCGTAACAGGCTGTTGTAGTCGTGATTGCCCAGCAGGTTGAGATGTTCCCTGATCAGGATACCCGCCTCTTTCAGCCAGGGGGTGCCCGGGTCGAATTGCGCAAGCTGCAGGCCGAGACATTCGCCGAGATTGCGGGCGCCGACGCCGACCGGGTCGAATTGCTGGATCCGGTGCAGTACGGCATCGATCTCGTCCTGTTCGACTTCCATCTCGATAGCCAGGTTGTGCCGGGTTTCCGCAAGATCCTGGGGCAGATACCCGTCCTCATCGATGGCATCGATCAGGGTGGTGGCGATGATGCGGTCGGTTTCCGACAGATTCGTCATGTCGAGCTGCCAGTACAGATGGTCATGCAGGTCGCCGCGGCTGACCGTGATGGTCTCGTAATTGTCCCGCCAGTCGCCCTCCGTACCGGAGGCGCTGTAACTGGTCGCGCCGGTGTCGAAGACGTCATCCCAGTTGCTGTCGACCGGCAGTTCGTCCGGGATGGTGTCGGTGCGTTCGCCCGCAAGAGTCGCCTCCGCTTCCATTGCACCTGTTTCCCGCGATCGGTCGATCATTTCCCCGTGCTCGCGCGACTCCGGTGCCTCCGCCTCTTCGCCCTGTTCCAGCATCGGGTTGGATTCAAGGGTGTTCTGGATCTCGGTTTGAAGTTCCAGGGTGGAGAGCTGCAGCAGCCGGATGGCCTGCTGCAGCTGGGGGGTCATGGTCAGCTGCTGTCCGAGGCGAAGTTGAATCGACTGCTTCATGGGAATCCAGGGTGAATGCGAATACGGCCGTTTATTGGTCTGATTCCAGAGCTTGTTTCAGGCTTGGTCGAGGATTATTTACGGCACTATCCATGCCACCATAATATACCTTGCTTTTTTGCACGCTTATAGCCGGAATTCGGCCCCCAGGTAGACGTTACGTACCTGCTGGTCGTTAAGGATGGCCTGTGGCGGACCCTCGGCAATCACCTGTCCCTTGTTGAGGATGTAGGCGTGATCACAGATGCCCAGGGTTTCCCGGACATTGTGGTCGGTGATCAGGACGCCGATGTTGCGATCGCACAGGTGTCTGATGATTTGCTGGATATCCAGTACGGAAATCGGGTCGACACCCGCAAACGGTTCATCCAGCAGGATGAATCGCGGGTCGACGGCCAGGGCGCGGGCGATTTCGACGCGCCGGCGTTCGCCGCCGGAGAGGCTGATGCCGTTCTGGTCGCGCAGGTGCGTGACGTGCAATTCTTCCAGCAGCGAATCCAGCAGATCATGGCGCTGCTGGCGTTTAAGCCCCGGACGGATTTCGAGGACCGAGAGGATATTTTCCGCCACGGTCATCTTTCTGAAGATCGAGGGTTCCTGCGGGAGATAACCGAGGCCGTGCCGGGCCCGGACATGCATCGGCATCAGGGTAAGATCGGTGTCATCGAGGGTGATCGAGCCATCGGCGCAGGGTATCAGGCCGACGATCATGTAGAAACAGGTGGTCTTGCCGGCGCCGTTGGGCCCCAGCAACCCGGCGACCTCGCCGGTCTTTACGCTCAGGGAGACATTGTCCACCACCTGGCGAGACTGGTAGCGTTTGCCGAGTCTGTGCGTGGCGAGGACGCTCATGGGGGGGGTGTTCCGGCAGGGGCCTTCTCCTTGGATTCGGGCTGCAGCGTGATATGCACCCGTTCGCTGGCGGTGCTGCTGCCGGCGTTGACCGTGTTGGTGTTGATGTTGTAGATGATCCTGTCGCTGCGTAACTCCTTGCCGTCCGTCTGCCACACGCGCGCGCCGCCCGTGAGGGTCATGAGGCCGGCGGTCGCCTCGTATTCAATGCGCTGCGCCTCGGCATGCTGGTCGACATCCGCATTGTCGGGCCGCTGTACGGCCGTGGCCGGGTTGCCGGTCAGAACGGCCTTATCGACATGGTCATTGGTCATGTCGACCGTCAGAGTGTCGCCATGCAGCCTGAGCGTCCCCTGGCTGAGGTGGACATTGCCCTGGTAGATGCTGACGCCTTGCTTTTCATTGTAGGTCGCCTTGTCGGCCTCGATGGTCACGGGTTGGTCCCGGTCGGAGGCAAGCCCGTGCGCCAGCGCCGGCAGACAGAGCAGGGAGAGGATGGTCAGGCGTAGACGCCACTCAACTGCCGGCATCGGTCCTGCCCTTTACCCGGGAACGCAGATCCACGCGGTTTTCCCTGAAATTGGCGAGCATCCCGACTCCCTCGATCCGGTATTTGCCGGATGTGATGACGGCCTTCGCGCTGGTTTCGGCGGTATCCTCGCGGGGTTTGACCAGCACGTCGCTGGTGACTACGTTGATGGCCTGATGGGTGGCGTCCGCCGGACGATCAATCACGGCTTTTCCGAGGAGCCACACGGTATCGCCTTCATCCGCCACCCGCCCGCGTTCGGAGTGCGCATCCCAGACAGTATGTCCCTGGCTGAGAACCTGTACGACGGGGGCGGTCAGATCGGAATGGCTGTCGAAGGGGAAATGTTCCATGCGGCTCGCCTTGAGGTGGTAGTGTACGCTGCCGTCCTTGCCGATGACCTTGAGGTCCATGTCATCGACGAACAGATTGGGGCCGTGCGCCGAGGGGGTCGGCATCCCTGTCAGAAAGCCCTGTTCCTGCATCAGCCACCCGGTAACGCCCGCCACCACCAGCAGGATGCCGAACAGCAGGATCTGTTTCCCGCTCACAGATACCGGCTCATCTCGTCGTCCAGCACGCCCCTGGCCTCCATGATGAGTTCGCAAACATCACGGGCGGCGCCGCGCCCCCCGGGGCTGGGTGTCTGCCAGTGGCTGTGCTGGCGTACCAGCGGGTGGGCGTCCTGTACCGCGATCGCCAGTCCCACGCGGCGCATGACGGGCAGGTCGACGACATCATCCCCGACATAGGCGGTCTGGTCCTCGCTGATCCCGAGTTTCCGCGTGAGTTCCTGGAAGGCCGGCAGTTTCTCCAGTTTTCCCTGGTAGACATGCGTAATGCCGAGATTTTTCATGCGGTGTTCGACGACCCGGGAGGTGCGTCCGGTGATGACGGCGATCTCGATGCCGTGGCCGAGCAGCATCTTGATGCCGTGCCCGTCACGTGAATGAAACGCCTTGTATTCCTGTCCGTCGTCGCCGATGTACAGGCTGCCGTCGGTCAGTACGCCGTCGACGTCGAAGATCAGCAGTCGGATGTGGGAGGCCTTGTCGAGTATGTCCTTCATCTGTGTCGGTTCCGTGTCACACCACGCCGGCTCTCAGCATGTCATGCATGTTCAGCGCGCCGACGAGCTTGTTGGCGTCATTGACCACCGGCAGGGCATTAATCATTTTGCTGTCCATGAGTTGCAGTGCCTCGGCGGCCAGCATACCGGGGTGCACCGTCTTGCAATTCGTCGTCATGACATCCCTCATTCGGGCGACATGGACATCTACCTTGTGATCGATGGCGCGGCGCAGGTCACCGTCGGTGAATATGCCGGCCAGATGACCTTCCTCGTCGACCACGGCCGTCATGCCGAGGCCCTTGCGCGTCATTTCCATCAGTGCGCTGCTGAGCAGGGTATCGGGGCCGACGGCCGGAATGGCATCCCCGGTATGCATCAGGTCGTCGATCAGCAGCAGCAACCGCCGGCCCAGCGCGCCGCCGGGATGGGAGCGGGCAAAGTCCTGCTCGGTGAAACCGCGCGATTCCAGCAGCGCGATCGCCAGAGCGTCTCCCATGGCCAGCGCCGCCGTGGTGCTGGCGGTGGGCGCCAGGTCCAGGGGACAGGCTTCGCGCTCCACGCGCACGTTGATGTTGGCGGTGGCTGCCTTCGACAGCGTCGACTGGGGATTCCCGGTCATGGCGATCAGGGGCACGTTGAGGCGTTTGATGAGGGGCAGGATGGTGATGATCTCGGTGGTTTCACCGGAATTGGACAGGGCGAGCACCACATCCGAGGCGGTGATCATGCCGAGGTCGCCGTGGCTCGCCTCGCCCGGGTGAACGAAGAACGCCGGCGTGCCGGTGCTCGCCAGGGTGGCGGCGATCTTGCCGCCGATATGACCGGATTTGCCCATGCCGATCACGACCACGCGTCCCTTGCAGTCCAGCATGAGCCGGCAGGCCTGGTAAAAGCTCTCCTGCCGGATCTCGTCGGCCAATGCGGAGACGGCCCGCGACTCGATATCTATGACGGTGAGCGCGAGTTCCTGGAGTTTTTGTCTGTTCATGCCCGTTTCACGTGCACTCCGGCACTGCCTGCCGGTACCGGCGGGGAAGCGTTCGGGTGATCATCATTGTGGTCGTTTCAGGGTCCATCACCTGGCGGTTTCGGAAAAGTATAACAGGGTCTGGTAGCCGATATAGACCGTTAACAACATGGCGCCCTCCAGTCGCGTGATCCGTCCGGGTTTGCGAATCCCGTAAGCCATGACGAACAGTGACAGCGTAATGGTGAACATGACCGGAAAATCGCGGTAGATGACTTGCGGGTCGACGGGGCCCGGATTGATGATGCCCGGCAGTCCCAGTACCACGAGCAGGTTGAAGATATTCGAACCGATGATGTTGCCGATGGCGATGTCGTGTTCCTTTTTTATCGCGCTGACCAGCGAGGCCGCCAGTTCCGGCAGGCTGGTGCCCAGGGCGACGACGACGATGCCGATCACCAGTTCACTGATCCCCATCCGCTGGGCAATGGAAACCGCTCCCCAGATCAGCAGCCGGGAACTGAGCAGCAGGAACACGGAGCCGACCAGCAGCCAGAACAGGGCCCGCGGCATGCTCATCCCGGTGCGGATCTCCTCCCCGAATTCTTCATCCATGGCGTCGTGTGAGCCCCTGGATTTCATTCCCAGGCGGGCCATCCAGGCCAGCATCGGCACCACCCCGGCCACCAGCAGGGTACCGTCGAGGCGTCCCAGCCTGCCGTCGGCAAGCAGCAGCCAGGCGATCAGCATGATTCCGATCAGTACCGGCAATTCCCGGCGGACGATGCTCGAGTGCACGTTGAGGGGGGAGACCAGGGCGGTAATACCGAGGATCAGCGCGATATTGATGATGTTCGAACCGATGGCGTTGCCCACCGCGAGGGCGCTGTCTCCCTGCCAGGAGGCCATTGCGGAGACGAAGATTTCCGGCGCGGAGGTGCCGATACCGACGATGGTCAGGCCGATGATCAGCGGGGGAACCCTCAGGTTGCTGGCGATCGCGGCCGCCCCGACCACGAACCGGTCGGCGCTCAGGGTGAGCAGGGTAAATCCACCTGCAACTGCAAGAAATTCAGGCCACATGGCGTTGCAGGGGGCCTGCCGGTCGGGGCTTGCGCGCGCGGCCGTCTGCCGGCCGCCGCGTGCCAGCCGCCGGCAGGGATGCGCCGGCGGCGTGTTTGCCGCGGGAGTGCAGGGCAACTGGGAAGGCGGTTTTCATGGATGGTATTCGTGGGTCCGAACGTTTTATCATACACGCTCGCGTGCGGGGGCTGAATGCCCGCCGCACCGGTTCCCGAGGAACACGATCCGCGGTCAACGGCCGCGGCAAACAGCTCCGGATGATATGGAAAAAACGAGTCAGGAAACAAGCCAGCCCACGGATGACGCCATTGTCAGTATCCGCGACCTGCGTTATGCGCGCGGCGAGCGCATCATCTTCGACGGCATCGATCTGGACATCCGCCGCGGTTTCATCACGGCGATTATGGGACCCAGCGGCACCGGCAAGACCACCCTGCTCAAGCTGATCGGTGGACAGTTGCGCCCTGCCACCGGAACGATCATCGTCGACGGGATAAACGTGCCGGATCTCGGTGTCCATGCGCTTTACAACCTGCGCAAGCGCATGGGCATGATGTTTCAGAGCGGCGCGCTGCTCACCGACCTGAATGTCTTCGATAATGTGGCCTTTCCGATCCGCGAGCACACCGATCTGCCCGAACCCATGGTGCGCGACCTGGTGCTGATGAAGCTGCAGGCGGTGGGGCTGCGCGGCGCCTGTTTCCTGATGCCGAATGAGTTGTCCGGCGGCATGGCGCGACGCGTGGCCATGGCCCGCGCCATCGCGCTCGATCCTGCGCTGGTGCTGTATGACGAGCCGTTTACCGGGCAGGATCCGATTTCCATGGGGGTGTTGATCAAGCTGATACGGGAGCTGAACGATGCCCTCGGCCTGACCAGCATCGTCGTTTCGCATGATGTCAAGGAGACGGCCTCGATCGCGGATTACGTCTACCTGCTCTCCGGCGGCAAGGTGGTGGACCAGGGTGTGCCGGCGCGGCTGTGGGAGTCCGCCTCGGAATGGTCGCAGCAGTTCCTCAACGGCAAGCCCGACGGACCGGCGCCATTTCATTATCCCGCCAAAGGATTCCGGGAAGACCTGATGGCGGTGCGGGGGTCTGCGTGATTCTGGATCCATTCCAGCGGCTGGGTCGGTCCGGACTCGGATTTTTCGAGCGACTCGGTCGTGGCCACCTGTTTCTGATGCATACGCTGGCGGGGATTCCGGGAATACTGCTGCGCCCGCGTCTGGTGATCGCGCAGCTCTATTCGGTCGGGGTACTGACCCTGCTGATCATCCTCGTCTCCGGGTTGTTCGTCGGCATGGTGCTTGGGCTGCAGGGTTACAATACCCTGGTCGATTTCGGCGCCGAGCAATCGCTGGGCGTGGTAGTCGCACTGTCTCTGGTGCGGGAGCTGGGGCCGGTGGTGACGGCGCTGTTGTTCGCCGGGCGGGCGGGTTCGGCGCTGACGGCGGAAATCGGTCTCATGAAGGCGACCGAACAGCTCTCCGGCATGGAGATGATGGCCGTCAACCCCATGCAGCGGGTGGTGGCGCCGCGTTTTCTGGCCGGCTTCCTTTCCATGCCGCTGCTGGCGCTCATCTTCAGTGCGGTCGGCATCTATGGCGGTTACTTCGTCGGGGTCGGTTTGCTGGGCGTCGATGACGGCGCCTTCTGGTCGCAGATGCAGGCCAAGGTGGACCTGCACGAGGATATTCTCAACGGCGTCATCAAGAGCCTTGTGTTCGGATTTGTGGCCTCGTGGATCGCCGTCTTCGAGGGGTATGACGCCGTGCCCACGTCCGAGGGCGTCAGCCGTGCAACGACGCGCACGGTCGTACATACTGCCCTGGCGATACTGGGCCTGGATTTTGTTCTGACAGCGCTGATGTTCGGAGGTTGATCATGTATAACAGCAGGGGGGTGGAAATCGGTGTGGGCCTGTTCGTGGCCGCGGGGCTTGCCGCCCTGTTCATACTCGCCATGCAGGTCAGCAACCTCAGCGCCACCATCAGCGGAAAATCCTACACCGTGACCGCGGCGTTCCAGAACATCGGCGGACTCAAGGTCCGCTCACCGGTCACCGTCTCCGGCGTGCGTGTCGGACGTGTCGATGCCATCGATTACGATACCCACACCTATGAAGCCGTGGTCACCATGCACATCGAGGACAAGTACAACACCTTTCCCGAGGATACCTCCGCGAGCATCTTCACCGCCGGCCTGCTGGGGGAGCAGTACATCGCCCTGCAGCCGGGGGGTTCGGAAAAGAACCTGAAGAACGGTGACCGGATACATCTGACCCAGTCGGCCCTGGTGATGGAGCAGATCATCGGCCAGTTTCTCTACAACATGGCCTCGAAGGAAGGCAAGTGACGTTCTGCGTTTCACTCTCTGCCGCGGCGCACGGCGGTCATTCGCGGCAGATTGTACGGCGGCTGGTCTTCGGCCTGTTGCTGACGGTGTGCGTGTTGCTGCCGCCGTTCGCCGTTGCCGGCGATACCTCGCCCGTCGATCTGGTCCGGGAGACGACCTCGCGGATACAGACGGCGATCAGGGAGAACAAGGCGGATATCGACCGCGATGAGGGCCGCTTGTACTCGCTGATCTCCGACATTGTACTGCCGCACTTCGATTTCCGTCGCATGAGCATGTGGACGCTGGGCCCCTACTGGCGTTCCGCGACGACTGAACAGCGCGAGCGTTTTGTCGCGGAATTCCAGCAACTGCTGGTGCGCACTTATGGCCATACCCTGATCGACTATCGCGACGCCAAGATCCGCTACCGCCCGGTGCTGGCGGCGCCGAACGCACAGCGGGTCTATGTCCACTGTGAGGTGGAACAGGCGGACGGGAACCCCGTCCAGCTTGCCTATGCCATGTACCGGACCGCGGATGGCTGGAAGATCTACGACGTGATGGTCGAAGGCATCAGCCTGGTGACGAATTACCGCTCGAGCTTTGCCACGATCATTCGACAGCAGGGCATGGACGGCCTGATCCGGCGACTGGCGGAAAAAAACCGGGTGCTGGCCCATGGCTGAACCCCGCATCGAGGAGAACGGGCACGGGAGCTGGAAACTCGCCGGTGACCTGAACTTCAGCACCGTGGCGCCTCTGTGCGACGCACTCGACATCAAGTCCACGGACCGGCCCCGGATCAGCGTCGATCTCGCGGGTGTGACGCGTTCCGACAGCGCCGGCCTGGCGCTGCTCATCGAGTGGCTGCGGGAGTCCGAAAGGCACGGCAAATCCATCACCTTTCTGAATATGCCGGCGCAGATGCAGTCGATCTCGCGCCTCTGTGGACTTGACGGAATCCTGCCGTCGGGCAGCGGATAAATCGACACGATGCAGCTGCCTTGGGAGCCTGCCGAACTTAGGGTTGATCTACTGCGCCGGCGGATATGGACAGACTGATCATCAGGGGCGGTGTGCCGCTGCGGGGCGAGGTGCGCATCTCCGGCGCCAAGAACGCCGTGCTGCCGATCATGGCTGCCACCCTGCTGGCGGACGCCCCGGTGACGATCAGCAATGTGCCGCATCTCCACGACGTCACCACCACCATGGAGCTGCTCGGGCGCATGGGCGTGGATCTGATCGTCGACGAACGCATGAACATCCAGATCGACGCCCGCACCATCGCCTCCTACTGTGCGCCCTATGAGCTGGTGAAGACCATGCGTTCCTCGATCCTGGTGCTGGGGCCGCTGCTGTCGCGCTTCGGGCAGGCCGATGTGTCCCTGCCGGGCGGTTGTGCGATCGGCTCCCGGCCGGTCAATCTGCATATCAAGGGGCTGCGGGCGCTGGGCGCGCGCATCGAGGTGGAGAATGGCAATATCAAGGCGCGCGTGGACCGGCTGCGGGGCGCCCGGCTGGTCATGGACCTGGTGACGGTGACCGGCACCGAGAATCTCATGATGGCGGCGGTACTGGCGAAGGGGACCACGCTGATAGAGAACGCCGCGCGCGAACCTGAAGTCGTCGACCTTGCCAACTGCCTCATCGCGATGGGCGCGCGCATCGAGGGGGCGGGCACGGATACGATCGAGATCGAGGGTGTCGACCGGCTGCATGGCGCCCGCTACAGTGTGCTGCCCGACCGGATCGAAAGCGGCACCTTCCTGGTCGCGGCGGCCATGACCGGGGGCCATATCAGGATCAAGGCCACCGCGCCGCAGGTCATGGATGCCGTGCTGCAGGTGCTGCGCGAGACCGGGGCGCGCATCAGCGTCGGCGAGGACTGGATCGAACTGGACATGGAGGGCAGGCGGCCGAAGTCCGTCAATGTGCGCACGGCACCCTATCCGGCGTTCCCGACCGACATGCAGGCCCAGTTCACGGCGCTCAACGTCATCGCGCAGGGCACCGGCACCATTACCGAGACCGTGTTCGAGAACCGCTTCATGCATGTCCAGGAATTGCAGCGCATGGGCGCCTCAATCCAGCTGGAAGGCAACACGGCCATCATCAAGGGGGTGGAGAAACTGACCGGCGCTCCGGTCATGGCGACGGACCTGCGTGCTTCCGCCAGCCTGGTGCTGGCCGGTCTCGTCGCCCGCGGCGAGACGCAGGTCGATCGTATCTACCACCTCGACCGCGGTTATGAATGCATCGAGGAGAAACTGGCGCAGCTCGGGGCGGATATCCACCGCATCCACGCCTGAGCCGGGCCGATCTACTCCGCGAATATACTCACCGCAAAGGCGCACGACTGCATGGAGAAGGTGAGACCGGGAACCGGTCGAGAAACCGGCCTGGGCCGTGCTGGAGTTAGAGCACCAAAAGTAGGCGCTTTAGGCGATGCACGGAGCAATTGCCGAAAGAGCGCAAAGTCGTTAATGAATTTCTGAACAAGTCATCCCCCCCTGTGCAGGGATACCGTAACGCACGGTTGCTTGTGCCCTCGATATTCCGCTTTGGACAACCTTTGGGAGTTAATCCGGTATTTCCTGCTGGCGCGGTTAGGACCAAACTTATCAGAACTCCCTGTTAACGGGTTGCTTTGCGAACTTCGCGTCTTTGCGTTGAAAATGCCGTTCACTGTCAAACGCCGGCTTGTAAATCAGGGGTTTCTCCCGGAAACTTGTCCGCCATGAATACGCCGATTACCATCGCCCTGTCCAAGGGGCGCATCTACAAGGAAACGCTGCCGCTGCTGGCCGCGGCCGGCATCAAACCCGTGGACGACCCGGATACCAGCCGCAAGCTGATCCTGAACACCAGCCAGCCCGACGTGAAACTGGTGATCATCCGCGCTGCGGACGTGCCGACTTACGTGGAATACGGCGCGGCCGACCTGGGTGTGGCCGGCAAGGACGTGCTGATGGAACACGGCGGTAATGGGCTCTATGAACCCGTCGATCTCGGAATCGCACGCTGCCGGCTGATGGTGGCCGGTCCGGAGCAGTGGGAGGGGCGGCCCCGGCGTCTGCGTATCGCCACCAAGTACGTGCAGAGCACCCGTCGTTACTATTCCGACCGGCGCGAACAGGTGGAGATCATCAAGCTCTACGGTTCCATGGAACTGGCACCGCTGGTGGGATTGGCCGACCGTATCGTGGACGTGGTGGATACGGGCAATACGCTCAGGGCCAACGGCCTGGTGCCGCTCGAACACATCGCCGACATCAGCTCGCGACTGATCGTCAACAAGGCCGCCATGAAAATGAAGCATCAGCGCATCGCAGGGCTGATCGCCGGTATCAAGGCGGCGTGTGGAAATTGAGACCTCTTCAGGAGACGAGTTAGCGTTGTCCCTGTTAACACGTGTTCGTACATGAACATCATTTTCACCGCAAAGACGCAAAGCTCGCAAAGAAATTTTTATCAAAAAACACATAAAGACTTTGCGTTTTTTGCGTCTTTGCGGTGAATTATTTTCTCTCTGAAAGGATTCAGACCAGAGTCACGATTATATGAGACGGCGATGCCCGAGATAACACGACTAGACAGCCGGGAGCCCGGGTTCCAGCAGGCGCTGGAGCGGCTGGTGACGCGCGAGGAGGCCTACGACCGCAGGATCGAGGCGACGGTCGGCGACATCATCGAGGCGGTGCGCGCGCGCGGCGATGCCGCGCTGCTCGAGCTGACCGGCCGTTTTGACCACTGGACGCCGCGCCATGCCGCCGAGCTGGAGATTCCGCCGGCGCGCCGCGAGCAGGCTCTGCGGGCGATCGGCGCTGAGCCGCGCGCCGCGCTGGAGCTGGCGGCGCGGCGGGTGCGGCAGTATGCCGAACACCAGAGGCTGGAATCCTGGTCCTACACGGAGGCCGACGGAACGCTGCTCGGGCAGCAGGTCACCGCGATGGACCGGGTCGGCCTTTACGTGCCCGGCGGCAAGGCGGCCTATCCCTCGTCCGTGCTGATGAACGCCATACCGGCCAGAGTGGCCGGCGTACCGGAGCTGGTCATGGTGGTGCCGACGCCCCGCGGCGAGGTCAACGACATGGTGCTCGCCGCCGCCGCCATCGCCGGAGTGGACCGGGTATTTGCGCTCGGGGGCGCGCAGGCCGTGGCGGCGCTCGCCTGGGGTACCGCGACGGTGCCTGCAGTGGACAAGATCGTCGGTCCCGGCAATGCCTATGTCGCCGCCGCCAAGCGTCGGGTGTTCGGTCGGGTCGGCATCGACATGATCGCCGGCCCCTCGGAAATCCTGGTGATCTGCGACGGCAGGACCGACCCGGACTGGATCGCCGTGGATCTGTTTTCCCAGGCTGAACACGATGAGGACGCCCAGTCCATTCTGCTCAGCCCGGATGAGGGATTTCTGGCACAGGTGGGGGAGAGTATCGAACGGCTGCTGCCGGACATGCCGCGCGCGGCGGTTATCGAGGCATCGCTGCGGGGGCAGGGCGCACTGATCCGGGTGCGTGACCTGGAGGAGGCCGCGGAGATCGCCAATGACATCGCGCCGGAGCACCTGGAACTCTCCGTGGCGGAGCCACAGGCTCTGGCGGCCCGGATACGCCATGCCGGTGCGATCTTTATGGGTCGCTACACCGCCGAGGTGCTGGGAGACTACTGCGCGGGTCCGAACCATGTCCTGCCGACATCGCGGACGGCGCGTTTTTCCTCACCGCTCGGCGTCTACGATTTCCAGAAACGTTCCAGCCTGATCCAGTGCTCGGCGGCGGGCGCCAGCGTGCTCGGGCGGACCGCCGCCATTCTCGCTCACAGCGAGGGTCTGACCGCCCATGCCCGTTCCGCGGAAGTCAGGATCAGGGACGATGACTGAGCCGGAATGCCGTGAATGATTAATGGCCACTGAATCCATGGAACCCACGGAAAGATATTGAAATAATCGACAAAGTGAGAAGTAAGAAGTAAAAGGTGAAATGCGAGACTGAACAAACGCATTTTTATATTGTGGATTTTCATCCTGCAGATATCGAACGCGAACACTATTGAATGCCACGAACTTATAGGGAGTGACATTGTTGAATGTTTTTATAAGTTGATTGTTCTTTTTTCCGTGTTCTTCCGTGGTTTCCGTGGCCATGAAGATTTTTCAGAACCTGACCCGTAACTATGACTTCAGCCACAGACAGGATCGATCGCTTCCTCGCGCCGCAGCTTCGGGCGCTGCAGTCCTACCATGTGCCGCCGGCCGCCGGACTGATCAAGCTCGATGCCATGGAGAATCCCTATTCCTGGCCGGACTGGCTGGTGAACGACTGGCTGGAGACGCTCCGGTCCGCCGCGCTCAACCGCTATCCCGATCCCGCGGCGGGGGCACTGAAATCACGCCTGCGCGCCGTGATGGGGGTGCCCGAAACGGCGGGACTCATCCTCGGCAACGGTTCGGATGAACTCATCCAGATGATCATCCAGTCGGTCGCGGCGCCCGGACACGTCATCCTGGCGCCGGAGCCGACCTTTGTGATGTATCGACAGATCGCGAGGGTTGCCGGCCTCGAATTCCTGGGCGTGCCGTTGCACGAGGATTTCTCCCTCGATACCGGCGCGATGATCGAGGCCGTGACCGCGCACCAGCCCGCAGTGGTATTTCTTGCCTATCCCAACAACCCGACCGGCAACTGCTTCGACCGCAAGGCGATCGAGACGCTGCTGTCATGCGCGCCGGGCCTGGTCGTACTCGATGAGGCCTATGCTCCCTTTGCCGACGACAGTTTCCTGGCCGACCTGGGATGCTGTGACAATCTCCTGGTCCTGCGGACGCTGTCCAAGCTGGGGTTGGCGGGACTGCGACTTGGACTGCTGGCCGGCAGCGGCGCGTGGCTGGATGAGATCGAAAAGACCCGGTTGCCCTACAACATCAGTACCCTCGATCAGCTCAGCGGCGAGTTTGCACTGCGGCACAGCGCGGTCTTCGAGGCGCAGGCACAGTCGATTCGGCAGCAGCGCGGCGAGTTGTTCAAGCGTCTACGGACATTGCCGGGACTGAAGGTTTATCCGAGCGAAGCGAATTTCATCCTGTTTCGAGTGCCGCAGGGGCGTGGCGGGCAGGTGTATGACGGGCTGAAATCGAATGGCATCCTGATCAAGAACCTCGACGGTTCCACGCCGGCGCTGGCGGATTGCCTGCGCGTGACCGTGGGAAAACCGGAGGAAAACGCCGCCTTCCTGACGGCGCTCAGTCGTTGGTTATCGCCTGGGCCGGACGCTGGCTGACCCTGGCCTTCACTGTGAACTGTTTGTCCTGACGCGCGCCGGTCAGTTCGATGAGGGTGTCGGGGTGTTCTTCCGAGATTACCTTCATTGCCTGCCGGGCATCAGTGACCGGTTGGTTGTTGATATCGAGCACGACATCCCCGGGCTCTATCCCGGCGTTGTCGGCCGGACCGCCGCGCAATACCCCGGAGATCAGGACGCCGCCGGTGTTCTTGATGTTGAGGGATCGGGCCAGATCGGCCGTCAGATCCTCGGCCTCGATGCCGAGCCAGCCGCGTACCACATGACCATGTTCGATGATCTGTTTCATCACCCCCTTGGCCATGCTCACGGGTATCGCGAAGCCGATCCCCTGCGATCCGCCGGAACGACTGAAGATGGCCGAGTTGATGCCGATGAGATCCCCCCGTGCGTTGATGAGGGCACCCCCCGAATTGCCCGGATTGATGGCGGCATCGGTCTGGATGAAATCCTCGTAGGTGTTGATCCCCAGGTGATCCCTCCCTTTGGCGCTGATGATGCCCTGGGTGACGGTCTGGCCGACTCCGAAGGGGTTGCCGATCGCCATGGCGATATCGCCGACGCGCAGGCTGTTCGAGTCGCCGATCACGATGGACGGCAGGTTCTCGAGAGAGATCCGCAGGATGGCGAGATCGGTATCGGCGTCCACGCCGACCACGGTGGCGCGCGCACTGCGTCCGTCGGCCAGGACTACCTGGATCTCATCGGCGCCGCTGATGACATGATTGTTGGTGAGGATATAGCCCTGGGGACTGACGATGACGCCGGAGCCGAGGCTGGTCTTTATTTCCTTCCGGGTGCCGGAGAACTGGTTGCCGAAGAATTGCCGGAAGACGGGGTCGTTCAGCAGGGGATGAATCCGCCGGGTGATGACCTTGGAGGTCTGCACGTTGACCACGGCCGGCATCGCCCGCGCGACGGCATCGGCATAGGACGCCGGGCCGCTCCCCGGGCTGGCGTCGGACAGCGCGACCGGTGTGGGCTTCGCCGGCGACGCCGGGCTCTCCTTGATCTCGACGACATGGTGGCTGGTGTTCAGCAAACTGGGTTGCACTACCAGTATGTACAGGAATGCCGCCGCCAGCCCGGCGGTGATGGCCTGCAGGAGAAGGGAGAGAGACTTGCGAATTGCCATGGGTCGTATACCCTGCTGATTATCCAGACTATGGAGTTGCCACGGGCGCGAAAGAACCCGCTACGATGCGTGCGTTACTTTAGTACGCCGCAAAGACGAACATCTGATGTGGTTTCTTTCGCGCAATGAGTGCTTTTGTCTATATAGGGTTCTTGCGGTGAATTTTCCAGCCCGACCGACATACTACATTATTGTTCGTCCATAAACGCCGCTTTCAAGGAACCGGAACGAATGACAAGCCTGCGCGAACTGGTCGATTATGCCAATACCCTCCTCGAGATCGATCGCTTTCAGGACTACTGTCCCAACGGTCTCCAGGTGGAGGGCAGGCCGGAAGTCGGGTTGCTGGTCAGCGGGGTGACGGCCAGCCAGGCCCTTATCGAGGCGGCCGTCGCGGCGGGGGCCGATGTCGTGCTGGTGCACCACGGGTATTTCTGGAAGGGGGAAGACCCCTGCATCACCGGAATGAAGCGCCGCCGCCTGCAGCGGCTGCTGGAGACGCAGACCAGCCTGGTTGCCTACCACCTGCCGCTCGATGCCCATCCGCTGCTGGGTAACAATGCACAGCTGGGCCGGCGGCTGGGGATTGAGACCCGCGGGACCTTCGGTGGCGCCGACGGGACGGGACTCGCGCACTACGCGTACCTGGAAGCGGATATTTCCGCCGCGGCGCTGACCGAACGCCTCCGGCGCTCGCTCGACCGTGCGCCGCTGCACATACCCGGCGCGGGCGAGGCCATCCGTTCGGTCGGCTGGTGCACCGGCGCGGCGCAATCCTTCATCGAGGCGGCGGCGCGGCGGGGCCTGGATGCCTTTATCAGCGGTGAAATCTCGGAACAGACCGTACATGTGGCCCGCGAGTGTGGCATCCACTACTTCGCGGCCGGTCATCACGCCACGGAACGTTTCGGGGTGCAGGCGCTGGGCGACCACCTGGCCGGGCGTTTCCCGCTGGAACACCGGTTTATCGATATCGAAAATCCGGTCTGAGCCGAATGGCGCTTACTTAAGGGATATCGTTCTTATATTTAAAGAAACAATGGCCACGGAAGCACACGGAAAACACGGAATATTCACGGATAATTTCTGTGTCTTCCGTGGATTCCGTGGCTATTTATCACGATTTTGACTTAAGTAACTGCCATTCCGGTCTGAGACGATAACCCTGATCCACGCTGATCCAGCCTGATCCGGGCTCCGGAGCCGGCCAATGATCACGGAACTCACGGAATCCACTGACATTTCCAGTGATTTTCCCGTGCGTTTCCGTGGATTTCAGGGTTCTGTGTCTGAAGCGCACATTCGGCGGTTGCCGTTCAGGTGTGAGCCGCGCATACAGGGGCACGGTCCGGCTGAGCCGGGCCTCACTACGGCCTGATTTTTCCCATAATGCCCTTGACCTCGTGGGGCAGTTGGACCATCCTATGCGGCTCTGACGGAATCATCTGGCAATTCTGAATATTCCGATTTAATTAATAATACTTTCCTTGCCCGGCCAGTCTCATGGGTGGGGATACAAGTTATTGATTTTTCTACTTGGAGAATGCTCGTATGAGTGGCAATGAGGTCAATCCAAGCAGGCGTCGGTTCTTGACCGCAGCCACCACCGTCATTGGCGGGGTGGGGGTGGGATTTGCATTGGTGCCTTTCATTTCATCCATGGAGCCCAGCGCCCGGGCGCGTGCCGCAGGCGCCCCGGTACGGGCCGATATCAGCAAGATCGAGCCGGCTCAGTTGATCCGCGTCAAGTGGCGCGGCAAGCCAATATGGATTCTCTACCGAACCCAGGCGCAGCTCGACACGTTGCCCACGCTGGATGGCGAATTGCGCGACCCCCATTCCGTGGAGCCGCAGCAGCCCCCCTACGCCAAAAACGAGTATCGCTCCATCAAGCCCAAGTACTCGGTGATGATCGGCATCTGCACCCACCTGGGCTGTTCGCCGACGTACCGCCCGGATATCGCCCCTGCTGATCTCGGCAAGGACTGGAAGGGCGGGTTCTTCTGTCCCTGCCACGGTTCCCGTTTCGATCTGGCCGGACGTGTGTTCAAGGGGGTGCCGGCGCCTTTGAACCTCGTGGTCCCGCCCTATCGCTACCTGAGTGACACTGAAATCGAGATTGGTAATGACGGAGGGAAGGCGTAATGGCTGAAAAATGGAAAACCGGCCTGCTCGGCTGGATCGATGCGCGTTTCCCGCTCAGCTCGATGTGGAACGACCACCTGGCGGAGTATTACGCACCCAAGAATTTCAATTTCTGGTACTACTTCGGGTCGCTCGCCCTGCTGGTGCTGGTCATGCAGATCATCACCGGCATCTGGCTGACCATGAACTACAAGCCGGATGCCCAGCTGGCGTTCAGTTCCGTGGAATACATCATGCGGGACGTGAACTGGGGCTGGCTCATCCGCTACATGCATTCCACCGGGGCCTCATTCTTCTTTATTACGGTCTATCTGCACATGTTCCGTGGTCTGCTCTACGGCTCTTACAAGAAGCCGCGGGAACTGATCTGGATCTTCGGCATGATCATCTATGTCTGCCTGATGGCCGAAGCGTTCATGGGCTACCTGCTGCCCTGGGGCCAGATGTCCTACTGGGGCGCACAGGTCATCATTTCGCTGTTCGGCGCCATTCCAGGCATCGGCGACTCGCTGGCGCTCTGGATCCGCGGTGACTACGTGGTCTCCGATGTCACCCTGAACCGCTTTTTCGCTTTCCACGTCATCGCGATACCGATCATCCTGCTGGCGCTGGTGGTCATGCACATTCTCGCCCTGCACGAGGTCGGTTCGAACAACCCCGACGGGGTAGAGATCAAGAAGGTCAAGGGGCCGGACGGCCGTCCCCTGGACGGCATTCCGTTTCACCCTTACTACACCGTGAAAGACATCGTGGGCGTGGCTGTCTTTCTGATCCTGTTCTGCATCGTGGTGTTCTTCCTCCCCGAAATGGGAGGTTATTTCCTCGAACATGACAACTTCTTCCCCGCGGATCCCCTCAAGACGCCCCCGCACATCAAACCGCTGTGGTACTTCACGCCGTTCTACGCCATCCTGCGCGCGGTGCCGGACAAGTTGATGGGCGTCATTGCCATGGCCGCGGCCATCGTGCTGCTGTTCTTCCTGCCCTGGCTGGACCGCAGTCCGGTGAAGTCCATCCGTTACCGTGGACTCTCGTACAAGGTGGCGCTCACCGTGTTCGTCATCAGCTTCCTCGCGCTGGGCTACCTGGGCGGAGAACCCCCATCGTCGCTGTACACCAACTTTTCCCGGCTGTTCAGCGTGCTGTATTTTGCGTTCTTTGCGGTCCTGCTGATCCTCCCGATGTTCGAAAAAACCAAACCGGTACCTGACAGGGTGACGTCAAAATGAAGAAGAGATTTTTCCTATTGCTGCTAATGGTTACGCCCGCGCTGTCACTGGCAGCCGAGGGCGGGATACATCTCGAAAAGGCCAACATCGACCCTGAAAACCAGCAGTCGCTGCAGCGGGGCGCGAGGTTGTTCGTCAATTACTGCCTGAGCTGTCATCCGGCGGCCATGATGCGTTACGAGCGCATGGGCAAGGACCTCGGCATCGACGAAAAACTGGTTGCGGAGAACCTGATGTTTAACGGTGGCAGGGTCGGTGAGCTGATGACCGTCGCCACCAACCCCGAGGATGCCAAGGAGTGGTTCGGCACGGCGCCGCCGGATCTGTCTGTCATCGCACGTTCACGAGGCGTCGACTGGCTGTATACCTATCTGCACTCCTTCTACCTCGATCCCTCGCGCATCACCGGTGTCAACAATCTGGTGTTTCCTGACGTGGGCATGCCGGATGTGCTCTGGGAGCTGCAGGGCTGGCAAAAGCCGGTTATCACCACGGTTAAGGACGCCGACGGCACCGAGCGCAAGATAATCAAGCTCGAGCTTGTCCAACCAGGTAAGTTAAGCCCGAAGGAGTTCGATCGCGCCGTGCGCGATCTGGTCAATTTCATGGCTTATATGGGCGAGCCGGCCAAGCAGGAACGCCAGCAACTCGGCGTCAAGGTGATCCTGTTCCTGCTGGTATTCCTGGTGGTGGCCTATCTGCTGAAAAAGGAATACTGGAAGGACGTACACTGAGACCCGCTAATCCACGGGTCTGGACATATCGATTTGGGGAGGTTCTGATCAATTACGCGTTTCCGGCCCGACCTTTCAGTCAACGGGATACGAACAGCATCCTGGCGTTGACCGCCGGCGGCTTGCCCGGTACGGCGGTTATGACGACGCGGATGAATCGGACATTCCCTGGGGAGTAAGCCGTATGGCGCTGGTTGCCAATCGACGTTCAGTCATGACCTTGTTCTCTTCGGCAACCGATTCGCAGAGTCACCGGGTACGCCTGGTGTTCGCGGAAAAAGGCATCACGGTGGAAGTGGTGGATGTCGACGGCAGCAACAAGCCCGAGGATCTGATCGACATCAATCCCTACAACAGTGTCCCGACGCTGGTGGATCGTGAGCTGGTGCTCTATGATCCGCGCACCATCATGGAATACCTCGATGAGCGCTTTCCGCACCCGCCCCTGATGCCGGTCGATCCCGTGTCCCGGGCGCGGACGCGACTGGCACTGTATCGCATCGAGAAGGACTGGTACGAACAGCTGCCCGCCCTGGAGTCCAGGAACGAAAAGCTCTATACCAAGGCACGCAAGATGCTGCGCGACAGCCTCACGTCGGGGGCAGAAGTATTCGGCGCCAAGCCCTATTTCCTGAGCGACGAATTTTCCCTGGTGGATGCCACCATCATCCCCGTCCTGTGGCGCCTCAAGAGCTTCCACATCGAACTGCCGCGCCAGGCGAAGCCGGTGATGCAGTATGCCGAGCGTATGTTTGCACGCGAGTCGTTTCAGTCCAGCCTTTCCGAGGCCGAACGCGAGATGATGGAATAGGGGCACCCGGCGCGCCGGGCTGCGCCGCAGGTGCCGACCATCATGTCATGCGCTTTCACGCCGTGTCGGGAGGGCGGATTTCCTGTATCTTTTTACACCGGTCTTGTATCTTTCCCCCTATGACCAGCAGCCGCCCCTATCTCATACGGGCCATTCATGAATGGATCGTGGACAACATAATGACGCCCTATCTGCTGGTGGACATCGAGAGTGATGGCGTCGATGTGCCACGCCAGCACGGCCAGAACGGGAAGATCGTGCTCAATGTCAGCCCCCAGGCCGTTGATGGTCTGAGCCTGGGAAATGAGGCTATCGGCTTCCGCGCCCGTTTCGGCGGGATCTCCACCGAGGTGTACGTTCCCGTCGATGCGGTTCTCGCGATCTACGCCAAGGAAAACGGCCGCGGAATGGTCTTCACCGAAGACGAGGATGAGCCTGATCCCGACCCCGATGTCCCCACTACCAGCACGACGCGCCGGCCGCGGCTCAGGGTGGTCAAGTAGGGTTTTTCGGGGAGACGTTCTTGCGGATGGGTTCCACGCGCAGCTGATTGGCGGGCACTCCGGATTCCAGCAGGAGGTTCTCCGTGGTTTCCAGCAATGCCCCCGGGAGACACGCATAGAAATCGTGGTCGTCGACCTTCCCGATGGCGGCGATGATGTCCGGCAGAACATCCTCCACCAGCTGGCCGCCTGCCAGTGCGAGCGGGTGATAGTGAAAATTCTCCAGCGCATCCTGCCATGAACGGCAGAGGTTGCCGAGGTAGTGGGTGTTGTCGTCGGTGGCGATCCAGTAGAGCTGTACCTGTTGCGGTGTGTTGAACGACAGGGCGTGTTCGATCAGGCTCTTGATGGGGGCGAAACCGGTGTTGCAGGCCAGGAAGACGAGCGGGCGCGTCGAGGTCTCGTCAAGGGTGAATTCCCCCCGCGGTCCGGTGATGACGATCGACTCGGTCACCCTCAGGGTGTCGGCCAGGTAGCTGGAGATATCCTCTCCCGCCAGCCTGGAGATGTGGAATTCGAGTATCTTGTCGTCACAGGGACAGCTGGCGATGGAGCAGTCGCGGGCCGGCAGGTGATCGAGCTTCAGTGAAACGTACTGGCCGGCCAGGAATCGCAGTCGCCGGGTGCGCGGTGCCCTGGTGCGCAGGATGAAGGTGTCAGCATCCGGCCGCTCGATTTTCTTCACCCGTATCTCGATTTCCTGCAGCGGGATGTCATGCGAACTGCTGGCTTCCTCCGCCTCGATCACCAGGTCGGAGGCCGCGGTATTGCAGCAGGCGAGAAAATAACCCATGGCTTTCTCGGTATCCGTGAGCGAATAGTCATGCAGGCAGAGCTTTTTCAACTGTCCGGAGACCGCTTTGGCCTTGCAGAGACCGCAGGTGCCGGTGTTGCAGCCGTAGTTGAGCGAGAGACCGCTGCTCAGCCCGGCCTCCAGGATCGAATTCGCCCCCTCGATGTAGTATTCATGCCCGCTTGGCAGCACCCGCACCTTGGCCGCCATGAAGCGCGGAAATTCCTCCCGGGTGAGAATATCCTCTCCCTCGCCTGATGCCGCGCGGAGCGCCTGCACCGCCTCGTGCAGCCAGCCCCGCAGCTGATTGAATCCCGCTTCGCGCTCGAGGTCATCATGATCGAGATCCTGCAGTTTGAGCTTCAGGTTTTCGATCAGCTCCCGGTAGCGTCGGGATTCGCTCCTGGCGCTTGCCAGTTCCCGGGTGAGCGCCTGTATGCGGTTGGCGCACGCCGTGATATCCGGAAATTCATGGTCGGGACGGATGACCTTGTCGACCGACTGCTCCATGATTTTGCCGACACGATCCAGCATGCTGGTGTCCTCGACCACGGCCTGCGGGTAGGCATGCAGCAGGTCCGAGAGCAGGATCGCGCCTTCGAAGGTGCGTAGTTCTCCTGACTGTATCCTCTGTTGCAGTTCTCTACGCTTGACCCCCACCATGCGGGTGGCTTGCGAGAGTGAAATCAAACGTGGCATCGGGAGTCCTGGTCAGCACCGGTGGATGTGGCGATTACGTTATCATATCCCGTGCCGGATTTGACGGTTGAAACCGGGCGCCGGTGCCGGTGAACGGTCTGGATCGGAGGGAGGGTCGCATGATCGAAGCCTGCCGCGCGGATATTACCGGTCTCGCGGTGGATGCCATCGTCAATGCCGCCAACAGCAGCCTGCTGGGCGGCGGCGGCGTGGATGGCGCAATCCACCGGGCCGCGGGGCCGCAGCTGCTGGAATACTGCCGCACCCTGGGTGGCTGCCGGACGGGCGAGGCGAAGCTCACGCCCGGTTTCAATCTGCCGGCGCGTTGGGTCATCCATACGGTCGGTCCCGTGTGGCATGGCGGGGGGCAGGGCGAGGCAAGCTTGTTGCGTTCCTGCTATGAATCGAGTTTCGCCGTGGCGCTCGCCAGCGGGGTGCGCAGCATTGCCTTTCCCGGCATCAGCACCGGTGTCTACGGTTATCCGAAAGAACAGGCGGCGAGTATCGCGCTGGAGGTGATGCGCTCACACGAGGAGCGCTTTGCGCGCATCATCGCCTGTTGTTTCAGCGAAGCCGACGCCGCACTGTACCGGTGCCTGCTGGCGCAAACAATTCAAGGCCCCCCGGATTGTTGAGCGTTGATTGAATGAATTCGTTTACCCATGAAACCTGGCCAGGGCGAAGAAGGGCGGCATCCGGGCCAGGGCCGCAGGACACGCCGTAAATACCTCCCTGTAGGCTTGCCTGCCGCGTCCCTGCGGCAGACGGTCTTGCGCCCTGGCCCGGATGCCGCCTGATAACGCTGGTTGCAGGCCTCAACCGCCAATCCTATTGGTATGTGTCTGATGGCTGGAATTCAGGAATAAAGGGAAACGTTTTAACAGAGGCCTAAGGCGTCGGTCCGGCAGGGACATCGACCCCGGTCTTCTGGCCCAGGAACAGCAGCGGGTTCACCCGGGCGTCATTGAGACTCACGCCCCAGTGCAGGTGCGGCCCGGTGGCGCGCCCGGTCATGCCGACCGCGCCGATGATCTCGCCGGTCGCGACATGCTGGCCCGGCTTCACGTCGATGCGGCTCATGTGGCAGTACATGGTGATCAGGCCCTGGCCGTGATCGATGAACACGGTATTGCCATTGAAGAAGAATTTACCGGTGTCGATGACGGTCCCCGGCGCCGGGGCCTTGATGGGGGTGCCGGCATCCGCCGCGATATCCAGGCCACTGTGCGGCTTGCGCGGCTGGCCGTTGAAATAACGCCGCAGGCCGAAGGGGCTGCTGATCGGCCCGTGGACCGGCATGTGGAAATCGAGGTTCGTCACGGCCTCGTCCGACCAGTGCCGCAGCGCGGCCTTGATCTGTTTCTGTTCGCGGAGGATCCGTTCCAGGTCGCGTTTCCCCGGATTGACCTTGCGCTTGTCCTTGATGGTGAGACGCTGCGTCTCATAGGTCTTGTCGACCACCTGGAACGACAGGCGCAGCGGTTTCCGTGCACGGGTTCTTGCCTCCAGGTAACTGGTCCCGGGCGTCACGTCGAGCCCCAGCCCGACGATGGCATAGTTCGAGCCCTGCCAGCGGGTGACGAGGACCCGTCGATGCCGGTAGCGGACGCTGGCCGGGTCGGTGTCGGCGGGCAGACGAATCGCGGCAATCCCGCCGGGTACCGGTGTCTGTGCCAGGGAGAAGCCGTGGCACCACGCCGGCAGCAGCAGCGCGATCATCGGCAACAGGAGGTGGAGGCGTGGCATGGTCGGGTGTTTCCGGTTCACGGGAGATCGGCAGGCGGACCGGCTTATCCGGGGGTATCCACCGTCTCCACGGTGCACACCAGCGTGCCCTCGGCCAGCCGGGCCTCGACCCGGTCGCCGGATTTGACCATCGCCGCCTGGCGCAGGATCCGGTGCTCGGGCAGGCGGCTGACGATGGCATAGCCGCGCTGCAGCGTGGACAGGGGACTGATGGCGTCAAGCGAGCGACAGGCCAGTTCCAGCCGACGGCGTCTTTCCATCAGCAGACCGTGCATGGTTACCTCCAGACGTTGGGTCAGCAGGTGCTGTTGCAGGTCGAGCCGGGCAAGCCCTTGCACTGGTGAGTGACGCTGCAATTTTGTATGTAATTCATTAATAGAATTTTTCAACTCATTTATATACAAAGACATTATGAGCCGCAATCTTTGTTCGAGCTCATCCAGGCGCTGGGCCTGCAATCGCAGGTATTGTCCCGGATGCAGCTGTTGCAGGCGCTTCCCGACCCATACCAGCTGTCGTTTGTCATCGGACAGCGTGTGCCGCAGCCGGTTCTCCAGGCGGGTGGCGAACTGTGTCATCCGGGCGCGCCATTCGGTCTGGTCGGGGCTGACCAGTTCCGCGGCGGCGGAGGGTGTGGCGGCCCGCTGGTCGGCGACGAAGTCGGCAATGGTGAAGTCGATCTCGTGTCCGACGGCGCTGACGAGCGGGATCCGGCAGTCATGGATCGCGCGCGCCACCACTTCTTCATTGAATGGCCACAGATCCTCCAGCGAACCGCCGCCGCGGGTCAGGATCAGCACGTCGCAGTCGGCGCGCGTGCTGGCCAGGCGGATGGCGTTCGCGATCTCGCCGCCGGCCTCCTTGCCCTGTACCGGCACCGGGTAGATCCGCACCGGGATGGCGGGGAAGCGGCGGCGCAGCACGCTGATGACATCGCGCACCGCCGCGCCCGAGGGGGAGGTGATGACGCCGATGCGCTCCGGCAGGGCGGGCAGGGGCTGCCTGCGGGCGGCGTCGAACAGGCCTTCGGCGTCCAGCTTGCGCTTCAGTTCCTCGAAGGCCCGGCGCAGCGCTCCGTCGCCGGCCTCTTCCATGTGATCGACGATGAGCTGATAGTCGCCGCGCGGCTCGTACAGGCTGATCCGGGCGCGCACCAGTACCTGCAGGCCCTCTTCCGGGCGAAAGCGTATCGCCTGGTTGCGGGTTCGGAACATCGCGGCGCGGATCTGGGCGCGGGCATCCTTGAGGGTGAAGTAGAGATGTCCGGAAGAGGGGCGGGAGACATTGGACAACTCGCCTTCCACCCAGAGGCGGGGGAACCCCTGTTCGAGCAGCAACCGCGCCTCCAGGTTGAGACGGGAAACGCTGTAGACGTCGCGCCGCGGCGCCGAGCTGCTGTTGTCCGCTGTCGAATTCGTCATGGCCGGGTAGAATACCATCGTTTTTTCCTGTAATACCTGCCGCTTCCGGGGGATTTCGCGCATCGAACGCCGGTTCCGGTTTACCGGGGTCGGTGCAGTCCCTATAATTGGCGGCCATTCCAACTGCCGGAACTTCACCCTTCGATATGCGTATCAAGCAGGAAGCCCTAACCTTCGATGATGTGCTCCTGCTGCCGGCGCATTCCAGCGTGCTGCCCCGCAACGTGAGCCTGCACAGCCGACTCACGCGCGAGATCAGTCTGAAAATTCCCCTGCTCTCTGCCGCCATGGATACGGTGACCGAATCCCGCCTGGCGATCAGCCTGGCGCAGGAGGGCGGCATCGGCATCATCCACAAGAACATGACGGCCGAGCAGCAGGCCGCCGAGGTGCGCCGCGTGAAGAAATTCGAAAGCGGCGTGATCAAGGATCCGATCACCGTACCCTCGACCGCCACGATCCGGGAAGTGATCGAACTGACCCGCGCCAACAATATCTCCGGTCTGCCGGTCGTCGACGGAGAGGACCTGGTCGGCATCGTGACCAGCCGTGACCGGCGCTTCGAGACCAACCTGGACAAGCCGGTCACCAGCGTCATGACGCCCAAGGAGCGCCTGGTCACGGTGCGCGAGGGCGCGGATCGGGAAGAGGTGATCGCCCTGTTGCACAAGCACCGCATCGAGCGGGTGCTGGTCATCAACGGCGGTTTCAAGCTGCGCGGCATGATCACCGTGAAGGACATACAGAAATCCACCGACTACCCGAATGCCTGCAAGGACGACCAGGGACGCCTGCGCGTGGGGGCGGCGGTGGGCACCGGACCCGAAAACGACGAGCGCATCGCGGCGCTGGTCGAGGCCGACATCGACGTCATTGTGGTCGACACGGCCCATGGCCATTCCCAGGGCGTACTGGACCGGGTCAGGTGGATCAAGCAGCACTATCCGGGCGTGCAGGTCATCGGCGGCAACATCGCCACCGGGGCGGCCGCGCGCGCGCTGGTCGAGGCCGGCGCCGACGCGGTCAAGGTCGGCATCGGCCCCGGCTCCATCTGCACCACGCGCATCGTGGCCGGCATCGGCGTGCCGCAGATCACGGCGGTGGCCAATGTCGCGGAGGAACTCGCCGGCGACGGTATCCCGGTGATCGCCGATGGCGGCATCCGCTATTCCGGTGATATCGCCAAGGTCATCGCGGCGGGCGCCTGGTCGGTCATGATCGGCAGCATGCTGGCCGGCACGGAAGAGGCGCCCGGCGAGGTGGAGCTCTACAAGGGCCGCTCCTACAAGGCCTACCGCGGCATGGGATCGCTCGGTGCCATGCAGCAGGGTTCCAGCGACCGCTATTTCCAGGAAGGCGGCGAACCGGACAAACTGGTGCCCGAAGGCATCGAGGGCCGGGTTCCCTACAAGGGCAGCATGCTGACCATACTGCACCAGCTGATGGGCGGCCTGCGCTCCAGCATGGGTTATACCGGCTGCGCCAGCATTGAGGAGATGCGCAAGAAACCCGAATTCATCCGGGTGACCAACGCCGGTGTGCGCGAGAGCCACGTACACGACGTCACCATTACCAAGGAAGCGCCGAATTACCGCGTCGACTGACACCTGGGCGGGCAGGGCGACATACGCCGTACGCTGCAACCACGACGAGAATTCTCACCGCAAAGGCGCAAAGAACGCAAAGCGTGTTAATTGTTTTCGTAAATTTCTTTTCTTTGCGAACTTTGCGTCTTTGCGGTGAATAATGGTGTTTATGGGCGAACACTGACTAATCGAGCAAGGCAGATCCTGCTATCAAACGTTCCCGCACGTCGACGACCATGGACACACACAGCGACATACATGCCCACCGGATCCTGATCCTGGATTTCGGTTCCCAGTACACCCAGTTGATCGCGCGGCGCGTGCGCGAGGCGGGCGTCTATTGCGAGATCCATCCCTTCGACATGGACGAGGGGGCGATCCGCGTCTTTCATCCTCACGGCGTGATTCTCTCGGGGGGGCCCGAGACCGTGACTACCGACTTCACGCCACGGGTGCCTGCCCTGGTATTCGACCTGGGCGTGCCGGTGCTCGGCATTTGCTACGGCCTGCAGGCCATGGCGCAGCAGCTCGGCGGCCGGGTGGAGACGGCGAACCGGCATGAATACGGCTATGCCCGGGTGCGCGCCCACGGGCATTCCCGCCTGCTCGCCGATATCGAGGACCATACCAGCCCCGAGGGCTACGGCCTGCTGGATGTCTGGATGAGTCATGGCGACCAGGTGACCGAGCTGCCCGCCGGTTTCAGGCTCATCGCCAGCACCGAGAGCGCCCCGATTGCCGGCATTGCGGACGACGAGCGCCGCTTCTACGGCCTGCAGTTTCACCCCGAGGTGACACACACCCGCCAGGGGCAGCGCATCCTGCAGCGTTTCGTCATCGACCTGTGCGGCTGTGAGGCGCTGTGGACGGCCGGCAACATCGTCGACAACAGCATCGAGACGGTGCGTGCGCGGGTCGGAAAGGACCGGGTTCTGCTGGGGCTTTCCGGCGGCGTGGACTCCTCGGTGGTCGCCGCGTTGCTGCACAAGGCGATCGGCGATCAGCTGACCTGCGTGTTCGTCGACAACGGTCTGCTGCGGCACCGCGAGGGCGACCAGGTCATGACCACCTTCGCCGAACACATGGGGGTGCAGGTCATCCGCGTCGATGCCGAGGCGCGGTTTCTCTCCGCCCTTAAGGGCATCGACGACCCCGAACGCAAGCGCAAGGTCATCGGCAACCTGTTCATCGAGGTGTTCGAGGAAGAGGCCGGCAAGCTGAGCGGCGACGTGCAATGGCTGGCCCAGGGCACCATCTATCCCGACGTCATCGAATCGGCGGGTGCAAAGACCGGCAAGGCGCACCTGATCAAGTCGCACCACAACGTCGGCGGCCTGCCGGAACACATGAACCTGCAGCTGCTCGAGCCGCTGCGCGAACTGTTCAAGGACGAGGTGCGCAAGCTCGGCGTGGAGCTCGGCCTGCCGTTCGACATGGTCTACCGCCATCCGTTTCCTGGCCCCGGCCTGGGCGTGCGCATTCTCGGCGAGGTGCGCAAGGACTACGCCGACACCCTGCGTCTCGCCGACCACATCTTTATCGAGGAACTGCGCCGTCATGAACTCTACGACAGCGTCAGCCAGGCGTTCACGGTGTTCCTGCCGGTCAAATCCGTGGGCGTGACCGGTGACGGGCGCCGTTACTCCTTTGTCGTCGCCCTGCGCGCGGTGGAGACGGTGGATTTCATGACGGCCCGCTGGGCGCACCTGCCCTATGAATTCCTCGACCTCGTTTCGCGACGCATCATCAACGAAGTGCCTCTCATCTCCCGCGTCACCTACGATATTTCCGGTAAACCCCCGGCGACCATTGAATGGGAGTAGCCGATTAGGGACAGACCACGTTTTTCGAGTGGATGGGTTTCAGTGGACCCTGAGCAAGCACACGAAAAACGTGGTCTGTCCCCGGTGGGCGCTCAACACGAAACTTGACGACCAGGAAAAAGCGCGGGTCATTGACCGGATTGTCGATTAACTTGAGACGATCTGAATTGTCGCGGCGGTCAGTCGAGTCCCAGCGCGGCAATCTCGCGCTCGCGTTCGCACACTTCTTCGCGGCTGTCGCCCAGCAGCAGTCCGACCAGGCGCGGGGGGGCATCGGTGATACCGTCCAGTCGCGGGTCGTAGCTCACCAGGGGGATGAGCCAGCCGTTGTTCATGGCGGTGTACGCGGTATCGAGCAGCCCGTGATAACCGGAGCGGCCTTCCCACGCACGTACGCGCATGACGGTTGCGCCGGTGCGCTGCGCGATGCTCTCCTGCAGCAGCAGTGCGGCAGTCGAGCCGTTGGCGCGGAAGTTGAGGTCGAAGACGGCGATGTTGCCTTCCACGGTGATCGCCAGATCGACGCCCAGCAGACCCTGGTAGCCGCGCGCCGCGGCAGTGGCCGCGATTGCGATGGCCAGGTCCACGGCCGCGGCCGGCGCCTGCGCCCGGGCATCGAACCAGTTGCCATGATAGCGCCCGTCGGAATCGCAGACCTGCTCACCCGCGCCGAGATAACGCACCGCGGCGTCCGGCAGTACCGCCAGATTGAGACACAGGTTGCGCTCGATATGCAGGAATTCCTCCACCACCACCTGTTCGCTGTCGGCGAAAAAGTCGGCCGCGCGTTGCAGGTCGTCCTCGCTGCGACAGATGCGCACGTCCACGCCGCCGCCCGTGGTCTGGTCCGTCGCGGCCTTGAGCAGTACGGGCATGACGGTCGCGTGCAATGACCGTTCCAGCGTCTGCGGCGTCATCACCGCGCGCTGCGGCACATGCCCGGTGGGCACCAGCGCTTCCAGGTTCGCCTTGTTGTTGAGCCAGGAGAGCAGTGCGGGCGCGACCCAGCTGTGTTCGGACGCCAGTTCCTGCGGCGGATGCACGTGCAGGACGACTACGCACCGGCCCGTGTTCGTCAGCGCACGCAGTTGTTCGAGGTGGTCCTGTGCGCCATGGAATCGATGCAACTCCACCGGTGTCGCCAGTCCCGCGTCGCGCAACAATTGCAGGCCAGGCCCGGTGGACACCCCCGCACTGCACAGCACCGGCATGCCGCCCAGCACCATCAGCTGTCCACCGGTGAAGGCGTTGAGAATCGCGGCATTGGCGCGCAGCCAGCGGCAGGCGCCGGGAGAGGCGCGCGGGCAGTAGACGTACGAGCCGAAGACTTCCTCCAGGGTGAGCGCGGCCCGCAGTGAACCGTCGTTGTATAGCGCCGCATCGCAGGTGGGCAAGTGCATGCGCGTGGCTCAGGGCACCTGCTGCGGTGTCAGCAGCGCGTGGATGCCCTGCGCGAGTACTTCGGCGCGCGCCTGGGTATCGGGACTCGGGTTGCTGCGGTTGCTGGTGGGTGTGCGATTGGCATCGTACAGCACGACCTCGCCGTCGACGACCGCGTAGTCGAACTTGCCGTAATCGAAACCGAGCCTGGCGCGCAGGGCATGCAGGGCCGGCGGTACCGGGATATTGCGCTCGCGGTGCAGAACGTTCGCCGATTTCACCAACGGCTCGTTCGACTTGAGCAATGAGCTGCTCTCGCGGTCGCCGAAGAACAGCCATTGCCGCAGACAGTAGAATTCGCCATCGCGTTCGTGAAGAAACTTTTCGACTACCAGTAGCGGATTGCTCCATACCGCACGCGGCACCTCGCGCGCGGAATCGTAAATCGGGTAGTGGTAGGAGTCGAGGCGGCCGGTCCAGCTCCACGGCAGAAATCGCGCCGCCTTGCGGCCGGCCCAGGTGAGCGGATTCCGTGCCGGTTCCAGGCGGCGGTCCGGGATGCCGCCGTGATTGCGATTGGTCTTGACGATCACCGGGCCGTCCCACGGATGGCCGTACTCCAGCCGATGGGTGCTCACCACACGTTTGGATATGTCGGTCGCGCGTCCATTGATGGCGACTGGATAGTGCTGCATGCAGGCGCGATAAGCCTCGGGGACGACGGTCAGGTTGACGTGCGAGATTACCGCCGCGGCGGGCACATGGCGCCCGGGGCCGCGCAGCACGGTGATGTCGAAGCCGAGGCGTTCCCACGCCGGAATCAGCAGGTTGAGAAAATAGTCGCCCTTGAGAAAATCGTCGTTGGCATGGCTGAGTATGGCGATGCTTGCGCCCTTCATGGAGGACTCCCGAAACCCCTGTGCGCGTTATTGTTCTGGCGCTGCGTCTATATTTAGCACAAACCGCGGCGTAGTGGGAAGATCCGTGTGCAACTGACCCGCAGGATCACAAGCGCGCGACCGCGTCACAGACCGCCGTGCCCTATGTCCGGTGGCGGTGGCATTGCAGATGGTCGGTAAGGTCGGCGGGGGAGTCGCCGTCGAGAAAGATCCGGCACCAGAGTTCGACACCGACCAGTCGGAACACGAAGCGGCGCACCGTGCGCGCCGTGCGCAGGATCTCGTCCTGATCGGCACGGCGCCACTTCAGCAGCTCCGCCACGCGGCCATCCCTGAGAAAACCTTCCATGCCATACAATAGCTGATCGGATACGTCGAAGCCGATCTTTTTCAGACCGACCACCTTCTGAGGCAGGCGCTGCATTGCCAGCGCATGGATGAGACGCTTGGTGCGCCCGCGATGATACTTCGCACGGCACGGCAGGTGCAGGCCGAAATCGATAAGGGCGTTTTCCACGAACGGTACGCGGGCCTCCACCGAATACCACATGGCCATGCGGTCATTGCTGCGCAGCACTTCGGCCAGGTGTATGCAGATGTCGTCGAAGGAGCGCGCGAGAAATGCCCGCTCCTCGTGCAAGGGCAGCGGTGCAAGCTTGCGGAACAGGGCCGCTTCGCGCTGGTGTCGCTTGTCGGCATCGAGCGTGCAGTCGACGCGCGTCAGCAGGCCGCGTTCGTGCCAACCGGCCGCGGCGGCAAAGGGCCGCGCGGCAAGCGCATCAAGATCAGGCGGGGCCAGTCGCGGAACCAGGCGTCCGAGTTTGCGGAACAGTGCATGATCGGGTATCCAGAACGCCTGCAGGCGCCGACGGCGCCAGGTGCGATAGGCCGACACATACCAGTCATAGCCGCCGAACAGTTCATCGGCCCCATCGCCGTTCAACACCACCTTGTAACCGTCGGCGTGGATCGCCTCGGCCACTGCCATGGCGGCCATGTTTTGCGGAAAGTGGTTGGGGCGGTCGTAGGCATACACCGCCTGCGGCCACATCCGGTCGTAGGTCCCGGAATCGACCGGTACCGCGCGCAAGTCGACGCCGACATGCTCGCACACGCGCTGCGCGCGCTCGACCTCGGAGTCCTTCACGCCGTCGATGTCGGCGACATAGGCGACGGTATCGGGCTTGTGCATGCGCGCCGCGGCCGTGACCAGTCCGGAATCCAGACCGCCGCTGCACATCACCGCGAGCGGCGCATCGCTTTGCAGATGCAGTTGCACGCTGGCGTCGAAACACTGTTCGAAACGCCGTAACTGTTCGTCGAGCGTGTCCTTCTCACCGGCGAGTATGCGCTGCGGATCGAGATCGCGCAGCACGTCGAAGTAGACAATCGTTTGTATCGAACCGTTGATACGCAGCAGTGTACCGGGGTGTAACGCCTCGATGCCCTCGAACGGCGTCCAGTTGCCATCCAGCCGCTCGTAGACCAGATGCGCGATCAGCGCCTGTACATCGGGCTGGCAGGCGACGCGCGGATGCGCGAGCAGGGCCTTGACCTCGGAGCCGAACACCACGCCTGCCGGCCGTACGCGGCGACGTACAGGGGCTTGATGCCCATCCGGTCGCGACCCAGCCAAAGCGTGCCGTCGCGCCGGTCGAAATAGGCGAACGCGAACATCCCGTTCAGGCGCGCGACCGCCCGTTCCGCGCCCCAACGATGCAGGGCGTAGAGCACGACCTCGGTATCGGTATGGCTGTGAAAGCCGACACCCTCGCGCTCCAGTTCGTCGCGCAGGGCAAGGAAGTTGTAGACCTCGCCGTTGTAGGTGATCACGCCCTGGCCGTCCGCCGTGCGCATGGGTTGATGCCCGCGTGGACTGAGGTCGAGGATGCTGAGCCGCGTGTGTCCCAGCCCCAGCGTCCCCTGTATCCAGATTCCGCGGTCGTCGGGGCCGCGGTGCAGGATGCGGTCCAGCATGGCCCCGAGTACCGTCTCGTCGGCCGGCACATCGCGTTCCGTAAAGCCGACGATGCCGCACATCAGCGGATATCCGGTATCACCACGAAACCGGATGGCCTGTCACAGCACGTCTGCATGCTCATGCACCCTCTTTTGACACTCCGACTACCGATGCTATCGGAAAGCGGGGTCTGTGCACAGTTCGGCCTGATTTGCTAAAAATCAGCTCGCCATCCTCGTGAAGAACTTGCATGTTTTCTTTGCTGCACGCGCGGATAATGGATGACCAGGTTTCTACGCGCGACCTCGCGGCAGAGAGATGACGTGGAGCATACCTGGGCGGGCATGGCGGCCGCCGAATATCATAGAAACAGGTGTCATAGAAACAGGTGTCAGAGCACATTTCTTTCTAATATTAGAGATAATTGTGCTCTGACACCTTACCCCGGAAGAAGTGCTTTGTGGCGTATGAGTCTTCGGAATGGACTTGCTCGCTACGATCGCTCAAGTCTGACCGGCGCTTAGGATGAACAGCGACTTTAACTCATCTTCACTCAGATTGCCGATCCACTTTTCACCTGTGCCTACCGTCAGGTCGGCCAGCGTACGCTTGGTGCGGATCAGATCGTTGATGCGTTCCTCGAAGGTGTCGCGGGTAATAAAGCGGTGTACCTGCACGTTGGAGCGCTGGCCAATGCGGTAGGCACGGTCGGTGGCCTGGGACTCGACGGCGGGATTCCACCACAGGTCGTAATGGATTACGTTGGCGGCGGCGGTCAGGTTCAGCCCGGTGCCGCCGGCCTTGAGCGAGAGAATGAAGACGCGCTCGGTGCGGTCGTTCTGGAAGCGCTCGACCATCGCGTCGCGCCGGGTCCTCGAAGCGCCGCCGTGAAGGAACAGGGGCGCCTGTTCGTAGCGTTCGCGAACCCAGCCACTCAGGAGTTCGCCCATTGCGCGGAACTGGGTGAAGACCAGCACTTTTTCGTGGCTGGCGTGAATGTCATCGATGAGTTCGAGGAAGCGTTCGGCCTTGCCGGACAGCGCGGCCTCGGTCTTGCCCCGCTTCAGGTACTGTGCCGGGTGATTGCAGATCTGCTTCAGGGCCAGGATCATCTGCAGCACCAGCCCCTGGCGCTTGAAGCTGTCAGACTCGCCGTGGACGACGCGCAATCCCTCCCGCACCACCGATTCATAAAGCGCGGTCTGGGCCGGGGTGAGGGCGCAGTACTGATCCTGTTCGATCTTGGCCGGCAGATCGTTGATGATGCGCTTGTCGGACTTCAGCCGACGCAACAGAAAGGGAGCGGTGACGCTCTGGAAGCGCTCGATCACCCGTGGATCGCGGTGGGTCTGGATGGGGACGGCGTATTCCTTGACGAAACCGGCGAGGCTGCCGAGATAGCCGCGATTGGCGAAATCCATGATGCTCCAGTATTCGGATAGCCGGTTCTCCACCGGCGTGCCGCTCATGGCGATGAAGCAGTGGGCCGGAATCCCCTTGACCGCCTTGGTCTGGGCGGTGGCCGGGTTCTTGATGTTCTGCGCTTCGTCCACTACCAGCACCTGCCAGGCCAAGTCCCTGAGCGTCGCAGCTTCGCGGCGGGCCACGCCGTAGCTCGTCAGCAGGATGTCGGGTTGCTTAATCTTCAGTTCGCGTTTGACGCCGTGGAAGACCCCGACGGTCAGTCCGGGCGCGAAGCGGGCGATCTCCTTCTGCCAGTTGGTGAGCAGGCTGGTGGGAACCACGACCAGCGCCCGCGCCTTCCTGAACGCGCCCTCTTCCTTGAGCCTTTGCAACACGGCAATGACCTGCAGTGTCTTGCCCAGCCCCATGTCATCGGCGATCACGCTGCCGAATCCTAGCCGGGCATTGCGATAGAGCCACGCGTAGCCATCGCGCTGATAGGGTCTCAGCTCGGCATCGATGCCCTCAGGCAAGGCAACGTCACCGGCCTCGACCAGGTCCCGGATGATCCGCCGCGCGCGCTGATCCAGGCCCACCGTGGTTCCTGCGTATTCGCCGGCGAGCGCGACGCGCAGGAGTTTCGCGCCTTCGATGCGCGGCGGCCTGTCCAGTTGCGCGCGCAGGCGGTCGATTTCGTGGGGATCGAGATAGACGTATTCGCCCTTGAAGCGGATCACGCCGGTGGCGTTTCTGACCAGCTTTTCGAACTGGCTGCGGGTGAGCAAGTGCCCGCCCAGCGCCACCTTCCAGTCGAAGGCGAACAACGCGTCGGCCTTCAGCAGGCCGGTGTTGTTTACCGCGTTCCGGCCGGTCACCTGCATGGACAGGCGCGGTCGTAGAAGCCGTTCCAGCGCCTTGGGCATGAGCGTGCGTATGCCCAAAAGGCGAATTGCCGGCAAGGTGTCGAACAGCAATCCCGATAGCGCGTCGGCGGGGAGGGTGATGGGCGTCTTGGCCCCGGCTCGGATATGGGCGTTTAAGGGCGGGAAGAATTCGGCGAGTAGCGAGACGTCCTGCAGGACGCCGAAGCGGGCCTTTGCCCACGACTCGTCGGTGAGTACGGAGGACAGCGGCATGGGCGCTGTTTCGGCGGCGCCGTCCCCGACCGCGACTGTAATGGAAAAATCACCGCGGCGCGTTTCGTTCAGGCAGAGCACCGGCGAGTGCTCATGGTGGGCGAGATGATGGCGGGCCAGCCAGGCCTGGATGCCGGTGGCCACCGAGCCTTCCCCCGGGCCATCGTAGCGGGCGTGTCCCGAGGTGAAGAACAGGGCGAGAGTCTTGTCGCCAGACGGCTTTCCCCTTTCTGCGCCGCTCCATTGCCGGACGTAATGGTCGAGGAACAGCGAGCAGAGCACATTGGCTTGTGTCTCAGCCTGCAAGTCGGTGGCGCGCCGGTCCTTGCGAAAACCGATCATCCCGGCGGGGAGGCCTTCCGCCAGGCGCTGCATCCGCTCGCGCACCCCGGCGTCGAGGGTGGCCGGCAGCCAGCGCACGCCGACCTGTTGTTCTGCGAGAGAGAAGATCTGCGCCGTCACCGCACCGGCGGCCAGCAGGTGCAGGGACATGAGCCGGATGTGATAGAGCGCCGCCAGCTCCGGCTGCACGTCGGGCAACCGGGCCGGTTCCAGGGCGTCAAGCGTGGTTGCCAGGGCGGACCAGTCGGTGATGTCGGCGAGGCCGGAGAGCTTGGCGATATAGGCGTCATCGATCTCGATATGCGGTCGATCCCCGGCATGGAAGGGACTCGATGCCGAGTCGCGGGTCGCAATGGATGCGGTATCGAGGGTGCGGCGTGCCTGTTTCGCCACGCGTGTGATCAGCCGCTTGTAAATCGCCCGCAGGTCTCCCCCGGTAAAGAACGCGGGCTGCGCCGGCAGGACGTTCAGCAGTGGGTCCAGCAGCGCCGGGATGGCGGAGAGATCGAGCCGGTCGAGCCCGGCCTGCGTGGCGCCGGGAGACGTGGTTGCGGCATCCCGCAGCAGATCCGCCAGCTTCGGTAGCGCCGCCTCCGCTTCCCGTTCGATGTGGATGTCATGCGACTTCAGCGCCTGCGCAAGGTCGATACCACGCAGCGAAAATACCAGAAAGGGATTGCTATCGATCTCCCGGCTGAGCAGGTAGATCACGGCCGCCAGATGTTTGCATGGCACTGCCCAGTCCGGACAGGAACACTGCATGGCGAGATCCTTCCAGCGCGACGGGAAGACCTTGATGCCGAGCCGGTCGGCCAGTTCGAGCAGGGCTGGATCCAGCTCACGGTTGAGCAGGCGTGCGATCAACACGGGGTCGGCGGCAATCCGGCCAAGCAGATTTTTCACCTGTTTCCCGGGAATGGACGGCACCTTGATGGTGATCTGGTAGGGCCGCGCGCGGGAACCTTTGACCTTGGCCCGGATCGTGCTGTCCTGTACGGTCAGGTCCCTTACCGCCCCCTTGTTCGCATAGCTGCGTCCACGCGGCAGGCGGTTGTCGTAGTCGATATGTGTGAGTGCATTCAACCACTGGGCGCCCCACCAGGTCTTGCCATAGGTCTGCCGTGCCATGTGCTATCGTTGCTTAACGTTCTCGTGATTGGCCAGCGGAAGACACCGCCGGCCCGCGCGGCTGAATGATGACCTCCAGGCCCAGGGTACGCAACGCCTTCAGGACCTTGCTGATCTCGGCCGTCTCCTTGCCCCGTTCAAACTCCGACAGGAAACGTGTGCTCAGGTTGCCGACCGGAGACCGCCTCCAGTGTCAGATGCCGCTGCTTGCGATGGACGCGCGCCAGGCGACCGGGTTCCTCGGTGGTCTGGACCGTTCCGTAAGGGATGTCATCCTGCGCCATGGCCGTTCACCCAAAAAATATACCGTACGGTAAAAACCAGCAGCTCGCTTGGGTGGCGGGAATGAAAATTTACCGATCGTGATAAAAAATTAGCCTTTTTGCCTTCAAGTCTCACCTCTTGATTGATACCGAAGTCCTGGCCAGCTTGTCTGTATATCGATATACGATATAATCCTTGAATGTTACTGAGTGTAACGGATAAGGCGACTCAGGATGTCTATGACGGAGTCAACAGCCGATATGCCCGAAAGTCGCCTCGTGAGCTGCACGGCAAGTCCAGGCGCCTGCTCGGTCAGATCAACGCGGCGCCGACATTGGATTTTCTGCGCATCCCGCCCAGCAACCGATTGGAAAAGCTGCGAGGTGATCTGGCCGGATATTGGAACCTGCGTATCAACGACCAGTGGCACATCATCTTCCGTTGGGAAGGAAACGATGCGCTGGATGTCGAGATCACGGATTACCACAGGTGAGATGAGATGATACCGAAGAAGCGCCCTCCAACCCATCCCGGCGAGATGCTGCTCAAGGAGTTTCTGGAGCCGCTCGGTGTGACCCAGAAGGCATTTGCCGAGCACCTGGGTTGGACCTATGCCCGGCTTAACGAGATCGTCAACGGCCGGCGCAATATCAGCGCGGATTCCGCCCTGACGCTGGGCGAGGCACTCAAGACCGGGCCGGAGTTCTGGCTCAATCTACAGAGGGACTGGGACCTGTGGCACGCTATGAATTCCCACCGCAAGGTGGCGCCACTGAGGAAGATCGGTTGAGACAATGGACGGACACCAGGCAGGAACTGTTCAGGATAGATAATGATTTCTGACACTGACCGCTACTGGATGGAGCGCGCGCTGGAACTGGCGGCGCACGGCGAAACCCGGGAGGAAGTCCCGGTGGGCGCGGTCGTGGTTCTGGATGATGCCATGGCGGGCGAGGGCTGGAACCAGCCGATCGGGCGGCACGACCCCACGGCCCATGCGGAAGTTGTGGCGCTGCGCGCAGCCGGCGCGCGGTTAGGCAACTACCGCCTGCCGCGCACCACACTCTACGTTACCCTGGAACCCTGCCTGATGTGCGTCGGCGCCATCCTCCATGCCCGCGTTGCACGGTTGGTCTACGGCGCCACCGACCCGAAGGGCGGGGCGGTATGCAGCCTCTGCCGCGGCCTCGAACTGCCGGGTCTCAATCACCGGGTCGAGGTGACCGGCGGGGTCCTGGCCGAGGCCTGCGGCGAGCGGTTGCAGCGTTTTTTCCGTGCCCGACGCGTGCGTTGAGGCGTGCACGGGTCTGGCCGGCTACGCGGGAAGGGTGTTATCTTGTTGACGTCCGACCGGCATGGATCGGGACGGAAAGACGACAGGATGGGATGGTGCGGGTGATGCGGCGTACGGGGTGCTTTCTGGGTTTGCAGCTGCTGCTGATGGCCATTGCCTGCGCCGAGGAACCACCGGGAGGGGAAGAGGGGTATAACTATCCGCCCGCCACCGTCGAAATGACCGTCCGGCAGGTTTCGGATCACGCCTACTACGTCGAGGGTGGCCCCGGCCCGACGGGCAATCAGGGTTTTGTTTCCAATGCCGGTTTTGTCGTCACCGGCGCCGGCGTGGTGGTATTCGACGCGCTGGGTTCGCCGTCGCTTGCCCGGCTGTTGCTGGAGAAGATCCGTGGCGTCACCGATGAACCTGTCGTTCGGGTCATTGTGAGTCATTACCGTGCCGACCATGTCTACGGATTGCAGGTCTTTGCCGACCTCGATGCCGATATCCTCGCGCCGGACGGGGCGGAGAAATACCTCCGGTCGGATCAGGCCAGGGCGCGCCTGGAGGAACGCCGCGTCACGCTGGCGCCCTGGGTGGATAAACACACGCGCCTGGTTCCGCCCGACCAGTACCTGGGGGAGGGCACGCGCTTTCGCCTCGGGGACGTGGAGTTCACCGTTACCCTGCTTGGCGGCATCCATCCCGATGGTGACCTGTCGCTGTACATCGCCCCTGACCGGGTGTTGTATTCAGGCGATATCGTATTCAACGACATGGTGCCGATTCTGGGGGCCGCGGACACCCGCCGCTGGCTCAAGGTGCTGGAGCGCATGGACAGCGAAAAGCTGACGGCACTGGTGCCGGGCCGGGGTTCGATGGTGAGGGATCCGCGCAAGGCCATCGGTTTCACGCGTGGTTATCTGGAGTACCTGCGCAAGACGATGGGAACGGCGGTGCAGGAGCTGACGCCATTCGACCAGGCCTATGCGCGGGTGGACTGGAGCGACTTCAAGAATCTTCCCGCCTTCGCCGGGACCAACCGGCGCAATGCCCGCCAGGTTTACCGCTCCCTCGAGGCGGACAATCTGCCCAGGCAGGAGCCGCCCGCCGATTAAAGCGCCGGGATGTCCAGCAGCAACGGTTTTGGCGTCCTGGCTTCAGTCGTTTCCCGGTCCGTGTACCAGACCAGGATATCGTAGTAGGTGCGCACGTTTTCCACATAACGCACCGGTTCACGGCCACGGGCATAGCCGTAGCGCGTCTGCTGGAACCATTCTTTCTTGCTGAGGAGCGGCAGGTTCTTTTTCACGTCCACCCACTTGTCGGGATTGCCACCGTTTTTCTGGGTCAGGATGCGGGCATCCTCCAGATGTCCAAGGCCGACATTGTAAGCCGCCAGGGCGAGCCAGGTCCGGTCCGGTTCCGGTATGTGATCGGGAATGCTCTTCAGCATGCGTTGCAGGTAACGTGCGCCGCCCAGTATGCTTTGTTCCGGATTCGTGCGGTTATCGATGTCGAGGTCTGTGGCGGCCACCCGGGTCAGCATCATCAGGCCGCGCGCACCCGTGGGTGAGACCGCGTCCGGATCCCAGTGCGATTCCTGATAGCCGACGGCGGCGAGCAGCCGCCAGTCGATACCGACCTCCTTCGCGGCTCGTTGGAACAATTCGCGGTAGGCGGGCAGGCGTTGTTCGATGTGCGCCTGATAGCTGCGCGTGCCGACGTAGTCAAACTTGCCGATATGGCCGTAATAGCGGTCGATCAACTGGTCCAGTGTGCCGTCCTTCTTGATCTTCTTGAAGAACTTCACCGCCGCCTTGTACAGGCTGTCGTCATTCGAGCGGGCGAACGCCCACGCCAGCGATACCGGCGCGCTGAGGGGAAAGGCGGGCCGCAGCTCGGGATAGAAACGGCGGTTGATGGCCAATTCGTTGGAATTGGCGATGGTATAATTATAAAGCTGCTGCCACACCAGGTAGAGCAGTTCCTCGGTTTCCACGCCCTTGTCTTCCTGCCATCTCAGGTTGGGGTATTTCTTCTTCAGCGAGGCGAGGAGTTCGGCATGGCTACTGCCGGCGACCACATCGATCCTCCCTTTGATGTCCGCCAGGCTCTTTGGTCGCCGGGTCCCGCTGCGATAGACAAGCTGGGGCGTGATCTTCTGGTAACCGGGGCCGAAGCGGACACGATCCTTGCGATTGTCGGTTATCGTCAGGCCGGCGGCGAGGTCTGCATCACCCCGCGCGACCAGGGGCAGGATATCGTTGAAGTTCGGCGGTATGACAACCCGCAGCTCGACGCCCAAATACCCGGCGAACAGGTTCGCCAGGTCATACTCGAAACCGGTGGGTCCATCGGGTCCCTCGTAATAGGTGGTCGGATTGTTGCGGGTAAGAACGACCAGTTCGTTGTGTGACTTGATCTGTTCCAGCAGGGTGGTTTTCTCGCAGCCGAAAATGAGCAGGCAGCAGAACGCGTATAAAATACTCTTCGCCATGGTGCCGCTCACCCTGCTTGCGCTAGAATAACCTGCTGGCGAGGCTGGCAGCGTTTCTGACCCTGAATTGTTTAATGGCATTATCAGATGTGTTGGCCAACATCGTTTAATCTTTAGTATATTGCTCCGGACATCATACCGTACCGGTTGCTCCGTGCAGCAGGGTTGTCCATCACAAATTCGAAAATTCCGGAGAGGTACCGAAGCGGTCACAACGGCACCGACTCGAAATCGGTTGAGGGCTTTACCGCCCTACGAGGGTTCGAATCCCTCCCTCTCCGCCATCCATGAAAAAAGGGGCCTTGTGCCCCTTTTTTCATGGATCATCGACGCTGGATTCGAACCCGGGTTTTCAATTGGCCGGGTTCGACGAGCGGCGCAGCGCCGCGCTTCTCAGATGGTCGAATGAAGCATGCTATTCTTTGCCCTGTCCTGCACACTTTATTACCGCGTGAACACGAAACAGGAGAGGGAAAAATGACTGCAGCTACCGACAAGGAGTCCGGCGTTATCCAGGCGCTGGTGGAGCGGCTCGAAAAACAGCGCCTGCCCATGGCGCTGGCGCTCAAGGCGAAGGTCGACGAGGGCGGGCTGCTCAATGAAGCGGACATCGCCTTCCTGGAGGAAGTCTTCAAGAGTACCGCACAACTCAAACCACTGCTGGATGCTCATCCGGAATGGCAGGACCTGGCGGCGCGCATGGTCGGTCTCTACGGTGAGATCACCGCGAAGGCGCTGGAGAACGAACAGGCCGCCCGGAAAGAGGAATAGCGCTACTTCCCGTCGCCCGTCAGGGCCGGGTGCCGCTTTGCCACGGGAACCGGGGCATAGTGGGCTATAACACCGGAATGGTGCTTACTTAAGTCCAAATCGTGATAAATAGCCACGGAATCTACGGAAAACATAGAAACTATCTGTGAATGAATGGCACTAAGTTAAGCCTAATCACACCCCTATGGCCACGGAATCACACGGAAAAACACGGAATATAGGCTCTTCTTTCCGTGTCTTCCGTGTGCTTCCGTGGCCATTTATTTTTTTATAATGACGATATCCCTTAAGTAAGCGCCATTCGGCTATAACACAATAACGACAGACACCACCCCGAGGAGATACCCCGATGCGTAATGGCAGCTTCGTCAGCCCGTCCCGATAACCGGCGGCTGGTCGGGAGATTCGGCAACCCGGCGAAGTTGTTCACCCATAGCCTCGACGAGCGGCGCAGCCGCGCACTGACCGGTGACGGCTTCGTGTGATCAGTGCCCCGGCTAACCGTCCGGGTCCTGGTCCGGCAGCGGCTGCTCGTCCTGTCGCCCCGCGACGAGCGTTTCATGGGGCGTGCGCTGCACCGTGATGCCGGGCGCCATCTGCACGCGCGCGGCGGGCGCGGACCCGTCTTTCGCCTCGCCGAAGTAGAGGGTGCGATGCGGGAACGGGATCTCGATGCCGGCCTCGTCGAAACGTATTTTCAGCAGACGGTTGAAGGCGCGGCCCACGGTCCACTGCTGGATCGGCAGCGTCTTCAGGCGTCCCTTGATGACCACGGCCGAATCTCCGAAGGCATCCACACCGAAGATCTCGATGTTATCGAGCAGCAGCGGACCGATCTTTTTGTCCTCGCGCAGTTCACTGCCGATCTGCCGCAGCAGATCGATCACGGCATCCACGTCCTCGCGGTAGGCGATGCCGACATCGAACACGTAGTAGGAGAAATCCTCGGTCAGGTTGCTGACCGTGGTGATGGCGCTGAACGGGATGGTGTGCACGGTGCCGCTGAGATCGCGCAGACGTACGGTGCGGATGGAAAGCGACTCCACCAGGCCCGCCGTGTCCCCCAGCTTCACCACGTCGCCCACCGACATCAGGTCCTGGAACAGGATGAACACGCCGGTGATGACATCCTGCACCAGCCGCTGGGCGCCGAAGCCCACCGCCAGGCCGATCACGCCGGCGCCGGCCAGCAGCGGGGCGATGTTCACGTCGAGTTCGGACAGCACCATCAGGCTGGAAACGATGGTGATCACCACGAGCAGGGCGTTGCGGGCGACGTTGAGCAGGGTTCGGGTGCGGGCGCTGGTCACCTGGACATCCGTTTCGCCGAGATAGCGCTCGATGACGCTGCTCACGGTTTCCCAGAGCAGCAGCGAGACGACGATGATGCCGATGATGTGCGCCACGGCGCTGCTCAGCACGCTGCCCGGACCGCTGGTGAGCCACGCATAGGTGTCTACACCCCAGACCTCGAGCAGTGTGAAGGCGGCCACCAGATAGAGGCCCGCATTAATCGATTTCTGCATGACCGGGAAGTAGCGGTTGACGCGTTTCTCAAGGCCCGGGAAGCGCTTGTTGAGGTCGCTCCTGAGACTCAGCCCGCGGCGGAAGAGGGTATCGAGGAGACTCAGCAGACCCTGGGTGACCGCGAGCACCACCAGTGTGAGCACGGTCGAACGCAGGATGTAGGTGAAGCCGTTCGGAATGCCGATGGCCCATACGCCATAGAGCAGAACGAGGTAGGTCGCGGCCACGAGGTGCCATATCCTCGACAGCCGGATGCGCAGCGAGGAGAGCATGCTGCGGGTACGGCCCTCGTCCATGCGCCCCTGGATCATCATGCCGATCGTTGCGCGGTTCTGCATGACGAAAATGAACAGCAGCACGAATACCAGCAGGCCAAGCACGTGCAGCAGGGGCTGGTAGAGTGCCTGTTTGAGTCCGAGCAGCTGGGCCGATTGCAGGCCGAAATAACCGAATACGGCGGTGCCGGTGATACGCCGCAGCCAGATCTGGAGATATTGCGCGGTCTCGTCGTCGGCATGCACCAGCCGCAGTGACCGTGTATCGGGCGAGAGCAGAAAACGCCCGGCAGCCAGCGCGATGCGCACGATGATCGAGGCGTTGATCCAGGCGAGCGCCACCAGGCGCGATTCCTCGTTCGGATCCACGACCGCCAGCACGGGATAGGCGGTCAGGGCGAAGACCGCGATGGGTACCGCGTCGAGCAGCAGCAGCGCGAAGCGTATCGCGATGCCGGCGAATCTGCCGTAGCTGCGCGCGGCGAGCGCCGTGCGCCGCGGTTGCACCAGCAGCCGGAATACCAGCCAGGCGGCCAGGTAGCCGCTGCCCAGAATGGCGGCGAGGCGGGCGAGAAGAATGCCCCATTCCTGCCGCGCTTCCGGGTCCCGGGCAATTTTACCGAACCAGTCGACGGTACTGGGCAGGACATCGACCGCGTCCACGACCCGGGTCGCGCCGCTCGCCAGCTGCGCGACTTCAGTGGAGATCGAACGCAGCAGCTCTGCCGTTGCGCTGGCGACCTCGTTCTCCGTGGTCGGGCTTTCACCCTCCATGGCCTGCAGCATGACATTCAGCTGACTGACGAGCTGTTCGCGCGCCTTGTCGTTCTCGAGCGTTTCGATCACCTGCCGGATGTCCTGGCGGGAGACCTCCGGGGTTGCTGTTTCGGTGGCGGCGTGGACTCCGGCGCAAAACAGCCAGAGGAGCGGGGTGATTATCAGGAGACGTACCAGCAATCCGGGTTTGCGCTGTGGCATGAAGCATTTCCTTCGTGTTCAGGAGTCTGTCGGACTCGGGATTATGCTGCTGTTTCGATACGTTCACCCGACTCCGGGAGACTCCCGGTGACCGGATCGAAGTGCCCTCTGCAGGCCGGGCGCGGCCAAACTCGTCGATGAACCCCTGATGAGACGATCCGGTGTAAACTTCACCGGCCGTCAGGCTGCGTGACAGCGGGATGCGGGGCTCTGCGTGCAGTCCAACAAAGGTAACGGTCCCGGGGGAATGCCGGCGTCGATCCGGGCGTTGTGCCGGGTCGACATGGTAACGCGCTTGTGATCCACGCCTCAAGGTGGGCTGTTGGCAAATCACCTGCCGCGGTATCGAGGCTGTTATTCCTGTGTATGATCATATATGTTTTAAATATTATTATAAATCAGTAAAATATATAATAAACCTATGGTTAAATATCATCTATCGGATCACGAGCTGCCCATGACTTCATTGTCCTTCTGCCGCCGTTCACGTGTTCTGTTTCTGGTGCTGGGCATGGCGGTCTCGAGCGTGTGCCCGACGCTGCAGGCGCAGCCGGAAACGGAGACACCGGCCGCGGATACCCAGTTGCAGGATACCCTCAGCACCCTGAATTCACTTCTCAATCTCCAGTCCCAGATGAAGGCCGACATGGAAGCGCTGGGCAAGCAGTTGAGCGCCGCCCGGACCGAGGCGGAGAAAAAGGATATCCAGACACAGCTGGATAAGCTGGGCGCGGACCTGAAGACCACAAACCGCAATCTGAGAGAGATTGCAGCCGGAGCGGACATCGACAGCCTGCGGGCCGCAGAGGAAACCAGCTTCAACCTGCAGGAAGAGGTGTTCGCGCTGCTCAGGCCGGCGATCAAGGAGATGAAGGACATGACCAGTCATGTCCGTCTCAAGTCCGACCTGAAGGACAAGATCGCCTACTACCAGGGAAAGCTGCCCATCACGGAGCGGGCGGTTGCCAACATCACCGGCCTGTTGAAGCAAACCCGGGATGAATCATTGCAAGTCAAGCTGCAGAGCATGCTGGCGGACTGGCAGAAGCAGTTGACCTTCATACAAAGCGAGTTGCAGTCGGCCGAGCTGCAGCTGGATAAACTGGAACGCTCCGAAGCGTCTCTGGCCGAGACCTCGCAGAGCTATCTCAAGTCGTTCTTTCAGAAGCGCGGTTTCTATCTGACCCAGGCGCTGCTGGTGGTTCTGGCCGTCCTGCTGCTGTCGCGACTGAGCTACGCGATGATGGTGAAGCTGATTCCCGGCTACCGCAAGGTGCACAGAAGCTTTTCTATCCGCCTGCTCGACCTGATGCACCGCCTGCTTACCGGCCTGCTGGTCATCCTCGGACCGATGGTGGTGTTTTATGTGGTCGAGGACTGGGTGCTGTTCAGCCTTGGCATCCTGCTGCTGCTGGGCATCGGCCTGACTCTCCGCCAGGCCTTGCCCCGTTACTGGCAGCAGATCCAGCTGTTTCTCAATATCGGTTCGGTGCGCGAGGGTGAACGGATCACGCTGGACGGGCTGCCGTGGCTGGTCAGGCAGATCAACTTCTACAGCCTGCTTGAGAATCCCGTTGCCCAGCTCAGCCAGCGGGTGCGCATCGCGGATCTGGTCGAACAGAAATCGCGCCCGGTGAAAAAGGACGAACCCTGGTTTCCGTGCGTGCGCGGCGACTGGGTGCTGTTGAGCGATGGCATGCGCGGCAAGGTCACCGGCATATCCCAGGAACTGGTCGAGCTGATCGAGCGGGGCGGGGCGCATCGGACCTATCCGACCGCGGATTTTCTGGGTCTTTCACCGCGCAATCTGACCACCAATTTCCGTGTCAAGGAAACGATCGGCATCACCTACAGTCTGCAAAAGGAAAGCGTTACCACCATACCGGAGATCCTCAGAGCCCATGTCGAGAAACGCATCGCCGACGAGGGCTACGCGGATAAACTGCTCAATCTTCGCGTCGAGTTCGAATGCGCCAACACCTCTTCGCTCGATATCGTGGTCATCGCCGATTTCGATGGTTCGGTCGCCGATCTGTATAACCGCCTGAGACGCGCCATCCAGCGCTGGTGCGTCGAGGCCTGTACGGAAAACGACTGGGAGATTCCGTTTACCCAGTTGACCCTGCATCAAGTGGAAAACCCGGTGCAGGCCCTGCCGGCCGGAGCCTGATGAGGCTAGTTTCATCCATAAAGAAATAATCTCACCGCAAAGACGCAAAGGGCGCAAAGTGTTTAATTGTTTTCAATCAAGAATCTCTTTGCGTTCTTTGCGTCTTTGCGGTGAAAGTTTATGGTGTTTATGGATGAACACCAGGCCTCAGCTCGTGTCGCGGCGAAATGGGCAGGGATAGAAACATGAATACCGATCCGATTCGCTATGTCTCTATCTGGTCCGGCTGGCTGCGGGCCGCGCACTGGCTGATCGCCATCGGGGTGCTGTTCGAACTGTTCAGCGCCTGGACCCTCGGGCAGGGCGCGGCCGACCCCGGATTCTGGCAGGACTGGCATGTCATCGTCGGGCAACTCGTCGCGCTCGCCCTGTTGCTGCGCATCACCCTGCTGTTCGTACCCGGCAGTTCGCACTGGCGCGCGCTGCTGCCGAAGCGCGGGCAATGGCGGGCCATGCTGCAGACGCTGAAGTTCTACCTGAGCCTGACGCGCGCGCCGCTGCCTGCCTGGTATGCGCACAATCCGCTCTGGGCGCCCGTCTACCTGCTGGTGTTGCTGCTGCTGGTCGCGTGCGTGGCGAGCGGTCTTCTGTACGATGCACCCTACCGGCTGTTCGGTCTGCAGCCCGATACCCTGCATGCCGGCCTGGGCGAGGCGCTGGCGCTGTTCAGCCTCTTTCATGTCATCGCCGCCGCGCTGCATGACTGGAAGGGAGACGGCGCGCTGGTATCCGCCATGTTCAGCGGCAAACGCTATTTCCATGTCAATCGCCAGCAGCAGATCGAAAACCGGTTGTTGAACACCGGCATCCCGGTCGACATCACGCCGGCCAAACCGGCGGTCAAAAACCCGCAACAGAAGTAACCCTCCTGACGGGCGCGTTTCCTCCTGTTCGCTCGTTCAGTAACCTGGCCCGGAATCGCGAAGACAAGTTCTGTGAATTCCGTGTTTTCCGTGTGCTTCCGTAGCCATTGGTTCTTTGATCATAGAACGATATTCCTTAAGTAAGCGCCTTCCCTCCTGACGGCGCGTTGGTGCCTGCACGCATCCGTTCGTGTGGCACGGGCCGCGATGCTCACGGCGATGGACGCGTGTCGACCTCAGACCCGAAAGGCTACATAATCCGGGGTTTCCCCGATTTATGCAGGACGGACAGGCACACGGTTCGTGCCATAACCGTCGAGTGTGCCGCCAGGCACTCATCATTATCATGCAACACGTACAAATGTCCCGTGCAATTCACCCGGGAACTATCGCCACGGGCCATGCTCTAACGGTCGGAATTCGGTGAACCCGAGGATCTCGGTCAACTTTCGATATGCGCCAGTGACCCATGAACGAACAGACCACGCCGCAACCGCATCAAATTGTTTTCTCCCTTTCCCTGCATCGCCTGTACTTCCACAGCGGTTTTCCCTGACGCCCTGTGACCGGCCTCTGCGTTGTCCGCGGCAGGCAAAGGTCGGCCATGCCGGGACGTGACCCCGGCGGCACAACTTCATTCGATGAATTTCAAAGGAGTTGGATATGATCCAGGTCGAACACCTGACGCGCCGCTATGGCGAATTGACCGCCGTCGACGATGTGAGTTTTCACATCGCCCAGGGTGAGGTCGTGGGGCTGCTGGGCCATAACGGCGCCGGCAAGACCACCATTATGAAGATGCTGACGGGCTTTCTCGAACCGACCGCAGGTCTCATACGGGTCGACAACCTGCGCATTGGCGAGGACACCCGCACCATCCAGAATCGCATCGGCTACCTGCCGGAAAACTGCCCGCTCTATCCGGAGATGACCGTCATCGACTACCTCGATTACCAGGCCGGCCTGCACGGCGTACCGGAGAGCAAGCGCGCGCGCGCCGTCGCCCGGGCGATCCGGCGCACGGCGCTGCGGGAAAAGGCGGCTGACACCATCCAGACCCTGTCGCGCGGTTACCGTCAGCGCGTCGGGGTGGCCCAGGCGATTCTGCATGAACCCGCCATCGTGATCCTGGACGAGCCGACCAATGGCCTGGATCCCACGCAGATCCTGCACATGCGCTCACTGATCCGCGAACTGGCAGAAGAGGCTACCGTGATCATCTCCACCCACATCCTGCAGGAAGTCCAGGCGATCTGCGAGCGGGTGCTGATCCTGCGCGCCGGCAGACTGGTGCTGGATTCGCGGCTGGACGCCCTGCAGTCGGGGCGGCGTCTGCTGGTCAGCGTGGATGGCGATGCCGCGGCGGCGCTCGCCGGAGTGGACGGCGTGAAGGCCGTCGAGGAACGCGGCCGGGCTGACGGTCGCTGGACCTACGCGCTGGCGGCCAACGACGAGTCCGCGCCGATGGTCGCCGCCGCCCTGCAGGCGGCCGGGCGCAAGCTCTATCTCCTGCAGCCGGAGCCCCACGACCTGGAGACGGTGTTCGCCGAGGTCAATGCCGTCGAATCTGCCGCGGAGGTGGCCCATGGATGAGACACTGCGCATCGCCCGCAAGGAATTTACCGGGTTTTTCGCCTCGCCAGCCGCCTTCCTGTTTCTGGGCGCCTTCCTGGCCGTGACCCTGTTCGTGTTCTTCTGGGTAGAAACCTTTTTCGCGCGCAACATCGCCGATGTGCGGCCCCTGTTCCAGTGGATGCCGGTGCTGCTCATTTTCCTGGTGGCGGCGCTCACCATGCGCGCCTGGTCCGAGGAACGCCGCGCCGGAACGCTGGAGACGCTGCTGACCAGTCCCATCCGGCCGGTGCAGCTGGTGCTGGGCAAATTCCTCGCCGGCGTGGCGCTGGTCGGGGTGGCGCTGCTGCTGACGCTGCCCCTGCCGGTCACGGTGGCACTGCTCGGGCCGCTCGACTGGGGGCCGGTGATCGGCGGCTACGTCGCCACCGTGTTTCTGGCCGCGGCCTATGTGGCCATCGGACTCTACATGAGCGCGCGCACGGACAATCCCATTGTGGCGCTGATTCTCACCTCGGTCGTCTGCGGCCTGTTTTACCTGGTGGGCACGCCGACGCTGACCACCCTGTTCGGCTACCAGGTCGGCAGTTTTCTCTCCCTGCTCGGGACCGGCTCGCGCTTCGAATCCATCACCCGCGGTGTGCTGGATCTGCGCGACCTCTATTATTACCTCTCGATCATGGGCGTCTTCCTGGCGCTCAATCTGTATACCCTGGAACGCCTGCGCTGGGCCGGCAATCCCGCCACGCGCCGGCATCGCCAGTGGGGCTGGCTGGTAGGGCTGGCCGCGGCCAATTTCATCGCCGGCAACCTGTGGCTCGCCCCCATCGGCTGGGCGCGTGCCGATATCACCCATGGACACATCTACACGCTCTCCGATGCGACCCGTCACTACCTCGGCGAGCTGCAGGAGCCGTTGGTGATCCGCGGCTACTTCTCCGCCAAAACGCACCCGCTGCTGGCGCCGTTGGTGCCGCAGCTCAAGAATCTGCTGGAGGAGTACGCCGTCGCCGGCAAGGGCAAGGTGCGGGTGGAATTCGTCGATCCGCATGAAGACCCGGCGGTGGAGGAAGAGGCTGCCAGCAAGTATGGCATCCGCCCGGTGCCGTTCCAGATGGCCAGCAAGTACCAGGCCTCGGTGGTCAGTTCCTATTTCGATATCCTGGTCTCCTATGGCGACCAGTACCAGACCCTGAATTACAAGGACCTCATCGAGATCAAGGTGCGCGGCGAGCGGGACCTCGATGTGCTGCTGAAGAATCCGGAATACGCGATCACCCGCTCCATCCGCAAGGTGGTAAATGCCTACCAGGCCGGTGGCAATCCCTTTGAAACCCTGACCCATCCAATAAAGTTCATCGGCTACATCTCGCCGAAGGACAAGCTGCCGGAGCAACTGGCGAAGCTGCGCACGCAGCTGGAATCGGTGCTCGATGACCTCAAGAAAGAATCCGGGGGCAAACTGGCGGTGAGTTTCGAGGACCCCGATGCGAACGGCGGGGCGCTTGCGAAGAAGCTGAAGGACTCTTACGGCTTCGTTCCACAGGTGGCGAGCCTGTTCGACACCAAACCCTTCTGGTTCTACATGGTGCTGGAGGACAACGGTGAAACGGCGCAGGTGCCGCTGCCCGGCGAGCTCAACCGGGCAGCGCTCAAGCGCTCGCTCGATGCCGCTATCCAGCGCCTGGCGCCGGGATTCCTCAAGACAATCGCGGTGGTCAAGCCGCAAGCCAAGGGCTTTGGCGGCGGCGGGTACACCCAGCTCACCGACACGCTCTCCAAAAACGCGCGTCTGAAGGACGTCAATCTCAAGGACGGAAGGGTACCGTCGGATGCGGACCTGCTGCTGGTGCTGGACCCGGATGCCCTCGATGAGAAGCAGGTATTCGCCATTGACCAGTTCCTGATGCAGGGCGGCAGCGTCGTGCTCGCGACCTCGCCGTTCAAAGCCACGCTGGGCGAGTCCCTCACGGCCAGCAAGCACCGCTCGGGCCTGGAGGACTGGCTCAAGTACCAGGGCATCGACATCGGCGACAACATGGTACTGGACCCGCAGAATGCGGCCCTGCCGGTGCCGGTGCAGCGCCATGTCGGCGGATTCGCCATCCGGGAAATCCAGATGATGAACTATCCGTACTTTCCCGACATCCGCGGTGCGGGCCTGAATATGGACAACCCGATCACCTCCGCCCTGGGCCAGGTGACGCTCAACTGGGTCTCGCCCGTCACGGTGAACAAGGACAAGAACAAGAAGCGCAAGGTCATCCGCCTGCTCAGCTCCTCACCGCAGAGCTGGGTGTCCAGCGATCTCGACATTCTGCCCGATTACCGCGCCCATCCGGATAGCGGCTTTGCCCCCGGCGGAACCCGTGGGTCCCGCCTGCTGGCGGTCGATGTGGAAGGACGCTTCGACTCCTTCTTCAAGGGCAAGGAGTCGCCGCTGGCCAGGCCGGCCGCGACGCCGAAGGGCGACCAGGCCAAGGCCGGCACGAAGGCGCCGGCCGCATCGCCCACGGTCACCAGCGTCATCGAGCGCTCACCCGACTCGGCCCGCATCATCCTGGTGGCCTCCAACACCTTCGCGACGGACACGGTGCTGGATCTGGCCTCCGAGGGCATGGGGACACGCTACACGCGGCCACTGGAATTTCTCCAGAACGCCATCGACTGGTCACTGGAAGACCGCGGCCTGCTGGCGATTCGCAGCCGTGCGCAATTCGCGCGCACGCTGCGGCCGATGAGCAGCGGTAACGAGATGTTCTGGGAATACCTCAACTACGCCCTGGCGCTTGCCGGGCTGCTGCTGGTCTGGCTATGGCGCCGGCGTGTGCGGCGGGCCGACCGGGTCCGCTATCAGGCAATTCTTGCGGAGGTCTAAGACATGGAAAAGACAATCCGACTACTGGTCATCCTGCTCGCGGCGCAGCTGTTGCTGGCGGTGGGCATGAGTTTTACCGGCCCGAACCTGGCCGCCGCGCACCCGAATAAGCCGCTGTTCAGGCTGGGTGGCAAGCCGGTGGACCATCTCACCATCGAGGGCCCTGACGGCGCCAGCGTCGTGCTGGCGAAGCAGGACAAGGGTTGGGTGCTGCCCGACAACGGGGGCTTTCCGGCCGACCGTACACAGGTCGACACCCTGCTCAGCCGCCTCGAGGCGTTGAAGCGCGGCCTGCCGGTCGCCACCACCTCGGGCGCCCTGAAGCGCTTCAAGGTGAGCGACGAGCGCTTCGAGCGGCGCGTGAAGCTCGAACACGGAGACGACTTGCTGGCCA
>CAVQCA010000133.1:0-12745 GCA_963710815.1 uncultured Gammaproteobacteria bacterium | reverse complement strand
CTGCACCCCATGCAGGTGCGCTACCAGGCTGCGCTACGCCCCGTTGGTTAAAGGGTGGAATTATATACTTTTGATGGGGAAGTTGCCCGTACTACCGTTTGAGCAGCTGCAGCACGTCCTCAAGTTCAAGCCTGACCTGATGCACGATCTGCTGGCTCTGGGTGACATCTTCCCTGGCATCCTGACCGGACATCTTCTGCCTGGCGCCGCCGATCGTAAATCCCTGATCATAGAGCAGGCTGCGAATCTGGCGTATCATCAGCACGTCCTGACGCTGGTAATAACGACGATTCCCTCGCCGCTTGACGGGTTTTAACTGCGGGAATTCCTGTTCCCAGTAACGCAGGACATGCGGTTTGACCCCGCATAGTTCGCTGACTTCACCGATGGTGAAGTAGCGTTTGCCGGGAATAACCGGAAGTTCGTTATTATTGCTCGCTTCCAGCATATGCCTCTACTCGGATTTCAGTTTCTGACCGGATCTGAACGTCACCACTCGCCGTGCGGAAATCGGAATTTCCTCGCCGGTCTTGGGATTGCGACCCGGGCGCTGGTTCTTTGTCCTCAGGTCGAAATTACCAAAACCTGACAACTTGACCTGCTGTCCATTTTCGAGGGCATAGCGAATTTCCTCGAAGAAAAGCTCCACCAGCTCCTTCGCTTCACGTTTATTCAGCCCCAGTTCGTCGAACAATTTTTCCGCCATGTCGGCTTTTGTTAATGCCATCGCTTACTCCCTTAACGCTGCCCCGAACTTCTTCGTCAGACTCTCTGTTACCCGGCTTATAACGACCTCCACATCATCATCCGTTAGTGTGCGTGAAGAATCCTGTAGAATCAAGCCAAAAGCGATGCTTTTTCGCCCTGTTTCTATACCTGCCCCCTGATAGACATCAAATATAACCATTTCTTTCAACAATGCCCCCGCGCTAACCTGAACCTCCTGTCGCAACGCCATGACGGGGACATTCTCATCGATCACAACCGCGAGATCACGGCGTATCGAGGGGTAGCACGACAGTTCATGAAACTGCACGAGTGTTCCGCCCTGCATGGGCGCATACTCGAATTCAAACAGATAAGTACCGGAAGTCAGTCCATATTTACTGGCAATGACCGGGTGAATCCTGCCCAACCACCCGATGTTACGGTGGTCATGCTGAATGGCCGCCGTTTGTCCCGGGTGCAAGGCGGGATGTTCAGCACTGACAAACTGGCCGTCGACCGCGGTTCCCGCCACACTCACGATTGTTTCGATATCATGCCGTACATCATAAAAATCAACAGGTCGGGGTTTTCCGTCCCAGTATTCGGGATAACATCCACCTGTCAGCACCCCTGATATAACATATTCCTGTTTTATAACATCGTCTTGTAGATAGAACCTAAGACCATGCTCAAATAAACGCAAGCTATTGGTCTGGCGATTGAGATTGTATCGCAGTGCATTAAGCAATCCCGGCCAGAGGCTGGTGCGCATGACCGACATTTCGGACGAAATCGGGTTCTCCAGCCTTATCGGTCGCAGCCCCGGATTCAATGCTTCCTGAAACTCCGGCTCAACGAAACTGTAGGTGATCGCCTCCTGATAACCGAGGTCCACCAACAATTCCGAGATTCGCTCGACAGTAATGCCGGTCTCCGGGGAGGCCAGCGGTTCAAGCGTCCCCACGGGCGCCCTTGACGGCAATCGGTCATAACCATATACGCGGCCGATTTCCTCGATCAAATCCACCTCGAGGGAAATATCAAAACGAAAGGATGGCGGCGTGACCTGCCAACCGTCCTCACGGGCAGTGACTTCCATGCCCAGCCGCCCCAGGATATCCGTCACCACGGTCGCGTCCGGCCTCAGCCCGAGCAGTCGATCGATGCGGGTTCCGTTCAGAGCGATCGGTTGTCGCTGCGGCAAATATTGCGGTGCCGAGGTTTCACAGACCGGCCCGGCCAGCCCACCGGCGATCGTCAGCAGCAATGAAGTCGCGCGTTGCATGGCACGATGTTGCAGATTGGGGTCTACGCCGCGTTCGAAGCGATGCGCCGAATCGGTTTGCATGGCATATTTCCTGGCGCGCCCGGCGATCACCTCGGGGGTGAAATACGCACATTCCAGGAAGATATCCGTGGTTGCTTCACCAACGCCCGAATGGCTGCCCCCCATGACACCGGCTATCGCCAGCGGCTTCTCGCCATCGGCGATGATCAGCGTAGCGGCATCCAGTGTCACCGTCCGCTCATCCAGCAGCGCCAGGCGCTCGCCTTCCAGCGCATAACGCACATAAACACCGCCAACCAGTTGCGCCAGGTCGAAGGCATGCATGGGCTGCCCCAGTTCCAGCAGGACATAGTTGGTCACATCCACCACGGGGTCAATACTGCGCAGACCGCTGCGACGCAGGCGCTCCTGCATCCACAGGGGCGTGGATGCTTTCGGATCGATGCCGCGTATGACGCGACCCAGATAGCGCGGACAGCCCTCCGGAGCCTGCACATCGATGGGGAGGCTATCCTCAATCGACACCGGCGCCTCACCGCTGTCGGGGATGGAAACCGGGCTGCGCGTGAGCGTACCCACCTCGCGGGCAATCCCCTCGACGCCCAGGCAGTCGCCCCGGTTGGGCGTGAGGTCGATTTCGATCAGGACATCATCCAGTCCGAGTAATTCCCTGACATCCTCGCCCTTGCGGGTTTCCGGGGGCAGTTCCAGCAGTCCCTGATGATCATCCCCCAGCCCGAGTTCACGGGCCGAACAGAGCATACCGAAGGAATCCACCCCCCTCAGTCTGGACTTCCTGATACTGATATCATCCGGCAGCCTGGCCCCGATCAGCGCCAGCGGATACTTGCCGCCAGGATGGACATTGGGAGCGCCGCAGACGATTTGCAGCGCTTCGCCCGTGCCGGCATCCACCCGGCACACACGCAGCTTTTCGGCATTGGGATGGGACTCGACGGACAGCACCTCGCCCACGACCAGACCCTCGACACCCGGCACCAGCCGTTCAACCGAATCGACCTCCAGTCCGGCCATGGTCAACAACGTCACCAGCTCGTCGGTCGAGACCGGAGGATCAACCCATTCCCGCAGCCATTTCTCGCTGAATTTCATAAAGCTCCGTGATTAATTGCTTCCGTGTGCATGTTTCACCAAACATTCACCGCAGAGACGCCGGGAACGCAGCGTCAATCAAGCAATAAAAAGACTTGCCTTGATAAATGACACCCGAAGGATCGCTGGAAAACCCGACTTTCAATGGGTAACAAAGCGGCTCACACTGTGTTCTTTGCGCCTCCGCGGTGAACAAAATCAACTCAGTTGAACTGCGTGAGAAAATTGATATCGTTCTCGAAGAACAGGCGCAGGTCGTTCACGCCATAGCGCAGCATCGCAAGCCGTTCAACCCCCATGCCGAACGCAAAACCCGTATAACGGTCGTTGTCTATCCCGACATTCTCGAACACCTTCGGGTGCACCATGCCGCAGCCGAGTATCTCGATCCAGCCGCTCTGGCCGCAGACCCGGCAGCCACAGCCGGCGCACATGACGCACTGTATGTCGACCTCGGCGGAGGGCTCGGTAAACGGGAAATAGGAAGGACGGAAACGCACGGCCAGATCATTCCGTTCGAAAAACAGGCGCAGGAATTCATCAAGCACCCACTTGAGATTCGCGAAACTGACCTGCTCGTCGACCAGTAGTCCCTCGATCTGGTGAAACATCGGAGTATGGGTCAGGTCCGAATCACAGCGGTATACACGACCGGGGGCGATGATGCGCAATGGCGGCTTGCGGTCCTTCATCACCCGTACCTGCACCGATGAGGTGTGGGTGCGCAGCAGGGTATGGGCATTGAAATAGAACGTATCGTGCATGGCGCGAGCCGGGTGGTGCGCGGGGATATTCAAGGCCTCGAAATTATGATAATCGTCCTCGATCTCCGGTCCTTCCTCGACCGTAAACCCCATGGGGGTGAACAGCCGTTCGATACGTTTCATGGTGCGCGTAACGGGATGAAGGCCTCCGGTTCTCCGCCCGCGACCGGGCAGGGTGACATCGATGGCGAGCCTCGACAGCTGCGCATCGACTGCGGCCGATTGCAGTTGGAGGCGGCGGCCCTCGATCGTCTGCTGGACCTTCTGCTTGACCTGGTTGATGGCCTGGCCCACCACCGGCCGTTCATCGGGCGGGAGGCTTCCGAGTTGTTTCAGCTCCAGGGTCAGGGAGCCTTTCTTTCCCAGATAACGGACACGCACCTCATCGAGCGCGGCCTGGTCCGCGGCGGCATCGATCTCGCGCAATGCGCCGGCTTCGAGTTCACCGAGGCTTAACACCTGCTATCCGCTCCCGATTCCTGTTGCAAGAATTCAGCTTCCCCTCCGGCAGCTGCAACGAAAAGGGGAAAGGCACCCACCTTTCCCCCCATCTCTTGCCGGATTGACTGTTGTTTACACGGAAAGGATTTATACCGTCAGGCCGGCCTTGGCCCTGGTCGCCAGAACGCCGAATCCGGCGCGATCAAAGACGGCGAGGTCGGCGAGTACCTTCCTGTCGATGCCGATATTCGCCTTGTTGAGACCATCGATCATCCGGCTGTAGGAGAGTCCATGCTCGCGCGCGGCGGCATTGATACGCGCGATCCACAAGGCGCGGAACTGGCGTTTGCGCTGACGCCGGTCACGGTAGGCATACTGACCCGCCTTGATAACGGCCTGCTTGGCAACGCGATACACCTTGCGACGCGCACCATAGTACCCCTTTGCCTTGCCTAGCACCTTCTTGTGGCGGGCGCGGGCAGTGACACCACGTTTTACTCTGGACATAACCAATTACTCCCGGATGAATCCGATCAGACGAACGGCAGCATGCGGCGCACCGCGGCGACGTCGGCCGCGTGCACATATGACGGAGCAACCAGCTGGCGCTTACGCTTGCTGCTCTTCTTCGTCAGGATATGACGGTGATGCGACTGACCGCGCTTGAACCCGGTTGCCGTCCTGGCGAAGCGTTTTGCCGCGCCGCGATTGGATTTTAACTTTGGCATTTCTCTGTCTTCCCGTAATGAAATCTGTATCGAATCTACAGGTGTTATCACCTGCGTTTCTTCGGTGCCATCACCATGACCATCATGCGCCCTTCCGACCGGGGTTCCTGCTCGACCGCGCCGAACTCGTCGAGGTCCTGCTTCACGCGTTGCAGTAGTTCCAGACCCAGTTCCTGATGCGCCATTTCCCTGCCGCGAAAACGCAGGGTCACCTTCACCCTGTCGCCCTCTTCCAGAAATTCGGTCAGTTTACGCAGTTTGATCCTGTAATCGCCGATATCGGTGCCCGGGCGAAACTTGATCTCCTTGACCTGAATCTGTTTCTGCTTCTTCTTGGCCTGTTGAAGCTTCTTGCCTTCCTCAAAACGGAACTTGCCGTAATCCATGAGGCGGCAAACGGGGGGTTCGGCGTTGGGCGCGATCTCAACCAGATCGAGCTTGGCCTCTTCAGCCAGCCGGCTCGCCTTCTCAATGGAAACTATACCCAGCTGTTCACCGTCATGATTGACAACCCGTACCTCCGGCGAAGTAATGTTCTCGTTGATGCGATGTTGCGGTTTTCTGGCAGCGATGCTCTATCCCTCCCAAACAGTACGGCCGCGGCTCGCGATCTCGGCTTTGAGTCCGTCCCCCAGCATTTCCCGTCTCACGGGGCCGAGGTCCCTGCCTTCTCGCGTGCGCACGGCTACCGTACCGGTTTCCAATTCCCGATCGCCGACAACCAGCAGATAGGGTACCCGTTGAATCGTGTGCTCGCGGATTTTATAGCCGATCTTTTCATTTCTCAAGTCCGATTTGACTCGCAAACCCTGATTTATCAAGGATTCTTCAATTTCCCTGGCATATCCGGCCTGCCGGTCGGTGATATTCAGGACCATCGCCTGTATCGGTGCCAGCCACAGGGGCAGCGCGCCTGCATAATGCTCGATCAGGATACCGATAAAGCGTTCCAGAGAACCGAGAATGGCGCGGTGCAGCATGACCGGCACCTGTTTGTTGCCGTTTTCGTCGATGTAATGGGCTCCAAGCCGCCCGGGCATGGAAAAATCCAGTTGTATTGTACCTAGTTGCCATACCCTGTTCAGGCAGTCCCTGAGGTTGAATTCGATCTTGGGCCCGTAGAAGGCCCCCTCGCCCGGCTGCAAATCCCACGCCAGCTCCTTGTGCTCAAGTGCCTCCTGCAGAGCCTGCTCGGCCTTGTCCCAGAGCGCCTCCTCGCCGACCCGTTGCGGCGGTCGCGTCGAGAGTTTTACGCTCACGTCCTCGAAGCCGAAGTCGGCATAGACCTGGAACAGTAAATCGATAAAATCCGACACCTCGCCCAGAATCTGTCCCTCGGTGCAGAAGATGTGCGCATCATCCTGAACGAAACCGCGCACCCGCATCAGGCCATGCAGGGTGCCCGAGGGTTCATTGCGCAGACAGGAGCCGAACTCGGCCAGGCGCAGTGGCAGGTCGCGGTAACTCTTCAGGCCATGATTATAGATCTGGATGTGGGCCGGACAGTTCATGGGCTTGATGGCATAGGTCCGGTTTTCCGAGTCCGTGGTGAACATGTCGGCGGAGAATTTTTCCCAATGCCCGGATTTCTCCCATAAGGAGCGGTCGAGCACCTGCGGGGTGTGCACCTCCTGATAACCGCGATGACTCAGCATGCCGCGAATATAATCCTGAATGAGCAGATAGATCTGCCAGCCACGGTCGTGCCAGAACACCATGCCGGGCGCTTCTTCCTGGGTATGGAACAGGTCCATCGTCTTGCCCAGTTTGCGGTGGTCGCGCTTCTCGGCTTCTTCCAGTCGGTGCAGATACGCATCCAGCTCCTTCTTGTCACGCCAGGCGGTGCCGTAGATGCGCTGCAGCATGGCATTGCTGGAATCTCCCCGCCAATAGGCTCCGGCAAGCTTCATCAGCTTGAACGCCTTGCCCAGTCTGCCGGTGCTCGGCAGGTGCGGCCCGCGGCACACATCGAACCATTCGCCCTGGCGATAAACCGAGACCGGCTCGCCTTCCGGGATGGCCTCGATGATTTCCACCTTGTAGTTCTCACCAATTCCGGCAAAGACCCTGATCGCCTCATCCCGGCTCCATACCTCCCGCCGGATGGGAAGATCGCGCTTCACGATCGCATGCATGCGTTCCTCGATCTTCTTCAGGTCCTCCGGGGTGAATGGCTCTTCCCGCGCGAAGTCGTAATAGAAGCCGTCCTCGATCGCCGGGCCGATGGTGACCTGGGTGCCCGGGTAGAGTTCCTGCACGGCCTGCGCCATGACATGGGCGGCGTCGTGGCGAATCAGTTCGAGCGCCTCGTCATCGCGACCGGTAATAACGGCAAGCTGCGCATCGCTCTCGATCAGGCGTCCGCTGTCGACTACGTCGCCATTGAGCCTGCCCGCAAGAGCAGCCTTTGCAAGACCGGGACCGATGGAGGCGGCAACCTCCTGCACGGTGACGGGCCTGTCGAACTCACGTCGACTGCCGTCCGGAAGGGTGATGGTGGGCATGAGACGAGGCTCCAGAGGTGACCTATACGAGGGGCCACTTGTCAAAACAAAAGAGCATCGTCAGACGATGCTCTCGGGATTGTTGGTAGGCGCGATTGGATTTGAACCAACGACCCCCACCATGTCAAGGTGGTGCTCTAACCAACTGAGCTACGCGCCTGCAAGCCTGTGAACGATACCGCCAGAAGCCTGATCTTGCAAGGACGGCGATAGCCGCCTCACGCGGTGAGACCGAGGTTGCGCTCCTCCATGCGCCGGATCTCGTCACGCAACCGCGCCGCCTCCTCGAATTCGAGATTACGGGCATGTTCATACATGCGCCGCTCCAGCCTGCCGACCTCCCTGGCCAGTTGATCCGCATTCAGACGGCTATACTGCACAACCTCCTCCGCCACCCGGGCGAATTCCCGCGCACCCGCATGTTCCTTCACTACCGCGCCTTCCATCACGTCGGTCACCGCCTTTTCTATCCCGCGCGGCGTAATTCCGTGCGCCTGATTATAAGCCTGCTGCTTCTCGCGCCGACGCTCGGTCTCTCCGATGGCGCGGCGCATCGACTCAGTGACCCGGTCCGCATAGAGGATGGCCTTGCCGTGGAGGTTGCGGGCCGCCCGACCAATGGTCTGTATCAGGGAGCGCTCGGAGCGCAGGAATCCCTCCTTGTCGGCATCCAGGATGGCAACCAGCGATACCTCCGGCAGATCCAGTCCTTCACGCAACAGGTTGATACCGACCAGCACATCGAATTTACCCAGGCGCAGATCACGGAGGATCTCCATTCGCTCCACGGTGTCGATATCGGAGTGCAGATAACGCACCAGCACGCCATGTTCGGCCAGGTACTCGGTCAGATCCTCCGACATGCGTTTCGTCAGTGTCGTCACCAGTACACGTTGCTTTTTTTCCACCCGCAGGCGTACCTCCGACAGCAGATCATCGACCTGGGTCGCCGCCGGTCGCACCTCGATTTCCGGGTCTATCAGGCCCGTCGGCCTCACCAGCAGCTCGACCACGGCATCCGCATGCTCCTCCTCGTATGGCCCGGGCGTGGCGGAAATAAACAGGGCCTGCGGCGCCAGGCGCTCGAATTCATCAAAGCGCAGGGGTCGGTTATCCAGTGCCGAGGGCAGACGGAAGCCGTACTCCACGAGGTTTTCCTTGCGCGAACGGTCACCCCGGTACATCCCGCCCAGCTGGGGGATGGTGACGTGGGATTCATCGATAACCAGCAGCGCGTTGGCCGGAAGATAATCGAACAGCGTCGGGGGAGGCTCGCCGGCCTCGCGACCAGAGAGATAGCGTGAGTAGTTCTCGATCCCCGAACAGTAGCCCAGTTCCGCCATCATTTCGAGGTCGAAGAGGGTGCGCTGCTCCAGCCGCTGCGCCTCGACCAGTTTGCCGGCCTGGCGCAGTTCTTCGAGTCGCCGTTTGAGTTCCGCCTTGATCTGTTCGATGGCGTCGAGGACCACCTCGCGCGGGGTGGCGTAGTGGGTTTTGGGATAGATGGTGACCCGGGGCACCCGCCGCAGCACCACGCCGGTCAGCGGATCAAACCAGGACAGGGAATCGATCTGATCATCGAACAGTTCCACGCGGACGGCCTCACCGTCGGACTCTGCCGGAAAGATATCGATAATCTCACCCCGCACCCGGTAGGTGGCGCGGTGCAGTTCCACCTCGTTGCGCGTGTATTGCAGTTCCGCCAGGCGCCGCAGGATAACGCGCTGGTCGGCCATCTCTCCGCGCACCAGGTGCAATACCATGCGCAGATAGGCACGGGGATCACCGAGGCCGTAGATGGAAGACACGGTGGCCACGATGATGGTGTCGGGACGCTCCAGCAGTGCCTTGGTCGCCGAGAGCCGCATTTGCTCGATATGTTCGTTGATCGAGGCGTCCTTCTCGATATAGGTATCCGAAGCTGGCACATAGGCCTCGGGCTGGTAATAGTCGTAATAGGAGACGAAATATTCAACGGCATTGTCGGGAAACAACTCGCGCATTTCACCGTACAGCTGGGCGGCCAGCGTCTTGTTGGGCGCGAGGATGATGGTCGGTCTTTGCACCGCATGAATGACGTTGGCGATGGTAAAGGTCTTGCCCGAACCGGTCACGCCGAGCAGGGTCTGATGCGCCAGGCCGTCATTCAAACCCTCGGTCAGCGCCGCAATAGCCAGGGGCTGGTCCCCGGACGGCTGCATGGAGGAAAGCAACTGGAATCGCTCTGTCACGGGCTATTATCGAAAATGCCGGGATTAAGTATGATGGGCGCTGGACCCACCCTCAAACGACAGGATAGCAATTTTGGACAAGATCAGGCTCGCTAACCGGATACAACGCATCAAACCCTCCCCTACCCTGGCGGTGACGGCGCGGGTCGCCGAGCTGCGCGCTGCCGGCAAGGACATCATCGGGCTCGGAGCCGGTGAACCGGATTTCGATACCCCCGAGCACATCAGGGCTGCGGCCATCGCGGCCATTCACGCCGGATTTACGCGCTATACCGCCGTTGACGGGACCGCGGAGCTCAAGCGTGCGATTATAGCGAAATTCAGGCGTGACAATGGCCTGGAATACCGGCCGGAACAGATCCTCGTTTCCTGCGGGGGCAAACAGAGCTTCTTCAATCTCGCCCAGGCGCTGCTCAACCCCGGCGATGAGGTCATCATCCCGGCGCCCTACTGGGTGTCCTACCCGGACATGGTCCGACTGGCGGAAGGCGAACCGGTGATCATCCGGGCGGGGGTCGAAACCGGATTCAAGATCACCCCGGAGCAGCTGGGGGCGGCCATTACCGCCAGGACCCGCCTGTTTGTCATCAACAGCCCCTCCAACCCTACCGGCGTCGCCTACTCCGCGCAGGAACTCAAGGCGCTGGGTGAGGTGCTGAGACACCACCCGCAGGTGTTGATCGCCACCGACGACATGTATGAACACATCCTCTGGAGTGAGGAGCCTTTCTGCAATATTCTCCACCCTTGCCCGGAACTCTACGAGCGCACGATCGTGCTGAACGGGGTGTCGAAGGCCTATGCCATGACCGGCTGGCGCATCGGCTACGCCGGCGGCCCAACCCAGCTGATCAGTGCGATGAAAATGGTCCAGTCACAAAGCACTTCGAATCCCGCCTCGATTTCACAGGTGGCCGCGCAGGCGGCGCTGGAAGGCGACCAGTCCTGCATTCAGCCCATGCTGAAGGCCTTCAGGCAGCGCCACGATTTTGTGGTGGAAGCGCTGAACAGGATTCCCGGTGTCGTCTGCCTGCCGGCGGATGGCGCCTTCTACTGTTTCCCCTCTTTCCAGGCAGTCATCAACAACCTTGACGGCGTGACTGACGACGTGGAACTTGCGGAATACCTGCTGGAGAAAGCAGGAGTGGCCATGGTTCCCGGCGCTGCCTTCGGCGCACCGGGTTATCTGCGACTCTCCTATGCCACCGGCCTGGATACCTTGAAAACGGCGCTGGAACGCTTGACGAAGGCACTGACAACCTGATCAGCTCATTCCCACAGGTCTGATCCCTCACGGCTGACATCGCATTTGACCTGACGGCGTATAATCAAGCCGTGACGTTGCGGTTACCCGCGCCACACTGGACAGGCGGTGGGGGACGCATCCGCCACGTGACCGGATATTTTCCATGGATGGAGGATGTCAGGATGACAAAATCCCATGCCGGATGCCCTGACACGGCTAGTCTCCCGGCAGACTACACCGGGGTCACCCTGCCCGAACTACTGGTGAGTCTTGCCCTGACCTCGATCATCACCCTGACGGCAGTGGATTTCCTGCCGCGATTCATCCATTCCAACCGCATGGCCGGCGAGGTCAACCGCTTCGTTGTTGCGTTGCAGCTTGCGCGCAGTGAAGCGGTCAAGCGGGGACGCCGGCTCGTGCTTTGCCCGCAGGCGGATCGGCACATCTGCGCGCGTCACGCGGACTGGGGCAACGGCTGGTTACTGTTTGCCAGCGAGGACCGCGAACGGAATGCGAACGAAGCACTGATCCTGACGGAACCGCCTCTTGCCGAGTTCATCAGCATGCACTCGGGAAACCGTCGCAAGCGGGTCGTTTACCAGCCAGACGGCAGCAGCGGCGGGACAAACAGCTCGTTTACTTTCTGTGACAGATACAATCTCGCCAGCCCGCGGGTTATCTGCCTGTCGAATACCGGCAGACCCCGCACCACACACACCCGCTGCGATGGCAGCCCGATTGAATGCCCATAAGATCTGCCACCATCGGAAAGCGTCCACGTTGACCGAAAACCTTCCCGTCAGTATGATGAGCGGCCTGTTATTCCCCGGTAGCTCAGTCGGTAGAGCGGGTGACTGTTAATCACTAGGTCGGCGGTTCGAGCCCGTCCCGGGGAGCCATTCAAATTCTTCAGCTTACCTCTCATCGATCGGTGCGGACACGCATAGCGAACAGGTGAAGAGATCAGAAGTCACCGGGTCGGCGGTTCACTGACCACCACACTGGTTCGGATGGTCACTTGTTGGCTTCCACACTGGATTTGGAGTCGAGTCCCATTTGGGATGTGCCAACATTTTTGGCCCGTTGACTCTGATGTGCCGTCTGGCCTCCACTCTATGCCCCCTTACACGGTTGGATGTGCTGAGTCATCGGGTCTTTTTTTAATGCGGCCACCGCGCCTGCGGTCGCTCAGGCGGTCAGAAATGTGACCCCTTTCCTGACCCTGTCCACCGCAATCAGGTATGAATAACACATACCCCGTTGATTCCGGCACGCCCTCTAGTGACTGCTCCCTGGCCGCGTGCCGAGTCATCGGGTCTTCTGAATGATATCCATGGGAGCACGCGCGATGTGGCTACCTGACTGGCTTTACGAAGTATTGACGTTCCTGTGCGCAATAGCGGTGCTTGCAACCGCCTCCTGGGATTTCCGGAAAGAATAGGTAGTCAATTAAGGATTTTCCCTATAGTGGTGACTGGCAACCTGTCCTAGGATGGCATGAACTCCTCGACCCGCTGACCCTGACGCGCCGACCTATCCCCCGCCCACTCCTGGGAGGTGCTGAGTCATCGGGTCTTATTTTTTCAATGCAACCACGCCTGACTGGCGCATGAATGCGCTCTGACAAGTGAATGGCGCACGAGGATTAACGCCGGTAAATGCGTTTCAGACACACTGGCCACGCTGGCGGATAGCTCACTAATAAGCAAAATTGCGTCAGCG
>CAVQCA010000132.1:0-10836 GCA_963710815.1 uncultured Gammaproteobacteria bacterium | reverse complement strand
GCCTGTCGGATTCAGGATTGATCTACTGCGCTGGCGGGAGAGCGGCCCATAGTTCCCCGATATTTCGTTGCATAGAACCACTATGCGCCTCGATATCGTGAACCTCTGTGCTCGCTCTCCCACCATGCTCGCTACGATCACCTGAATCCGACAGGCTCCTGGAGTAAACAGAACAGTACCAGCTTCCCGGAGGCCAACGTGAAGGAAAACCAGCAGGAAAGTATGACATTCCGCGAGGGCGTGAACCGCATGGTCGACCACGCCACGGTGGCGGCCGGCCTTGACCCCAGCACCGCCAAGCTCATCAAAGCCTGCGATGCCGTCCTGCAGCTCCGCTTCCGGTCAGGCTGCGCGGGACGGTGGAGATCTTCACCGGCTGGTGGGCGGTGCACAGCGCCCATCGCCTGCCCGCCAAGGGCGGCCTGCGTTTCGCGCCTCACGCCAGCCAGGACGAAACCGAGGCGCTGGCCGCCCTGATGAGCTACAAATGCGCCATCGCCGATATCCCGTTCGGCGGCGCCAAGGGCGCACTGATGATCGACCCCTGCAAATACTCCGTCGATGAGCTGCGCGAGATCACCCGACGCTTCGCCCAGGAACTGGCGCGCCGCGACTTCCTCGACCCGGCGACCAATGTTCCCGCCCCGGATATGGGCACCTCGGCCAGGGAAATGGCGTGGATTGCCGACACCTACAAGACCCTGTATCCCGAGGATGTCAACCAGGACGCCTGCGTCACCGGCAAACCCGTCGACCGCGGCGGCATCCCCGGGCGCGTCGAGGCCACCGGCAAGGGGGTGCAATTAGCCCTGCAGGAATTCTTCCGGCATCGCGAGGAGGTTGAGAAGACCGGCCTGGCGGACAGTCTGAGCGGACAGCGCGTTGTCGTCCAGGGACTCGGCAACGTCGGTTACCACACCGCCAAGTACCTTGCCGAGGAGGATCAGGTCAGGGTGACCGCCATCATCGAGCACGACGGCGTGGTGACGAACGAGGACGGACTGAACATCCACGATGTACGCCAGCATCTGGCCATGACCGGCGGGGTGAAGGGGTTTCCCGGAGGGGAATACAGCGCACGCGGCAGCGAGGCGCTGGAGATGGACTGTGACATCCTCATTCCGGCCGCCATGGAGTCGCAGATCAACGCCGGCAATGCCATGAATATCCAGGCGCGACTCGTCGTCGAGGCGGCCAACGGGCCGGTCACCTACGAGGCCGACGAGATCCTGCGCCGCCGCGGTATCGTGATCCTGCCGGATGTCTTCATCAACGCCGGCGGTGTCACCGTCTCCTACTTCGAGTGGACGCGCAATCTCTCCCACATGCGTTTCGGGCGCCTTCAACGGCGCTTCGACGAGCTGCGTGGCACTTCCTATCTCTCCGCACTGGAAACCATGACTGGCAAGGAGGCACCGGGGGCGTTGCGCAACGAGCTCGTGCGCGGCGCGAGCGAGCTCGACCTGGTACGTTCGGGGCTGGACGATACCATGCGCGCGGCTTTCCAGGCGATACGCGACACCATGAAACGCTACCCGACGATTTATGATTACCGCACCGCCGCCTATGTCATCGCCATCCGCAAGCTGGCCCAGTCGTACTACGATCTCGGTCTGGCCGACACGCCGGTGGAATAACTCACCATAACAGTACGAAATATCGTATTCCGGCACCTTATCACGACCTGCGAGCCAGACACCGCCCGGGATGAATCTCTGGCTACTGAGGCGGCGGAGAGACACCCGCCGAGGTCAGGTAATCACGCAGATGGCGGATGTCCTGTTTGCTGCACACGCCGCTGTGGTGGGGACGGTGCAGTGTGCCGATGACACCGTTCAACTCGATCTTCATGCGCGCGCCGTGGCCAGGTTCGATAACAGCGCCGAGGTGGTGCAGGAGGGACTCGATATCGCGCCAGTGGATATTGCCACTCAGGGGTTCCTGAAGGATGGCATGGAGAGACGTTCGTGACTGTGACTCATTCCGGGGTACGATCCTGGTCAGTGAATGCCATTATCCTCCACCTTGCGTAACGGGAGGGCAAATTATTTCCCACGGACGGAATTCGCGAAACTTCCGGCGCGCCGGCAAATCCGGGATACGGGGGAACGATACGCGGGTGTTATTGCCAGATCAGTGAGGCACAATGCGACATAACCATTATAATTGTGAAATTATGGGTGAAATCAGGCCATCTCTGATCATCGGCGCCATCCTGCTGCTGGCCGGGATTCACTGCGGCGCGAATGCCGCGGGAACCCCCCCGCAGTTCAGTCGCGCCGACAATTCCCCAACGCTGGCGAAAGAACCGGCAGCCGGTCTCTTCCTCGTGGCCCGGCGCGGTCTGGATGATCCTCATTTTCGCCGGTGTGTTATCTACCTGTTGCAACATGGATCACAGGGTTCCCTGGGACTGATCGTAAACCGCCCGAGCGGACTGAAGTTGACCGATGCCATATCGAACATCAAGGATGCGGGCCCCCCTTCCCGACGGATGTTCTTTGGCGGACCGGTGGAGGTCAGTACGGTGTGGATGCTGATTCGCGACACACAGGAAAGTCGGCTGGTGCGGCATATTGCCGATGATGTCTACTTCAGCGGCGACCGCACAATACTGGATCGCCTGCTGAACGAAAAGAAACCGGACAATGCCCTGCACTTCTATCTGGGACATGCCGGCTGGCTGCCCGGCCAACTGGCGCTGGAGATCAAACAGGAGGACTGGTACGTCATTCACGCCGATCCGGCAGTCATCTTCAGCACCGATCCTGGATCGATCTGGAAGCGGCTGATCGAAAAACTCGACCCGAGCGGCATCTATGCCGGTGACGACAAGACCATGGATACCCCGGCCGCTGCTTTTTCGCATATACCACCGGTCATTGACCTGACGAATCAACCCGGGCTCTTCCAGCGGGGCTGATACCCCGCGCCTGTCACCCGATGGGACGTTACCGCCCGCCAGCACCGAAATCCTCCCCCTACATCACCCGGGACGGCCATCGCGCCTTGCAGGAGGAATTGAAGGACCTGTGGTTACGCCGTGCCGATGTGACCCGGGCGTCACAGCCGCGGCAGCGGAAGGGGATCGCTCGGAGAACGCCGAATACATCTACCGCAAAAAGGAACTGCGCGAGATCACCGGCGCCTGCGCTACCTGCAGAAACGCCTGCCGGAACTGAAGGTGGTGGCCAGCCCACCGACCCGGCCGGAACTGATTTATTTCGGCGCCTGGGTCAGCTGCAGGACGACGACGACCGGGAACGGGTCTATCGCATCGTCGGCGCGGACGAATTCGACACCCACCGGGGCTGGATCAGCATGGACTCCCCGCTGGCCCGGGCACTGATGAAAAAAACCGTCGATGACGAAATCCTGGTCGAGACGCCCGGCGGTGCAAGGCGCTACCTTGTCGTCGGAGTCAGCTATGACATTTTCTGATGCAGGCGTCAGGAGCCTGTCGACTTGTGCCTCCATGCACACAGTGTTTCCATTCCAGACAGCCTACGAGGAATAACTTCCCGGCCTGATATTTCATTTCGGGCTGGACTGTCGGTCGGGTCAAACTGGTACAGATCGCCGGAGGCCCCGCTTGCTTTTATCGAATCAAACCCGCTTTCCAACCTTGTCCAGGAAATAGAGCAGGAATCGTTCATCGTCCATTCCGGATTTATTCCACACATGAGAAAACACCAGCCAGACCCGATTGAACCCATCCACTTTCTGTACATCGGCAAGATAATCATCCCATGTCTTCCGCGAGGAATTTCCCCCGGATCACAGCATCGTCGGGTATATCGTAACGTGCCTGATAGTACCTGAAAGCCATATCTGCCCCATAGTAGACATAAACCTTATCATCCGGTTCTCGTGATTTTCTAATATGCTCCAGAACAGTTTTAATATCTTCTTTCACATAAGGCACGTTGTGAGAGGCATTTGACAGTGCACCCATCACCGAACTAACAGCAGCATGACAATAACAACATACCATGCAGCACGGTATTCACTCCTTGTTATTTGCCATATGGCTTCAGACCAGCAGCGATAGTGATGATCGTTCCCGGCACAAGGAAGGCTAACAAGCGGGTACTAAACGGATATGCGTGAAAAGCGGAGGCAACAAAGACAATAAGAACAGGCAGAACCAGCATTGCTGACCACAAGCGGTTATTTCTCCATAGATAGAGCACGCCGGTAAGAAACAGGAACGCTGCCAGCCCCTGCAGGTCAAAGCCTAGAGGAACGTCGAAAAGGTGAATAAAACTTGACCAGTACCAGCGAATGTCGGCAAGTGATATTGGCGGGAAAGGTGCAAATGCGTCTTTCCAGTAAATATTTATCATTTTCGATAATGTCGCAGACCCCGCAGTAGAACCTATACTGGATGTTGCGTAGAGGCCGAACGCGAAACTCCCGATCCAGAGTATCGAGGACAGCGCAATGCGAGCCGCATCGTTCCATTGTCTCTTCAGAAGAAACTGCGTTCCCGTGCAAAGACCGATAGCGGCAAGAATAAATGCGGCCGGATGCGATAACCACACACCAAGAATGCCTGCCATGGTCAACAATAACCAGCGCCGGATATTCCATTCTCCAGGCTGTAGGCAGTCGCCAGGTATAAAATCAGGGACACCATAATGTCCGAGGAGTATTGCTTGGCTTCAGCGGCGTAATAAATCGCCCAGTGTGAGACAGAAAATATCGCCAACGCGATAAAGGCTATCCGCGCCCCGAACAGCTTTAGCGCCAGTTTGTATACCAAAAAGACAGAGTTATCCCTGCGACAAGAGGGTAGAGTCGCAGGATATATTCGTTACCCCCGAAAAACCTGACAGCCAGTGTTTCGATAACCAGAAACCCTACGGGCGCCATTTGGTCGTTTACCAAAGGGTGAAAAATGCTCCACACAGGAGCATGAACAAAGTTCAAGGCCAGCTGGGCCTCGTCAATCCACAAGGAGCGATTGCCGAGGTAATGCTTGATGCGGAAGAAAAGACCTATACCGATGAAAAACAGTACGCCGTACGGTACCCAGTATTGTCAAGCCAGCCCGAAGCCTTGCTGTCGCTCTTGCGCCCTGTATTTCTCATATCCGTCTACCTTGCAGGCAGCTCTGAAGGTCCGTTGATTACATAAAGGTGATGCACATGAAGCGAACTCTGTGCGTGTATGGCGAATCAGGAGATGACCTGCTCCTGTCTGAAGACAAAATACCTCGATGCATAAAAGTTGAAAAACAGGGCGATGCCAGACCCGATCGCAAGTGCCAGAACCGGATAAGCCACCATGACTGGAAACGTCTCCAGGCATATGCTGTATATCCCCAGATTAAGCAGGGCTCCGAGGCTTTGAACAGTAAGGTAACGGGCGTACTCGATTTTCTTGTTATTTCTTGTCTGGCTAGCGAATGTCCAGTGTCTGTTCAGGTACCATGTAAGGGTCACGGCAACCGCAAATGAGCAAAGACGTGCCCTGTAAGGCCCCCAGTTCAGTCCGTTGACCAGTAAAGTCAGGACCGACGCATCGGCCAGAAAGCCAATACCGCCAACAAGTGTGAATGAGAAGAGATACCTGTGAAGTTTTTTTGTCACAATCAAATCCGGGAAAGCTGTCGTCACATATCCCGCAGGGGTGTGGCACCGGCTGTCGGCTCATCGCCAGCATCCCGGTTGTCCCTCATCACGACAGTATCCTTGAAAGACAAGAATCGTGACGGCCCGGGTATACTCAAGTAGTGCAGGCGCTTTATTTCACGCCTGCCCCTGGTGACGGTGTCCAGAATCAACCCGCTTACCAGGCTCAGAAAGGCAAGGATCATCAAACCGGTCGAGAGAATTGCCGTCGGAAACCGCGGGACCAGGCCGGTTTGCAGATAGGTGATCATCAATGGCCAGGCCAGAATTATTGCCGCGCCAGCAAATAACGCAAATATAGTCGCAAAAAATTGTGAGGGCCTTTCCGCCTTAACCAGCACCAGAATGGTCCCAAGTATTCGCCAGCCATCCCGGAATGTTTTCAGCTTGCTTGTCGAACCGGGTGGCCTCTGCCTGTATGGAGTCTGCTTTTCCAGAATCGGCATTCCCAATTCGAGAGCATGGACTGTCAATTCGGTCTCGATTTCAAAGCCATAGGTCAAGACGGGGAAAGACTTGACAAAACGCCGTGAAAAAACCCGGTAACCAGACAACATATCACGCAACCGGTTACCAAAAACCATGCCGGCCATTCTGGTTAAAACCACATTACCAAGCCGGTGACCCGGACGGTATGCGTCTTCAATGTCAGTAATTCTCGCGCCATTCACCATATCCAGCGATTTTGACAATAAGAGACCGATGAAGATCGGCGCGCTCGCTGCATCATAGGTGTCGTCTCCGTCAACCAGAAGATAAACGTCCGCCTCGATGTCGGCAAACATGCGTCGTACGACGTTTCCCTTGCCACGCAGTTCCTCAACAAGAACTATTGCGCCAGCGGCTTGCGCCACCTGCGCTGTACAATCAGTGGAATTATTATCACAAACATAAATTTTTGCTGTGGGTAACGCCTTATGAAAATCGTTAACCACTTTTGCGATGCTCGGTTCCTCGTTATAACAAGGAATTAATACTGCAGTTCTGATCGCACAAAAATCATGCAGATGTTCAAACGTATCCATTGCGTAATCACCAGAAACACAAGAATGCATGGAGGTATTCGGAAAACATTAACCGGTCGTTCTCCACTACAAATTCCCATTGACCCTGATCTGTCTTCTTGCCCGCATGACATAATCTACAGGTCGGCGCGAATACAAAGACTACTCTATTAGTAGCATATTGAAACAGCAAGACCAGAATTCAGTCCAATGGTCTGCATGGACATCACCACTGGTGTGTAGATAAAGATAACCCCCCGTTTCGGGACCAGTGAACCTGCTATTCACGGATGGAGGCGGGACGCTTGGCCCTTCACCATCCCGAAATCCGGCTCCATTCAGCCCTCCCCATCGAAATCGCCGTCCTCGCCAGCGCCATGTCCAGGCCAGCCCGAGCGCTCAGCCGGACCCTGCGGTTCGCCCCCGGGTGACAGTATCCTGTGTCGGCGGGGAGCATCAGCCGAATAGATCGTCAGGCGGTGCACGGGGTTTGGGCATCAGGGCAACCAGCCGGGCGATGACCTGCGCTTCTACCTGGAACATACCGGCTGGATGCCCCCCTGGCTGGCATTGTTTAGCCGGGCCGGCACGTTGTTTGGCCTGTCTCACCCTTTCACACAGCGTATCGGCCGTACAGACGAGTTTCCCGGCGATCGATGCCATCTCCACCTATTGCGAATCGTGTTCCCCCTGGTGCTCGAATATTAGCCACACGTTCCGTTCCCGGAACTCCGGGGAGTGTTTCGTTGTCTCCCTATAACCCGTCCTCTCAAGAAATGGGGTCTCCGGAAAGCCCGGAGCAAATCACTATGAGCAAATGCTATTTGCTTGTTCACAAACTCAGTTATCGATACGTAAAAAATATCGCCGACTATATTTTTCTTCAGCTAAAAAAGCATTCGCCGCTAAAGACTGAATTTCAACTATGTGAAAGTGTCGAGGATGTGCCCTTATTGCCCATTCCACCGTATACATAATCGGCGATCCTTTCACTAGGTTTACCAGGGCTCCCGGCTGCAAGTACGTATTCATGAACTTTTCGGTCTTATACCTGCTTGGAAATCCCTTCAATTGCAGCCTTTCAGGGTATCGATTAATAAAGAGGAAGAGGAAAATCTTCGAGGAAAAACTGGACTGCTACGACTATATCCTTGATTTCTGGCCTGCACATACTGCAAGGATGAGACAGAAAGTGATGATGCCGGTCAATTCATTTCCCGTCGCAGTCACCATTGACGAAGCAGCTAATTTTGCGAGCCCGAAGGCAAGAAAGTATGACGTTTGCATCGTCGGTTCTGGCTCGGCCCGGAGATCAAGACTAATCGAAAAATTGCGTCGCTCAGGACTTCACCTGTCTCCCATAAGCGGGGCAAATGTCGAAGACGTTGCATCCCAGTCAAAAATACTTCTGAACGTGCATCTACAGCATTGCAATCATCTGGAATACCCAAGGATATTAAGTGCCTTTGCTACGAAGGCTGCACTCGTCACAGAATACTGCCTCGGCATGGAGAACTATTTTCCACCAGAAACGTATATATGCGCTGACTATAACGAATTACCGGAACGGATTGAGGCACTGCTGGCAGACCCTGCAAAACTGGAACAGATGGGGGAAGCTGCATACAGCTGGATTAGCAATACCCATCTCAGGAATTGTGAACTCGAGTGGAAGAAACGCATCGATGAAATACATGATCACTTCTATACTCGCACAGTCAATCATGGCAGCGCAGTATCTTAGGGGACAACTGCTGACCCCGGCTCCTGCCAGATGGATCATACGGACAGCACAATCATGCAGGGGTAGTCAATTAGATAATAATAGCAAGCGCCGACTCGCTTTCATCGTGCTCCAGGCCGCATGAACATTGCCACAAAGCCGTGCATGTTCTAGTAATCCAACAGAGTGCTGGCACACACTCTCTAACAGCCAATCTGAACCCAAGGCCATCTTTTTGTATACGGGCAGACGTGAACCCACAGCTATTCCCGATTGGCCTGGTCACGTTTCACCTGCTCAACCTTCTCTAAAAGCCTCTCGGTTGCCTCATCAATGATCTGATCCGTGCTCAGGAGCGGCTCCACTGTGGAGGCAAGCCTGCGAAACTCCCGGCATAGTTTTCTTGGCCTCAGCACCTTACGTGCCATCCCTTTCAATCCATGAAACATCCAGGGGCCAATACTTGGCAGTTCATGGGGCTTGTACTCCATCCCCAACGACTCACACCAGTCCATCCACTTGAATGAATTCAACGAGTGAAATATCTTCACCGGTATCCAGCGGACACGAAGTGCATCGGCAACGATGGCCCCGTGCATAGCCTCTGTTATCAGCACTTCCGTGCGCATTACTTGATCCAATATGTCTTCGACATCACCGGACGGATCAATATGATGGATACCCGCCGACTCACAGGGTCTGTCCCAATCGATCAACTCTGCGCTCTGGTGATAGGAAAAGAAAGAGACTGGATAGTTTTTTTCCTTCCTGGGGATATCAGCCGCCCTGACGAGGATGCCCGAATCCGTTATCGCATGCCGGCGGTCTAAGCCAAGCGCGTCTGCGCTGCGTGGTCCCCTTACGGCATAAATCGACCACTTTTCGTCAACCTTAGGTACATCACCGTAAGCGACACCCGAACCCAGAACGATTTTCCTCGGCTGCTCCGGGATATGATGATTCAGCAGTGAACCAACACCCACGAATAGCGTCTCGGATTCATTTGTACATGAAGACTTACAGAACGCCAGGTAGGGATTATCGGTATCTATGAAAGAGCCTATCAGTTTAGGCCATAACCATATATTCAGATCATCGCCAAAATTACCCCGCGGATCCTTATAATAGTATAATCGCATATTTCATATCGTACCGGGACAACAGTAGCGATGCCGTAAACCGGGTGATTCCAGGCTTCCCGAGAATTCACGCAATGCCTTGATCAGCAAGCCATGCCACGATGGGAACTTGCAAGCCGCAACGAAAAATCAAACGTCATTACTTTGCTTTTCTCCCTTCAACCGGCTTCCCGATCATCCATTTGCCACCTTGCTTTCCCGAACGTGAAGACGGGGAGAAACTTCGAGTTCAATCCTGGCATTACGCCCGTCCGTCCAGTCGATGGATACATTAGCATTGTAATTACCATCGGCTTTCTTTGTAATATCGTTCAGTACAAAACTGGCGCCCGAATAGTAGTTTCTCAGAAACTCTCCGTAGGTCTTGTTTCGATCAAACAGAGTACGATACTCATCATATGATTTCCCATTGAGGTACTGTTTGATCACTGCAACATTTCCCTCCTTCATGGCCTGGAACAACGGTAAAAACGAGGTGTCGCGTACCACCCTGAACGTCTCCGGGTCATTGTCTCTCAGCCCCTGGGAATGAGCGAAAGTCAAAGGGAGCAGTAGACCAAGCAGGGTAAGAAAAGACATTCGCCGCATAGGTTATACCTCATTGCGTTAGGGCATTGAACCACTGATTGGCCAAGCCCTGATAGCCCAGGCCGTTGGGATGGATATTGTCGTAATATTCCGTGGTATAGGTTGCCTTAAAGTAGTTGTAGAGATCCGGCGGGATAACAGAAATATTGTTTCCCGCGATAGCACGCAACTCATCAATTACGACATTATATTCCTGTATCAACAGACTCCGCGCACCATTGTCCGGATCAGGATAAGGTGTTGTATTAGTGCTGTCACCAAGCGCAATATTTATTTTGGAAAGGATGACTTCATGACCCTTGCTGTTTATTGCGCTGATGATCTGCTGCATATTGTCCTTGAACGAACCTGCATATCCGGGGTCCCCTTTACTCAGCCCTTCACCACTCGGAACGGGTAGCCATGGCCTGGCATCATTCATGCCGTAGAGCACCAGATACCTTTTGGCTGCAGCGTACCTGTCCAGAATATCAACCGGCGGAAATAATCTGGCCAATCCACCGGCGGAGGTCTCACCTTGGTGGCCTTCATTCTTGACCGTATGGGGTATGCCGGTAAAGTTTGTCAGCAGATTGTTAAGAATCGGTTCATACCCACCAACGTACGGGATGGGATCACTAAAGTCCGGCGGGGGAGGACCATTGCGGCTATCGGCCGAGACATTGTCGCTGCTGATATCATCGCCATAACCCCAGGTAATGCTGTCACCCATCGCGACATAATATTGAATATTGGCTGGCAAGGAG
>CAVQCA010000131.1:0-5176 GCA_963710815.1 uncultured Gammaproteobacteria bacterium | reverse complement strand
GATCACAAATGCCGCCGCAGAAGGCGGGAACAGGCTGACCGCCAACAGGAGCAGCAATACACCCCTATCGATGTTCATGGAAGCAAGAAATTTCATCTGAAATACCCGAATCTTTTAGATAACAGCGCCTTAACCAAATGATCCAAACTCGTTTCTGAGAGATATGCTAATGATAATAGATTAAAATGATATCCAATCAAAGAATATAGTCCCTTGGTACGAATCGGTTTATGGAGAAGCGGTTGAGTAGAGGACGATCATCATCCTCTGCAGGCACTTTGGAGGTGCGAATCAGACCCCACCGGGTATCCGGGAAGATACCCCAAGGTTATTATTAGTTTGACCAGAAAGTCGGTGGGATTGCAAGGACTTTATGTATTGACAGTTATGAAAGCGGGCGGTGAATCAGATGCAAAAACGGCGCCGGATAAGCGGTATCGCTTCGTTCTTTGGAGCAGCGGAGGACTCCACAGTCCGTCGCCATGATAGCCACGCTGCCCGCCGGCTTCGTCGTCTGTTGCTGTTGGGTCCACGCGCATCTGGTCTACACCCAATGCCAGGAAATCCGTGATCACTGTATCGTCGCGGATTCTACCAGCAGACAGGCAAGACCCGCTGGAGATATGAGATCTCTCGTTTACATTTTCCCATTCATTAATCCTGAATAAAGGGTAGACAATGCGACCTGTGTATTTCCTGTTTCCAAGAATGCGGATCAATAGCGGCGGGCACATTGCCCAGATAAAGTTTTTTAATCTGGCAAAATCAATCTGCCAGGCTTATGCAGCCACATACAAGGAAAAGGACCAGGACGATATTTTTCTGGATGATGTCCTTAAACAGGATGTCGATGATGAAGCGATATATGTTGTTCATTGGGCCCCATGTTCAACATCTTCTGCAAATACTTTCTAATAAACATGTTGTTTATTTTGCTCATAGCAGTGGCTGGAACATCCGTATACCTTCTGAAATACCAATAGTTGCAGTAAGCAAACACACACAAGCCTTTTGGGGCAAACACGCACCTAATTCATTGATTTACTATCTGCCCAATATACTTTCTGAAAACTATACCCAGCTACAGCAACACCGCTCAATTGACGTTCTTGTGCAGAAAAGGAAATCTTCCAGATATTTACTTGAAGAACTTGTTCCCGCCTTGAAACAAAGCTGCAATGTTGAGGTGCTAGATTCATGGGTCGATGATTTGGCAGAGGTTTTTAACAGAACTAAAGTGTATCTATACGACTCTACCGAGCACCGGCACCAGATTGGTGCGAGTGAAGGCTTTGGCTTGCCTCCGCTGGAAGCTATGGCATGTGGGTGCACCGTATTTTCCAGTGTAAACGATGCCCTGTCTGATTATCTGGATCCTGGATTTAATTGTTACAAGTTACGAGTGCATACAAGGCAATACGACATTGACCGGATTGCAGAAGCCGTCAAACTGTACAATAGTAATCATCGTCTCAACCAATATGCCGAACTGATCGCGCAGTACAGAGAGCCCTGCATCAAGATGCGATTCACAAGGATATTAGGTAACATTAACGAATTCTTTGATTGCACAAAAGGTTCAGAAGCCGATATTCCTGTCCTGGAAACACCTTCAAATTATTCTCAACTAATAGCAAGCATCAACAACATAATCCCTTCATCTCTTAAGAAATACCTGAAAAGTTCACCTTGAATCAAAGGTTTTGGTGTCGTAGCCAGAAATTGCTGAAAATGCATCATTCAGGTTGTATTGACACATCCGACATTCGGTATTCTGAAGAACGGATTATCAGCATCAGGACGCCGAAAGCAAACAGGGAATTAACGGACAATACTCCACTCACCCTGGGCCTGGCGTTATAATGCCTTTCCCAATTAACGGCATATCGGTAACCCCCATGACAAAGACTGAACGCTTCAACGGCGTACGCCGCCTGCGCGCGCTAGGGCTGGCCGGCCTCCTCCTCGTCGTGCTCGGCGGCGGCACGGGCACTGCCCTGGCCGAGACCAAGGGCGACACCAAACTCGATGATACCGCTAAAGAAGTCGGCAACAATTTCGGCGAGTTGCTTGAGGGCATGGGTCAGGAACTGAAGAAAGTTATCGGCTCGGACAACGGGGCGGACAGTAAAAAGGTTGACAAGGAAAAAAAGGAAGAAGCGGACGATAAATCCGGCAAACCCGAGGAAAAACAATAAGCAGCGTCCACCCCCGGGCGGGGTTCGGGAACCCGATGGTCCTGCACGGGCTGGATTCCCTCCTCTGACCCGGAGTAACGCGTGAACGCCATACCATTTAGCACCAATCGCCCCCTGCAGGGCATGCTGCTCTGGCTGGTGCTGTTATGGGTGGTCACCGCGATCGAGCCCTTCGATCGTCGAGACTGGCTGCTGGAGAATCTGCTGGTCTTCATCTACGGTTTCCTGTTGCTGGTTACCTACCGGCGCTTCGCCTTCTCCAACCTCTCCTACGGGTTGTTCACCGTGTTCCTCAGCCTGCACCTGGTCGGCGCCCATTACACCTACGCCGAAACGCCGCCGGGCTACTGGCTCCAGGAACTGTTTGACCTGCAGCGCAATCACTATGACCGCATCGTGCACTTCTCCTTCGGTCTGCTGATTGCCTACCCGTTTCGCGAATTGCTGCTGCGCGCGGCGGGCGTGCGCAAATCATGGTCATACCTGCTCGCCGTGACGCTGGTGCTGGCGTTCAGCGGCATCTATGAAATCATCGAGGCCATCGTCGCCCAAATTGTGAGTCCCGAACTCGGCTCCGCCTATCTCGGCACCCAGGGTGATGAATGGGACGCCCAGAAGGACGCCTTCGAGGCTTTTGTCGGCGCCGTCGTCGCCATGACCATCACCTGGATGTCGCTGCGCTCGCCCCGGTCACCGGACACAGGCGACAGCGGGTAAACGCTTGCTCCGACAGCGCCCACCACCAGGATCTGGCGCCCCCCTCTCGCGGGTGCTATCGTGAAATAGCCTCTGGAATGAACGGGGCCTGGTTAAACCTGATCACATCACTATGGCCACGGAACCACACGGAAAAGCGGAGTACGAGCTCTTTTTTCGATGTCTTCCGTGCACTTCCGTGGCGATTTATCGCGTCCGGGCCTTAACCACGTACCCTTCATCCCGGACCGGCAATACCGAATCGATCGCCATGCCAGACCCGGTTACACTTCGCCATGAACGGTCATACTCACCGCTACGACAGGCGGCTCTTCACCTGTCATGAACGAATTCAGCACCAACGAGCCGCCGTCGACCAGTGGCGCCGGACACGGCCTTATCGCGAGGATCATCGCCCGGCTGGCGCAGCGCTACCGGGATACTCCGCCGCCGCTGGATACGAACGAGTTGAGCCGGCGGCTGGCGGCGTTGGAGCTGACCGAAGCGGCGCTGCGCGATATCGCCGCCCTGGACGGGCCGGTGCCGCGCCCCCTGCAGGTGGCCGTGGTGGGGCCGACCCAGGTCGGCAAGAGCACCGTCGTCAACCTGCTGCTCGGCCAGAGCGTGGCCGAGGTCAGCCCGCTGGCCGGCTTCACCATTCACCCGCAGGGTTTCGCGCTGCCGTCGCGGGAGGCAAATCCGGACTGGATCAAACCCTTCTTCCCAGGTTGGGAACGGCTCGAGAACACAGCCCCCAGCCGCGACCGCCTCGATTGCTACGCCTTGCATCACCTCACCGGCGACGCGCACGGGCTGCCTTTCGGCACCGTGGTCTGGGACACGCCCGACTTCGATTCCTTCAAGGCCCATACCTACCAACGCGGCGTGCTTGAAGTCGCCGCGCTGGCCGACGTCATCGTGCTGGTGGTAAGCAAGGAAAAATATGCGGATCTCTCGGTATGGAAAACCCTGCAATTGCTGGAGCCCCTGCAGCGCGCCCTGCTGGTGTGTCTGAACAAGACCGGGGACAACACCCGGGACGTGCTGGTACAGGCCTTGCGGACACGCCTCGCCGAGCTGACACCCCTGGCGGAGAACATCGAAGTCATTGCCATGCCCTACTGGCCGGGGATCGATGCACCCGTGAGCGCCCCTCCTGGTGAGGCGGCCGATCTGCGCGCGGCGCTCGGGCGCGCGCTGACGGGCACCGACCGCAGCCTGCGCGCCGCCGGAGTGCGCAGACTGCTGCAACAGCACTGGGGCGCCTGGATGGAGCCGGTACGCGTCGAGCTGGAAGCCGCCGCGATCTGGGTGCAGTCCATCGAGGCAGCCATCAACCAGGCGCTGGCAGCCTACCGGGACGAATTTCTGGACCATCCGAAACGCTTCGACACCTTCCGCCTGGCCATTCTGGAACTCCTGCAGCTGCTGGAATTACCCGGTCTGGCGCGATCGCTGACACGTGTGCGCCAGGTGCTCACCTGGCCGGCACGCCAGCTCTTTGATTCCCGACGCATGAAATCCCTCACCGGCCGCCTGCGCGGCAAGGCGGTGAATGATCTGCCCGGCGAGGAGCTTGTCTTGCGTGACCTGCTGGAGCAGCCGCTCACCTCACTCTCGCGTGACGCCCTGCGCCGCGGCACGCCGCAAACCCCGGGAGCAGCCTTCTGGCAGGCGCTTGGCCAGCGCCTCGTCGAGCGCCAGACGGAACTTACCGAACAGTTCGCCGCGGCCATCCACCGCCACCACCTCGACTTCCAGCCGGAGATCGAGGCCGCGGCTCACGACCTGTACGCCAACCTTCAGCAGAAACCCGCCCTGCTCAACACCCTGCGGGCGGCGCGCGTCACCACCGACGCCGCGGGTGTCGCCCTGGCCCTCAAGACCGGGGGCGTGGGACTCAACGACCTGCTGTTCGCACCGGCGATGGTGTCGCTGACCTCCATGCTGACCGAGGGTGCACTGGGATCCTACATGACGCACGTCGCCGGGCGGTTGAAGCAGCGACAGTACGCAGCCGTGGAAAAGAGGGTATTCACCGGTGCGGTCAAAGCGGCATTGCTGGGTCTAACCGAAACCCTCGATGCCCCCGGTCTCTTCGGAATCACGCGAACGGAGTACGAGGCAGCGGAACAGGCACTGAGGGCGTGGCGGCATGACTGACCGGCTCACACGACTGCGTGGTCAGGTCGGCGCCTGGATCAGCCGCGCGCAGACCATGGCATGGGTCGACACGGTGGAACTACAGGCGCTGCAACGCCTGGAACAGCACACCCCGGCAG
>CAVQCA010000130.1:0-4654 GCA_963710815.1 uncultured Gammaproteobacteria bacterium | reverse complement strand
AAAATAAAACAGGGTTCATTCCTTCATCATTTACAGGCTTGCAAGAAGTGGAGGGTGAACGTGCAGGCGCGGGCTCGCCCGGGAACAGCAGCAGTGAGAAGTTATAAGTGAGAAGTGAGAAGTGAGAAGTGAGAAGTGAGAAGTGAGAAGTGAGACGTGATAGGTAAGAAGTCAGGAAGTGGAGAATAGCCACGTACGCACATGGAAATACATTAATAATATTTCCGTGTTTTCCGTGAATTCCGTGGCCATTGATGAGCTAGAAGCGGGAATTGAGAAGGAGTGAATGACTGATGACGGCTGGTTCGGTTCGATGCAGACGGGAAGCGGCGGCATGGCGCTGATTGGCCTGATCGTCGTGCTGCTCGTCGGTGGGGTGCTGGCCTGGGTGGCCGGGCGCTGGGGCAGCGCTGCGCCGCGCTGGGTGGCGGTGGCTGCGCTCGCCGTGGACCTGGGATGGTTGATACTGTTGTGGGTTCAGTCGCCCGGGGGGCAGGGCATGGGGGCGGAGTCGGTGTGGTTCGAGCAGGTCCGGCTGGCGTGGATACCCCGGTGGGGCATCAGCTTCCATCTGGCCATGGACGGCCTGGGTCTGCTCATGAGCCTGTTGACCGTGTTCCTCGGACTCATGGCGGTGTCCGCCTCCTGGACGGAAATCACTGTACGCAGCGGGTTTTTCCACTTCAATGTGCTGTGGATACTGGCCGGCGTGCTGGGCGTCTTCACGGCGCTCGATCTGTTCCTGTTTTTCGTGTTCTGGGAAGTGATGCTGGTGCCCATGGTTTTTCTGATCGCCTTGTGGGGCCATGGCGGGCGAACTCGCGCGGCGATCAAGTTTTTCATCTATACCCAGGGCAGCGGCCTGCTGCTGCTGGTCGGCATCCTGGCGCTGGTGATGTTGCATCATGCGGCGACCGGCAGGCTCACCTTCGACTACTTCGCGCTGCGCGAGACGGCGCTCGCGCCGCAGACGGCCTTGTGGGTGATGCTCGGTTTTTTCGTCGCCTTCGCCGTGAAGCTGCCGGCGGTGCCGTTTCATCCCTGGCTGCCCGATGCGCACACCGAGGCGCCGACCGGTGGCAGCGTGATCCTGGCCGGCGTGCTGCTGAAGACCGGCGCCTACGGCCTGATCCGCTTTGTGGTGCCGCTGTTCCCTCAGGCGGCCGCGGAGTTTGCCCCGGTGGCGATGACGCTCGGCGTGCTGGGTATCCTCTACGGGGCAGTGCTCGCGTTCGCGCAATCGGATCTCAAGCGGCTGATAGCGTACTCGAGCGTCAGCCACATGGGGTTCGTCCTGCTGGGCGTGTTCGCCATGAATGCCCGGGCGTTGCAGGGGGCGATCATGCAGATGATTGCCCACGGCATCGCTACGGGCGCCCTGTTCATGCTGGCGGGGAGCCTGCAGGAGCGACTGCACACCCGTGAGATGGGACGCATGGGAGGACTCTGGGGCAAGGTTCCCCGCATCGGCGCCATCGGCCTGCTGTTTGCAATCGCCTCGCTGGGACTGCCCGGTTTCGGCAACTTCGTCGGCGAGTTCCTGGTGTTGCTGGGCACGTACCAGGCCAATCCGGTGTTCGCGTTCGTAGCGGTGCTCGGGCCCGTCGCCGCCGTGCTCTACGCCCTGGCGCTGGTGCAGAAGACCTTCCATGGTGCGCCGCACGCCGGAGTCGAACCGGCCGATTATGCGGCGCGGGAAACGGCCGTCATAGGGGTGATGATCGCGCTCATCGTCTGCCTGGGGCTCTATCCCCAGCCGGTGTTCGACATCGTGGCGCCCGCCTTGCACCTACTGACCGGATCGCCCGTAAACAATGGCCTGTTTGCCGCGAGTCTGCCATGAGTCATTCCGAACTGATCGCACTGCTGCCGCTGATCATCGCTGCTGCGGTTGCGATTACCGTTATGCTCGCGATCGCCTTCGCGCGTCACCACGGCCTGATCATGGCGCTGACCGTCGGCGGCCTGGCCGTACTGCTCGCGGTGTTGCCGCTGGTCGACCGGCAGGCGCCGATCGCGGTGACGCCCCTGCTCGAGGTGGACAGGCTGGCCCTGTTCTATACGGGTCTCGTGACACTCGCCACCATCGCCACGGCATTGCTGATCTACGGTTACCTCGGGCCCCGCGCGGCGGGTCGCGAGGAGCTCTACCTGCTGCTGGTCATCGCGCTGCTCGGCGCCATCGTGCTGGTCGCCAGCCGCCACTTCGCGGCCTTTTATCTCGGGCTCGAGCTGGTCAGTGTTTCACTGTTTGCCATGCTTGCCTATCCGGGATGGCGTCCACAGCCGCTCGAGGCCGGCATCAAGTACCTGGTCCTGTCTTCCCTGTCGAGTGCGCTGATCCTGTTCGGCATGGCGCTGATCTATACAGAACTCGGGACCCTGGAATTCGCGGCGATCGGCGCGCGCCTGGCCGGACCGGAGCGGGTGATGACGGCATATCTGCTCGCGGGGACGATGCTGCTCATTGCCGGAGTCGGCTTCAAACTCTCGCTGGTGCCGTTTCATCTGTGGACGCCGGATGTCTACCAGGGCGCGCCGGCACCGGTGGCGGGGTTTCTGGCTACGGTATCCAAGGGGGCGGTGCTGGTGCTTTTGCTACGCTACTTTGTCGAAACCGGCGCCTACGACCTTGCTCCGGTCATCACCGTTCTGGGGCTGATCGCGGCCGCCTCGATGATCGCTGGCAATCTGCTCGCGCTGCTGCAGACCAACGTCAAGCGCATCCTGGCGTACTCGTCGATCGCACACTTCGGCTATCTGCTGGTTGCCTTCCTCGCCGCCGGTGCCCTCGGAATCGAGGCGGTGGGCTTCTACCTGGTCGCCTATTTCGTCATGACCCTGGGCGCCTTCGGGGTGGTGACGGTCTGTTCCAGCGGCGACCGTGAAGCCGAGATCACTGGCGGATTATCGCGGCCTGGCCTGGCGACGGCCCTGGCTCGCCGGGTCTGTTTATCGCCATGCTGCTCTCCCTGGCCGGGTTTCCGCTGACGGCCGGATTTATCGCCAAGTTCTATGTCTTTGCCGCCGGTGTGGGCAGTGCGTTTGGCTATTGACCGGCGTCCTGGTGGTAACCAGTACCGTGGCGCTTTTCTATTATCTGCGTATTATCGTCATGCTGTTTGCCGCCCCGGAAGAGGGTGGCGCGCCGACGCCGGGCGCCGCGACATTCCGCACCGCTCGGCGCGGTCGTGCTGGGCGTGCTCGCGGCTGTGCTTTTCTGGCTGGGGGTTTATCCGGCGCCGCTGATCGCGACGCTGCGCCACATGGCGGCGAGTCTCCTGTGACAATCCCTGCCGGTTGCGTTGCGACCGCCCGGCCCAGTGCAAGCCAGAGGAGGAGCAGACCGATGCGGCAGCCACAAGAGATGATGGGCGCCGTACGGGCCGCGCTGGAGAAATGTCCCGAGGTCAATATCCACGACAGTTCGATCGAACTGACAGTGCATGACACTGTGCTCGTCATGAGGGGCGAGGTACGTGACATCATCGCCAAGCGCATCGCTCACCTCACGGCCGTGCAGGCGCTCGGCACGGATCACGTACAGGACGAATTGTGCGTGACGCCCACGGTGCGCCACAGCGACAAAGAAATTGCCGGCTTCCTGGAACGCCTGCTGATGCAGGAAAGCGCGTTTCGCGATTATCAGAACATGGTCATTGCCGGAGCGTCGGTGCAACAGGCCGGAACCGGGAACGCGCCGCAGGATCAGTCGATCAGGGCGTCGGTGCACGACGCCGTAGTGACGCTGGAAGGTGCGGTCGGCAGCCTGACGCACCGGCGTCTGGCCGATGTGCTTGCCTGGTGGACGCCCGGCACCTGCGGCGTGCGCAATTTCCTGCATGTGGTGCCCGACGAGCAGGACAGCGATGCGGAGATCAGCGACGCGCTGCGGATGGTCCTCGACAAGAGTCCCTGGCGGAGCGCTGCGACGATCGTGGTTCGTGTGAAGGAACGCGTGGTGACGCTGGAAGGTGTGGTCGCGAACGAGGAACAGAGACGTATGGCCGAGGAGTTGCCTGGTACGTCCTCGGGGTGCATGGCGTGGACAACCATCTGCAGATGCGGGCGCCACAGGCGCCGTGAGCGGCGCGGGATCTTCGCAGCGAAGCCAATTCGGAGGCGTACTGTCATGCAAATCTGGACCCGCCGTGTCTATGATCCGCCGACATCGCGGGACGGTGCGAGGATCCTGGTCGATCGTATCTGGCCTCGCGGTATCAGCAAACGGCAGGCTCGCCTGCAGGACTGGCACCGTGACGTGGCCCCGAGCACGGAACTGCGTCGCTGGTTCGCACATGACCCGGACCGTTGGAATGGTTTCAGGGGACGCTATTTCCCCGAACTGGACGCTCAGGCTGGACCCCAACTTTCAGTCGCACCGGCACTAACCGGAGGGTCGTGTGAGTTGCAGGGGATCGAGCAAGCGATCAAGTTCCGTGGCGGAAAGTCCGGATAGCTCTTGCGCGATTTCCCTGACAGGACGTCCTTCCGCGTAGGCACGCCGGGCGATTTCCGCGCATTTCTCGTAACCCAGTACACCGGTCAGCGCGGTCACCAGCACCGGATTAGTGTCCAGCGCCGCCTGGGCGTGCGCCGCGTTGACGGTAAAGCCGGCGAGTGCCTTTTCGCCGAGGGCGCGTGCGGACGACGC
>CAVQCA010000129.1:0-42919 GCA_963710815.1 uncultured Gammaproteobacteria bacterium | reverse complement strand
AGCCGGAAAATATGAATGCCTCAATGCGGCAAGAAATCAGAGCCCATATTGGTACCTTGGCCTAATATACACCGAACTATTAGTCGATAAAGAGATACAAAAAAGGTCTATGAAACTATTAGGAATTATCTGCCGATTTATGCGCTGTTCCAATCTGATCGTCAGAGCCGAGATGACGACAAAGAAGTAGCTGTTCCTAGGAAGCTTGCTGTACAACAGGCACTTCAAGATCTTGAGACGAATTGGAGTACATAAAATCGGAGGTATGCGCTAGGGCCGTCGAGACGGCGGAGCGGACACTTTTGAACCTTCGTGACATGGCTCCGGAGTTGGCGGAACAGTTGAAACCGGAATTCAAGACTGAACCAAAGTTTGAATTCGAATTTAATCTATCGATTAAATCTGAAGACGATATTGCGGTGAACAAACGAGGAAGTGGAGTTGGCGTTCTATCCTGTTAAATTTTTTCCGAGCCGAGGCTGAGCACAGAAGAAACGCTGATATTGCCAACCATGTGATTTACGCATTTGAAGAACCGGAAACATCACAACACCCAGATCATCAGGAGATGCCGATAAGGGCGTTCCTGGAATGAGCAGTCACCGACTAGTCAGATTATCCTTACCACACATATGCCTGCACTAGCTGGTTTTTTGCCGCTATGAAGTTGAGATTCATTGAGTGTGACGGGCACCGGCGAATTGTTCAAGCCGGTACTGATGAGGTATTTCAGAAAATCGCCGACACATTGGGTGTACTTCCGTATCGAATCCCAAAAAATGCCTCAGCGATACTTCTTGTCGAGGCAGAGAGTGATTTTCCGTTCGTGCATCACACGGCTGAAATGCTGAAAGAGGGTGGTTATTTGCCCGCGACATTTCAGGAACGACGATTTGCAGTGGTCCCAATTGGTGGCTGTGGAAACATTAAACACTGGAGAACACTCCAACTCGCAGAGCAATTCGGAATTCCGTATTGCGTGCTTCTTGATTCCGATTTGGGTATTGCGGAAGAGCCTGTGAATCGCCAAAAAATTGCACAGTTGCAAGCTGAAGGAATTAAAAGCGTACCTCACGGAGAAAGCGCGAACCCTGAAAACTACATTGATATGGATTGTTTGCAGCTTCCAGAGGGATCGGCGTTTACGCTTTCGGATACTGACGACGCAAAATTGAAGATAAGCATTCAAATGGACAGCAACAGGAAAACTGTTTTAGAAGACTATTGGATCCGCATGTCTTGTGAGCAGATCCGGCAGGCTGAAGCATACCTCGATAATGGAATAGAAAGGTTTGAATTTACCGAAATGTTCGCAGACTTTCTGTCCCTTGGCCATGGAAATACATGACATGACGAGGGCCACGACCTTGCGGCCGAAGCCAAGCTGCTTTATGTCGCGATGACACGCTCAACCAATGAGTTGCTGCTAACCTGTCATCAGCCATCGGAGTTCGTGCGTTTTTTAGCGGAAAATCAGTGAAACCGATAATGCATAAATCAATGCGTAACAGCCAGTATTGATGGATCATGGATAGACAAAAATAGGGAGTTATGTGGTTATGGAAAACACTGTCAAGCTGGCTGTACTCATTGATGCGGAGAATGCAGCCCCTGGAATTGCTGACGATTTACTGACAGAAATAGCGAACTATGGGATAGCCAGCGTCAAAAGAATCTATGGCGATTGGACAGCGCCCAACCTGAAGGGCTGGAAAGAGGTTCTGTCTGCAGCATTCCATCCACCCGTACAGCAATTCACATACACAAAAGGCAAGAATGCTACGGACAGCGCAATGATTATTGATGCGATGGATTTGCTATACACCAACAATTTTGACGGATTCTGTCTCGTGTCGAGTGACAGCGACTTCACCAGGCTGGCCTCGAGAATCAGGGAATCCGGATTGCTCGTCTACGGATTTGGCGAGCAAAAAACTCCGACTGCTTTTGTTTCGGCTTGTGACAAATTCATTTATACAGAAGTAATACGCTCGAAAACCGACGACGGTGGGACAATTGCAAGAAAATCCAGTAGCGAACTAAAGCAGGACACCAAACTGGTAAACCTCTTAAGAAATGCCGTAGAGGCCTCTTCGGATGAAAGTGGGTGGGCACATCTCTGCGCCGGTGGGCAGCAATATCGCTAAACAATCACCTGAATTTGATCCGCGTAACTACGGGTACCGGAAGCTGGGTAATCTTGTTGCGGCAACAAATCTTTTTGACATGGAGGAGAGGCGGACAGGTGAAAACGGCAATAAGGCCCTCTTATGTCCGTGACAAACGAAAGAAATAGATCAAGTGACTACGCTTCAGCTGTCCAGTGCGCAGCTCTTAACCCACTCTCCATTGCACTTTTATTGCATTTTTCATCGGAGACAAAAGCAAACCGCCACACGGGCAGCTTCATAACCAGCTGATTATAATGGCGCGCCCGACAGGATTCGAACCTGTGACCCCTGCCTTCGGAGGGCAGTACTCTATCCAGCTGAGCTACGGGCGCCGGGATGCAACCACTCATGATCGATTCAATTCCCGCCCGCCCCACGGGGCGGCGGATGACTGATCGGCAACGGGTGCCGTGGCCGGATGCAGAGCATAACGCGATCGATGTGACAGGTCCATTATCGGAGGTGTCTGTTTTTACAGTTATTCTCATTAATTTCCCGTGCCGGTCCTTTACAGTATAATCCCGTGCCAATCCTTATGCCGGATGATCGGCGGCCGCGTTCGGCACCGCAACGGTCAGTCAAGAGTTTTGGATTTCACGGGTATCAGCGTAATCAGGAGAAGACATTGAGTCACGATAAACAAGTGTATACAACCTTCATCGCGGTTTTGGCAGGTTTGGGGATACTGGCGGTTGTGCTGTATTTCATCGCCGGGCACATGTCCGGGGGTGTGGACGAATACAAGCCGAAGGAAACCGTGCTGGAAAATATCAAACCCGTTGGCCAGGTCGCCATCGCCGGCCAGCCCGGTACGGAAGCGGCCCCGGCGGCCGAAGCCCCCGCCGCTGCCGGCGGATCGGCGGCGCCTGCCGCGCCTGCCGGACCCAGGACCGGCGAACAGATCTACCAGGCCCACTGCATCGCCTGTCATGGGACCGGGGCGGCGGGCTCACCCAAGTTCGGCGACGCCGCCGCCTGGAAGCCGCGCATCGCCAAGGGTATGGATGCCTTGCTGAACAGCGCCACCCATGGCCTGAATGCCATGCCGCCGAAAGGGCTGTGCATGGACTGCACGAATGATGAACTGAAGAGCGCGATCCAGTACATGGTGAGCCATAGCCAGTAAGGGCGATTTGGTAGAAGGCACAAAAAGGGCTGCAGTTGCAGCCCTTTTTTTTGCCTGCGATTTACAGGGAAGTACGAGTGCCGCGGGAGGACAGGGATGTCCGGAGCGGTCGCTGTACAGGGAAGTACGAGTGCCGCGGGAGGACAGGGATGTCCGGAGCGGCCAATTCTTACGGCACAGGGCTCTCGCACGTCCCGTGCTTCAGGAGGCAAGGCGCGTTCCGCTGTCCCGTGCGGCGCTTTCCGCGAGCAGGAGACCGGCCTCTTCCCGCGGCAGTGGCGGGCTGAACAGGAAACCCTGGGTCTCGTCGCAGCGCAGATTGCGCAGGAAGGTGAATTGCGCCTCCGTCTCGACACCTTCCGCAACCACCCTGAGGTCCAGACCATGCGCCATGGTGATGATGGCCTTGATGATGCCCGCGTCGTCCGGGTCCGTGGTGATGTCCCGGATGAATGACCGGTCGATTTTTACGCTGCTTATGGGGAAGCGCCTGAGGTGATTGAGCGAGGAGTACCCGGTGCCGAAATCATCGATGGAGATTTTCATCCCCGCCTTGTGCAGGAGTCGCAGGATAGACGATGCGGCCTCGATATCCTCCATGATCGCGCCCTCGGTTATCTCCAGTTCGAGATGCCGCGGCGCGATCCCGACCTCATCGAGTATGGAGCTGAGCTGCAACAGCAGATCCTTCTGGTGGAACTGGACCGCGGAGAGATTGACGGCGATGGAGATGTCTGTGTAGCCGTTCTGCTGCCAGTCGCCGAGTTGACGACAGGCCGTGCGCAGGACCCACTTGCCCATGGCGGTGATCAGTCCGGTACTCTCCGCAAGTGGTAGAAACTGACCCGGAGGAATCATGCCCAACCGCGGATGGCGCCAGCGCAGCAGCGCTTCCATGCAGACGATCCTGCCGGATTCCAGGTCGATCTTGGGCAGATAGTGCAGCTCAAGCTCATTGTTTTCGACAGCATCACGCAGCTCGTTCTGAAGTGTGTAGGTTGCGCTCGAGGAGGAAGTCAGCTTGTCGTCGTAGAACTGGTAGCGGTTGGGTCCCTGGCGCTTGGCGTAATAGAGGGCGATGGCGGCGTTCTTCAGTAACGAATCCGCGTCGCGGCCGTTTTCGGGATAGAGGCTGATGCCGATGTTGCAGGACAGGGTGATCTTCTGATCACCAATGTCGATCCTGCGGGTCAGCGAGGCGATGATGCGCTTGACGATCTGGGCCGTGAATTCCGTGTATTCCATGCCGTTCAGGAGGAGGCCGAACTCGTCACCGTCGAGCCGGAAAATCGACGCCTCGGGCGCGTCGCCATCGAAGCGCATGACCGAATCCGTACTGCGCAGCGAGTTTGTCAGGCGCCGGCCGACTTCCCGGAGAAGATCGTCTTCGATGGAAATCCCGAGGGTATGGTTGAGGCGCCTGATCATATCCAGGTCCAGCATCACCAGGGAAAAAAACTGCTGCTGGTCGCGGTGGAATTCGATGGCCTCGACGATGCGGTTGTGGAACAGCCTGCGACCGGGCAGACCGGTCAGCGGGTCGTGTTCCGGGAGGGGCGCACCGGCAATGTCCTGGTGTTTTACCTCATCAGATGCGTGATCATCGCCGGGCGGCGCCGCCTCCTGCGGGGCGGCACCGGCGTCCACCGGGGACGCGCACATCGCCGGGTCGACCGGCTTGCTGCCCCCGGCTTCCCGGTCCCATACAGTTACGCGGTTGCGTCCGTTATTCTTGGAGATATAGAGCGCCTGGTCCGCACGATCGATGAACTGCGCGAAGTCCGTGACCTCTCCGTCGATGGCGGTGATGCCGAAGCTTGCCGTGATCCCTGGGCTGGAATTTTCGGCAAACCCGGTAAGCGTCATCGACGCGATATTTGCCCGCGCGCGCATCGCCGTGGCGACTGCCTGCTCGAGGTCCACTCCCGGCAGGATGATGCAGAATTCCTCGCCGCCGTAGCGGCATATGGTATCGGAGGCGCGCAGTGATGACTGCAGCGTTTGTGCGACCAGCCGCAGGACTTCATCACCCTTGGCATGGCCGTAGCGGTCATTGACCGACTTGAACAGGTCGATGTCCACCATGATGCAGGCGAGCAGTTGCCCGTTGCGCCGGGCAGAGGCGAAGCGGCTTTCATATTTTTCGAAAAACGCGCGGCGGTTGAGGCAGTCTGTCAGCGGATCACGTGTGGCGAGGATCTGCAGCTCCCGGTTCTGGCGGTGTACCTCGTCGCGAGATTTCTTGAGCATGCTGAGCATGTCTTCGAGCTGGTCGTTTTTTTCCTCCAGCTGGGTGACATCATCAAAAGTCGCCATGACGCTGCGATACTGGCCGCCGTCCTTGACCGGCGCCGTGTTGACCATGAAGGTTCGGGTGGCGCCAGAAGGGCATGTGAGCCGCAGCTGCCTGCCGGTCTGTACCACCCCGAGCCGCAGCGCGGTATCCCAGGGGAACTCGTCTTCGTGGATCCGGCCGAATTCCCACTTGAGGTCTGATACATGTCGACCGAGCAATGCCCCGGGCTTCTTGTCCACGCTGTTGGCGAATGCGGTATTGGCGAGGAGGATGCGGCCCTGTTCATCGAGCAGGAGCACACCTTCGGCAAGGGCGTTGAGGGCGGCCATAACCTGCGGAGGGACGGACGCCGGTGAGGCAATCCGCTGGTATCTGATGCCGCTGAGCAGCAGGAAGCCGGCCAGTGGAAACACCGCGAACAGGATGAGAATACCCACCAGCGGGTCAGGCTGGAATCCGGACAGTCCCATGGCGGGCAACCCGGTGAATCGTACGGCAAGCGTCCCCCAGAGGCGGTTGTCACGGTACACCGGGGCCTTCAGGTAGATCGGGTCCGGCTGGCTGATGGAGCGGTCTTTGTGTGACGTCGATGGTGTGCCGGCGCGCGGCAGCTGTTTCCCGTCGGTGGTGTCCAGGACGATGGACAGTATCTCCGGGTTTTGCACGACCAGCTGATGCATGATTTTCTCGATGCTCGACGGGTCTCCATGCTCCTCCGCGATGGAAAACTGCAGTGCAAGTGAATTGGTAAGGTTTCTGCGCTCCGCATCGATCACCCTGGTCTCATCGGGGAGCAGGCCGGTTACTCCACCCAGGATCAGCAGGCCCACCTGGACAAACAGCAGGCCCAGTACGATGCGCACCGCAGGTGAGATATTGATCATATTCCCCGCGCCGCTCCTTGCCTGGCGCAGACGTTCGTCAACCCCATAACCACTCCCCGGCCGCCATGGCCAATATTTTCCTTGATGGCGCACTGCCTGGAAGGCATCATCCAACAGATCATCTGGTATCCCATAACGCTCTGATAGTAAAAAATTAATTGAAAACACGCCGGTTGTTGCAAGAGAACCGGAGCGCCCCGTGGAGGTGTCGAACAGGTCGTGCGGTATCCACTAAGGCACCGATTTGCCGTGATTCTTTCCGGGTATCGGCAGGACGTGCTGATTCCCAAGGCAATTGCTGCAAGCGCCGCCCCGGGTCGCGACACGTATCCGGCGACCCCGGGGAGACAGCGGATTCCCTCCATCAATGCTCAAGCATCGGCTGTCCGCAGCGATAGCCTGACTACACTGTTCGTGCTGAGGCCGTCTCCATGTTGATTACCGAATTGCGCTAGACTTACCCGGCAATGAGCGGGCAACTGATGAAAACCTTGCAGCGGTCATCCCTCCTGGATGGCGGCAATGTTGCCTACCTCGAAGCCCTCTACGAGACCTGGCTGCGGGACCCCGCGACGCTGGCTCCGCGCTGGCGACAGTACTTCGATGCGCTGCCCCGCGTCGACGGCTATGCATCCACAGATGTCTCCCATGCCGCCATCCGGGAAGAGTTCTCACGCCTGACCGGGCATTTGCGCGGCGGGCGCATTGCGCGCCTGACCGATGCGCGGCTGGTGCATGAAAACAAGCAGATCCGGGTGCTGCAGCTGATCAATGCCTACCGTTTCCGCGGTCATCAGTACGCTCACACGAACCCGCTGCAGGAACGGCAGCCGCAACCCATACCCGAACTCGAACTCGAGTACCACGATCTGTCCGAGTCAGACCTGGACGCGGTGTTCCGCACCGGTTCGCTGGTCGGTCCTCGGGAATCCACCCTCAGGGATATCCTGTTCGCCCTCAGGCGCACCTATTGTGAAACCGTCGGTGCCGAGTACATGCACATCACCGAGACGGCCGAGAAGCGCTGGATCCAGCAGCGGCTGGAGGGCGTGCAATCCCACCCGGGCCTGACCAGTGAAAGGCGCCACTGGCTGCTCGCGCGGCTGACGGCGTCCGAGGGCATCGAGCGTTACCTGCATGCGAAGTATGTCGGGCAGAAGCGCTTTTCGCTGGAAGGCAGCGAGAGCCTGATCCCGCTGATGGGGGAGCTGATAGACCGCGCTGGCGGGCATGGAGTGCGCGAGATGGTGATCGGCATGTCGCACCGGGGGCGCCTGAACCTGTTGGTGAACATCCTTGGTAAATCGCCGGCGGAGCTCTTCCAGGAGTTTGAAGGCCACTATGCCAGCCGCCTCAGCAGCGGTGATGTGAAATATCACCAGGGCTTCTCCTCCGATATCCAGACCAGCGGCGGACTGGTGCACCTGGCGCTGGCCTTCAACCCTTCCCACCTGGAGATCGTCTCACCGGTGGTGCAGGGTTCGGTGCGCGCCCGCCAGCAGCGTTACGGCGACCGCGAGGGCCACCAGGCGATGGCGGTGGTGATGCATGGCGATTCGGCCTTCGCCGGACAGGGTGTGGTCATGGAGACGTTCAACATATCCGGACTGCGCGGTTTCAGCACCCGGGGCACCGTGCACATCATCGTCAACAACCAGATCGGCTTCACCACCAGTCATGCCAAGGACGCCCGTTCGACACTGTACTGTACGGACGTTGCCAAAATGGTCAGCGCACCTATTTTCCACGTCAACGGGGACGATCCCGAGGCGGTTTTCTTCGTTACCCAGGTGGCGCTGGATTACCGCATGGAGTTCGGCAAGGATGTGGTCATCGACCTCGTCTGCTACCGCCGGCACGGACACAACGAGGCCGACGAGCCCGCGGTCACACAGCCGCTGATGTATGGCGATATCCGTTCCATGCCGACGACGCGCGAGCGCTACGCCGAAAGGCTGACGGCGTTGAACATCATCGCACCCGAGGAAGCCGATGAGATGGTGCGCAGGTACCGTGACCAGCTGGATGCCGGCAGCAGTGTGACCGAGGGCGTGGTGGTCAACCATCAGCACGGCCGCGGTCGGGGCGTCGACTGGACGTCCTACATGGGGCGCGGGTGGGAGGAGTCCGTCGACACGTCCGTCGGCCTGGAAACCTTGCGCACGCTCTCCGATCACCTGCAGCAACTGCCGGCGGGTTTCGAGCTGCATCCGCGCGTCGCCAGGATCATGGATGACCGGCGCAAGATGGCCGCGGGCGCCCTCGCGGTGGACTGGGGTTACGCGGAATCGCTTGCCTTCGCCACGCTGCTGCACGACGGCCATCCCATCCGCCTGTCCGGGCAGGACAGCGAACGCGGCACCTTCTTCCATCGCCACGCGGTGCTGCACAACCAGCTCGGCGGTGATACCTGGGTGCCGTTGCAGAACCTCTCGGGGCAACAGCCCAATTTCCTGGTGATCGACTCCCTGCTCTCCGAGGAGGCGGTACTGGCCTTCGAGTACGGTTACGCTACGGCCGATCCGGGGGCGCTGGTGATCTGGGAGGCCCAATACGGTGACTTCGCCAACGGGGCCCAGGTCGTCATCGACCAGTTCATCACCTCGGGCGAGGCCAAGTGGGGGCGACTGTGCGGGTTGACGCTGTTTCTTCCGCATGGCTATGAAGGCCAGGGTCCCGAACACTCCTCGGCGCGGCTGGAGCGGTACCTGCAGTTATGCGCCGATCACAACATCCAGGTGTGCAATCCGACCACACCGGCGCAGCTCTTCCACATGCTGCGCCGGCAGGTGCTGCGCCCGCTGCGCCGGCCGCTGATCGTGATGACGCCGAAGAGCCTGCTGCGTCACAAGCTCGCCATCTCCAGCCTGGATGACTTCTCCGGCGGCGGTTTTTACCCGGTGATCGGCGATGCCGACGTCCGCGACAAGGCATCGGCGCGGCGTCTTGTCATGTGCAGCGGCAAGGTCTACTACGACCTGCTGGAGCGCAAACGCGACGCCGGTCTCGAGGATGTGGCCGTCATTCGGATCGAACAGCTGTATCCCTTCCCGTGGCATCAGCTGGGCGAGGAGCTCGCCGGCTATGTCGGGCTGTCCGATTTCCACTGGTGCCAGGAAGAGCCGAAAAACCAGGGGGCCTGGTATGCCACGCGCCACAAGCTGCAGCGCGCCATTGGCGAGCATAACCGGCTTCATTATACTGGCCGTGTCGCCTCAGCCTCGCCGGCGGTCGGTTATCACGGCCTGCATGCCAAGCAGCAGGCGGCGCTGGTTGACCAGGCCCTGGGGCTGGGTGAATGAGACGTGATCGCCGGGCGCACCCGCCGGCAGGGACCAGGATTGAGGCACCGACAAGGACTACAGGATGACCATTGAAGTCAAGGCGCCGGAATTTCCCGAATCCGTAAGTGACGGGGTGGTGGCCGGCTGGCACAAGCAACCGGGTGACCAGGTACGCCGCGATGAGGCGCTGGTCGACATCGAGACGGACAAGGTCATGCTGGAAGTGCCGGCACCCGATGACGGCGTACTCGAAAAAATCCTGCTGGATAACGGCGCGACGGTCGCCGCCAATCAGGTCATCGGTCTGCTGCGAGCGGGCGAGGCTGCAACGGCGGGCCCCGCGGCTGTGGACACCCCGACGCCTCAACCCAGGCAAACCCAGCAATCCCTGCAATCCGGGGAGGCGGCCATGTCCATGGGGCCGGCAGCGCGCAAACTGGTGGCCGACAACCGGCTCGATGCCGGCCGGATCAGCGGCAGCGGCAGGGACGGTCGCATCACCAAGGCGGATGTGATCGATTTCATGGATCGCCAGCCGGCCGAGGCGAGCACCGAAACGCGCACACCGCCTCCACCGCCGGTGCTAACACCCGGCCTGCCCGAGGTCGAGGAGGACCGGCCGCAGAAGCGGGTGCCCATGAGCCGGCTGCGCGCCCGCATCGCCGAGCGGCTGCTCCATGCAAGTCAGACCACGGCGATGCTGACCACGTTCAATGAACTCAACATGCAGCCGGTCATGGATCTGCGCGCCCGGCATCGCGACGACTTCGAGCAGCATCACGGCGTGCGGCTCGGGTACATGTCGTTTTTTGTGCGCGCCTCCGCCGAGGCGCTCAAGCACCATCCGGACATCAATGCCTCGATCGACGGCAACGAGATCGTCTACCACGGATTCTGCGACATCGGGGTCGCCATCAGTACCGAGCGCGGTCTGGTCGTGCCGATACTGCGCAACGCCGAATACATGAGCATGGCCGAGGTCGAAAAGGGCATCCGCGACCTTACCAGCCGGGCGCGCGAGGGGAAGCTCGAGATGGAGGACATCACCGGCGGGACCTTCACCATTTCCAATGGCGGCATCTTCGGCTCCATGCTGTCCACGCCCATCCTCAATCCACCGCAGAGCGCCATCCTCGGTATGCACGCTATCCAGGAGCGGCCGGTGGTGGAGGCTGGCCAGATCGTCATCCGGCCGATAATGTATATGGCGCTGACCTATGATCATCGCCTCGTGGACGGCCGGAACGCCGTGACGTTTCTCAAGACCATCAAGGATCTGCTGGAAGATCCGGCCAGCATGCTGCTGGATCTCTGAGCGAGGCGAACCCTGGATACCAACTACGATGTGATCGTGATCGGGGCGGGGCCGGCCGGCTATGTGGCCGCGATCCGCTGCGCGCAGCTCGGCATGAAGACCGCCTGCGTCGATGAATGGCTGGACCGCGGGGGTGTGCCGGCCCTGGGGGGGACCTGCCTCAACGCCGGCTGCATTCCCTCCAAGGCGCTGCTGGAGAGTTCCGAGTTATACACCCGGGTCCGTGATAGTGCGGGCAGCCACGGGATCCTCGCCCGGGACGTGGCGCTGGACGTTGCGGAGATGATGGCGTGCAAGGACAGGGTCGTTCATGATCTCACCGAAGGCGTCGCCGCCCTGTTTCGCTCGAACGGCATCGACTGGCTCCAGGGTCATGGTCAGTTGCTGTCGGAACGCAGGGTCCATATCACCCTGCACACGGGCGATGAACACACGCTCTCTGCCGGGCACATCATTCTCGCCACCGGTTCGACGCCGGTGGCCATCGGCGCGGCGCCCCTGCACGCCGACATGATCGTCGATTCCGCCGGCGCCCTGGAGTGGACCAGCGTCCCGCGGCGCCTCGGCATCATCGGCGCCGGTGTCATTGGCCTGGAGCTGGGCAGCGTCTGGCGCCGCCTCGGCGCCGAGGTCACCCTGCTCGAGGCGCAGGCCGTATTTCTCGCCATGGCCGACCAGCAGCTGGCCCGGGGCGCTCTTGGCCTGTTTCGCAAACAGGGTCTCGATATCCGGCTCGGCGCGCTGGTGAAGTCCACGCAACCCGGGGATGACGGTGTCGCCATCGAATACCAGGACCCTGACGGCATGCACACCCTGAACGTGGATCGTCTGGTCGTCGCGGTGGGTCGGACCGCCTGCACGGCGGGAATTGCCAGCGCGGAAGCGGGACTGCTGCTCGGTGAGGGGGGCTTCGTGCATGTCGATGAGCATTGCGCCACCAACCTGCCCGGTGTGTACGCCATCGGTGATGTCGTGCGCGGACCCATGCTGGCGCACAAGGGTTCGGAGGAAGGCATCGCCGTCGCCGAGCGCATCGCCGGCCAGTCCCCGGAAGTCCGTTACGACCGCATCGCCTCGGTGATCTACACACAGCCCGAGATCGCCTGGGTGGGCAAGACCGAGGAGGCGCTGAAGCAGACGGGCGTGGATTATCGCAGCGGGGTGTTCCCGTTTCTCGCCAGTGGGCGCGCGCGCGCCATGCAGGAGACCGACGGCATGGTGAAAGTGCTGAGCGACGCGGCGACGGACCGGGTGCTGGGTGTGCATATCATGGGCTGCCATGCCTCCGAACTGATCGGCCAGGCGGTGATGGCCATGGAGTTCGACGCCAGCAGCGAAGACATCGCGCGCACGGTTTTCGCCCACCCGACCCTGTCCGAGGCGCTGCACGAAGCCGCGCTCGCCGTCGACCACCGCGCCCTGCACCTGCTCAAGCCGCGCAAGCCCTAAAAGGAAATTAATTCACCGCAAAGACGCAAAGACGCAAAGAAATTTATAAAAACCTGTCTCAAAGTTTAATTTTCCTGATATGTGTTTTGTTTACGCAGGATCCGCACCTGTTCCTGATATCTGATCCATCATGTTAATGAAATAGATTCTGATAAAAACACACAACGACTTTGCGTTCTTTGCGTCTTTGCGGTGAATTAGGTTGGTTATAGATGGTATGCCGTTACCGGCGCAACGAGACTACAACGTGTAGCTCTGGTGCAGTCGTGGCATCTCCACGCGGGTGTTTTTGAGCAGCCCCGCAAATGTCGTCATGCTGTCTGGCTCGCCGTGTACCAGAAAAGTGGTTTCGGGATTGCCGGTATGACGGTGCCAGGCGAGCAGTTCGGCCTGACCGGCATGGGCGGAAAAGCCGCCGATGGTGTGGATCCGCGCGTTGACGGGGTACGTGTCGCCGAAGATATGCACCGTCTTCGCCCCGTCCACGATACGGCGTGCCAGCGTACCCTCGGCCGCATAGCCGACGAACACGATGCTGGAATCCTTGCGTCCCAGGTTGTGCTTCAGGTGGTGGCGCACCCGCCCGCCGGTGCACATGCCCGAGCCCGCCATGATCACGGCGCCGCTGGCAATCCGGTTGATCGCCATGGATTCCGCGGTTTCCCGGGTGAAATGCAGCTCGGGTAGCTGGAACGGATCGCGGCCGGCCCTGAACAGCTCGCAGGTTTCCTCGTCGTAGCACTCCGGGTGACGCCGGAAGATCTGCGTGGCGGAGATGGCCATGGGGGAATCGAGAAACACCTGAACGCTGGCGGGCAGCGTGCCGCTTTCCACGCCTTCGCGCAGGTAATAGAGGATTTCCTGGGCGCGCTCCAGCGCGAAGGTCGGGATCACGACATTGCCGCCGCGTCCGAGCGCGGCGTTGATGGCGTCGTAGAGTTCACCGATCGAGGGCTCGAGCTGCTTGTGTTCCCGGTCGCCGTAGGTGGTCTCCATGACAACGACATCCGCCCGCGGAGGCCGGGCCGGATCGCGCAGTATCGGACGTTCGCTCAGACCCAGGTCGCCGGAGAACAGCACGCGGCGCTGCGCGCCGTCCTCCGTCAGTTCCAGCAGGACGTTCGCCGAACCCAGGATGTGCCCGGCGTCGAGGAAGGTCGCCTGGATGCCGGGGGCGAGCTGCAGGGCCTGGTCATAGACGGCGGTGCGGCCAAAGTATTCCAGCGCGTTGAGCGCGTCCAGCACGGTATAGAGTGGTACCGTGTCAGCGTTGCGCCGCCCGTGCCGGCTCGCGCGGCGGTTGCGGTAGCGGGCTTCCTCCTCGTTGAGATTGGCCGAGTCGAGCATCACCAGCCGTGCCAGTTCGCGGCTCGCCGCGGTGGTGATGATCTCGCCCTGGAAGCCGCGGCTCGCCAGCAGCGGAATGCGCCCGCAGTGGTCGAGATGGGCATGGGTGAGGAGCAGGTAATCGATGGCGGCCGGGTCGAAACCGAAGTCCCCGGCGTTCTCCTCGTCCAGTTCGCGGCCTCCCTGGTAGAGTCCGCAATCGACGAGGATGCGTCTGCCGGCGCATTCGATGAGATGGCAGGAGCCGGTGACGCCACGGTCGGCGCCGTGAAACGAGATCTTCATACGATTGTCCTCTTCGCTGGAAACAGTGATTCACCGCATTTGCGGTACCAGTCCTGGATGCCGGCCCAGGCTTCTCCGGCCGTTTCGGCGAACCAGAAGATTTCCCGGTCCTCCTCGTCTATGACGCCCTCGTCCCGGAGAAAATCGAAATCCACGGCGCGTTCCCAGAAGGCGCGGCCGATGAGCACCACCGGCACCGGCCGAATGGTGCGGGTCTGGATGAGGGTCAGGGTCTCGAACAGTTCATCGAGGGTGCCGAAGCCGCCCGGAAAAACGACCAGCGCCCGGGCGCGGTGCAGGAAGTGCATCTTGCGCAGGGCGAAGTAGCGGAAGCGGAAACACAGCTCGGGCGTGATGTAGGGGTTGGGGAACTGCTCGTGCGGCAGGTCGATGTTCAGGCCGATCGTCTTGGCGCCGGCCTCGAACGCACCGCGACTCGCCGCCTCCATCATGCCGGGACCGCCGCCCGTCATGATCACCAGCCGGCAGTCCTGCGGGCCGCTGCCGGATTCGCCGACCAGCCGGCCGAATTCCCGCGCCACGCTGTAGTAGCGGCTGTTGTCGAGAACCCGCCTTGCCCGTGCCAGCTTGCGTTGCAGCTGCCGGTCGTCCGGGTGTTCAAGCAGCCGCTTCTCCAGGGTGCCCACACGCTGTTCGGCGGTCGCCGGCTCGACGATACGCGTGCTGCCGAATACCACGACCGTGCTCCCGACCTGTTCCTGCTGCATCAGCAATTCCGGCTTCAGGTAATCGAGCTGCAGGCGCAGACCGCGCACCTCATCACGTTCGAGAAAGTCCGTGTCCTGGTCGGCGCGACGGTAGCTCGGGGCCTCGATCAGCGCCTGTATGCGCGCCGGCGCCCCGGGATCCTCCTTGCCGGGTTTGGGGTGGAACTGGGGCAGCGGCTCGCGGCGGAATTCCGGGTGGGGCGGCCGCGGCACACCGTTCAAATCGGAATCGAATGAATCTGTCATGCGCTTACGCCTGTGCAGAAGGTTTACAATGGGGTAAAGCATACCCCGAAACGACCGGCTCGCCCTTGCCCGGATTTCTTACAATATAGTCCTTGTCTATAAACACCATTTTCACCGCAAAGACGCAAAGTTCGCAAAGAAACTTATTAACAAAAAATAAGTAAAAAGACTTTGCGTTCTTTGCGTCTTTGCGTTGAGTATATTTCTTTGAATTGATGAAACCTGCTTGAGGGATGCGGAACCTCTAATACATGCGGTGGCGGAACAGCCAGCCGGCGAGGGTGAGGCTGATGAGGCCGATCAGCGCCATGGGCCAGTACTGGTTGATCAGCAGCGCGTAGGAATTGCCCTCCAGAAACACGCCGCGCAGCACGATCATGAAATAGCGCAGCGGGTCCAGGTAGGTGATCAGCTGCACCGCCTGCGGCATGTTCTCGATCGGGGTGGCGAAGCCGGACAGGATGACGGCGGGCACCAGGAACAGGAAGGCGCCGAGCAACCCCTGCTGCTGGGTGATGGAGAGCGAGGAGATCATCAGCCCGACGCCAATGGCGGAGAGCAGGAACAGGCCGAGTCCGACGTAGAGCGCCCCCACGCTGCCGCGCAGCGGGATGTCGAACCAGTACATGGCGACCAGGATGATCAGCGAACCCTCGATCAGTCCGACCAGCAGCCCCGGCAGCGATTTGCCGATCAGGATCTCCACCGGCCGCAGCGGCGTGACCAGCAGCTGGTCGAAGGTGCCGGCCTCGCGCTCGCGCGCCACCGACAGGGCCGTCACCACCAGGGTGACCACCAGCGTCAGCAGTCCCACGATGCCGGGGATGATGAACCAGCGCGAGGCAAGCGTCGGATTGAACCAGGCCCGCATCACCAGATTCGCCGGGGCCGCTGCGCCCCCGTGGCGCGCGGCCCAGGTCTCGTTGAAGTCGATGATGATGCTGCGGGCGTAGTTCAACGCCAGCATCGCCGTGTTGGAATTGCGCCCGTCCAGGATGATCTGCGCGGAGGCGGTGTCGCCGCGCGCCAGGTCTGCGCTGAAGCGCGGACCCAGGTGCAGCACCATCAGGGCGCGGCGGTTATCGATCAGCGGGGTGATTTCGCCGTCGTGTTCGATTGTCGCGACGACATGAAAATGCGGCGAACCCTCAAACCGGCTGATGAACTCACGCGCGGCGCCGCCGTTGTCCTGGTTGTAGACCGCCAGGGCGATGTCGTTCAGGTCGAACGTCGCCGCGTAGCCGAAGATCATCAGCTGGATGATGGGCGGACCGATCAGCACGAAACGGCTGCGCTTGTCCCGCAGGACCGCCAGCAGTTCCTTGATCGTCAGTGCCAGGATGCGCTTGAACATCGTCCGCCCCCTCAGTCGAGCCGCTTGCGCGCGCGGCGGCGCACCAGGGTGAAGAATATGGCGGCCATCAGCGCCAGGGCGGCGGCGTTCGGCAGCAGCACCGGCCAGATATTGCCGGCCAGAAACAGGGTCTGGACGATGGTGACGAAGTAGCGCGCCGGCACCAGGTGGGTGATGACCTGGATCGGGGCCGGCATGGAGCCGATGTCGAAGATGAAGCCGGAGAGGATGAAGGCCGGCAGGAAAGTCACGATGATGGCGATCTGGCCGGCCACGAACTGGTTCTTCGCCACGATCGAGATCAACAGTCCCATGCCAAGCGCGACCAGCATGAACAGGGCCGCCGTGGCCAGCAGCAGCAGAAAGGAGCCGCGCAACGGCACATCGAACTGCCAGCGGGCCATCGCCACGCTGAGCAGCATGCCCCCCATGCCGAGGATAAAATAGGGGATGAGCTTGCCGAGCAGGATCTCCCGGATGCGGATCGGCGTAACCATCAGCGCCTCCATGGTGCCGCGCTCCCATTCACGGGCGATGACCAGCGAGGTCAACAACGCGCCGATCAGCGTCATGATGACCGCGATCAGTCCGGGCACCAGGAAGTGTCGGCTGTAAAGCGCCGCGTTGAACCAGACGCGCGGCTCGACCATCACCGGCGCCTTCAGATCATGCCCCCGGGAGGCGGCGTACTGCTCCAGCCAGGTTTGCCACACCCCCTGGATATAGCCCTCCGTGATGCGCGCCTGGTTGGCGTTGACGCCGTTGACGATGACGCCGATCGAGGCATCGGCGCTCGATAACAGGCGCCGGCTGAAATCCTCGCGCAGCCACACGATCCCCTCGACCTGCTGGGTGCGCAGCGCCTGCATCGCCTCCTGGATACCCGGATAGCGATGGGAGATGAAATACTCGGAATGCTCGAAGGCGCTCAGCAGGCGGGCGGTGTGTGTATCCGGGTGATCGGCGACCAGGGCGAGCGGAACGTCCTTTGCGTCCAGCGATACCCCGTAGCCGAACAGGAGCAGCAGCACCACCGGCAGCACGAAGGCAATGGCGATGCTGGAGGGGTCGCGCAGGATCTGCAGGAATTCCTTGCGCACCATGCCGCGCAGCCGTCGAGCTGTCCCGTCGCGGTATTCAGGCTGCCGTTTCATGATCTTTCGCTTGCGCCTCGATCAGCCCGATAAAGGCCTCTTCCATGGTGGGTTGCGGATTCTCGCGCGTACGAAAGCGCTGTTTCATCTCAGCTGGCGTGCCGTGCGCCAGCACCTCGCCTTCCGCCATGATCACCAGGCGGTCGCAATAGTTGGCCTCGTCCATGAAATGGGTGGTAACCAGCACGGTGACCCCGGCTTCCGCCAGCGCGTTGGTGCGCTCCCAGAACTCGCGCCGCGCGAGCGGATCGACTCCGGAGGTCGGCTCATCGAGAAACAGGATATCCGGCTCGTGCATCAGGGCGGCGGCGAAGGCCAGGCGCTGCTTGAACCCGAGCGGCAGGTCGCCGCTGTTGGCGTCGAGGTAGGGTGCGAGTTCGAAGGTGTCGAGCGCCCAGCGTATGCGCTGGGCGCGGGCATTGCCGTCCAGCCCGTAGGTGCTGGCGAAGAAGCTCAGGTTCTCCGCGACGGTCAGGTTGACGTACAGTGAGAATCGCTGCGCCATGTAGCCCAGTCGGCTGCGTGCCTGTGCGGCGGTATGGCGCAGGTCATGTCCGGCGACGTTCAGCGTCCCGGCGCTTGCCGGCAGCAGCCCGCAGAGCATGCGGAAGGTCGTTGATTTGCCGGCGCCGTTGGCGCCCAGCAGCCCGAAGATCTCCCCGCGGCGCACCGAAAAACTCACACCCTTCACGGCGGTGAAATCCCCGAAGCGGCGGTACACGTCACGCACCTCGATGACCGTTTCATCGCCGGCCGCGCCCGCCGGGCGGTGGTCCCGGTGCAACTCGATGCTGTGACCGGCCTCGCGGGTTGATTTCAGCCGGGCGACGAACGCGTCCTCGAAGCGCGGCGCTACCGCTTCGACCGCTGCGCCTTCGCCGGCGGCCTGCAGATTGGCGGGCGGCTGCGCGGAGGACTGCATCGTCACCACGCGCACCGCCTCCCCGTCGATGTTCGCATCGATCACGCCCGGCAGCTGTCCGAGCCGCCGCTGCAGCCGGCGCTTGTCGACGTCATCGGTCGCGACATGCCAGGTCCGGCCCTGCATCGGGTCGCTGAACGAGGCCGGTGTCCCCTGGCCGAGCACGGCTCCCTTGTGCAGCAGAATGACCTCGTCGCAGCGCTCCGCCTCGTCCAGATAGGCGGTACTGAGCAGCACGCTCATGCGCTCCTCGCGCACCAGGCGATAAACGATCTGCCAGAGCTCGCGGCGTGACACCGGGTCCACCCCGACGGTGGGCTCGTCCAGCAGCAGCAGGCGCGGCGGGTTGACCAGGGTGCAGGCCAGCCCGAGCTTCTGTTTCATGCCGCCGGAAAGCCGGCCGGCGAGCCGCCGGGTGAAGGGACCGAGCCCGGTCATGTGCAGGAGCTGCTCATAGCGGGCCGACCGCTGCGCCAGCGGTCGGCCCTGCAGGTCGGCGTAGAAATCGAGATTTTCCTGCACGCTGAGATCCTCGTACAGGCCGAAGCGTTGCGGCATATAGCCGAGGGCCGACTGGGCCGCGAGGGGATCGGTGACGACGTCGATGCCGAGCGCCTGTATCGCCCCCGCGTCCGGCTGCAACAGGCCGGCGGCGAGGCGCATCAGCGTGGTCTTGCCGGCGCCATCGGGTCCGATCAGCCCGGTGACCCGGCCGGTGGCGATGCGCAGGTCCACCTTGTCGAGCGCCGTCACCGTGCGGCTGCCGGTGCGGAAGGTCCGCGTCACGCCGGACAGCGACAGGGCCGGGGCCTCGGCGCCGGATGCGCCCACCTCAACCGTCTCCGCAGCGATCCGCGTTCGGTGTTGCTCCCGCGGTTGGCTGGCCGAGCGGGATGGTGACCGTGACCGGCATGCCCAGACGCAGCGCGGCGGCGGGGTTGCAGGCGTAGACACGCAGCTGGTAGACCAGACGGGTGCGCAGTTCCGGGGATTCGACATTCTTCGGGGTGAATTCGGCCGTCGGCGAGACGTAGCCGACCCAGCCTTTATAGACCTTTTCCGGGTAGCTGTCGGAGCGGATCTCCGCCTTCATGCCCGGCGCGATTTTTCCCAGGTCGGGTTCGGCCAGCCAGGCGCGCACCCACACCGGATTGAGCAGGGCGAGCGTGAGCACCGGCGTCTGCGGTGAAGCCATATCGCCGGGCTCCAGGATCCGGTCGCGCACGACGCCCTCGGCCGGTGCGTACAGTACGGTGTCGGCCAGGTGTTCATCCGCCAGCGCCAGGGCGGCGCTGCGCGCCTGCAGTTCGGCCCGGGCCTGGGCGATGTCCTCGCGCCGCGGTCCGGCCAGCACCAGGTCCAGCGTGGCCTGGACAGCCTTGGCCTGTGCGGCGGCGGAATCCGCGGACGCTTTAGCCAGGTCCACGGTTTCCGGCGAGGTGAGTTTTTTCTTCAGCAGCGACTGCTGTCGCGTATAGGTGTCGCGTGCGGCCTGTGCCTGCGCGGTGGCGGCCGCGACATCGGCGCGCGCCTTGGCGATCTCCTCCGGCCGGCTGCCGGCCTCGAGTCGCGCCAGGGTTTGCTCCTGCGCGGCGACCACGGCCTGGGCCTCGTCACGGGAGGCCTGCAGGCGCGCGCGATTCAACCGGGCTACGACCTGACCCTGTGTGACCTTGTCTCCCTCCTGCACCAGGATCGCCTCGATGTGCTCGCTTTCGTTGAAGGCGAGTTGTACCTCGCGGATATCCACGTTGCCATACAGCGTGATACGGTCGGTGTCCATGTCTGCTTCCCGACCGTGCCACCAATAGTAGAGGCCGAAAACGGCCAGAATCACGATCAGTGCAAGGGGGACGAGTTTCTTATTCATTTTCATTTGAGCGGTTTGTCTTTCCTTGATTCACGTCGGGTATTCTGCCGATTGATGACCGTCCAGTCCATTTTGAATAAATTTTGTCAGGGGGTTGATCCGCCGACTTCGGAACGAGCTTTCGCCCGCAGTCAACCCGCCACGGGAATCGGGTTCGCCAGCGAGTGATCGAGCGTGGCTCCGTCACCGCATGCGATGAATCACCGGTGCAATCCGGCGCGCTCTCCCAGGCCACCATCGCCCGCTTGCGCACCGTACCCCCGCGGTAGCCGCCGATCACGCCCGTCTCGCGAATCACCCGGTGACAGGGAATCAGGTAGGCCAGCGGATTGCGCCCCACCGCGCTCCCCACGGCGCGGGCGGCGGCGGGATTATCCAGTGCGGCCGCCAGCTGGCCGTAGCTGACCAGCGTGCCGGGTCGAACCTGCAGCAGCGCCCGCCACACCCGCACCTGAAACGCCGTGCCTCGCACGAACGCCCGCAGCGCGGGGCGGGGATGTTCGCCGCCCGGTCGTTCGAAGATGCGCGCGGCCAGTCGTGCCGCGGCAGCGTCATCCCGCAGCCGCCGCGCCCGCGGCCAGTCCCCGGTGAGTGCCGCCCACTCCGTCATGCCATCCGAGGAATCGACAAAGGCGAGATGACAGATGCCGCGCGGACTCTCGCCGACCAGGCACCTGCCGAAGGGGCTGTCGGCGAAGCCGGCAGTGATCGTCCAGCCCGCGCCGCCGGATTTCACCTCGCCGGGCGAGGCCGCCTCCAGGCTGGCGCAGAGATCATGCAGGCGGCCCGGACCGGAGAGCCCCGACACCAGGGCGGCATCCAGTACACTTTCCCCGGCCCGCAACAGCGCCTTTGCATGCGAAATCGTGAGGCATTGCAGAAAATCCTTGGGCGTAATGCCCGCCCAGGTTGAGAACAGCCGGTGGAAGTGGTACCGGCCCAGACCGGCGTGTTCCGCCAGGATCTCCAGATCGGGTTGTCTGGTGTGGTGTTCATCGAGGTAGCTGATGACCCGCGCGATGCGTTCGTAATCGTCCATGGGTGCATTCTGCCATCGACGGAATGGCCTTCCCACCCGCTTCTTGCGGTGATTTGAATTCCGGAATTGCAAAGCCGAACCAGGCTACGGGCGGGTTGAGCTTGGCAACAGGCGCGGATGACGGTTTCCGCACCGGGGAAGCGCACGGAAAGAGACGGGTTCATCGGGGGTTAACCTGTATCTGAAGTATCGGCTTTGCGCACCGGGTAACACGGTCAGGTCACCTGGCGGTTTGCAGGCTTCCCGGCCGGTCTCCGCACCGGGCAGTATCCATTGATTATTGCCGTCATCCTGTTTATTGTTTAACTCGTTGAAACAGGATAGGAAATCCACGCGGCGGGCCTTGCCTCTGATGGCCAGTCGAATCCCGGAAGATGGCTACTTTTTCAGTAAATCCCTGGTTGATCGAAATGTGCTTGCCATTGCGCGCCCGGCATTGCAAGCTCTTTTATGCGAACAGGCTGGTCAATGATTGAATCGCCACATTCGTGACTGGCAATGGCGACGCATCAGGGCTTCGTAGTGTGTACAGGGTGAAATCTGGCGGGGTCACGGCGGATTATCATATCGGGGCATTTATTTTAACGAGAAGGAGAGGAGCATGGCACATATAGTGGTACTCGGCGCAGGACTCGGCGGCATGCCGGCGGCTTATGATTTGCGCAAGGCACTGGGTAAGGATCACCGGATCACGGTCGTCAATGCCGTGGATTATTTCCAGTTCGTGCCCTCGAATCCCTGGGTTGCCGTGGGCTGGCGCAAACGTGAGGACATCACATTTCCGGTCGGCCCATCACTGAACAGGAAGGGTATCGATTTCATCGCCAGTACCGTCAGCCGCATCGATGCGGCCGGGAATCGCCTGGAAATGGCCGACGGCAAGTCGGTCGATTACGATTTTCTGGTCATCACCACCGGGCCGAAACTCGCGTTCGATGAAATACCCGGTTCCGGTCCGGAAGGCCATACGGTATCGATATGCGCCGTCGACCATGCCGAGAAGGCCTACGAGAGCTACCAGAAACTGCTGGATGATCCCGGGCACGTGGTCATCGGCGCCATGCCGGGCGCGAGCTGTTTCGGACCGGCCTATGAATTTACCTGCATCGTCGATTGCGACCTGCGCAAGCGCAAGCTGCGCAACAAGGTGCCCATGACTTTCGTGACCAGCGAGCCCTATATCGGTCACCTGGGTCTCGGCGGGGTGGGCGACTCCAAGGGTATGCTGGAGAGCGAGCTGCGCGACCGCGACATCAAATGGATCACCAATGCCAAGGTGACCCATGTCGAAGAAGGCAAGATGTTCGTGGAGCAGTACAACGATCAGGGCCAGAAAATCCGCGACCACGAGATCGAGTTCAAGATGTCGATGATGCTGCCGGCCTTCAAGGGCGTGGACTGCGTCGCCGCGGTCGAGGGTCTGTGCAACCCGCGCGGGTTCGTCATCGTCGACCAGTTCCAGCGCAATCCCAAGTACAACAATATCTATTCGGCCGGTGTCTGCATCGCGATCCCTCCGGTCGAGACCACGCCGGTGCCGACGGGGGCGCCCAAGACCGGCTACATGATCGAGTCGATGGTGACCGCGATCGTGCACAACATCTCTGACTCCCTCGAGGATAAGACCCCTGACGCACAAGGCGACCTGGAATGCCGTCTGCCTCGCGGATATGGGCGATACCGGCGCGGCCTTCGTGGCCCTGCCGCAGATCCCGCCACGCAACGTCGCCTGGATGAAGAAGGGCAAGTGGGTGCACCTGGCGAAGGTCGCCTACGAGAAATATTTCATCAGGAAGATGCAGAAGGGAACCCCGGAGCCGGTCTACGAGAAGTACATCCTCAAGGCGCTGGGTATCGAACGGCTGGAATAGGCGCAAGGTACGGATTTTTCCGAATGAACCCGCCAGGCGTTGTAGCAGCGATGCAAAACCCGGGGATTCATTTGTTCATTTCAGAATGAATGGCCACGGAAGCACACGGAAGTACACGGAATCAACACAAAGAAAAAATTTTCCGTGTTTTTCCGTGTGCTTCCGTGGCCAGATGTTTTCGCTGTCGACTGGCATGAATGAGAGGAAATTCCGATGAAATCCCTGAGCGCGATGCTGTTGCTCTCCGCCATGTATCACGCGTCCGCACTCGCCGCCGGGTACGAGCCGCAGCTCGAGGAGAGCCGCGCCATCGCGGCGGAATTCATGAAGACCCTCAAGGGCGAACTGATGCAGGCCATGCAGGCGGGCGGGCCGGTCAATGCGATCGGGGTTTGCAAGCTGCGGGCGCCGGCCATCGCCGCGGAATTGAGTGCACTCAAGGGATGGCAGGTCGGACGTACCAGCCTCAAGGTGCGCAACCCCGCCAATGCGCCTGATAGCTGGGAGCGTGTCGGGCTCGAGAGTTTCGAGCAGCGCAAGCAGGCCGGCGAAGATCCCGCGCGGCTTGAATACTACGCAGTGGTCGAGCAGAAGGGCAAGCCGGTGTTCCGCTACATGAAGGCTATCCCCACCGCCGGGCTGTGCCTGGCCTGCCATGGCACCAAAATCGACCCCGCCGTCGCGGCCAAACTGGCGGAACTCTATCCCGGGGATCAGGCGCGGGGCTACCAGGTGGGCGATATCCGCGGCGCCTTCACGTTTATCGAACCCCTCTCTCCGCCCGCCGACTGATCTGCAAGCGGCGGTTTATTCGGCATTTCAGGGATGAATGGCCACGCTCCACCCGAAATCAACGGCTGCCGCCGTGGTCTCGGCATCGAACCTTTCCATGCGTTATCTGAGGCGTATGACTCATGGCACCCTGCCATCGTTCAGGCAAGATTTTCATCTTGCTTTAAGGTTGGGAAGGTATAAATCTCATTATTTTGTAATTCAATCAGGAGAAATGAACATGATCAGAAGTTTCGTTCCCGCCCTGTTTGGTCTGGCGGCGCTCGCCGGTACGTCACTGGCGAGCGGCGCCGGCCAATGGCAGGCGTTGCCGGAAACCGCGCCGGCGCCCGCCGATAACCCGACCACGGAGGCGAAGGTCGAGTTGGGCAAGATGCTCTTTTTCGATACCCGTTTCTCCTCCACCGGAACGGTGTCGTGCTTCTCCTGTCACAACATCATGGAGGGCGGTGACGATCACCGGCCGACCTCCATGGGCGTTCACGGGCAGGTCGGCGGGCGCAATGCCCCGACGGTCTGGAATGCCGCCTTCGAGTCGGTGCAGTTCTGGGACGGCCGCGCGCCCACGCTGGAGGAACAGTCCAAGGGCCCGCCGGCCAACCCGATCGAAATGGGTATGCCCGACCTGGATGCCGCCATCGGCCGCTTGCGCGCGATCCCGGGTTACAAGCCCTACTTCGAGGCGGCTTTCGGCAAGGGTGACGTCGTCACCATCGACAACGCCGCCAAGGCCGTCGCCGCCTACGAACGCACCCTGATCACGCCGAACAGCCCGTATGACCGCTATGTCAAGGGCGACAAGAAAGCCATGAACGCGCAGCAGGTGCGGGGCATGGAGACCTTCGCCGCGGTCGGCTGCACGGCCTGCCACTCCGGTCCCGCGTTCAATGGTGCCGCCAATCTGCCGGTCGGCCAGGGATTCTTCATGAAGTTCCCGCTCTACCCCGGCAGTAAGTACGATGCCCGTTACAAGCTCACCGAGGATCAGGGACGCTACACGGTCACCAAGAAGGAAGCCGACCGGAATATGTGGCGGGTGCCGACGCTGCGCAACCTGACCTACACCGCACCCTACTTCCACAATGGATCGGTCACGAGCCTGGACGAGGCGGTGCGGGTGATGGGCAAGACCCAGCTCAACAAGGATCTGAGCGATGCCCAGGTGAAGGACATCGTCGCCTTCCTCGGCGCGCTGAATGGGGAATTCCCGCAGCAGGTCATGCCCCGGCTGCCGGCCACGCCCGGCGATCTGCTGACCGGCAAATAGTCGCCAGTGAGGTAGTGTCCGTCCATAGACACCGCTTTCACCGCAAGGACGCACGACTGCAGGGAGAAGGTGAGACCGGATAGCGGTCGATTGGCCACGGAAACGACGGAAGAGCGGGTACCATGCGCGTGTCTTCCGTGTGCTTCCGTGGCCTTTTATTCTTTACTGTAGAGACGACATCCCCTGGCGCCATTTCCGTCATGGCGGTTTGGTGTTTCAGGGTTAAATAATAACTACCTGTTTATAATTAACTATTTCTCATCCTCTGACGACTCGCCGCCTGCCGATGACCGGATCGATGGTGCTGTCAGGTAAAAATCGAATTGCGCGCCGGAAATTTGGCGTTATGATGGGGTTGTAGTTACCCCCGTGCTCCGGTTGGCAGTATTCACCCCGGTGAACCCGGCACGACAATAACAACAGGACATAATCAACCTGCAGCATCGCTCCCCCGCGAAGGCCGATACGGTGTTCATCCTCAAACATTTCTGGCAGAGCCTGGCGCAGCGTTTCAAGCCGCCGCATGCCTTGCGGCGTGCCGGGGAAATCGAAAATGAACTGACCGCCGCGCGGCAGGAAAGGCAACAGCTGCTGGAGCGGTTGACCGGTCTGAGGGCCGACACGGACCGCGATCTGTCCGCCAGTCACCAGGAACAACATCGTCTGCAGGAACAGCTGGCAGAGCTGCAGGCCAGTACCGGGCGCGAACTGTCCACCGCCAACACCGAGCTGCAGGCCCTGCATCGAGAGCTGGCCGAGTATGAAGGGCGACCTCGAACGGGGGTTGTCCGCGCGTGGTGAGGAACAGCGAAACCTGCTCACGCAGTTGGCCGGACTGCAGGCCGGATTCGAGCGTGAGCTGGCTGCAGCCAACCTCGAAAAGGAAGCCCTGCGCGGGCAGATCACGGCCCTGCGGGGTGATCTTGACCACCTCAGGACGCGGGATGAGCAATTGCGCGTTGAATTGCAGCAGCGCTTCGATCAGCTCCGGATCGAACGCGATGCCGCAAATGGGCGGATCGAGGCGTTGAGCTCATCGCTGGCCGCTGCCGCCTCCCGGCAGGAGGAGACCGAAACCCGTGTAAGCTGGCTGGAAAACCGGCTGCAGGATCAGCAGCAGGCGCATCAGGCGGCCATGCAGGAAATGCTGGTCCGTGAGCGACGGCAGGCACGCCGCCTGATCGTGGCGACGATGCTGGCGGCAGCGGCTTTCGTGCTCGGCATCGCGGGCAGCGCGATCAATTTCTGGGAAGTTCAAAATACTTCCCGCCTGCTGGGCGGGGTGAGTCTGGGAATCAGGGATATCCGCTCCGCCATGGAAGAGCTTTCCGGCGGCAATACGCATGCGTCGGGTAGGGTGGCACCGTCCGGACCGCGCCACGAACCGGGGCATGAGAAACCGACGCCTTCCGGCCCGGCGCCCGCAACCGGTGCTTCGCGGGAACCCTCTGATACGAAGGCGGGACTGTCGGGGCAACTACTGCCAGTTCCTGAGTTTGCCGTCTCCGGATCGCTGCCCCTCGACGACCAGACCTCCCGCAGTCAGGGCAGGCAAGGCTCAGTTGCGCCTCTTCCTTGATCGCCACCCGGTGAAGTGACCCGTCTGAATGCCACTTTCGATATCGCCGGGCTCTATGTATGGCACTGCCATATCGTCGAGCACGAGGATAACGAGATGATGGTGCCGTACTGCGTCGGTGCGAAATCCACGGCGCCGGGGTGCGGCGTGGTATCCTAGGCGCTTGTCGGACACCGGGCGTTGACGGGAAACGGGGCCGCCTTCGGGCGGCCCGCTTTTCGGTCGCGCGCTTTAATCTTGATTCCCCGCCGCTTGCGGCGGGCGCCAAAGTCTATGGAGTTTCCAACGGGGGAGAAGTGGAACTCTCCCTTTGGTCGTCGGCGGGGTTCATACCCTGCTGACGATATAAATTTGAATATTACCGCGCCGGCGCTTCGCGTCCGGCCCCTGCCAATGGAGAAAACCTGCCATGCGTTTTACCACCCTGCTCCCTGTCGTCCTGCTGGCCATCCCGGCCGGCATCGTCCTCGCCGGCGAGACCGTGAAACTCGACAACGACACCGCCCGCATCAATTACAGCCTCGGCTACCAGATCGGTGGTGATTTCAAGCGCCAGGGCGTGGAGATCGATGCGGCAGCGATCGTCAAGGGAATCGAGGATGCCCTCTCCGGCGCCGCTCCCCTGATGCCGCCGGAGCAGATGCAGAGCACGCTGATGGATCTCAAGCGCAAGATCATTGCCGAACAACAGGCCAGGCTAAAGCAGGCGGAACGCGAGTCGGCCGACGCAGGCAGGAAGTACATGGAGCAATACGGGAAGCAGTCAGGTGTGGTCACCACGCCCAGCGGGCTGCAATACAGGATCCTCGAAGCCGGCAGTGGCAAGTCCCCGGGTCCGACCGACACGGTGACGGTGAATTATCGTGGCACGCTGGTCAACGGCCATGAATTCGACAGCTCCTACGACAAGGGCAAACCGATCACCTTCCGGCTGAACGGTGTCATCAAGGGCTGGACCGAAGGCCTGCAGCATGTGAAGGAAGGCGGCAAGATCCAGCTCGTCATCCCGCCCGAGCTGGCCTACGGCAACCGTGGTCCGCTGGCGCACCAAACCCTGATTTTCGACGTGGAGCTGATCTCGGTCGGCAAGCCAAAGGCTGCTGCGACCACGCCGCCAGCCGCGACCGGCAAGCCCTGACGGCCCATCCGCGGCCGAATTTGATTGTCACGGGGTACTTGGCCCGGCTGCCGGCTTATCTCGAAGCGTGTCGTAGTCGCGATCCAGTGACCGGAAGCCAAGCGCCTCGCCGAGATGCGCGGTTTCGATGCCGGGTGAGGCATCGAGATCGGCGATGGTGCGCGCCAGCTTCAATATCCGGTGATAGGCCCGGGCCGAGAGCTGCAGGCGCTGCACGGCCTGCTGCAATAACAGGCGGTCGGCCATTTTCAGCTCGCACACTGCCTCCAGCTGCGAATTGTCGAGTTGGCTGTTCAGGGTGCCGGCGCGTTTCAACTGGATCTCCCGCGCCGTGTCCACGCGCGCCCGAACGGCAGTGCTGCATTCACCCCTTGGTCCTTCCAGCTCGTGAAAAGGCAGGCGCGGCACCTCGACATGCAGGTCGATGCGATCCAGCAGCGGCCCGGAGAGCTTGCTGCGATAACGCTGTATTTGTTCGCCGGTGCACCGGCATCGTCCCGCCGGGTCACCCAGGTAACCGCAGGGACAGGGATTCATGGCAGCCACGAGCTGGAACCGCGCCGGATATTCCGCCTGACGCGCCGCGCGCGAGATCATGATGCGCCCGGACTCGAGCGGCTCGCGCAGCACCTCCAGAACCCGGCGGTCGAACTCGGGCAACTCGTCGAGAAACAGCACCCCGTGATGCGCCAGGGAGATTTCCCCGGGCCGCGGGTTTGAACCGCCGCCGACCAGCGCCACGGCCGAGGCGGTGTGATGCGGTGCGCGGAAGGGGCGGCGGCGCCAGCTGGCGCCATCGATCGTCTGCCCGCTGACCGAAGCGACAGCGGCCGCTTCCATGGCTTCCTCTTCGGTCAGTTCCGGGAGGATGCCCGGAAGGCGGCCGGCCAGCAGGGACTTGCCGGTTCCGGGCGGACCGATTAGCAGCAGGCTGTGCCTTCCGGCCGCGGCGATCTCCAGGGCGCGCCGCGCGTGGTGCTGGCCGCGGACATCCGCGAGATCAGGCAGCGAATGATCGGCGGGAACGTGCGGCGGCACTGCCTCGCGCTGCAGCGGATGTGAGCCCGTCAGATGGGCGCTGATATCGAGCAGATGCCGGCCGGCATAGATGCTGGCCGTTCTGACCAGCGCGGCTTCGGCAACGTTGTCCGCCGGGACCACAAGTGCGCGCCCCGCGCGCTGCGTGTGCACTGCCATGGGCAGAATCCCGCGCACGGGGCGCAATTCCCCGGACAGGGCCAGTTCACCCGCGAATTCATACTGCGGCAGCGCCTTTCCCGGAAGTTGCCCCGAGGCGGCGAGTATGCCCAGCGCAATCGGCAGGTCGAAGCGCCCGCCTTCCTTCGGCAGGTCGGCGGGGGCAAGGTTGATGGTGATGCGGCGCATCGGGAATTCGAACCGTGAATTCAGCAGCGCACCGCGCACCCGGTCCTTGCTTTCCTTCACCGCCGTTTCCGGCAGGCCGACGATAGAAAGGCCCGGAAGCCCGTTGGAGAGGTGTACTTCGACCGTGACCAGCGGGGCATCCATCCCCACCTGGGCACGGCTGTAGAGTATCGCCAGCGACATGGTGTCCCTTCCCTGGTTGTCCGCGCGGCGGGTCGCGGCGCGGCGGCGTCATTGCCGGTTACTGCCGGTTTTCGTCGGACGGTGCGTTGCTTTCCGGTTCGTCCAGCCGTGAGCGCGCTTCCAGCGCGGCGATGATTTTTTCCAGTTGGTCCAGTTTTTCACGTGTGCGCGCCAGCACGCGTGCCTGTACGTCGAACTCCTCGCGGGTCACCAGATCCAGTTTCGACAGCGACGCCTGCAGGATGCCGCGCAGGTTTTTTTCCATATCCTGCTGCATTTCCCTGATCCCGGCCGGCATGGCATCGGTCAGCCGCCGGGCAAGGTCATCGAGGTGTCTGGAATCGATCATGGACGTCACCATAGACCATGCTGGCAGGGACTGTCCAGTGAGCTGGAAGCAATGCTCCGATGAGGTGCGTTTGTTGTTTTTTCGCACGTACAGCAGCACCAAATTGGTGCGCAATTTTTTACTCAAACCTCGCGCAACAGTATAACTGTATGTTAATAAATAAAAATACAAATATGGCATGGTGGTTGCTTGTTTTTTATCGTGAGACAAAACAGCAACACAACATTGCGCGGTTTGCGGTGGCAATGGTTGCATGAGTTCAAGGCACTGCCTTTCAGCTAACACATTACAGGAGGTTATAGACATGAACACCTTTACCAAGACATTGACCGCAGCGGCGCTGGTGACGGTTTCCGGCATCGCCGTGGCGGCGGATGAAATCAGCGCCAACGTTTCGCTGGCGACTGATTATATCTGGCGCGGCGTCTCCCAGACCAACCAGAAGCCGGCGATTTCCGGAGGCTTCGATTACAGCCACGATTTTAGTGATTCAATAAGCTGGTACCTCGGCACCTGGGGCGGCAACGTGGATCCGCAGTTCTTCGGCGGTTACCACAGCCCCACCATGGAACTGGATACCTATACCGGCATCTCCGGCGGGAAGGACGATTTGACCTATGACGCGGGCTGGTTGCGCTACAACTATCCCGGCGGAAGCGAGAATTCCACTACCGAATGGCATATCGGCGGCGGCTGGAAGTGGTTCGGCGCGACCTATTACTACAGCAAAGACTGGTTCGGTACCGGTGACGACTCGAGCCGTATCGAGGGCACGTTCGACTATAACCTGCCCTACGAGATCTCCCTGTCGAGCTCCGTTGCCAACAACTACGGCGACGGCACCGATGATTTCTTCAATGACAGCTATGTCGACTGGAAGATCGGGGTCAGCAAGAAGTGGAAGGGTGTTGACTGGGGTCTGGCTTATACCGACACCAACATCAATCGAAATCAAGACTGCGGTAACTCGGATCTGTGCGATGCCCACTACGTGGCTTCCCTGAGCAAGAGTTTCTAAAGGTACTTTACGCCGGCCCGCCCGCTGGGCGGGCCTTATTCCAGGAGATACGCTATGAAGTTAGTCACTGCAGTCATCAAGCCGTTCAAGCTCGATGATGTCCGCGAAGCCCTCTCCGAGATCGGTGTGCAAGGCATCACCGTGACCGAGGTCAAGGGATTCGGACGTCAGAAGGGCCACACGGAACTCTACCGGGGGGCGGAATACGTGGTTGATTTTCTGCCCAAGGTAAAAATCGAGGCCGCCGTTGCGGCGGACATGGCCGATCGTGTGATCGAGGCCATCTCCAAGGCAGCCAATACCGGCAAGATCGGCGACGGCAAGATTTTCGTTTTCGACCTTCAGCAGGCCATCCGCATTCGTACCGGCGAGTCCGGTCCCGATGCCTTGTAGTCTCAATCCATCAGCCGAAGAGGAGAGCATTATGTTTAAGCATATCAAGGGGCATTCCGGTGCCCTGATGGTGGGATTACTCGGCTTGCTGCCATCCCTGGCGATGGCCGAGGATGCCGCACCGACACTGAACTCCGGCGATACCGCCTGGATGCTGACGTCCACCGCACTGGTGTTGTTCATGACCATTCCCGGCCTGGCGCTGTTCTATGCCGGCATGGTGCGTGCCAAGAACGTGCTGTCGGTGATGATGCAGTGTTTTGCGATCACCGCGCTGGTGACGGTGCTGTGGGCCATCGCCGGCTACAGCATTGCGTTCACGGACGGCGGCAGCCTGAACGCCTACATGGGCGGTCTGAGCAAGGCTTTCCTGTCCGGGGTCGGCATTGATACCCTGTCCGGGACCATTCCGGAGACGGTCTTCATGACCTTCCAGATGACCTTTGCGATCATCACCCCGGCGCTGATCGTCGGTGCCTTCGCCGAGCGCATGAAGTTTTCCGCCATGCTGTGGTTCATGGGCCTGTGGCTGCTCGTGGTCTATGCGCCGATCTGCCCACTGGGTCTGGGGCGGCGGCTGGCTGGGCAGTATGGGCGTGCTCGACTTCGCCGGCGGCACCGTGGTGCACATCAACGCCGGTATCGCAGGCCTGATGGCGGCCCTGGTCATGGGCAAGCGCAAGGGCTATCCGACCACGGCGATGCCGCCGAACAACCTGGGCTACACCATGATGGGTGCATCCATGCTGTGGGTCGGCTGGTTCGGCTTCAACGCGGGTTCCGAGCTGGCCGCTGACGGCACCGCCGGCATGGCCATGGCTGTCACGCAGATCGCTACTGCGACTGCAGCGCTGGCGTGGATGTTCGCGGAATGGATCTCGCACGGCAAGCCCAGCGTACTGGGTATCGCTTCCGGCGCGGTTGCGGGTCTGGTTGCGATCACGCCGGCTTCCGGCACCGCCGGTCCGATGGGCGCGATCGCAATCGGTGCGGCCGCGGGTGTCGGCTGTTTCCTCGGTGCGACCAAGCTGAAACGTGCCATGGGCTACGACGACTCCCTCGATGCCTTCGGTGTGCACGCGATCGGCGGCATCATCGGCGCGCTGCTTACCGGCGTGTTCGCGGATGCCAGCCTCGGTGGCGCCGGTCTGAAAGAAGGCGTGACCATCGGTGCCCAGCTGGTCACCCAGGGCATCGGTGTGCTCGCCACTCTGGTCTATACCGCAATTGTCAGCCTGATCCTGCTGAAGATCGTGGATGCCGTGATCGGACTGCGTGTCACCGAGGAACAGGAGACGGAAGGCCTGGATATCTCGATGCACGACGAGCGTGGTTATATCCTTTAGCAGTAAACCGTTACGTTACCCCTTAACCAACGGTATTCACGGGCGCCTCGGCGCCCGTTTTTTTGCCTGCAGGGATGGCCGCTGCCGGCATCCTGCCTCACGCGGCACTCGTACATCCATGTACTTCGCGACACTCCGATGTCCTGTCCATCGAACGCTCCACAACACTGGGTGCGGGTTGTATCTGCAGGGACGACATTCAAATACGCCGTGGTACCGTGATCCGGCACCGTATGCACTAAACAAGTGCGCTGTCTGGTATCATCCTCCGCTTCGCGTCGCACACTGGAGAGGAATCCAATGAAACTCGTAACGGCAATCATCAAACCCTTCAAGCTTGACGATGTCCGCCAGGCGCTTTCGGAGATCGGGGTTCAGGGCATCACCGTAACCGAGGTCAAGGGCTTCGGGCGCCAGAAAGGACATACCGAACTCTACCGCGGAGCGGAATATGTGGTGGATTTCCTGCCCAAGGTCAAGATCGAGATCGCTATCATGGATGATGCTACCGATCGGGTCATCGATACCCTGACCCGTGCAGCCGGCACCGGCAAGATCGGTGACGGCAAGATCTTCATCACCAACCTCGAGAACGTCGTTCGCATCCGTACCGGGGAGATCGGCTCAGACGCGATCTAGGAATCTGTCGGATTCAGGTGATTGTGGCGAGCATGGCGGGTAAGCGCGCACAGGGCTTTCCGGAATCGAGGTGCAGAGTGGTGCCACGCAAGGACTCAGAGAATCTTTAATTAATACAATTCAATGCCTTGTGTTCATAGCGCCGTTGCGGCGAGTGCGTTTCCTGGTGGGCAGACACTAACGAAGAAGAATCAGGAGGTAAAGATGAATCATCCCGGGTCCAAGGGTGTGGCCGCGGTTTTGTCCGGCATGCTGCTGTGCGTGTTGCCGTCGCTGGCCCCGGCCGCCGAACTGAGCGTCGGAGACACGGCGTGGCTGCTGACGTCGACGGCGCTGGTGCTGTTCATGACCCTGCCAGGACTCGCCCTGTTTTACGGCGGACTGGTGCGCAGCAAGAACGTGCTGTCCGTGCTGATGCAGTGTTTCGCCATCACCTGCCTGGTGTCGATCCTGTGGGTGCTGTACGGCTATAGTCTCGCCTTCAGCGACGGCGGCACCCTGAACGCCTGGATCGGCGGACTTGACCGCACCTTTCTCGCCAGCATGGGGCGGGACAGCCTGCACGGCACCATTCCGGAAACCGTGTTCAGCATGTTTCAGATGACCTTCGCCATCATCACCCCGGCGCTGGTCGTCGGCGGTTTCGCCGAGCGCATGAAGTTCTCCGCCATGCTGTGGTTTTCGGCTCTGTGGCTGACAGTCGTCTACCTGCCCGTGTGTCACTGGGTGTGGGGCGGCGGCTGGCTGGGCCAAATGGGCCTGCTCGATTTCGCGGGCGGCACGGTGGTGCACATCAATGCCGGCGTGGCCGCCCTGGTCGCGGCGATCGTCATGGGGCGGCGCAAGGGATTCCCTGCGACCCACATGCCGCCGCACAACCTGACCATGACCGTGGCCGGCGCCGCCATGCTGTGGGTGGGCTGGTTCGGCTTCAACGCCGGCAGCGCTCTGGCGGCGAACGGCGATGCGGGCATGGCCATGCTGGTCACCCATCTCGGCGCGGCTTCCGGGGCGCTTGCGTGGATGGTCATGGAATGGACACGGCACGGCAAACCCAGCGTGCTCGGCATGGTCACCGGTATGGTGGCGGGGCTCGGTACCATCACACCGGCCTCCGGTTATGTCGGGCCGGCAGGCGCTCTCATCATCGGTTCCACCGCGGGCGTGGTGTGTTACTTCGCCACCGCCTTTATCAAGCGGGTGCTGCATGTGGACGATTCACTCGACGTGTTCCCGGTGCATGGCGTGGGGGGCGTCATCGGCATGCTTATGGCCGGGGTGTTCGTCTCCGTGCTCGGCGGGGTAGGGCTGGCGGATGGCATGACGCCTGCCCGTCAGATCGCCGTACAGTTTACCGGCGTCGTGGCGACCTTCGCCTGGTGCGCCGTCGCCAGCTGGATCATCCTCAAGGTGCTCGATGCGACCATCGGGTTGCGCGTCACCTCCGACCAGGAAACCGAAGGCCTCGATACCGTGCTGCACGACGAGACCGGTTACAACCTGTAATCCGCTGATTTCACCGCAGAGACGCAAAGCACGCAGAGAAATTAATGTAAAAAACCAGGGAACCTATCTTTCCTTGAGATCATTCTGGAGGTTCAGGAAAGGTTTTTTATTCGAGACCCTCTGCGTTCCCTGCGTCTCTGCGGTGAATGATGAAATCACTCACAACTTCTTGTGGGCGCCGTCGCAGTGGGGTTTGTTGCCGCTGTGCTTGCAGCCGCACAGCCAGACTTTCGTGGGTTCACTGATTTCCAGCTTGACAGGGGTGAAGCTCGTGTCCTTGTGGGAACCGTCGCAGAATGGCTGGTTCGCCGAGCGCCCGCAGGCGCACCACCAGTAGGTGCCCGCGGGCAGCTCCAGAACGTACGGCGCTTTTTGTGCAATCGTGGGTTCTGACATAATGCCTCCTTATGATATTCATGAAATCTGCGCCCGCGCGGCGCTGCGTCTGAGGACCGGCGGTGAGTAGATCATTCCCCCTGCTGCAAATCAAGGATTTGCAGCAGCTTATGCTCGGCCCGTTATCGTTTGTCGTCGACGCTGGCGAGTGCCTGTGCCTGTCCGGGCCTTCTGGCGCGGGCAAGTCGCTGCTATTACGCGCCATCGCCGATCTCGACCCCCACGAGGGTGAGGTGTGGCTGGAGGGGACACCCTGTCAGTCCATCCCGCCCGCGCAGTGGCGCGCCCGCGTCGGCCTGCTGCCGCCCGAGAGCAGCTGGTGGCTGGGGCGCGCCATCGATCATTTCCACGACGGTTACCCGTTGCCCCTGGAGGCGCTCGGCCTCGACCCGGGGCTGGTCAGGGAACCCGTTGCGAGACTCTCGAGCGGAGAGCGGCAGCGTCTCGCCCTGTTGCGGCTGCTGGCGAATACCCCGCGGGTATTGCTGCTCGATGAGCCGACCGCCAACCTCGATCCGGCCAGCACCCGTCGGGTCGAGGCTGTCATCGCCGGATATCGCCGGGAGCGGCAGGTGGGCGTCATCTGGGTAAGCCACGATCCCGGGCAAATCACCCGGGTCGCGGACCGGCATCTGCGGGTGGAGGGCGGCGAACTGCGCGAGCAGGACCCGGGAGCATGATCACGCTGAGCGCCCAGGATCTGGCGATAGCGGCCGTGATGGTGCTCCTCCTGGCGCTGCTCTCGGTGCGGCTGCACGCCGGCATCAGCCGGCAGCTGCTCATCGCCGCCGCCCGTACCGCCATCCAGCTCACCCTGGTCGGCCTGGTGCTGAAGACCCTGTTCGCCAACGTGCATCTCGGCTGGGTGACGCTCATGGCGTTGTTCATGCTGCTGGTGGCGGGCCGCGAGGTGATGGTGCGGCAGAAACGCCGCTTCCGGGGATGGTGGGGGTATGCGCTGGGAACGGTTTCCATGTTCCTGTCCTCGTTTGCGGTCACGGTGTTCACCCTGGTCGTCATCCTCGGAGACACGCCCTGGTATACCCCGCAATATGCCATTCCGCTGCTCGGTATGTTGCTCGGCAACACCATGAGCGGCGTCGCCATCGCCCTGGATCGCATGACGACCACGGCCTGGGACCAGCGCGGTGTCATCGAAGCGCGCCTCATGCTGGGGCAGCGCTGGAACGAGGCGATTTCCGATATCCGCCAGCAGGCCGTCAGAAGCGGCCTCATACCGATCATGAATGCGATGGCCGCCGCGGGCGTCATCAGTCTGCCGGGCATGATGACCGGGCAGATCCTGGCAGGCTCGCCGCCGGTCGAGGCGGTCAAATACCAGATCCTCATCATGCTCCTGATCGCGGTCGGGACCGGACTGGGTACGCTTACCGCCGTGACCATCGGTTCGCGCCGATTGTTCGATCAACGCCAGCGGCTGTGTCTCGACCGTTTGCGGGAAAACAACGCGGATTTGTTGTAGGCTCTCGTGTAACCGGTCGAATCAGGGAGCCGCCCATGTTCCGTTTTAGAAAAGTCATCGCACTGGGCCTGCTGCTCTGCGGCGCGGGCGCCCATGGCGAGATTTATAAATGCACCGATGCCGGCGGAGCGGTGCAGTTCACCGATCATCCCTGTGGCAGCGATGCTACGGTGATTTCGAAAATGCCGTCGACGCCGGAAGCGCAGGGTCCGGATGATCACATGCAAAAGACCCTGCGACTGCTGGATGCCATGAAGGCGGAACAGGAGCAGGCGAAGCAGAAGAAGGAGCAGCAAAAGGCGGCAGCGGAAAAGCGCCGGCGCAACTGCAACAATGCGCGTGATACGCTGCGCAATATTAACGAGGCCGGCCGACTCTACCGGCTGGATGAGCAAGGCAGGCGGATCATCCTGTCCGACCAGGAACGGACCCGTGCGATCGATGACACGCGGGCGCGCGTGGCGAAGTGGTGTAACTGATCCGCGCGGACCGGGACAGGTTCAAGCCCTGGTGCCCGCCTATGAAGAAATTAACTCACCGCAAAGGCGCAAAGAACGCAAAGTGATTCAAGTACACCTCGAAAAACTCACGCCTACAGAAAAAATTACACTTTTTCGTAGTTCCCTTAATTGTTTTTGTTTTTAAGTTTCTTCGCGAACTTTGCGTCTTTGCGGTGAATAGTTTGTTGATGGAAGAAGACTAGTCCAGCGCCTTGTGGAAGAATTCGGGCGCGGTCAGCGCGGCGCGGTGCACGTCGGCATTGTAATAGCTGGTGTCGAAGGGCTTCTCCTGCGCCGCCTGCCGGCGGTACTGCCGCTCCAGGTCCTGCTTGCCGGCCAGGGTGGCCGACCACCAGCCGGAGGGATAGGTCGCCTGCGGGAAGAACAGGGTGTGCACATCGGAGAAACCCGCGGCGTGCATGGCCTTGCGCATCGGATTGATGATGTTCATGTGGTAGAGCGGTGATTCGCTCTGCTGCACCAGGATGCCGTTCTCGCCCAGGGCGCGGAGGCAGTCGCGGTAGAAGTCCGGCGTGAACAGACCCTCGGCCGGGCCGACCGGGTCCGTGCTGTCGACGATGATGACGTCCACCGAACCCGGGTCGCATTCCTTCATCCAGCGGATGCCGTCGCCGAAGAAAAACTCCGCGCGCGGATCGTCGTTGGAAACGCACAACTCGGGGAAATACTGTTCGGACAGGCGCGTCACCTGCTCGTCGATCTCCACCTGCAGGGCGTGACGCACATCCTCATGCTTGAGTACCTCGCGCAGGGTGCCACAGTCGCCGCCGCCGATGATGACCACCTTGTGCGGCGCGGGGTGGGTGAACAGCGCCGGGTGCGACATCATCTCGTGGTAGATGAAATTATCCCGCGCCGTCAGCATGATGCAGCCGTCGATCACCATCAGATTGCCGAACCATTCGGTCTCGTAGATCTCGATGTGCTGGTATTCGGTCTGCTCGTCGTGCAGCCTCGCGAGTACCTTGATGGAAAAGGCGGACCCCTGGCGGTGGTGGGTCTCGGTGAACCACAGGCTGTCGTTTTCGAGCACGTCTGCATCCCCGATGCGGTTTAAAGGATGCACACGATACAAGCCGGCGCGGCGGGTGACAACCGGACTGAACACGGAATCGCTTGTCCCCGGGCGCGACTGTCATTATCTTCCCCTGTCATGACCTGGACCATCGACAAGGCGCGCCGCCGCTACAACGTCGCCACCTGGAGTTCCGGCTACTTCGACGTGAGTGCGCAGGGCTGCGTGGTGGCGCGCCCGCAGTGCATGCCGGGTACCCCCGAGATCGATCTCTACGAGCTGGCCGACCGGCTGCATGAGGCCGGTCTCGCCTGGCCGGTGCTGGTGCGCTTCACCGACATCCTGCGCCACCGCGTGGACCGCCTGTGCGCCGCCTTCGAACAGGCCCGGGCCGAGCACGGCTATGAAGGCGCCTACACCGCCGTCTACCCCATCAAGGTCAACCAGCAGCAGCACGTCGTCGGCGCCATCGTGGACCACGGCGGCCTGCGCGTCGGCCTCGAGGCCGGCAGCAAGCCCGAGCTGATGGTGGTGCTCGGCGTCTCCCCCCCGAACGGGGTGATCATCTGCAACGGCTACAAGGACGCCGAGTACATCGAACTCGCCCTGATGGGGCAGCGCCTCGGCCAGCGCGTCACCCTCGTGATCGAGAAGCTCTCCGAGCTGGAGCTGGTGCTGCAGGTGGCGGACGCGATGAACATCCGCCCGCGGCTCGGCCTGCGCATCCGGCTCGCGGCGGCGACCTCCGGGAACTGGCAGAACACCGGCGGCGACCGCTCCAAGTTCGGACTCACCGCCGCCGGCGTGCTCGCCCTGCTGGAGCGCCTGCGCGCGGCCGGGATGAGCGACTGCCTGCGCCTGCTGCACTGCCACCCGGGTTCGCAGATCGCCAGCATGAGCGATTTCCAGCGCGCGCTCGAGGAAACCGCGCGCTACTACGCCCAGCTGCACGCCCTCGGCGCACCCGTCGAGACCGTCGACGTCGGCGGCGGGCTCGGCGTGGACTACGAGGGCACGGCCTCGAAGAGCGACAACTCCGTCAACTACAGCATCGACGAGTACGCCTCGGCGGTGGTCGGGGTGCTGACCCGCGTCTGCCGCGAGCGCGGACTGCCGCATCCCGATATCGTCACCGAGGCTGGCCGAGCCATGACGGCGCACCATGCCGTGCTCATCACCAACGTCATCGACACCGAACAGGTGTTGAGCGCCCCGCGCACGGAGGAGCCGGCGCCGGGGGAGCCCGCCCCGATCACGGCCCTGCGCGTCGACCTGGATCGCTGCGGTCCGGACAATGCGCTCGCCGTGTACGACGATGCCAACGTGCGGCTCGCCGACCTGCGCACCCTCTACATCTCCGGCGGTATCGAGCTGGCGCAGCGCGCGCTGGGGGAATCCCTCTACTACGCCGTGTGCCGCGCGGTGCAGGAGCAGCTCGCGGCGGATCCGGGCGCGCACGCGGTGCTGGACGACATCACCCGCAAGCTCGCCGACAAGTATTTCTGCAACCTCTCCGTGTTCCAGTCGATGCCGGACGTATGGGGCATCGATCAGATCTTTCCCATCATGCCGTTGCACCGCCTGGACGAGGAGCCGCTGCGCCGCGCCACCCTGCAGGATCTCACCTGCGACTCGGACGGGCACATCGAATACTACGTGGACGGGGAGGGGGTGGAATCGAGCCTGCCACTGCACGCGCTGCGCGGGGAGGAGCCCTACCTGCTCGGCATCTTCATGATCGGCGCCTACCAGGAGATCCTCGGCGACATGCACAACCTGTTCGGCGATACCGACGCGGTGAACGTCGAGCTGACGGCGGATGGCGGCTACCGGCTGGTCGAACCGCGCCACGGCGACACCGTGGAGGAGCTGCTGCGCTACGTCGAGTTCGACCCCGCGCAGCTGCTCGCGCGTTACCGCGACAAGATCGCCGCCGCCGGTCTGGACGCGGAGGAGCAGGCCGCCTACCAGCAATTCCTGGCAAGCGGTCTGGAGGGCTACACCTATCTCGAGGAGCCGTAGCCCGGACAAGCGTAGCGTAATCCGGGTGAGTGCCTTTCCAGACAAACAGCCGATTTCACCGCAAAGACGCAAAGTGCGCACGGAAAATCTTTTACGAAGACATGCAAACAGCCTGGTGTGTTCCCGGCAACTGGTTCCTGTAGCCGCGCCCTTGCGCGACAAGCGCACAGGTCCGGGCGTCGTCGATGTAGCTGCACTCGCCTGCCTTTGCTGGGGGGCCTGTTTGTTTGTGATGATCACCTGGCTGGAAGCCATACACCCTTTCACCATGAGACTACCAATGCCGAATCACCACAAGACTGAATTCCCGCCGTCGATTAGCGAGAGCAGACTCCCATGAAAACCGGTGTCATCGGCCTTGGCGCGATGGGTGCGCCCATGGCGCGCAACCTGCACCGCGTGGGTTACCTCGCGGGCATCTGGAACCGCACGGTCGAGAAGGCCCGCGTGCTCGGGGAGGAACTCGGCGTCACCGTTGCCGCCGATCCGGCGGAACTGGCGCGCCACTGCGACCTGCTGATCCTCTCGGTCAGCGCGGATGCGGACGTGCTCGGGGTTATTGGCGCGCTGAAAGACGGCCTGGAACCGGGTGCCGTGGTGGTCGACACCTCCACCGTCAGTCGCGAAACGGCGCGGATCGCCGCCGCGGAACTCGAATCCCTCGATGTCGCCTTTCTCGACGCCCCGGTCTCGGGCGGCGTCGAGGGCGCGCGCAAGGGCACGCTTGCCATGATGGCGGGAGGCGATGCGGCGGTGCTGGAACGCATCCGCCCGGCGCTGCAGGCCATCGCCGGGCGGATCGAACACATGGGCCCGGTCGGCTCCGGTCAGGCCACCAAGGCGGTCAACCAGGTCGTGGCGGCCGGCATCAACCAGGCGGTGAGCGAGGGACTCGCCTTCGCGCGCGCCCTCGAACTGCCGCTGGAGAAGGTCATTGACGTCGTCGGCTCCGGCGCCGCCGGCAACTGGTTTCTCACCCACCGCGGGCCTTCCATGGCGAAAGGCGCCTACACCCCCGGCTTCCGCGTGGCGCTGCATCACAAGGACCTCGCCATCTGCCAGCGGATGGCGGAAGAACTGGGCGTCGCGCTGCCGCTGGTCGAGATGACGCTGATTCATTACCGCCGCCTGATGGAGGCGGGCTTCGGCGACGAGGATATCTCCGCGCTCTACCGGGAGAAGCAGGCGCTGTTCGAAAAGTCCGGCAAGACGCCGCGACGACCCTGAATCGCGACACCCCGCGGGCGGACTACAAGTCCACTCAACGGTCCAGTGGACTGCGCACCCCGCGTCCACCGCGGTTCAGCACATGCGTGTAGATCTGTGTCGTCTTCACGTCCTTGTGCCCGAGCAGTTCCTGCACCGTGCGGATGTCGTAGCCGTTCTCGAGCAAATGGGTGGCGAAGGAATGGCGCAGGGTATGGACACTGACGCGCTTGTTGATTCCGAGTCTCCGGGTTGCCTCCCTGATAGCCCGGCTAACATTGGTTTCAAACCAGTGATGACGTCTGATCAGCCCGGAATACGGATCAACTGAACGGCGCGTTGCCGGGAACACGTATTGCCAGCGCCATTCCTTACCCGCGTTGGGATATTTTCGAGCAAGCGCATAGGGGAGTGCTACTTCGCCGTACCCTTGCTCAAGGTCAAGATTGTGAATTGTACGTGCCCGGTCCAGCTGCTTGTGTAACTTCTCAACCAGAACATCGGGTAGCACGGTAACCCGGTCTTTGTCGCCTTTTCCCGATCGTATGACTATCTGCCGGTAATCAAAGTCAACGTCTTGCACCCGCAAGCGTAAACATTCCATTTTTCGTATCCCGGTCCCGTACAGTACACGGGCGATCAAACCGTTGATTCCCGGGATTTCATCCAGAAGTTGTTTTGTCTCCTCTCGTGTCATGATGACCGGAACATGGCTGGGACGTTTCGCCCTCACGACATCGTCCAGCCACTCCAGATTGCGATCCAGTACCTTCTGGTAAAGAAACAGGATGGCTGAAAGCGCCTGATTCTGAGTGGACGCGGATACTTTTCTGTTTACCGCGAGATCGGTGAGAAAGGCTGAGATTTCGCGTTCACCCATGTCGTTGGGATGACGTTTCTTGTGAAAAAGAATGAATCGTCGAATCCAGTGAATATAAGACTGCTCGGTGCGCAGACTGTAATGACGGATACGAATCGCATTACGCACCCGTTCGAGCAGGGGTGATTTGGGCATACTGGCCTCCTTGCCAGGTTTGTAATTCCATTTAGGCCGTGCTATACAAATCTAACCTGTTGATTTCACGAAGGTCAATATTTAAAAATGACCTAAAAGTTGTAAGACAAACCTGACTTTTAGGCCCTCTAATAGTAGTTGAACTAAACCGCTTCGCGGTAGCTGCGTACCTTTCGAGTTTTTCCTGTAGCCGATGAGGTGAGTGTCCACACTCAGAGATGACCACTGTTGGTCATTTACTGAGGAGAAGGACGATGACACCGTTACGGCAAAAGATGATCGATGCCATGCAGGTGCGTGTCAGTTCGGATTGCAGGCTGCAAC
>CAVQCA010000128.1:0-41628 GCA_963710815.1 uncultured Gammaproteobacteria bacterium | reverse complement strand
CCGCACGAGGCTTGACGATGATCTGGCCTTCTACGTAGTTAATCGGTGGAGCGGCCAGAATGGTGGTAAACGACAAGCTCATCACTGCCACTAACACCAGCTTGAGTTTGATTAACTTAAACATGACCAGATACCTCGCGGGCAGGTGAAATTCTTTGCATTACAACGTCTGATTTCGGTAACACTTCCACTATCCTCATTTCCTCGAATTAGCCTCATGCCACGCGGAGCCCAATGACAGCGATCACTTCTGTGGCACCAGACTGCAAACGGGCTATCTGGTAAACGACAGGGTCAGGTCGTGGATATGACTGTAGATCGCTGCTGCGCTGCGCGTCTGGCCAGCGAGGCGTGTATCCGGCAATCCCTCTGTCATTGGATCAATCTCTAACCCGTGATTTTGCGTCGCCACCTCTGGGCGGTATTGCCCTTACAGATAAATTTCAGTTCTGCTCGAGTTGTATCGGTTCATGGCTGACACCCCTGAAGTAGCATTCATTCAAGATCTGGTGATCCACTTCACAGTAATCAAAACCAGTGGGGTTTGACCTGGTCTAATCCGGAGTTTCGACGTTTGTGTTATTGGGCTCCCCACCCGGGAAAAAGGTATGGTTCTTTCATCACACACCTGCTGGTAGCGAGCGGTACGATGTTTGGGGAGATGTCGGTCGGTGAAGTTTTTGCCCGCTAGCCGGCCCAGTGATCCGATCGGGGGTGAAGTTGAACCAGAGCTTTTCGGTGCGCACCTCGCCCTGGTTCATCACCTGCAGTCCCAGGCTGCGCTGCTCCCCGAGCAGACCCTCGTACAGAGCCGAGGGTTAGCCGGAAAGGATGACGTTGCAGGGCAGGTGCTTGAGCAGCATCAGCAGGTCGATATGGCCTGCTTCGCGTAGTCGAAGCGGGATTTGCGTCCGGCGGTGGGGGTGTGTATGAGATAGGGCGGGTCGATGCAGATCTACTGGACCAGCAGCATAGTTTCAGTAATCTAGTTATCAAGCATGTATTGACGAAGATTCGCTGTTGCGGGCCGTGGAAGGGAATGGCGGGGTTTAAACTGATGTCAGGGGTGAATGGCACTTAGTTAAAGCCCAAGCCCGATAAATAGCCACGGAATCACACGGAAGATACGGAAAGAACAGCCTGTATTTCGTTTTTTCGTGTGATTCCGTGGCCATAGGGGTGTGATTAGGCCTAACTTAGTGCTATTCATGCCAGGTGTGAGTAGTTAAAAATGAAAATAAATCATGGAGGAAGACAGCGACCTTACTTATTACCCCAAAGTAAGTGCCGGCCTGTTCTCATCATGGATACCTTTGCATTCTTATGAGGTAACCGGGTGATTGGAACCGACAGTTTCGATTACTCGGTGCTCGGCTATGTCGGTCGAACCGTACAGGTATGCGCGCTCGTCGGGCTGGCGTTTACCCTTCTGGTTCTTATAAAGTCCCTGACCAACTACACGCGTACCGTCCCGCAGCTGGAAGACGAGGTGCTTTCGCATTATCGCTCCTATCTTGCTTACGCAGTGGGTAGCTCACCGTCTTCGCCTTTATCATATGTCTTTACCTGGCATTCCCGGGAGCGATGATGTACGTTGTCGCGCTGGTCCTCTTCAAGCTGCCGTACCAGCCTGTCGTTGCCGCGGCCTTCGCGCTGGCTGCGATCCTGATTCTTACCGGCCGCCGACTCGCCCTAACCCTGCTGTATTCCCCTGGGGTTATTGCGGCCTCCTCGCAGTACTCCATGAAGCGCTTTCTCCCATTATGGGACCACCTTACACCCGGCCGGCTGCGCGCGATCGATACGGGCCTGCTCACGGCGCTCGGAATCTGGTATGGGGCTGGGATGCTCGCATTGGCCCTGGATGGCGCGCCGCGGTCACTCGCACTTTTCGTGGGGATTGCCATACTCTACGTCGCGATCGTTCACACCGCGACCTCCGGGCACGAACCACCTGCCGTCTCGAAGGCCCGGAACGATACGAGGCGACCGAACATCCTGATGATCGGCTCCGACACCTTGCGTGCCGACCGGTTGAACGGGATGGGTTACCACCGATCGCTTACGCCAAACATAGAAAGGGTCATCGCCCGCGGTACACTCATGACCGACTGCTACGTCCCATGCGCGCGCACAGCTCCCAGCGTGGTGACGATGTTGACCGGTACATGGCCGCACCGCAACCGGATCCGGGACACCTTTGTGACTCCTGAGGAAACGGATCTCCCGGTACCGTCGCTGCCTGCGATCCTCAAGCAGGCGGGCTACAGCACGGCGATCGTTGGTGACTGGGCGGTATCGGACGCGGAGAAGTTCGACTTTGGCTTCGACCACATTGACCATCCCCGCGATCAGTGGAACATCAAGTACCTCCTGCGACAGGGCCCAAAGGACCTGCGTTTGTTCATCTCGCTGTTCTCGCAGAACCTGTTCGGGAAGACCTTTCTGCCCGAGGTCTATTATCTCGGAGGCATCCCGCTTACGGAGGAAGTTGGCCGGGATACGCGCCGTATGGTCGCCAGGCTGGCAAAACAGGAGGTACCGTTCTTCCTGATGTCGTTCATGGCAACGACCCATCCGCCCTTCACGTCCAAGTATCCGTACTATTCGATGTACTCTGATCCCACCTACCGTGGCGAATCTAAATTCCACATGGCCAGGTTACGCGATCCCTGGGAAATTATCCGTCAACAGGGTGAGCCAAAGACCGAATTTGACCTCGATCAGATCATTGATCTCTATGACGGATGCGTCGCGAACTTTGACGATGAGGTTGCGCGAATCCTGGACTATCTGGAGGACTCGGGACTGTCGGAGAACACCATCGTCGTCATCTTTAGCGACCACGGCTTCGAGTTTTTCGAGCACGAAACCTGGGGGCAGGGAAACTCGGCCATCAGCGACTCCTCAGCCCGGGTTCCGCTCATCATCAGCGATCCGCGCCTTCCTCAGCCAGAGAAGGTCAGCGACGTTGTGCGCACCGTGGACATCGCCCCGACATTGCTCGAACTGGTCGACCTGCCAATTCCCGCCTCCATCGAGGGCGTTTCTCTCGCGCCGCTCCTGCGTGGAGACAAGCTCGAAACAGAGCTTCCTGCGTTCTACGAAACAGGCGTATGGTTCACCGACCTCCCGGGAACGCCGGACAATCACCTTAGATACCCGGACCTGCCGGAGCTGCTGGAGGTTCCTGACAAGCGCAACGGCATGATTGCGCTCAAGCGGAAGTATCTGGACATCGTGATTGCGGCAAAGGATCGCATGGTGCGAAAGGGCAAGTGGAAGCTGACCTACCAGCCGCTCGTCGAGGGAACCGTCTACTGTCTGTTCGACATTGAGAATGATCCCGGTTGCCAGGAGAATATCATCGAGCGCCATCCGGAAGTTGCGCGGGAATTGCGATCACTGCTGGAGGAATGGATGGCGGACGACCCCGTAACGGCCAATGGTGCGCGAGCAAGTGAGCAACGACCGGTTCGGGCACCTGAATGAAAGGAACACGTCGCACAGCGTGTCAGTACTGGCAAGATGAGCTTATAACCAATAAACCATGTGTTTACCCCAACATTGCATAAATCCCCTCTCCCACCGGGAGAGGGTTAGGGAGAGGGGGTAAAAAAAGGGAGAGGGGGCTGTTTCTTGAATTCACCGGGAGTGAACTCCAGAATCATCTGCAGACAGCACGCAACCCTCGTTATACAGGCTCATTTCTGCGTTCATGCTGAAATCTTATGCAACAGTAAGGTTTACTCCTCGTCATATCTGGATTCCCTGCGCCACACCTGTGAGTGGCGGGTAACGGCGCGACCAGACCCTGCATCCTCTCATGAAACTGCCGAATTCGCGGCCACTGTTCGAGAAAATCCCCGGCTTCCGGGACGGCACGTTAGGATAGCACCACTTGTTCGACGTCGTTGATTCCCGCGATGCTTAGTCTGTCGATGGGTATGCAGAAAGGATCGGGAGAAGCTTCAGAATCACTGCTGAACCAAACCGCCTTTAAGCTATCGCCGTTGAATGCCAGAAAAGACTCCCGCAGCAGAATTTCTCGTGCGGCATCGTTCTCCCGATCGAAAAGCAGGAGAAATCCGTCGGCTGGCCGCGCCGCCTTAATAGAGGGACTGAACTTCAGTTTGTACCGCAGAACACCATCCCTCAAAAATGGTAAGGCGTGCATGAGACTGACCCACCTGTGCCCTTCTCTCCGCAGATATTCCATGGACAACCAATACGCGGCCGCTAATGCCCCTTGCTTGACGAGTGCCGTATTGGCATCCCTGACCCCGAGCTCCATCAGCGCTGCCCTGCCGACCTCACTGACCAGAAGACACCCGGCAATCCACTCACCGTTGAGTTCCACTTTGAGCAATACCCAGGGCCCGGGAATCTCGTTGGTCGAACACGACGCCACCAGAGGCTGAAAATTCATTGAGATCGCGCCGAAGCCATGTACCTTCGCCACGTAGGGATCGTGGTACTCGCGGATAAACGTAACCAGGTCCTGCTTCTTCCTGGAAATACTGTATTTAAAGCCACGTTTATGTATTCGTCGCACATCGTCTTGAAGGCTATGACTTCGCAGCAACCTTGTCCTGTCTGTCACATCGACCACCACCCCCAGAATGGCAGGAAGATGGAGGGTTATCGAACCCGGCGCGGCGAAGAACCCGACGACGCCAAGGCGGCACGCGATGTCGGTACCCGAAAGAGCACGAATGCACAGGCATGCTTCCGTGCCAACGCTGGAAGTGTCCACAGCCATGCTCGTCCAAGGGCCCGTTCAGTGCAAAGGTCAGCGAGGATTTGGCTTGCGTAATAATAGGCAGTCTGGCTATCTGTAATTCCGGCACGAAGGATAGTCAGTGAGCTACCACTCTCTGTCCGACCTTCCAGGAGAACGACATCTGGCCATAGAAACATGCGAATGTAATGAATTTGCGTACGCAGATGTCGCCAAAACGATATGAGCGAAGTCCTTAATCTCTGAACATTCCACACACGTCCGGGCATCTCTAACATCGAAACGGTCTGTGTACGTGATGACACATATCAAGATCTCATGCGCCGTTCCGGGTCCAGTCTCGAACGGCGGGCATGGATGTCATCAGGTTGTCCAGCGACCGATAACTCTGGAACAGCAAATTCCTGACAGGGCCTTTCAGGTACGGGGAGACGCTACCAGTACATGATTGACGTTCCGCACCGAGTGATATCTTTGAAAATGCGTGTCCGGATTGTGGCCCACCGCCGGCAAGATTCAGCGATTCCGTGCCCGCCGCTTCAAGATTTCTTATCGAATTGAACCACACGAACGCAGGCGCCCGAAGTTGGTACCCCTTTTCGCTGCAGCCTATCCACAGGGCATAGGCCCTCCTGCAAAATGTGAACACGAGGAGGACACACAGCACCTCCCCTCCGATCCGGGCAACGAAAAACCTGGCGATACTGCTCTCGCCAAGCTTGCTCAAAGGCTTGTCCGCAAGATATGGAATGTAATACGGGGAAAAATAGATCCCGCTCTTTCTCTTTCTTCTCAAACGGGTGGTCTCAAGCAATCGAAACAGTTGCGGCAGCATCGAGGCGTCGCGGTGCTCATGAAAGCTAAGCCCCGACCTCTCGGCTTTTCGGGTCTGCTCAGGTATTGACTTGCGCATCCTTTTCCTGATTTGCTCCCACCCCCCGTGTAACTCGATGATATACTCTTGAATAATTTGTAAATGTACCTTCGAACTGCCCCAATCATACGTATACGGGTAGTCTCGACCCAAACTGATAAAACTGGTAAATCCTTGTTCTTTGGCGTAGCGGTTCAGGCTCAACATGCAGTCCCGGATCAAGGTGCTGTTCATTTGAGACAGTGCTGGACCCGAGAAGCAGAAAATCCTGCGGTCGATCCCTCTCAGGATTGCCCTCTCGGGATCAACGACGACTCCAGCGATTGCACCGATGGGCTCATCCCCGGATAGCAGGTGTAAGTAGAGTGGCGTCAAGCGTTTGCTCTTGAAGCATTCTGTCCATGCCCGTGTATGGAAAGGGCCGGACGACGGGAACATTTTGATGTGATCATCCCAGCAATTTTCATTGCTTTCCTTAACAACACGGATTGTCATAACTACGACCCCGGGCAATAAGTAACGTGGCTGAGATAAATAAATCTTGTCGTTTTTATGCTAACTGCTACGGCGCGCCGATTGGAACTGATTCGGTATCGGCAGGAAAACAATCTGCGAGTAGTATTAACCGACTATAACCGCCATCATATCCGAACATTCCTGTAACCTCTAGAATTGACGTGAAAGACAAGCAAAGTCACACACGCCCAGGACCACTACGATTCTACGGGCGCATGCTGGTCCGCATTTGCGCCACGCTGTTCCTGTTGCAGATTGCGTTAGCCACCCCTTTGTTCGACGGCATCGTCGAGAGTTGGCTAAAGGTTCCCGACGCAGGCGCCATGGAAACCCCCAGGTACATCGTCATACTCGGTGGCGGAGGCATTCCGAGCGACACTGGACTCATGCGGACATACTACGGGGCAAAACAAAGCAATTCATTTCCGGATGCGACCGTCATCGTGGCCCTGCCTGCGGATAAGAACCCGGAAACGAGCAGTGTAGGCCGTATGAAGGACGAGCTGGTGATGCGTGGCGTGCCAGCGTCTTCAATCCTGATGGAAACAAAGGGTAAGAATACTCACGAGCAGGCCGTAATGATCCGGGCAATGCTGGGTCCCGAGGCGATCAATGATCCGGTGCATATAGTGACCGAGCGTACGCATCTGCGACGATCCTTGCTCTGCTTCAGGAAAGCCGGTTTTACACACGTGTCCGGGATTGGCACCCCCAACACAGGTGCTGAAGCCGACATGGGGTTTGGCACATTCCTGAGATACACCTTTTGGACGAATCTTCAACTCCAGATCCGGGTTCTCCGGGAGATGATCGCGACCGGGGTGTACAAGTTGAGGGGATGGATCTAACTGTATTAACCACCGGACCCCGGCCATGTGCCGGGGTTTCCCATCATGTACGAACGGCCAATAGCCAGCATGTCATCCTCGTACTATTCTGGAATCCTGTCGGGTGTGGGTGAATACAAGACCTTCGGGGAATAAGCCCGCCGCCCACTGTTGGGGTAAGGTAGTTAGCACCCGGCGCCAGCTAATCTACCCCCGGCCAGATGGCTGCAGGGGCTGCTGATCCAGACGAATCAAATGGGTGTGATATGGGCGAAGTAATCGAGTCGGGAATAAAACGGAAATCCGAATTTCGGAAAGGCTGGCCAAAGTTCGAATTGCTATTGACGGCGCTTGCTTCAATTGAACGTCAGAATCCGGATTTCAACAGGGAGATTACCCTTAAAGACATTGCACAGGCACTGTACATCTTGCAGCACAATAACCCGGAGAGATTTGGCTCATTATCAATGACAGAGACAATCATCGATGGACAGAAATCAATGCATAAATTAGCGATGGCGGCCGACGCGATTGCCGTTGCATTGCAGAATAAACACGATGAATTATTGAATGCCAGACTGGAATGGAAACAGGAAGACAAACCTGATATTTGACACCGCCAACCAACTCATGAGCGTGAGGGACGGCTGGTGGTGTAACGATGACCGCTTCCGACACTGTTCCGACATGAAAAAACCGGCTTTGCCGGTCTCTCTAACTACTTGATTTAATGGAGCTGGCGAGAGGATTTGAACCCCCGACCGGCTGATTACAAATCAGCTGCTCTACCAACTGAGCTACGCCAGCATATGGAAACCGAACAACCTGGGAGCCTGTCGGACAGGCTCCCAGGGATTCTAATCAATCGCCCCACTAGCTGCAATTGACCCGCAAGCGGAATGTTGCGGCTGCGCGTGCGGATATTCAGCCTGGATAGTTTCCAGGACGGTGAGCTCATTATCCCGCAGATCAATATCCAGCCAGCGCCCGGTGCGGCTTTTGTAAAGCGGCTCCACAACGGGTTCGAGCCCGTATTTCTTGAGCATCTTCACACGCCGATCCACCTTGGAACGGCTGTCGAAGGCGCCCAGGGAGATCGCATTACCCTTCATGATCAGAAAATCCCGGTCATTTTTTTCTTTCAGCATGCGCGTAACCCGCAAGGCATCCTCGCGTTCCATGGCCGGTAGATAGGTCCAGTAACCGGCGTCTACCCGGGTATCGCCCGTGCGTTCCCGCGGGTGGTAACCGAGTTCGTGCAGACGATCTTCGACACGCCTCATTTCCGATACGTCCGGAAACGGACCAAGCACATGACAGGTCAGTGAAGGAGCAGCCGCCCCCGGCGGTTCCGATGCGGTGAGCGCCTCGACCCGGGTGATATCCTTGTCCCCCCGGGCTGCCGCGGGTTTCCGAATCGAGGCGGCAACCGGAGGATCGTCGACGGCGACTGGAGGAAGAATTTCCCGCATCAAGGGAAACCTTGCTCGCCGCACTGACGTGGATCATCTCCAGGCGCCGGACATTGGGCGGCAAGCGTCCGACGAGGCTTGCACCGTTCGTTTCCGGAACGGTCTGCAGCAGATTCCAGGAAAAATAAACGAGGTTCGTGATGACCAGCAGGTATATCACGTGCCGCATAAGGCCTCCCTGGCGAGAATGGCAACCCCTTTCAGAACCAGATCGCGATCGTGGCGCGGTGGATGGCGTAACACGGGCAGTATTTTACCGGCATCGCCACCGGTAATCACGGCTTCAAGATTGCCGTCGCAGCGCTTCGCGGCATCGCCCGTCACCCGGTCTATCAATGCACCGGCCATGTGCATCACCCCGCTGTTGACGCACCCTGTGGTATCCCGGGCGAGCTGCGGCGGGGATTCACCCGTCTCGTGAGATACCGGGCCGATGGCGGCGGTGTCCTGCGCAAGGGAACGCCGCATCATGTCGATACCGGGCGCTATCAGGCCGCCCTGATGGATGCCGGCGGCATCCACGACATCGATTGTAATGGCCGTGCCACAGTCGATAACACACACGGACCTTTTACTGCCGTGGTAGGCCGCCACGATCCCGGCCCAGCGATCGACACCCAGCATGCCCGGCGCCCGGTAAGCGTTCGTCACGCCCGCCGCCCGTGGTTCGACCCGGATATAACATGGCGCAATATGCCAGGTCTTTTCTACCCATGCAGTGATCTCCTGTTCCATGACGGCACCGGCGACACTGGCAATCGCGCAGACGCGCGGCGCGGGTATGCCTTCCCAGGCCCGGTCGGCCGAGCGGGAAAATCCCCCGGCATGATGAAAAAACCGGCCACTGCTTTTCAGTTCGCCATGACTCTCGATCGCCCATTTGACGGAGGAGTTGCCCACATCGAGCAACATCATGGGGCGATTCTCAAACTGACTTCGCCGGAAGCAAACCGGCGCCTTCCCGTTGCCGTGTCAACCAGCAGGGCGCCCCCGGCATCTATCCCGCGGGCACGGCCCCGTATCACCTCATTCGGCAGTTGCAGACTGACCTGGCGATCCCGGACGAGATCATGCCGCCGCCAGTCCTCGAGGAAGGGCTGCAGACCCGACTGTTCGAATGCCACGATTGCCGCAACGAGGCGGTCCAGAACGACCGCGGCTAGCCGGTTGCGCGAAACCTGTTCACGGCCCGTCAAGGTGCAAAGGTCGACCCAGTCCTGGTCGATCTCCGCCGCCGCCCCCTGCGGCATGGCCACATTGATTCCGACGCCGACGATCACCGCACACGGTCCCGTCGACTCGCCGACCACGTCGATCAGTATGCCCGCCAGCTTGGCGCCATCGACAAGCACGTCGTTCGGCCATTTCAGCCCCGCCGTACCGATGCCAAACGCCCCCAGTCCGTGCACGATGGCCACGCCCGTTGCGAGGCTTAGCCCGCCGAGTTCCGCCGCACCGATCCCCGAGCGCCACAGCAGGGAGAGCGACAGACCGGCCGCAAACGGCGAGATCCAGCGGCGGCTGCGACGACCGCGCCCGGCGTTTTGCATCTCGGCGACGCAGACGCTGCCGGAAGGCGCACCTTCCAGTGCCCGTTGCCGCAGCCAGCTATTGGTGGAGTCTATTTCGAGGAAGGCATCGACACCCGTCAGGGATTTACGGGTTTCGGATTCGAGCCCGTCCCATATGGTCCCGGCATCGAGCAATTCAAGCGATACCGGAAGGCGATAGCCCCGACCGCGCACCACCTCCAGCGCGACACCGCATTCACGCAGGGCGCGAATATGCTTCCATACCGCCATGCGGCTCATACCCAGCGCCATACCCAGAGCCTCTCCGGAATGGAACTGACCGTCCGAAAGAATCGCCAGCAAGTCACGACGCATTTGCATGCCGGAAGCTTATCACACACGTCCAAACCCATGGACGGTCCACGATGGTAAAGAAATTTACTCACCGCAAAGACGCAAAGAACGCAAAGAATCCTATTAATAAAAACAATTTAACGACTTTGCGTTCTTTGCGTCTCTGCGGTGAATTCGGTGTTTATGGCCGCTATAAACCCGGTAATTCAGGCCGCCTGCCAGGCCTGCGTGATCACGGGCTGCAGTTCCTCCTGAGTGTCCGGCGGCAGGTTCAACTCACCGAAATGCGGTTCTGCCAGGGTCGCCATGGCGAACACCAGTTGATCGACGCGGGTATTGAGCAGCATGGAGCCGTCAGGGGTATGGAATTCCTCGACCTGATTGCCCGCATCGGAATACCAGTCGTCGATATGCAGTGCGTCGCGGGTGCCGATGATGCTTACCACCAGCGCGTCGCCCTGCCGCTCAAACCACAGCTGTTCCGGAGCGATATCCTCGCCGAACCAGACCCGGTCAACCGCAGGCGTGTCCGCCGGATCAAGGGCGCCGGTCATGCCGGATTCCACGATGGTATCGACGTCATCGTCCCGGTTGAAATAATAATCGTCGCTGCCGGCACCGCCTTCCAGGTCATCATCTGCATCGCCACCGATGAGGCTGTCATTCCCCGCGCCGCCCAGGAGCCGGTCGGTTCCCGGGCCCCCGTCAAGCCGGTCATCGCCCTCGCCTCCATCGAGGGTATCATCCCCCTGCTGGCCGTTCAGCGTATCATCGCCGGATTCCCCGTAGATGATGTCATCGCCACCGGCCGCATCCACCAGATCATCACCCCCGCCCGCAAACACCTGGTCGAGGCCACGCCCCGCATCGATGACATCACTTCCGCCGTAGCCGTAGATGCTGTCATTGCCCCGGTTTCCATAGATCCAGTCGACCCCGTCGGTCCCCGACAGGACCTCGGCGCCGCGGTCCCCGCTGATGATATTCGGTTCCGTCTCGGCGGCTTGCACATCGATCGTGAACCGGTCCGCGACTGCGGCGCCCGCCGTATCCGTCGCCGTCAGTTCGATTTCCACCGGTCCGACATCGGCTGCCTGCGGGGTACCCGAGAAGGCGGGATGCTCAGCGTCGAATGTCAGCCAGTCAGGTAACGGCTCCCCGCCGGCGAGGCTTGCCGTGTAGGTCAGGCTGTCACCGGGGTCCGGATCGCTGAAGCTCCCGTCCGGCACCGTGTAGGTATACTCCTCGCCTTCCCGCGCGTTCTGGTCCGGCAGCGGCGCCGCGACAAGGGGGGCGTCATTCGTGTTGTTGATCGTCAGGCGGAAGACATCGCTCACCGCGGCGCCCCGGCCGTCCGTCGCCGTTACGGCGATGTCCAGTTCGCCGACATCCTCGTTTGCCGGCGTGCCGGAAAATTCCAGGGTATAGGGGTTGAACGACAGCCAGCCCGGCAAGGGCGTGTCATCCGCCTGTCTGGCCGAATAGGCCAGGTGGTCAACGGGATCGGGATCGGCGAAGGCACCGGCATCGAGGCGGTACGACCACGTCGCATCCTCGTCGATGCCCTGATCCGGCAACGGGGTCAGCAGCTGCGGCGCCTGATTGACGGAGTTCTGGACAAGCTGCTCCGGCGTCAGCAACGTCCCGTCCGCGAAAACCAGGGTCTCCACGCCATAATCATACTGCCCATCCACCGGCACACCGGCAGGACGCGTGACGATATCGACGCCCTCCCCCGCGACCACCCGCCCCAGCGCATCGAGAAAACGGATTTCCAGAATCTCTTCATCACCGGAATCGACGAACTGCGCCAGGGTGTGATCCACGGCGATGCCGGCGCCGAACACCAGCCAGTCGTTCACGCCGGTCGCCGTCGTTTCGATCCGGTCGAGGCCGTCACCGGCGTTGTAGACATAGTCATCGGCCCCGCCGCCGCCAACCAGCGTATCGTCGCCGCCATTGCCGCGGAAGATTTCATCCCCCGGCCCACCGACCAGGATGTCACGGCTCGCATCACCCACGAACGACGGCGCGCCGGAGAGCAGTTCCATGGTCGGGGCCGTAAGCTGCACACCATTGTAGAAATCGAACACCTCGATCTGCTGACCGACAAACCAGTCGCGGATGGTGACGCTGTCGGCGGTGCCGAAATCGATACGCAGATCCAGCCCCTGCCAGCTGACGCTCATCCCGGACGGCTCGATACCCTGCCCCAGCACCAGCGCATCGAGTGAGCCGTAGGCATCATTGATGACATCGTGTCCGTTGCCGGGATCGAACACATAGACATCATCGCCGCCGCGCCCGGTGAACAGGTCATCACCCGGCCCCAGCAGAAACACATCGTCGGTATCCGTCCCCGCAATGGCGTCGTTTCCGTCGCCACCCCCGATCCAGGTCGCATGCTCCAGTATCTGATCGGGCGTCAGTTCAACACCGTCCGCGAAGACATAGCGATCAACGGCATTGTCCTGGATATACAGGACATCCGTCGGGCTAAACTGGAAAGCCAGGTATCCGTTCGAGAGAAACACCACAGCCGTTGACAGCTCGATGCCTGGACCGAAGTCCACGGTATCCTGCGCCGGATGAATCGGCAAAGATATCGACGCCATCGCCCGGGTTGTAGACATAGCGATCATTGCCTGCGCCCCCGACGACGCTGTCATTGCCGGCGCCGCCATTGAGAAAATCGTCGCCATCGTAGCCCTGCAGGAGATCATCGCCGGCGCCGCCAATCAGCGAATCATCACCTGTGCTGGCATAAAGCGTGTCATCGCCGGTACCACCGATCAGGGTATCGTCGCCTTCACCGCCGTATAACTCATCGGCTCCGGCACCGCCATCGAGGAAATCCGCGCCGTCATTGCCACCGACCTGGTCGTCCCCGTCCTCGCCATACAGCCTGTCGATGCCGTCTCCGCCGAAGAGGGTGTCCTTCCCGGCGCCGCCGTACACCAGATCATTGCCTTCCTGCCCGTAAAGCGCATCATCCCCGTTGTCACCGAGCAGGGTATCGTCACCCCCATGGCCATAGACCGTGTCGTTGCCATCGCCGCCGGAGAGATAATCATCGCCATGCCATTCGATCGGTATCTGTGACAGGCCGGCATCACCGAACAGCGTGTCATCACCCTCGCCCCCGGTGATCCTGTCAGCACCGCCCTGTCCAACCAGATAGTCATTTCCCGCACCGCCGTCGATCAGGTCGGCGCCGTGTGAGGTGAAATCAGCGGATTCGGCATCGCCGTAGATCGTGTCATCGCCGGTCCCGCCGGAGAGCGTGTCACTGCCCTCATTCCCGATCAGGTAATCGTCTCCCGCATCACCGAAGATGATGTCGTCACCCGCCTGCCCCTGGACAAAGTCATTCCCGCCGCCGCCATTTATGGTATCGGCGGCGCCGCCAGGCGGGTTGTCGATGCCGCTTACCATTGTATAGAGGCGGGTTCCCTCCGCTTCGGACACCGACCAGTCGAAGCCGGAGGCAAGCCAGTCACTGTCGCCGAAGATCTCATCGTTTCCGGCGCCGCCGAGAATGAGGTCACTACCCGCCCCACCGCTGAGGCCGTTGTCGCCCGTTGAGCCGACCAGCAGGTCGTCACCATCGCCGCCCGCCAGCCAGTCGCGGGATTCTCCCGCCGGCGTGAGGTCCGAATCGAACACCGTATTCCAGTCCTCCGTCGATTCCGCGAACAGGCGATCGTCACCTTCGCCACCCGCGAGGATGTCGGTTTCCTGACCGCCCGCAAGAACGTCAAGGCCCTCGTTGCCCTCCATCCAGTCCCGGCCCGTACCACCCTCCAGTTGATCATCACCCGCACGACCGAAGAGGCGATCGTCCAGGTCGCCACCGACGATATGATCACTGCCCGTACTGCCGTACAGCGTGTCCGTGGTGGCGGCAGGCTTGTCGGGGTCGGTAATCAGGTTCCCCAGATCATCATAGCGATACTCGACACCCGCACCCGGATCAAAGTCGATCGGTTCGAAATCACCGATGATCTCCCGGGTGGTTTCGGGAGGAGGCTCCAGTGGCGGCTGGTCAGATTCGAGCGTTATCCCCAGCGCGCCGTTGGTGAAACCGGTGACGACAAGCTGACCGTCGGGGCCACGGATCACCAGCGAGCCGGATGCCCCGGGCCTGTCGTCGAAGACATAGGAAAACAACCCGTCATCGCTGCGGAACAGACCCGGTGAATCCTCCACTCCGCCGGAGAGCGTCAGCCCGTCGTAGCTGATCCTGCCTGCTCCGTCGCTGTCCTGGATGAAGTCCACACCATCACCGGAATGGAAAACATAGGTATCATCCCCCTGCCCTCCATGCAGGACATCCCCGTCCGCGCCACCTTCCAGCGTGTCATTCCCCGCCCCGCCTTCCAGGTAGTCCTTGCCGCGGCCTCCCGAGAGCGCATCCTGCAGGAAACCGCCATACAGACGGTCCGATTCATCGCCCCCGGTGATCGTGTTGACGGTGGATTCATCACCAAAAACAATCCTCGTGTAGTAGTCCTCGGACACGCCCAGGTCCGAAGGCGTGCTGACCAGTTTCACTTCATAACCCGTGCGCAGGTCCCGATAGAGCACCGGTACGTCATATCCAGGCAACACCCAGTGCGAGAACGCCTGCGGGCCTAGCCCGCGGTAGGACGGATTATCGATATTGGATCTGTTTTTCCATTCGAGGAGGGTGGAACGGTCAACCCAGTAGTCCAGGCTGAAGGCGTTCCAGTCGAGATCGCCTTGCGAGGCGGCATACAGGTCAGGGATGCCACCCAGCGCGAAGGGATTAAGCTCCTGTACAGCATAGCGGAACTCCTCCGTGCCGCCGGATTCAGGGTTGGAAAGTGCGAGTATCGTTGCGGCATCCAGTCCGACGAGGCTGGTGATACGGAGGTTTCCTCCGTATGGCGCGATCAGCGTTTCCAGTGCGGAAACGTTCTTGTACAGGTCGTCCCGCTGCTGCGCATCGTCGCCCTGCGACCAGTCCAGGCTCTGGCCGAACAGCCTGGCGAGGCTGTTCAAGGTGCTCTCGAGCGTTGACCGTTCGCTGACGATAGGCGCCATCGCGGAGAGAATTCCGGAAACGGTATTGACCGAAATATCCTGCTGCAGCTTTTCGAACAGGCCATATACCGCAAGAGCATCGGAAAGAAACTGGATGGAATGATTATCCAGTGCGCCATTGTCCTCGATATAGAGCGGCTGGACGCTTCCATACAATACGCCGAGACCGGCGGTAAGCTCAGGTCCAACATCGGCATAGAGGTTGGTAACCCGCTTGCTCTCGAGCGTACCGCCGTCGAGACTGTCCTGGCTGAATCCCAGGAGTTCGCTCAGTTGCAGGCGCGCCGCCCCCTCGCCGTCCGCGCCGGTGCCCGCGCCGTTGTAGGTGTAGACCGCGTCGACGGCCAGTGGCCGGTAGAGGGAAAAAATGGTGGCGAGATGACCGCCGAGAGAATGTCCAACCACGTTCATGCGGATATCCGTGTGGAGTATCCCACTCGCGAGCAACTCGTCGTAATAATAGAACATCGCCGTGATCTGACCATAGGCGTAACCCGAAGCCGCGATACCTACCAGGTCCGCGAAAATTCCATCTTGTAGAAACTCGGACGATTCAGTACCGGCAATGGCGAGTGTGTACTTATTCGTGGTCTTATCAAGGAATAATGCGGCGCGGAACCCTGTGCCTGAGTCATTGAATGTACTGATCAGATCAAATCGATCTTAGAAATTGCTTTGCCTGTTTTTCTGTAAAATTTGCGCCCCCTGTACCATTCCTTGTAAGTGCCTCAAAAATCAATTGGGTTTCATCGTATACCCCATCTTGCGTTGGTATCGACGCCAGAAAAATCACCATAAGCTGCTTGAGTAAGCAAGCTACCCCAATATTAATCTTCAATAGTTCCATTGATAACACCTCCTTGTGTTAATGACTCGTTAAATACGCCTCTAATGAATTGACCAGGTGAAACCATATTCACCTTTATCCAAACATTCATCTGATTGCCCTACTGCCATAAATCCGGCAACCCAGCGACGCAACCATCCACCTTTGTGAATAAATCCCGTATTGCTACCTACGATATTGCCGCTGGATCTATCTCCTGAATATAGGCATGAACTCGCGCTATTCCAAATAAATTTGAATAATTCGTGTCACGATCCCATTCCTCTAACGATGTAGTTGCTGAAATCTGATTGCTAATCTTCCTGCTGATATAAGCAGTATCCGTCTGGCATCTTGATATTTCCAAAACGAATTGGATATTTGGCTCAACTGCATCATATCGGGCGCATCTCTCCGGCGTATCGCTCTACCAGTTCGAATCGATAATATCCGGGTTTGTCGACGAAGTTATATTCTTTCGGGTTAGATACATACGCCTCTATAAACATCGGTTTTCCGGCTTTCCGCCATTCCTGCAATCTTTGGATGCACCCCTGCCCGCATCCCGTACGAGTAGTCGATCCAGCGCAAGAGTAACCAGACGCATGCACCACTTCATTGATTTTATCCCGACCATCTTTACTACATAGATATGACAGATACAGTTTCCCCGGTATCACATCGCCAAACGGAATGCCGAGCATCAGGAAAAGTGTAATAAGCAGGGATTTTCGTTTTCCCGGGCCCCAGCCCCTGATATAGCCGTATAGAAAAAAACCGAACAGGAGATAGAGAAAAATAAACAATACGAATAAAAAACCGATCATTGCCAATCCGCCTGCTTCGTCGCCCGAGCTGCCCATGTGAGGAGTTCTAGCGTTCATGCGCGAACTCATCCCGGTATCGCAGCAAGGGGCTCATGAGAAATTCCACCAACCGGCGGTTTCCTGTCCTTATTTCGGCAGTAACCGCCATACCCGGTTCCAGCCTCACCTGGCGGCCGTCCACCTCGATGTCTGTACGTTCAAGCAGGACCCGCGCCTTGTAGACGAGCCCATGCGTCTCGTCGGAAACGGCGTCATGACTGATATCGTCCAGACGACCCGCCAGGGTGCCGTATTTCGTGAAGGGAAACGTCTCGACCTTGACCTCGACCGCATCATCGGCCTTGACGAAGCCGATATCCCGGTTGTTTATCCACGCCTCCACTTCCAGCTCCGTGTCGTCCGGGACTATCCACAGCAGCGTTTCCGCCGGCTTCACGACTCCCCCGATAGTATGCACGGCCAGTTGATGGACGGTGCCGGTAACGGGTGATGTCAACCGCTGCCTGCTCGTGAGTGTCTTCGCCTTCACCAGATCCTGCTCCAGGCCGGAAAGCTCGGCATCGAGCTCGGCAATGCGCATATGCACGGCCTTGCGCATCCTTGCCAGCTGGACCTTGAGATCCTGCTCGATCTTGCCGGCATTGGCGACCAGCTGGCGCTGTCGATTCGCGAGTATGTCGATCTGCCGCGCCGTCTCGATACGCTGCTGCTCCAGTTCGTTCCATTGCAGCCTCGGCGCCAGATCCCGATCGGCCATCTTTTTCGTCGCCGTCGCCCGTTCCGTGACCAGCGGCAATATGGAGCGCAGCTTCTCCAGGGTTGCCTTGCCGGCGCCCTGCTCCGCGTCGTTTGCGGCGAGTTCCTCCTGAGCGAGTCTCCTGACGGCAAGGTATTCCTCCCACTGGTCGACCAGGATCCGTCCCTGCAGTCTATCCTCCCCGCCGGAAATGCCGCCGCCGTTGCTCTCGAACGGGGCAGGCGCCCGGTCCTGCTCAATGGCATCGGCAAAAAACCGCAGCCGTTTACGTTCACCCGATGCCGCGCCAATCCGGCCTTCAAGCCGTTCGCGGTCCGCATCGTTTACGGTCGGGTCAAGCTCTATCAGGAGCTGCCCCGCGGTGACGCGCTCGCCTTCCGTGACGTAGAGCTCACGCACGATACCAAGCTGCGCAGGCTGCACCGCCTTGATACTGCCCGCCGGGATTATCTTTCCCTGCGCCACGGCAACGATGTCGACGCGCCCGCAGACCGCCCAGATGACAGCCGCCGCAAAGGCGAGGAGTATCGACCAGAGAATCCACCGCCCGGCGGGAGAGGGGGGCTTTTCCTGGATCTCCAGCACGGCAGGCAGGAAATCCCGCTCCGGCATTCCCCTTGACCGTATCGGCCTCATCCGGCGACCGCCTCAAGCGCCCGCCGGGATGGCCATCCCGACTGTCGCGCTCTGGCGGGCATGCATGCCGGCATAATAACCACCGGCTCTCAGCAAATCCCGCTGTCCGCCGTCCTCAACGAGCCGCCCCTCATCGACGACGATAATGCGCTCCGCAAGACGCAGGGCCGACAGGCGATGCGCGATGACGATCACCGTGCGTCCCCGGCAAATCGACCCCATATGGGACTGTATGGCCTGTTCCGATTCGTAATCCAGCGCGCTGGTGGCCTCGTCGAGGATGAGAATCCGTGGGTCGATGGCCAGCGCGCGGGCGATGGCGATGCGCTGACGCTGGCCACCGGACAGATTGGCCCCCTGCTCTCCGACCGGCGTGTCATACCCCTCGGGCAATTGCAGGATAAACTCGTGCGCCCCCGCCAGCTCCGCCGCCCTGATAACCCGCGCGAGCGGCATGCCCGGGTCACGCAAGGCGATGTTTTCCCGGACACTGCGGCTGAACAGGATGCTGTCCTGCTGAACGACACCGATCTGGTGACGCAGCCAGACCGGATCGACCATGGTGAGATCCACCCCGTCTATCAGCACCCGGCCGCTGCCCGGCACATGGAGCCGCTGCACCAGCTTCGCGATCGTACTCTTGCCTGACCCCGAGCGGCCGACCACGCCGACGATCTGCCCGGCGGGGATCTCCAGCGATACCTGGCGCAGGATCTCCCGTCCTTCGGGCCGGTACCTGAAGGTCACGTCATCGAACCGGATATGACCCGCCAGCTTCGGCAACGAGGCCCGGTTGCGGTTACGGGAGAGCTCACCCGGGGTATTGAGAATATCGCCGAGCTTGCGCACCGATATCGAGGCCTGCTGGAAATCCTGCCAGAGCTGTACCACGCGGAGAACCGGACCACTGACGCGTCCCGCCAGCATATTGAATGCGATAAGCTGCCCGATGCTGAGATCCCCCTGCATGACCGCGCGTGCGCCGACCCAGAGTATCATCACCGTCATGACCTTGTTGATGAATCCGGCCGCCTGGCTGGCGACATTTCCCAGGCTGGAAGCGCGAAACGCCGCCTGTACATAAGCCGCCAGCTGCTCTTCCCAGCGGCGCTGCCACTGGGGTTCCACAGCGCAGGACTTAAGTGTAGGCATGGCACCGACCGCCTCCACGAGGAAGGCCTGGTTTTCCGCTCCGCGGGCGAATTTCTCCTGCAGCCGGTGTCGCAGCACCGGAGTCACCAGCAGGGAAAGCGCGACATAGGCCGGAATCGTGGCCAGCACCACCAGGGTTAGCAAGGGGCTGTAGTAGTACATGACCCCAAGGAAGACCAGCGTGAAGACCAGGTCGATGACGACCGTGAGGGAGGAACCGGTGATGAAGTTGCGGATGTTCTCGAGTTCACGCACCCGCGCAACCGAGTCACCGACGCGGCGCACTTCAAAATAGCCGAGCGGAAGCGACAGCAGGTGCCGGAACAGGCGGCTGCCGAGTTCGACATCGAGCCGATTGGTGGTATGGGAAAACACATAGGTCCGCAACCCGCCCAGCACCACTTCGAAAAATGAGACCACGAACATGCCCACGGCCAGCACATCGAGTGTTGTCAGCCCCCGGTGCACCAGCACCTTGTCGACGATGACCTGGAAGAACAGTGGCGTCACGAGCGCCATGCACTGCAGAAAGAAGGAGGCGACGAGAACCTCGGTAAACAATGAACGGTAGCGGATTATCGAGGGTATGAACCAGCCAAATCCGAATCCGGTTTCCCCGGTTCCCGCCGCTGCACGGCGCGTAAGCAGCAACAGCTGCCCCGACCACAAGTCTTCAAACGACTCCCGCGTGAATAACCGTGGTCGGGACTCAAGGGGATCGTGAACGAGTGCCTTGTCGTCTACCAGCCTGGCAAGAACGACGAACCCGCCATCCTTGCTGCCGGCGATCGCCGGCAGCGGTGTTTTTTCCAGTCGCCGCCAGTGGCTTTGAATCGTTCTGGCCCTGAGCCCCGTGTAACGGGCCGCCCTGACCAGCTCGCCGGCATCCAGTCGTCTGCCCGAGCGGGAGAACTCGTGCCGGAGTTTACCGACATCCGCCGCCAGACCATGCAGGCGTACGATGACGGCCAGGCATTCAAGACCGGTATCATGCTCCCCTTCACCAGAATGGATTTGCGGCATTCCCTGCACCCCCCGTCCATGGTATGCGCTGCGTCGGGAAATCGTATCTTCCCCACCCGGGCATGGAGTGTAGAAAGCCACGTCGCGGTATTCAATACCGTGATGGCCGCCTCACACGAGATTCAGGCATGTCCCACAGGGAGAGTCGCCACAGAGGCGACTGGAGACAAATACGCTATGATGGAACTGACGGCCGCTTCGCGGAAGCAGCGTCCGAGCTGCCTGTCAGCCGCGGGCGCCTCGCCGTTCCATCGGCGTCTCTATAACACATTGCAGCAGGGGAGGTAGAACGTGCCGGAATCAATTCTCGCCAGCGAACTGGGAAGGCTGATAACGTCGGGCAATGCACCGGTGATCGTCGATGCGCGCTCCGCCTATGAATACCGGCAGGGTCATATTCCGGGGGCAATCCACATGCCATTCTGGCAATCGTTCTTTCTGGCCCATAACTTCTCCGCGCCCAGGAACAGGCCGGTGGTCATTTACTGCCAGCATGGCCCGCGCGCCGTCGTGGGAAAATTTGCGCTGCAACGGGCGGGATACACCAATGTACGGTACCTGGATGGCCACATGAGCGCCTGGGAAAGGGCCGGCTTGCCGGTAGAGACGACCACTCCACATTGATACCCGGCGCCAGGAACAGTGGCCCGAAGATGGCCCATTAGTGAAAAATATGCTGCTTCCGTGCAGGATCCGCCGGTGGGGAATAGTCAAGATTACGGGTCTCGACGGGGGCGATCGGTGTGAGCGGGGGTTCCGGCATCTCCAGGCCACCGTGCCGAACCGGCGGTCCGGGAGGGAGGAATGCGCCGAAGGGCGGTGGTAATGGTGGATAATCATCATACCGGTGCCTGCCACCCCCACCCATGGAGAAGCAAAAGAAGGCCTGCACGGATGATGTCCACAACGCCGATGACATCACCAGTAACACAACAGCCCCGCGACCGGAGAGTTTTTTCATCTCACAGGAACGTTACAGCAACTGGTAGGGAACCTCATCTGACAATCCCAGCACGTCGCTCACGATTTCCAGCCCCTCCCGTATGAATGCCTCGAGCTCGCCCAGATCAGGCGACCTGGCGAGCACTTCGGCGCCATCCTGCATGAGGATACGCATAGTATAGTCGGATTCCACGCCCGTCCCGGGAGGCTTCTCGGACGTCAGATAAAGCCCGGGGCTGGGATCCGACCCCTTCACTACGGCCAGGATAAAGCGGTAATCGATACCGTCGCTGCTCTCGATGTCACCCAGCACCACGACGGTGAATTCGCCATACTTGTAGCGACGCCTGGGTATGGCGGTCAGAATGCCCGGCGCGTTCATAGTCTCCGGTCCGTGACCATAATCACCCTGTCACCCATGCCAAATGGAAAATTGCCCACGGAAGCGCACGTAAAGGCGCGGGATATTCACCAAACAAGGGCTTTGACTGCCTTGGATTCCGTTGCCATATACCACGATTCCGGATTGAATAACCGCCATTAGCGTCATCTGCCCAGGGACGCAAAATGACGCCTGTGTCCGGGGTATCAAACCTGCGCCTGTCAATCCTTGCGCTCGGATTCACGCCAGGCAAAGGAGCAGTCGAGGTGGGTGCGGACCGTGATAAGACCACTCAACCCGTCCTCGATCAGGATGTCCATCGGCCGGCGGCTGCGCAACCGCCTGCAGGGCTGCTTGAGCCACAGCAGCCCTATCCTGGAGTTGCGGGGATAGGTGGTGCGCAGCGCGTCCGCGATTCCCAGCAGATGCTCGACCCGCTGCATCACCGCGGGGTCATCCGGCAACGGGGTATCTTCATGATAGCGGCGGAGCATCCGGGTTGGCGTCCCTTCCGGAAGGGCCAGGATATTCATCTGGTCGGAGGCCTTGATGCCCCACTCATCGAGCATGTTGACGACCATGCGCCCCAGATGATTTCTGTCTTCAGAGGAAAGTGCTGACATAGTATTTGCTGCCCTGCAGAGAACCGGTCACTGTTGGCACCTGCATTCTAGCAGTTCACCTCCGCCGGAACATCTTTTCCCCACGAACCCATAACCCCTGAATTTATCTGCTTATCGAGAGGCCGCAAGATATATCGCGCCCCGCTGTTCATTTCCACCTGCCGCCTTACTATTGATCCCCATGGCTTCAATCATTTTACTTGCGCTCATCGCTCTCCTGATCTGGTTCTGGCAGGAGAGCCTGAAAAGTCGCGAAATCGCCACTCAGGTCGCGCGGGCATCCTGCAGGCGACAGGAGTTGCAGCTGCTCGACGGCACCGTCTCGCTGCAAACTCTCCGGCCCTATTACCGGAGCCGGGACGATTATGGCCTGAAACGCATCTATACCTTTGATTACAGCGGAGATGGCGTCTCCAGGCAAACCGGGTGCGTGGTCCTTTACAACGACCGGGTCACAAGTATTATTCTGGAAAGCGGCACGGATAAATGAGCCAGTCCTGCCCAGGGCGATCATCATGACAGGCAAATACAGGCGCCTGCACTACCGGCCGGCATGAACCCATGCCGGTCAGGTAGCCTGACATACCGGCGTTGCTATACTATTGTGCGCTACGTATTCATGATGCGCCCCGGGCCGTCCCGTGGTCATGTCGACATGGCCACGGAAACACACGGCATATCCGCGGCCGTTCGCCCACAGGTGGAACATCATTCAGTGTCATGAATCCCGCAATCCCGAGGGGCATGACTCATTCATCCCCGGCAACCACGACTATCGGAACAACCACATGCCCTACTACATTTACAAGATTATTCCGGGAGACACCGCCGGTGCCATGACGCTTGATCTGGCAGGGGAATACGAGAACTACCGGGAGGCAAAAAACGAGGTCAAGGCGCTGCGAATGTCCCAACCAAAGGACAGCAACCTCACCTACAAGATCATCTTCGCCGACAACCAGCCCGAGGCGGAACAGCGGCTGCTGGAACACCGCGAGAAGCCGATACTCAAGGAATGGGAAATCTGATCATGCCACTGCAGGGTGGAGTCCGGCAGCGATCCGCTGCTATGACATAACTCATGGAAGAACATGAATACCGCGCCACTTACCATGCGTTGAGCCAGCGACGTTGTGTATTCGAGAAAGCGATCAACTCCCGTCGCTGCGGTTGCGCGCAGTCCGCACGCTTCAATCTGGCGGACCGTGAAGGGGTGGCGTGCAAATCAGACGCCGCTAATGCCCTGTGCATCGAGTTGCTCGATGCGATGCGGCGCAATGCGCGCTTCTCCCTGCGTCTCACCCATGTCGACGGGCCCTTGCCGCACGCCAGGGAAATCAGGGTGCAGATTGGAGGGCTGCTTGGACTCCAGAATCTGCTGCACCCGGAAAGGACGCCGTCGGACAAGGTACACGATATCAACGGCCTTGCCTGCGAGGCGATTAAAGAATATGCGCGCATCGAAAACCTGCCCTATGACCTGATCGTACAGGGCATCGTAAGCTTCGAAGGACGCAGAAAACGCCTGCGCCCCATCAAGTAGGCCGTTGTCTGCACGGGTGGACCCCGCCTGAGAAATGCATCACAGACGCCGCCGGCCCGTGACTGCCTGACCCGCGCGATACCGGAGCAAACCGGCCCCGGCTGATAACCGCACCGGGTCGACCAGGGTTTAACGCAGTACAAGGACTCCGGTCATACGGACCCTGACCCTTGCCTCATTGCCCCTGCAGGATGATGGAATCATGCGCCACGGGAGACACCGCCTGGATATCTGCCCCGTTGATTCTGGAATATCGACGCACCTGAATATAAACCGTCTTTCTGCCGTTACCCGGGCTGAGGGTGAAGGCAGGTGCCGCGCGATATGGCTGCCAAGGGATGCTGGAAAGATCGGCATCCTCGCTGGCCCGGTACTGATCGGGTTGCCCGCTCACGTTGTAGTTGAGATGCACCTGCCTGCCTGACGATGCAGTGGCGCCCTGATTGATATTGAAATCGCTGATACGCAAGCTACCCGTACCCACCTCCGCGCGGCTGGCGGCCGTGGCGCACAGGGGTCCACCGCCACCTGCGGCCAGGGACATGACCAGCAGGCGTCCGGCTGTTGTTGTCACCAGGGATTGCCGTTCTCCCTGGTAGCCTGGTTTCGAGGCGGTAACCAGCAAAGGAGCGCGGGGAACATCCGTGAATACCGCATAACCTTCCCTGTTGGTGCGGTAAGCCCCGAATTGCATGGTGTTTGCCGCTGTCCCCAGGCAGACAGACACCCCTGCAAGCGGCTGTCTCCCGCCCCGTTCGAAGACACGCACCTGCAGTTCCGAGGCCGGCGCCAGGGCAGGCACGGCGCTCGCCAGCAGGGATAATGTCAGGAAGACCATCCGTCCCGGCCGTGGTGACAGGGTGAAGATCCCGCGACCGTGTCGCGGAACCTGGGTTATACGGGAAGCAGGCTTCATGTCCGGGGATCCCCCTGTGTGCTTGAATCATTGACCATCGTTCAACCCACTGTGAACACTCCACCGGCTAAAGCCGGTGGCTTCAGGTTACGGCTTAAAGCCGGATCGATCGGCCATTCGGCCGATTAACCCCCTCCCCTCAGGGGGAGGGTGGGGGAGAGGGGATCAAAATAACAGGCAAACCCTGTTATTTCTATCCCCTCTTCCTAACCTTCTCCCGGAGGGAGAAGGAAAGCTTCTTTAGCTGTCGCAGTAAATTTTTGCTTAACAGCATTTGCATACGTACTCATCCATCGCCTAAAGGCAAGGAGGTTTCTGATCCCCTATCGGGGACTCTAAACACGTTCTTGTTCAGGCGTCAAGGTTGATGCCAGTGTTGCCGTCTCGCCCGTCAGGCAGGTTTTCAACTGCCGTGCATCGACGGGGAACGGGAGCGCGGCGTGCACTGGCAGGCGTGCAAGCAGCCGGTTGAACTGAGGCAGATATTCCAGATCATAAAAAATAATGACCCTGATTTCCGGGAGGCGCTGGACGACAGCCAGCAGCGATTCGAGGCTGCTGGTGCGGTCACGGAAATCAGACTGGAAATTGAATTCAGCCACAATGACCGCCGGCTTCGTCTTCTTGAGAAAACTGATGGCCTTGCGCATGGATTTTTCAACCGCCACCGCGTATCCGAGTTCCTCATAGAGCGGCGTGAAGTCCGGGTAGCCGCCGAGTTCCACAATCGAAAGCAGGAGTTTTCTTGCCGGTTCACGCATGGGGTCAGGCTGTTTCATGATCGGGTATCTACGGGCGCAGACAGACAAGTTAACCGCATCCATACCGGCCCGGGGGAACTCCACCACACTTGCCGACATGATACCGGTTGCCGCGGGTGCCGGTCAGGGTAAGGGACGAATGGCACTTACGTAAGGAATATCGTCATTATAAAAAAATAAATGGCCACGGAAGCACACGGAAAAACACGGAATACAGGCCCTGTTTTTTCCGTGTCATCCATGGATTCCGTAGCTATTTAGCACGATCTGGACTTAAGTCGTGTCCATCCATAAAGCATTAAATTCGCCGCAAAGGCGCAAAGAACGCAAACTCGTTGTGTGTTTTCATTAAAGAATTTCTCTGCGTCCTTTGCGTCTTTGCGGTGAAAGCAATGTTTATGGACAGCCGCCAGCCAAGTGTCATTCGGGCAAGGGACCAATCCTACATGAAGTCATCGAGGTTGGTTCGGCACAGGACGGACCGCATGGTCCCGATCAGTTCCAGCAACTGGTCATTTCTCACGCGATAATAGATCCGGTTCGCATCACGTCTGGACGATACGATATTTTTGTTGCGCAACTGGTCGAGGTGCTGCGAGACATTGCTCTGGGATGTGCCGATTTTCTCTACGATCTCTCCAACGGACATCTCCTTGTTACCCAGCGTACACAGGATCTTCCATCGTAGTGGATGCCCCATCGCCTTGAGCGCATCGGCGGTCAGGGTGATGTCTTCCTCGGGTTCATGATCCGGCTCTAGATCTTCCATCGGGGACTCCATAGATAATCCTTGTCAAAGGCTGACGCACACGTTCTGTGTTGCGTACTCATTGTCACATCCGCTCCGGGTTCCGGCGGGTTTCGTCATCAATACGGGCATAGCCCGTCATGTCCTTGGCGATACAGATGATATCAGCAATTTCCCCGGCATCGTTCATTATTGCCGTCCTCGAAAACAGGATAGGCACCCGGCGCTGGTCCCTGGCGATGAAACTGGCGTCGATCCGGCTGATGGTACCGGTGCGTATCAGCGCTTCAAGCCAGATTCCCATGAAGGCCCTGGCCTGTTCCTGCTCTTCCTCTTCGAAGACATCGCCGATCGACATGCCCACCAGTTCGCCTTCCTTGTAGCCCAGCATACTGTAGGCGGCGGGGTTGGCGGCCTTGATCCTGCCCGAAGGGTCCAGCAGCAGCAGGGCCTCCCCCATGTGACTGATGACGTTCTCGAGGTACTGCTTGGCGAGCTGCAACTGGCGGGTGCGTTCTTCCACCAGCGCCTCCAGGCGGCGGTTCATCCCGCGTTCCTTCTCGATGAGCCGCAGATAGGTGCTGATCTTGTTGATCAGCTGGTTGTCGTCGATCGGCTTGAGCAGGTAGTCCGCCGCTCCGACCGCATAGCCCTTTTCCTGAAATTCATCCGTCTTATAGGCCGCCGTCAGAAAGATTATCGGTATATCCTTCGTCTTCTGCCGGACCTTGAGCATGGTGGCCGTCTGGAATCCGTCCATCTCCGGCATCTGGATGTCGAGAATAATCAGGTCGATACGGGGGGCATTCAGCGCGGTGTCGATGGCCGCCTGTCCCGACGAAGCCTGCAGCACCTCGACATCCATATGCTCTTTGATGAGGGTACACAGGCTGTACAGATTATTTTCATTGTCATCGACGATCAGTACACGAAACCCGGCATAGCGAGTCATCACTCTCCCCTGGCGTTTCTGTCAGCAAGATATTTGTCCAGCACTGTTTTCAGATCCCATGGATCAACCGGTTTAACGAGACGGTCATTGACGCCGGCCTCCCGGGCCTGGTGGCGGTCTTCAACCTCGTTCCGGGCCGTTAGCGCGATCACCGGCAATTGCGCGAACCGGGGTTCATTCCGTATCCGCCGGGTCACCTCATAGCCGTCCAGTTCCGGCATCATAATATCCATCAGTACGAGATCAAAATCGCCGCCGGCCTCGAGCGTCTCCAGCGCCTCCTGACCGTCACCGGCCGCCATGGCCGTAATTCCCCAGCGCTCCAGCAGCGGGACGATCGCCAGCAGGTTCCTCATGTCGTCATCAACCACCAGCACCCTCGCCCCATGGTAATCCGCCTCGGGGATGATGGCCTCGATGACAGTTTCCTGTTTATCGCCAGTGGCCGTTGATTCGTTCCTCCCGATCTCATGATTCTCCGGCAAGGTTTCCGGCAGCAGCAGGGTAAATGTCGCCCCCGTCCCCGGCTGGCTCTCCACCCGGATTTCCCCGCCCATCAGGTGAGCCAGTTCACGGCTGATGGCAAGCCCGAGGCCGCTCCCGCCGAAACGCCGGCTGGTAGAGCCATCGGCCTGCTTGAAGGCTTCAAAGATTACCTGAAGCTTTTCAGCCGGTATTCCTATGCCGGTATCGATCACACGTATACATACGGCATAACCCTGACTGTTTGTGCCGGTGCAGGCTTGCAACCGTACCGAGACACCGCCTTTACTGGTGAATTTCACTGCATTTGAAAGGAAGTTGATCAGGATCTGCCTGAGTTTTTCCCTGTCGGTCTGAATGTGTTCGGGCGCATCGGCATCGATGTCCAGCGTCAAGGCCAGTGCTTTCTCATCATACTGTGGCTTGAGCAGTTCGATGACGCTTTCCAGTATGTCGCGCAGGTCGACGCGTTCACGCATCAACGTCATCTGGCGCGCCTCTATACGCGACAGGTCGAGTATATTGTCTATCAGTGCCTTCAGGTCCGTACCGGCATCGTGAATAACCCGCGCCCGCTTGGTGTCTTCATCGGCATTCCTGCCCTTGCCGCTGTCGGCCAGCATTTTCGACAACAACAGGATGGAATTCAGGGGAGTGCGCAACTCATGACTGATATTTGCGAGAAATTCCGACTTGAAACGGTTCGTTTCCTCCAGTTCACGCGCATAATCAAGCAGCGCCCGGCTGCGTTCGGCGTTCGTTTCCGCCAGCCGGGTAAGGTTCTCCCCCAGCTCATGGAGTTCTTCGGGACGCCGCCAGGAAAATCGGGCAACCTCGTTGTTTTTAATTACCCGTGATATCCCCTCGGTCAGTTCATGACCCAGGCGTTCGGCGCGCAAGGCAATGAAACGGGCGATTACCAGTACGAAGACCAGCAAGCCGAGCACTATGGTTACCACACGAAATTCGATTGCATTACGCAGTTTCACGATTGGCGAGGGATCGACGCTGCGACCCACCCACAAGGGCCCCGATTTCTCGGTAGCAAACAGCGGCACCCAGAGGACCTGCTGGCCATTGTGTTCCCAGAGCCCCAGCTCCCTCTTGGCGAAGATCTCCTGCAGCCCGGGGAAATCCTTGAACGCGCTGGAGGAGTGCCCTTGATTGCCGCCATCGGGATCGAGATAACGACCATCACTGAATGCCCAGTAGATACCGCGGTAGGCGCTGGCCAGTCCACCCACGTCGAGGTAAACGGCCACCACTCCGCGCTTGTCTTCGAAATGCACCGTCTCGGATGAAAACATGGTCACGATCGGGCTGACGAAACCGAGCTGCATGAACCTGTTGGGCGCCTTGTTTCCAGCCGCCCGGTCAAACACGATCGGTCCCGTCAATACTTCACCCGAACGCAATTTCTGTCCGGCCTCGATGAATTCCGGATTCTGGTAATGCGCCGGCCCGCTGCGCGGCACGAGCCGGCCCGTGGCATCGTCCCGCTCCAGCCAGTATTCAACCTTGCCTTTGTCGTTAATGAACAGGATACGAATCACATCGAGCTGATCGAACAGTACCTGGTTCAGCCAGTCGACATACCCGGAGCGTGCGGATTTGATATCCATGTCACCCGCTTTCTTCTGTTCCGAAAGGGACAGCAGCATGCCGGGCTCGGGGAATTTGGCGAGCAGGCGAACCGTTTCATGACGTCGGGCGATATGCTGGTCAAGATCACTGAAGCCGGCCCTGAGATTCTGCAAATAGGCCTTGTGATAGAGTGATTCGACGCGTTCGAACACCAGAGGCACATTGATGATAAACGCCGCAAACAAGGGCACCAGACCGAACAGGAACAGAAACAGGAAGATCTGGGAACGCAGTTTCATTCAATAGCCATCCGGATGATCGGTGCACGATGGCACCGGCGGACACAGATTCGGCGTGCCCGGATCCACGCCGTTCACCATACCATGTAAATGCGCCGGCTTCTTGTCCGCCGCGCCGGAATAAAATGCACGGGGGTTGATGCCCGGCTCAGTCAAGGTAGCGGGACTGCCATTCGAGATATTTACCGTGAAGGAAATCGGCATAGCCGTCCTTGTCGTCGAATCCGGCCGGATCGATTGCGTCGTAGACGTAATAGTTCGCCCGGTTGTTCTGCGTACTCATCATATGCCAGAGCTTGTGCAGCAGGGTCTGTGGCGGGCGCCACTCGAAATCATCCTGGGATTCATAATGCAGGAACACCGGAACTATGGGTATACCCGTGCGCATCGAGATGTCGAAAGCGCCATAGCGGAATGATTCGAAGATGCGGCGACCCTTGCAGCCACCCTCGGGATAAAGGGCGATATTTTTCCCCTGACGCAAGGCCTCCTCGACCCGGGCGGCGGCCGCGTTGCGTGATTCGCGCGATTCGCGGTGAACGTACAATGTTCCGGATGCGGTACTGATGCGTCCGACCAGCCACCAGTCCCTGACCTCTATCTTGGCCAGAGAATGCACCGGGAACAATGCCGGTATCCCGATATCTTCAAACGCCGAGGGGTGATTGGCGATCAGGATATAGTGCGCCGGCAATGCACGGGTATTTTTCTGATGCAGGCGCAACTCCACCCCCAGCGCACGCACAAAACCGCGGCACCAGAAGCGAAAGAGGGAGAAGTAAACGGGACACAATGCACGCGGGAGGAAGGATAACAGGTACAGGAAGAGCGTGAAGACCGCAAACTCAACCCAGGCGATAATCCTCACTATCAACTTGACAATAAACTGCATCACTACGACACACCCCGCCGCGGTCCTGCCCGGCCCCCGTCATTACGTGCGCATTAATTTATATCTCAATTAATCAGTGTCCGTCCATAAAGAAACAAACTCACCGCGAAGGCGCAAAGAACGCAAAGTATTCAATTGTTTTCATTAAAGAAATTCTTTGCGTCTTTGCGTCTTTGCGGTGAAAGCGGTGTTTATGGACGGACACTGATTACCGATAATCCAATACATCGGCCAGGAGCCTGTCGGCACAATCCGCCGGAACTGCGATGCCGGGCCTGGACCTGGTTATTTCATCCCGGCGAGCAGGTTGACGATGACATTTCCATCAATCGCTTCAAGCCCGTGCTGCGTTCCGACAGCAATCCGCACGGACTTGCCATGCAATGCGGGCACGTTGTTCATATCCTGGCTGTAGCCGGGCACGATATAATCCCCGGACATAACAGCCGCCTCGCCGCGGACGATGGAGAAATACTGGATATCCGGGTGCTTCTGGCTATTCAGCCAGAAAAGCAAGCTTCCCGGACGCGGTCTTACCAGATCCTCATAAAGGCCGCGTGATCTCCTCGCGATGTCATAGGTTTCCCCACCGAAGAAATCCGTAACCATCGAGAACGGGAACGGTATATCAGTTGCGTCCAGCGCCTGTTCCGCCCTGTAGGTTCCAAGGTGTGGACTGGCGATGGTAATCAGGGCCTTGACGTTGCGTACCCCGCCGCGCACCAGAACGACCCGCGCTACCACGCCTCCCGCCGAATGCCCGACCAGAATAATCGGTTCACCGGGCTGCGCCTGATTGATGGCCTGCAGAATCTGGCGCAACTGGAATGCCTGAATCAGGATGGGTGCCTCGGAAGGCAGGTCGACAACGTAGAATTTGTTCCTGGCGGTGCGACCCGGCGCCGGGATGGCCTGTATACCGGCAGGGTCCGCGGTAAAAAGGCCCGCCCGATGCCAGCCGGCATTTTCCAGCACCGCGGTAATACCGCTGGCATCCCAGGATTGCGCGCCGCTCAAATAGCCATGTATCAGCACCAGTACGTCAGCACGCAGTGCGGAGGCAAACAACCCTGCCGCAAGCACCAGAATCGCCAGCATGGCATTTTTCATTGCTTCGCCTCGTATCTCAGGTAAATCTTAATTCCCCGCCGCTTGCGGCGGGCACAAAGCCTATGGGGTTCCCAAAGAAAAAAACGGGGGTGACTCGATAGAGTCGCCCCCGTTCGGTTTACCGCGAGTAAGATTAACTTACTTGCTTTCGGTAGCCTGAGGGGCAGCCGCCGGAGGGGCATACCCGGGGGCACCGTAAGGAGCGCCGTAGGGAGCACCATAGGGGGCGCCGTAACCATAGGGGCCATAACCACCGTAGTACGGATAATCATAACCGTAGCCATAGCCACGACCGTAGCCACGACCGTAGCCGGAGCCATGGGCACCACCACTAAAGTTCATGTTGAAATCGCCGGAACCATCGCCCCAGCCGTCACCCCAACCATTATTACCCCAGCCGTTGTTCCACGGACCCCAGCCTCCCCATGCGAAAACAGAGGCAGAAGCAACTGCCAGCGTCGCGGCAGAAATCACTGTAACAATCTTTTTCATGGCATAATCTCCAGATTTAGTTGGTAAATACAATTCGAAGGGTCTTTTTAACGGTCTTTTTAAGAGACGAATAGTATATTATAAGTATTTGCTTAAATAAGCAAGCATTAATTTAAAAGAATACGAATATGATGGCCTCTTTTTAAAAATATTGTTCGGCGAATTCCGAATATATGAAAATTACCTGTCTGCTATATACCAGCAATATCAGTAACCTGCCATTTTCCCCTGAACCGGGATAAACAAATGCGTCAATCTATTGTGGTTGACAGGGCAGGCGGATAAGGGCGTAATCACAACTGTCATTGATCCTATCTTGTGTAGGAGGACGATCACCTTGGAAAACATTAACCTTGATGTTAACGAGTTGGCGTGCCTGGACAAGATCGAACAGGCGCAACGCTTCGAAGAAGTACACCGCCAGATTGATGAACTCCAACGCGCTGCATACGACGACCCGCGCTTTCGAAAATGGGCCGAACGACAACGGCAGTACATAACAAATATGCAGCAATTGTTATTCGAAGGTTAGCCCAACAAACCTCCTTTTCTCCCGCTGCTACAGCGGGTTTTTTTTGCCTGTCTGCGGCAGCATTCCGTGCGCCTGTGTGACTTGAAACCGGTTCAGTACACCCTGGAAGTCTGTGGTTCCCGGCAACCTGCCGGACGTAGCGAGCATGGCGGGAGAGCGGGCACAGTAGACCAACCCCTGAGTCCGACAGGCTCCTGGTGTACGATACTTCGCCATGCAGGCTTACATCATCCTGAAACTCGTGCTGTTACTGGTCATTGCCAACGGGGCACCGGTAATTTCCAGCATGTTGATGCGGCGGCGATTCAACCAGCCGATCGACGGCAATATGCGCTTCCTCGATGGACGGCCCATCCTGGGTCCAGCCAAGACCCTGCGCGGCGTGGTCAGCGCCATACTCCTGACTACGATGATCGCGCCCCTGTTCGATCTCTCGCCCGCCCAGGGTTCGTTGTTCGCGCTGCTGTCGATGTGCGGAGACCTGATTTCAAGCTTCATCAAACGCCGCCTGGGAATCGCAAGCAGCAAGTCGGCGCCGTTGCTCGACCAGTTGCCGGAAACACTGCTGCCGTTATGGTTAATGCACCCGGTCCTGGGGGAGACGCTCCTGGAAGGCTGCGCGGCGTTGCTTCTATTCGTGGCTATCGACTGGATGCTTTCCAGACTGCGCGAAGAATTCAGCAACGATGCAGGTGATGCAGGGTGATCTCCGGCGGGCAATTGAGCCGCACATCGACAATACAGGCGCCGGAGCCCCTGGAAGTATAACCATGAAGACTGTGGTAGGACCATGCCCCGTTGCAGATGGCGCGCGGGCAACGGGCATTGCACATCAGGGGGTAGCCCCCCGGCAGACAGATTTGTCCACCATGGGTGTGCCCGCACAGCATGACATCGAAGTCAGCATGCGCCGCATGCCGGTAGATCTCCGGAGAATGCGCCAGCAGAATGGAAACCATTTCCGAGGGTATGGAATCAGCGGCCTTCTCCAGATTATCGGCGCGGTAGTAATGCGGATCATCGATACCGGCAAGAATAATAAAATCATCACCACGGGCCAGGGCCACATGTTCGTTGAGCAACATGCGGATGCCGAGCGCTTCAAGCGCCGGAACCATCAGGATGGTGTCGTGATTGCCCAGCACCCCGTAAACCTCCCCCTGCAGGTGGGTGCGTATCAACCTCACACCATCCACAGCCGCATCATAGGGGCCAAAGGTACTGGCCCTGAAATCACCGGTCAGTACGCAAATATCGTACTGCACACTGCGCACCGCATCGATGAGTGCATGCGGAAAATCCGGCGCAAGATCCAGATGGAGATCGGAAATCTGGAGAATGGTGTAACCTTCAAAAGCTTCCGGAAGGGTTGCGAGGCTGATGCGGTTATGTTGCACCCCGATCCTGCGCGCATTGCGTCGCCCGCGCCCATGCAGCAGGAACAGGCGCAATACGTTTCTGATAACCGAGTGTATGGAATACCAATTCTCTATGTGGAAAAAATTGCGTCCCTGGCCGAAGATATTCTGTTCGTAGTCCCGTTCTATACCCAGCCTTTGTTTCAGATGGATCTTGCCAATCCGTTTCAGCAGGATCTCACGGGTTGCTTTATCGATGGAGTATGACGTCATCACATTCCGGAACCATGGCCCGTGTCCGGGCGTCGCCCTGACACCCGGGGATCACCTGATAACCAGCTTGTAATTGATGGCAGACAGGTATGCTGCTTCGGATTTCAGATCAACCCTGGTCAAGGGATGGGAGTCCAGCCAGTCGTGCGAGACATTCAGTGTGACGGAATTTTTACTGGCAATAATCGTGATCGTTTGCAAAGGCATATCGGCGCGCCCCCGATTGAGGGTCACGGCAATGCGCAGCAGGATTGCCAGCCGCATGGCCTGTTGCTGCCATCGCTCCGGCAGGGATTTGATCTCGGTAACGGGGAATTTCCGTCGATGGGCGCGCACCAGCACGGCCAGCAGCTGTTTTTCCTGCTGTGTAAATCCGGCCAGATTGGCATTGTTGACTATATACGCGCCGTGTTTGTGGTACTGGTTATAGGCTACCATCATCCCGCATTCATGCAGCAACGCTGACCAGCCCAGCATTTGAGCCAGCTCCTCATCCAGCAGATCCCAGTCCTCCTTGACGAAATCCATGAGTTTCAGGGCCGTCTCCCTGACCCGCACCGCCTGGGCCTGATCCGTCGCGCAGCGCATTGCCAGGGCCTGGACACTGCCATCGCGCACATCCCGATGCTGGATTCGCCCGATGAGGTCATACAGCAGCCCTTCCCTAAGCGCACCGGTCGCAATCTGCATGGATTCGATGTTCAGCGTACTAAACACGGCCCGCAGTATGGCAACGCCTCCGGGAAGCACCGGTTTTCGGCTCTCACTGAGACCCTTGAGATCGAGCGACTCGACGCGCCCCGCATCGAGTAATGCCTTTTTCAGTTTTTTCAGGGCGGACCTGGTGATCCTCCCTTCTTCTTCACACCATCCGCTGGCGTGGGCAATGCTCGCTGCAGCCTTGATGGTACCCGATGCTCCAATGGCCGTATCCCAGTGTTCACCGCGATATGATGCCTCCACGGGCTCAAGTTCCTGCCTGGCGAAGGTCTCGGCTTTTGACATCGCCTTGGCAGTCACCACACCATCGGGAAAATATCGCTGACTCATGGTTACGCAGCCCATATAAAAACTGTTCATGTGCAGCGCTTCCAGCTCCTGGCCGATGATCAACTCCGTACTGCCACCCCCGATGTCAACCACGAGACGGCGTTCGCTACCGATGCCCAGAGAATGCGCAACCCCCAGGTAAATCAGCCGCGCCTCCTCAATACCGGAAATGATATCGATGGGATGTCCCAGCGCCTGCTCGGCCTGCACCAGGAAACCGGTCGCGTTATCCGCCGCACGGAAGGTATTCGTACCGACGGCGCGAACGTCCTCCGAATCGAGTTCACGCAAGCGCTGGCCGAATCGGCGCAAGGCGGCAAGCGCCCGCCACTGCGCTTCGGAAGACAATTCGTTGGATTCATCCAGGCCTTCGGCCAGCCGAACCGGCTCCCGCAACCGGTCGATGATACGCAGCGCGTCATTTTCGAGGCGCGAGACGATCATGTGAAAGCTGTTCGATCCAAGATCAACCGCCGCCACGACCCGTGGAGGCGATGCGACTGTGTCCGGATTAGCTTGATTGCCGGTCAAAACCAGATTCCCTAGAGCGCGGTGCGAGTGTGACCGCATGAATGGCACTTAATCAGAGTTCAGCCATAAACGCCGCATTCACCGCAGATATGTCAAGGACGCAAAAAAGTTCTTTAATAAAAACAATCAAATACTTTGCGCTCTCGGCATCTTTGCGGTGAGTGTGTTTCTTTATGGATGGGCACTGATTAAGGGATATCGTCCATATAAACAACCCAACGGCCACGGAGGCATACGGAAAACACGAACTATACACACATAATTTCAGTGTCTTCCGTGGCTATTCACCAGGATCAGGGCTTAACCAAACACCATTCGCATGATCGCATGAGAGCGATAAACCAATACGCAGGAGGCCCAGGCCCTGATACCAGGCTTCCAGCCCTTCTGTTCTTGCAGTCGAACTGTACAGGCACCCTTTCAACGTCGCAACTCAAAGCACGGCATTGTCCACACGGATACAATCAGGTCAGTCCAATATTCATCCACCGGATAAGTCGATATAATGATTGCCCGGTAGCGGACGATCGTAGACAGATTATGTCATGGTGAGAGTAAAGATATTCAGCACGGCGACCTGCCCTTTCTGCACCAAGGCCAAGCAACTGCTCGACAGATTGAATATACCTTACGAGGAAGTGCTTCTGGACAGGAATCCGGCGACATTGAAGGAATTCAGCCGGGCTACCGGGGGTGCCCGCACCGTGCCACAGATCATTATCGACGGCAAATGCATAGGCGGTTATATCGAGCTGACGGAACTTCACATGGATGACAAACTCGATGGGCTGATGCAAGAGAAAAACTCTCCCGTCTGACCGGTTATCCTCTGCATGCGCCGGCACCATGACCGCACCCGACTGAGCGGGACTCCAGCCATATGAAAGATTCAAAAATCTACAGGATATCCTTCTACAACCAGGGCAATATCTATGAGCTTCATGCCCGCGAGGTTCATCAGAGCAATATGTTCGCCTTTGTCGAAATTGCGGACATCATTTTCGGTGAGCGATCCTCCGTCGTTGTCGACCCCTCCGAGGAAAGGCTCAAGTCCGAATTTGCCGGCGTGAAGCGTACCTATATCCCACTGCAAGCGGTTATCCGAATTGATGAAGTGGAACGTGAAGGCGCAAACAAGATCATCTCCACCGACGACAAGCCCGGAAAAATAACACCTTTTCCCCTGTCCGCACCCTCGACGAGGAACCAGCCGGAAACCCGCTAGGACGCCAATCCCGGTCAGCAGATCACACCCGTCAGGGCGCGGGCACTGGAATATTTGCCCTTGCCATGTTGACCCGTTTATCGTCCAATAAGTCAAGTAAAGAAGAATGGCATTCAATGCCCCGGAGGAGAAACACATGGATTACTCGAATATCATAAAACCAAAACGACTGACGGACATGCAGGACATGGAGGTCTATGTAAACGGTCCTGACGGTGCAAACCGTTTGTTCATTTATTCAGGTATGGCCGAAGTGGAAATCCGGGGGGGATTGCCGCACCCGCGCTGGACCCTGGAAGTTATCTGCTTCGAACTCGGCAGAACCTATGAATTGCCGGATGAAACGGTCATCAAGATCAACGCCTCGGCTGCGTTCGCCGGTGGGCGAATGGATGGCATGGCGAGTTTTGCCGGATGGCAGATATTCGGTGCAGCCGGAGAACTGGATGAGGAGTCCCGGCGGGTACGCATGAACATCGCGGCGGGCGCTCGTGACACCCAGGCATTCCTTGAACAGATCTCCTTTCAGGTCAATGTGCTCGCCAGGGTCAAGGAATAAGATTTCCGGGCCGACGCCAGCAGCCCGGAACCACAGCCCCCAGACGGCGTCCTGACCAGAACAGGCGCGGCTGCACTGACCTCCATTGGCTGTAATTGACTGTACCCCTCCAGACCCATTCCTTGACCAGGTGTTTCCAGGAGCCTATATGGTCATGATCAGAGACCCGGCAGGAATGAAACCATACCCCTGCTGTCCCTGCCTTCGACAGCCGAACTGACGGAGTGTGACGATGAAATCAGCATGCAAAGCATGGTGGCTGGTATTTCCCCTTGTCTTCGGTCTGGCCGGGCAGGCGGCAGCCGCACCGGCAATGACAAAACCCGGCTATGAAACCGCAACATTTGCGGGTGGCTGCTTCTGGTGCATGGAACCACCTTTCGAAAAACTTGATGGGGTTATTTCAACCACCGCCGGTTACACCGGCGGCCACAAGAAAGATCCCACATACAAGGAGGTCTCGCACGGCGGCACCGGCCATGCCGAGGCGGTACAAATCGTATTTGATCCTCGAAAGATAAGTTACTCCCAGCTGCTGGATGTGTTCTGGCGCAATGTTGATCCCACCAACGCACATGGCCAGTTCTGCGATAACGGCGATCAGTATCGAAGTGAAATCTTTTACCACAACGAGGAACAGCGACGACTCGCCGTTGAATCATTGCAAACCCTGGAAAAACAGAAACCGTTCGCTGACCCGATTGTGACCAGGATCACACCAGCCACGGTCTTCTATCCTGCCGAGGAGTATCACCAGGATTATTACAAGAAGAATCCCTTGCGCTACAAGTTCTACCGTTACAGCTGTGGACGCGACCAGCGACTCAAGGAACTCTGGGGCAAAAGCAGCCACTGAAGGAACTTGCCCCGATCCGGATTTCTACCGGATTCCCGGATAGCAATACAGGCCGGGAGCCTGTCGGACTCAGGGTTGATTGGTGCTTATATTCAATTCAGCCGGCCCGTGGCTTAGCCACAGGGAACACCGGTGCCACCGAGTCCACAATAGCCGCGGGGATTTTTAGCCAGGTACTGCTGGTGATAATCCTCCGCATAGTAGAACACGGTTGCGTCCTGTATTTCGGTAGTAATGCATCCATAGCCATTCTTCTCCAGCCGCTGCTGGTAATTTTCCCGCGACTCCACGGCTTTAGTCTTCTGGACGCTGCTGCATGTATAAATCGCCGACCGATACTGGGTGCCGATATCGTTACCCTGCCTCATGCCCTGGGTCGGATCATGTGATTCCCAAAAGACCTTGAACAAATGCTCGCAGGAGACCATATCGGGGTCGTAAACCACCTGTACAACTTCATTATGTCCGGTCAGGCCTGAACAGACTTCCTGATAGGTGGGGTTGGGCGTATAACCGCCCGCATAGCCAACTGATGTCGAATACACGCCGGGTATTTCCCAGAATTTCCGCTCCGCGCCCCAGAAGCATCCCAGCCCGAACAACACGGTCTCCATACCTTGCGGATAGGGTGGCTCCAGGGGATGACCATTGACGAAATGTTGTGCAGGTACCGGCATTCTTGCATCACGCCCGGGCAGCGCCTCACCCGGTGCAGGCATCATGGTTTTTCTTCCCATTCCAGACATATCAGTTCCTTGTCAAAACCGGAACAACCCGCATGTTCCATGGTTTGGTTGCCGCGTAAATCGCAGCACTTTTGGCAATTTAGATGAAAATACAAGCCATATGATGTCATATGCCACCATACAGGAAACATTGTTACTCCCTGTTTTCCGGCATATCATCAATCAGTATAGCCATTGACTACCGCGAGCATTCCATTCCATGAGTACCTCGGCGCCACATCCAAGACCAGATGCCCTGCTGCTGCTCGGCACCCACTGTCCTCATTGCTCAACTGTTCTCAAGGAACTCAGCGAACTCGTCAAAGCCGGAGCCATAGGAAAACTCGAAGCAGTGAATATCGAACAATCTCCAGAAGTTGCACATACGTTGGGGGTGCGCTCGGTACCATGGGTTCGTATCGGGACGTTTGAACTGGAAGGATTGCGTTCCGGAAAAGAGCTGCGAAGTTGGGTCGATGCCGTCGGAACAGAGGCCGGCTTCGCCAAATATCTCGATGAACTTCTATCCACAGGAAAAATTGAACGGGCAATCAGGCTGGTACGTGAAAACCGCATCGATAACAATACAAGCCATATGATGTCATGTGTCGGCGCCCAGGAAACATTGTTACTCCCTGTACTCCGGCATATCATCGATCAGTATAACCATAGACTACTGTGAGTATTCCATACCATGAGCACATCGGCGCCACATCCCAGGCCAGATGCCCTGCTGTTGCTCGGCACCCATTGTCCTCATTGTTCAACTGTACTCAAGGAACTCAGCGAACTCGTCAAAGCCGGTGCCATAGGAAAACTCGAAGCAGTGAATATCGAACAATCTCCCGAGTTGCACGTGCGTTGGGGGTGCGCTCGGTACCATGGGTTCGCATCGGGGCATTTGAACTGGAAGGATTGCGTTCCGAAAAAGAGCTGCGAAGTTGGATCGAAGCCGTCGGAACAGAGGCCGGTTTCGCCAAGTATCTCGATGAACTTCTCTCCACAGGAAAAATTGAGCGGGCTGTCAGGCTGGTACGTGAAAACCGCATTGCGATGAGTGCCTTGCTGTTGCTGTTCTCCAGTACTGAAACAGGGCTCAACAGTCGCATCGGTATCAGCGCCATTATGGAAAGTCTGGCAGGCAGTGAGCTTCTGCAGGGAACCGTCAGCAGACTCGGCGAACTGACGCGGCACGATGACCCCCGTATACGCGGCGATGCAGCACATTACCTCGGTCTCTCGGGGAGCGCAGTGGCGGTCGCCTATTTAGAAGCGATGGTGAATGATACCGATGCGAATGTCAGTATGGTAGCAAGGGAAAGCCTTGAATTGCTCAGGACATGATCATCATCATTGACTGCGGGTATCCCGGATCAACCCATTCCGCACATGCCGCCGCTGCAACACGGGCCGGTGCCACAGGGTGGCTGCCCGGCGTCACCCAGACTGTCGCTGCGGACAACCTGCCCGCCGGTAATCAGTTTCTCGACCGCACTGTCCAGTGGCGTATCTCCCGGTGCGACTCCGGCAAGCGCGCATAATTCACCCCATGTCGACGCACGTTCATTCATGCGATGCTTCACCTCAATAATCTGCCCGTTGAATTCACAACGATAATCATAAGTCGGCATTTCAATCTCCTGTAGCCACCTTTCCCGATGTGACAACTGTAACGAAACTGTTGATATCAGATCCACCACGTTGGGACAAGAGTGGAAAACCCACGGGAATCGATAAGAAAAAACCCCGGCATCTGTACGATGTCGGGGTTTTTGTTTAAAAGCCTGGCAGTGACCTACTTTCACATGGGGAGGCCCCACACTATCATCGGCGCTGAGCAGTTTCACTTCCGAGTTCGGGATGGGATCGGGTGGTTCCCACTCGCTAAGGCCGCCAGGCAAACTGTTCGGTTCAATGTTCAATGGGGCCAGACTCGATTGATCTGGCTTTATCTGACTCGAAGATCAATCGCTAAGATCAATCGAGTCTGACCCCATTGAACCTCCATTGAACCTGATTCGGTTAGTTGTATAGGCTTGGTATGTCGCTTTCGTCAACCACAACACCAACTGCTTGGGTGTTATATGGTCAAGCCTCACGGGCAATTAGTACTGGTTAGCTTCACACATTGCTGCGCTTCCACACCCAGCCTATCAACGTCGTAGTCTTCGACGACCCTTCAGGGACCTCGAGGGTCCAGTGAGACCTC
>CAVQCA010000127.1:0-3006 GCA_963710815.1 uncultured Gammaproteobacteria bacterium | reverse complement strand
AGGTTGTGAACCTGGCGATATGACGGGCGATTGACGATCTATGTGCGATGGCGAACGGACGCTGAAAAAATAGGCATGTATAAAAGATATCCTCGCAATTGGTCATGCTGACTCGGCCGGTGTGCATTGCAGTCGGTGACGGAACTACGCATCTACTCAACCCTGGATAGAGGTTAGCCATGAAACACATGAACATTGACAGGATTTTGAGCGTCGCCGTATTGACAGGCGGTACGATCGTGGTGGCAAGTGCCCTGGCCGACCCGGCGCAAGGTGCTGACGGTCCCGGCTCCGGCATGGGCTCCGCCGGTATGGGCACCGGTATGGGCGCCGGTATGATGAACGGCTATGGCGGCGGCTGGATGGGTGGATACGGCGGGATATGGGTGACTGTTTTGCTCGTCATCGTGGCTGCCGGCCTCGTGGCATGGGTCGTCAAGAAAAAGCGGAAATGAACGGATTGTTGTCTCACTCAAGCCCAGTCTGTCGTGGACATATTGGTTTGTATTCACGGCAAGCCTCGGCTACATCGGAACCGCAGCGCCAAACCTGTCGTTCCGCCACTTGATAAGGAGTCGATTTATGTACGGATTCAGCACACAGTTAAAGTTACCGTTCGATATGGCCGTCGCGAAAGTCACAGAGGCCCTGAAAGAGGAAGGATTCGGCGTGCTCAGCGATATCGATGTCAAGGCGACGCTGAAAACCAAGCTCAATATTGAACTTCGGCCGTATCGCATACTCGGCGCATGCAATCCACCGCTCGCACAACGGGCGATCGAGGCTGACCCCGATATCGGGTTGCTTCTGCCGTGCAACGTGGTCGTGCGTGAAGAAGCCGATGGAACCATAACGGTTGCCTTCATGGATGTGGAAGCCGTGTTGCAGTTGGTCGACAAACCTGAAGTGCATGTCCTTGGAAAGGAAGTACGGGCACTGCTGCAGAAAGTCTGCGCGAGTCTCGAGGCGTGAAGAACCAGCAACCGCCTGTTTCAACCGCATTGCCGGCCGAGTTGTCTGTGCACGGTGTGGCGTCGGCTTTGGAGGTGAACATCAGCGCCGATCTTGCGTCGGTGGATGTAATGCATCATGGCCGCAAGGTCACGATCATGCGCAATCAGAATCAGAGCAACCCGGTCAATCCGGAATTCGCCGGAACTTCGCGCAAATGCCCACCATTCTGCATTCAGCCCTGTGAGCTGGCGCCTGGCGTGAAAACCATAGCAGAACTTGAAGTGTTGCACCTTCTCAAGAGAATAAGCGACGGCGAAACATCTACAATGGTGATCGACTCGCGTACGCCGGCCTGGGTAGAAAAGGGCGTCATTCCCGGTACGGTGAACATCCCGTGGGACACACTGAACATCGGCGAGTCGGATCCGGCCGCCGTGCAAGAAGTTCTGGAGAACCAACTGGGCGCCAGACGGTCCAATGAATTCTGGAATTATGACAACGTCAAGACGCTGGTGCTGTTCTGCAATGGCCCCTGGTGCGGACAGTCATCGACCATGATCAAGGGACTGCTGAAAATCGGCTATCCGGCGCACAAAATCTTCTGGTATCGCGGCGGTATGCAGGATTGGGAAAGTCTCGGTCTGACCACCCTCAAACCAATGGCCAAATAAACGCTTAAGGTTGTTAACAGTACCGGCAGCATGGCGTCGGTGGTGCTTTGAAAAATAACCGGCTGAGCGTCAACCTCAGGACTATCGTGTTGTGAACGTGTTTTCTCAAACACCATCCGGCCAATCCCTGCTGGTTTGACCGTGACCGTTTTGTCCTTTCAGCGGGGCATGGATCAATGTGTGAATTTTAAACATAACTTAAAAGTCGATAGATAACACTGACTTTTAGGCTCTCTAATAGCGGTTGAATTTATAGATCCTCAGCAGAATCTGTGGGTGAGTTACCGTAGGGACACACGAGTCCTGGATTTAGACATACCATACGAGAAAGCGAAGGACTACCTATGCGCGCGGTGTGTCATCAATATCGAGAAAGCGACGATTACCTGCGACCACACACTGAAAAGAACATGCGCCAGCATCAGGCGTTTCTGGACGCCTATACGCACACGCCGGACGACCATAACGATGTGATCGCATGGTTCATGACATTACCCCTGTGGCTCGACCTGGGTGGGCTGCGGGTCGTGCACGCGTGCTGGGATGCGCGCCTGATTGCGAGAATTGAGGAAACCCGGGGTGGCAGCCAGTTGCTCAGCGAGGAGCTGCTGGTGCAGTCCAATACTGGATGGAGGGTGAACCGGCGCCGCTGGCAAGGAACATTGCCTGCCTGGATTACAGCGTGGCTGAACCCGGCGGCCGGTTGACCGCCTACCGCTGGGATGGCGAGCAGGTGCTGGAAAAGGAGCGGTTCGTCTGGGTCGATCGGGTCGAGGGCGGGAGCTGACCTGTAGAGAAGAAACTGATCAAACCGCTGATCCCTGCCTTCAGTGAACAATCACGGGGAATCCGCTGCAACCGTTAGTCAGCGAGCAGTTCCTGCTCTTTTTCAAGCCAGGTCCAGTAATCCAGCCCGACGCCACCTATGGCATATCCATAGGCTTGATCGGCATCCGCACCCACCGCCACGGCGACCTTCCAGCGTTGCACTTCACTGATCACCCGTTGCTTGTTTTCAACCGATATGTAATGTATCCAGATCTCTGTATTCGTTTTCACCAGGTCAATCACGTGCTTGTCGACCGTGATGAGGCGTGGCGATTCAATAGTCTCCAGCGACCAAACCAGTACTACGTTCATAACCGTTCCTCAGAGTCAGGGAGCCATGGCGTCTGACGCCTGAAACTTCAGGCGTCGAGCGTGGCTCATCCACAGGAGAAGAGCGGTGATCGATTATTATCCAATATGTTTAGCGAGACCTCTCATGCTGTTATCTAATATATCCCGTCTACTCCGTTTGTCGCGTAGGGTACCGGTTGTTGTTCATGTGTTCCGCGCATAGTTCACTGCGTCGATATCCCGGCACGCTACTCTGGCTGCG
>CAVQCA010000126.1:0-7076 GCA_963710815.1 uncultured Gammaproteobacteria bacterium | reverse complement strand
TCTATTTACTGGTTGGTTGTGCCTATTGGTTGTTTTCTTCCAGCTTTTTAATGCGCGCCTTCAGCTGTTCGATTTCCGCTGCATCGGAAGCGGTGCCGCTTGCCGGGGCAATATAGCCGGGAGCGCCACCATAGCCGGGACCACCGCCGTATCCGGGAGCACCGCCATAACCGCCGGGACCGCCGCCGTAGCCACCGGGACCACCGCCATAACCGCCGGGACCGCCGCCGTAGCCACCGGGACCACCGCCATAACCGCCGGGACCACCGCCGTAGCCACCGGGACCACCGCCGTAGCCGCCGGGACCACCGTCGTATCCACCAGGACCACCGTCGTATCCACCAGAACCGCCGTAATCATCGTAGCGATTAGAGTTATTGCCGCCCCCCATCCATTTAGATGGATTCATCATGTTGCCCATATTGAATGCGCTGGCTGTACCTGCTAGCAGTAAACTGGATGCCACGATTGCCGTACTGAATTTCATTGCCTTGTTTCTCATATTCTGCTTCTTTGTCTAGATATCCAAGTGTCGCTGTTTTCCAGGGAAGCTCTGATCAAGCTTGTCATTTCCGCCAAAGCCGAAATCCACTGGTTCCCAGATTTCCTGCAATCAATAACGGTGAGAACTATCCCTGGCTGATTCAGCAATCAGCCGATAACCGTTGTGATGATACTAATCGCATTGGCTGTGTATTGTATGTTCTGCAACGCACATATGGCGAAAGGTTACGCTCCCCCGGAGGTTGCCCGTGCACCCGTACAACCAGCTGCACCGGCCACTAGCCAGTAACCAGTAACAAGACAGAAATACAGACAACCCTGCACAGGGATGTGTGGGGGTTGTTATTCTTCAACGGATTAATTTGTCTTTATCATTAAGTTATCAGGGCATACAGGTGAAAATCTGTCAGCGTAGTTGTCCAAGGTGTGTAACGGGGATGGCTATTCTGGTACGATGTTCGCCTATAGCCACATGAATCTGAATGTCCGGCTTCAAGTGTACAAACACGACATGAAGGTCAAAACGCTGGACGACCGGGAGGGTTCGATCCCGGACCTAAAATTCTTTACGTGAAAATACGTATACGGTCATGCGGACTTCTCTGACAAATACAACAAACATTTTTCCGACCCTGTAACACCTCACTTTTCATTATTGTGAGGTACCCCGCAATACCGGTGTGACAATCTGCCCCATTTCTCAAGATTCTTCATCTCGTGACCGAAAAGTCTGTGTGATTGACGAAACCGGACCACACTGACTTGTCACGATCTGGCAACCCGCGACGTTGTCGTCGAACAGTAAAAACCGTGATATGAAACGAAGCCCTGTCCTACTGCTGGTGTATGTGTTGGCTGTCGGTCCGTGGACACTGTTGTTTCCAGTAGTAGCAGGCGCTATGCCGGACAATCAGATCCCTTTAATCGTCTATCGCACCAGCAACCCGACAGTTATTATAGAAGAGAATACAACGACCGATGAAAATCCGGTGCAACAGGACGGCTTATCCTCCGCTAACCATATCTGCCGGCAGGATCCTGGCAGCAAAGCGCCGGTTGAGTACAGTACCATGGGTAAGTCGTGCGTCGATCCCTACGATGCGCAGCAACGTTTCTCGGTTCAGCTTGGCCGTCGCATCGGCACCGACGGTGGTATTCTCGGGGACTTTGACGGGTTAAGTGTGGATTACCGGTTGAGTGACAGACTGAAACTGGATGGCATCGCAGGTTATCCGGTACTTGTGGCCGAGGATAAATTCAATTCAGAACGGCAGGTGTTTGGAGTCAGCGTTGCCACTGACCAGTTAGGCCGGACGTGGGACTTGAACGGTTATCTAATTGAAAAGAAAGAAAACGGGCAAACAAACGATAAATCCATGGGCGGTGTCATACGCCGCCTGCAGTCGGGGCGATCATTACTAGCCTATCTCAATTACGATGTTACCGATAATTCATTGGGTACGCTCATGGCGTCAGGTGCCTGGAGGCTCCCATTCAAAACCACGATCAGTGCGACCCTCGACCGCCGCAACCGCCTGATACCCGGCCATCAGCAGAAGTTCCTGCAACAATCCATGACAGTGACGGAAGGATGGAGCTGGATACTGCCCACCGACCGGCTAGCGCATTACACCGGTGACGGATGCGGTGAAGTCAGTACCCTGGCCTTTGGCCTCTCACATGCGTTATCACAGCGCATCAGTCTGAGTGGCGATGTTGCTGTGCTGGACACCACGAACGACGCGGACACGGCCCCTGTGACAACGACCTACTCGAGCGAATACTTATATCATTTGCAGCTTACTGGAAAAGACCTGTTAATGCCTGGTGATCGTAATAAGCTCGACTTGCGATACAACGTTACGGAAACTGACCAGATTTCCACCGCTGCCTTCGACACCAAATTTGCCATCAACCGATTCTGGAAGATCATGCCCAAATTGCGCGCCGACTACCATAGACCGATACTCGAAAGTTCGCCCCGATTGGTAGCCTCTCCCACCGTGAAAATGGAATACCGCCAAACTAAACAATCCAGTTTCAAGGTCGAGGCCGGAGGCGAGTGGTCGTCGGGGATGGAAGCCATCGCAGATAATACCCGTTCCTCCTATTTTGTAAGCTTGGGGTATCAGGCTAAGTTCTAGAACGATGAAGATAAAGTGAGCAGTGGGAGTTCAACAAAAATTTCACAGTAGATAGCCACTGAACCTAAATGTCCGACTACATTACATTCCTGCCGCCCCAGCATTCTGAGCGAAGGTCAACAACGGGTCGATGGCTGCTGATCAGAACCTGGCCCCGTAAGGTCCGACTTCAGTACAACACGACATGCCGGGGCAAGCCGGAAACGTCGCGATTGGTGCCCATTCCGGACCTTCAGCAAAAGCTGATATTGGCTCAAATCTGAGCGTCTGTTTCCGCTTTCACCGTTCCCCACCCCCATCCCCCTGCCCATTCCGCAGGACTCGGTGGGGGCAGCAGGGGGGAGGGAGGGGTGGCAGTTGTCACCTCAGTCGGTCGCCCCCAGTATGACCTCCACCTCGGGGTGCTGCATCATGAACTCCCGCAGCCAGTGGTATTGGTCATTGCAGATGTCCGCGAACGCGTCCGGACCGGAGAACGACGAAGTGGACCCCGAAAATTGGACAGAGCCCGATAAGTGCTGCCTCGGGTCATGCTGCCATCCTGGCGGCGTCTTGGTAATACACACTGTCCGGCGTCTGCCTGTCAAGCGACTGATGCCGACGTTTGGTATTGTAGAACGCAAAATACCTGCCTAACGAAGCACGGGCGTCGCCAATGCTGTCGTAGGCCCTGAGGTAGACCTCCTCGTACTTCACACTGCGCCACAGGCGCTCTACGAAGACGTTATCGACCCAGCGCCCCTTGCCGTCCATGCTGATGCGAATGTCGTGTTGCTTGAGCACACCGGTAAAATCCTCGCTCGTGAACTGGCTGCCCTGGTCAGTGTTGAAGATCGCCGGCGCACCGTAGGTCTCGATTGCTTCGTTCAGCGCCTCGATACAAAAACTCGTGTCCAGCGTGTTGGACACCCGCCAGGCAAGCACCCGTCGCGAATACCAGTCCATGATGGCGACCAGATACACAAAACCCCTGGCCATCGGGATATACGTCACGTCGGTCGCCCATACCTGATTCGGGCGATCGATCACAAGATTCCTCAGCAGGTACGGATACACCTTGTGCGCCTGGTTGGCCAGGCTCAAGTTGCGCTTCGGATACAGCGCCGCCAGACCCATGGTGTGCATCAGGCGCTGTACCCGCTTGCGGTTGACCCAGCGACCCTCATCCTCAAGCCAGTCCCGGATGCGCCGGCTGCCGTAGTAGGGATGCTCCAGATGGCAGCGGTCGATCAGCGCCATCAGTTCAAGCTCCTCCTCGGTGACCGGCTGGGGCACGTGATAAAACGTCGAGCGTGGCAGATCCAGAAGCGCGCATTGGTGGCTCACTGGCAACGGGTCCGTCCGGTCTACCATTTCTTTCCTCTGGGCCCGTGAATCCGTTCGAGCCCGCGTTCTAAAAAATCGTTCTCCATCGTCAGCTGACCGATCTTCGCATGTAATGCCTGCACCGCTTCCTCGCTATCCTCGGCCTTCCTGGCATCTTTACCGAATACGTCCGGCGCTCCGTTCAACAGCTGCTTCTTCCACTCGGTGATCTGATTGGCGTGTACATCGAACTTCTTCACCAACTCCACCATCGTCAGATCCCCCTTTATCGCCGCCAGGGCCACCTTGGACTTGAATTCAGGTGAATGGGTACGTCTCTTTCGTCTCATTGCTTCTCTCCAGAGCCTGTTGCTCATGATGGAGGAAAGCACTTATCATCGTCCAGTCACTGTCCAACCGGTGGGGTCCACTTCTCAGACACGCGGTGATTCCCAAGGCATCGGCCGACAGGTCGCCCTCGAACTGGTTCTCGCAGATGACGTGATATTGCCGATCGCCTGCCGGAGCCATGTAGAACCCGCCGTTGCTCAGCGTCCAGAACTCCCAATAGCCACCCTTGTAGTCCCGGGACAGCCGCTCGGCGAACGAGTACACGACGGGCTCCAGGCGCATCGGGAACCATGCGCCGAAGTGCTCTGCGGTGACGGCCAATCGCCGATCCTCGGGAACGAGCACTCGTGTGACAGTTGTTTCAGTTGTCATGGTGAATCTCCTGTGAAAATCCCCTCCATGACTCCCCCGAAAGCACGATCAGCATTTCTGCGGACGAGCGGCGTCCTCCGGAGATTCCGGATGCTTCTGATTTGTGGCGTTCGAGGGGAGGAGGGGAGTGTTGCGGGAAGGGACGTTATGGATGTGTGACTGCTACCGGATGTCTGACTGTGCCTCCCAGAAGTCATCCGGGGGGATGCCGGCCATCAGTCGTGCCTGTGCATTCACGGCATCGGCGAAGTCCTCGTCCGGGATGTCCCAGGCGCAGACCATTTCAAGTGCATCAGGTATGTGGTCTTCAGTGTGCATGCGATTTCCTCCAGTAAATGTAAGACGGCCCATCCCAGCGCGAGGACGCCGAGAAGGGTCAGTGTTTGAGCCGGGTAAAAATAGGCAGTGATCAAGGCACCGAGAACGCCGTACATCCGCGTGAAAGGGATGAGCAGGCACAGTGCCGTGATCACAATGAATGTCGTGAACAGCATGTTTTCTCCTTGTGGCTAAGTGGTTGAAAGGGAAGGGAAGACCCAGGATCGGTATAGGGTCGGTATTGCGAAGGTGCTTAGTGGTTGAACGGAGAACCCTTTGAGGTTCTTGCACTTAGGCGTGGACTTTTGGGAAGAGCGGGGGAAATTGACTCCCTCTTACCGGTCACGACTTCCTGCGTGTAGCTGCTTTCTTTATGGGAGCCTTCTTGGCGGTGTTGCCTCCAGTTTTTGCAGAGGATTTGCCCTTCGCCTCTGTGCCGGCGGCCATGAGCTTCTGGACTTTGTCGGTGAACATGGAGGTGTCCATCAGCTCGTGTCTCCGGAGCTTTCCCTGCATCGAACGAACCACTTTCTCGTGCAGCAGGACCGCCAGCAGGAACGCCGGGGTGTTGGCCGACTTGCCCCGGAAGAGCGGATTGAGCAGGATGGACGTGATGGGCTTTCCGTCCGGACGTTTCTTCAGTGCCGTCAGGATGTCCTGCAGCGAGACCCACTCCCGAGAGAAGAACCCGCCGCCGGTGTTGCCGATCACGCGAAGGTAGATCTCGCCGTCCGGCAGTCGTCCGATGTGATAGGTCAGTTTGCTGGTGCCCGACAGCGTGTCGCAGGTGCCGGTCGTCAGGACGCGCATCGAGTCGTCCAGTTCGTCAGTTGGTTTCGATTTCGTCATGGCTTTGTCTCCTGTGTGATGGTTGAGGGCAATGGGTCGAGAATGTCTTCGATCAACTCCCGCAGCTCACCGTCGACCCACGGTTCGTCGGGGATGACGAAACAAAGGCCGTATTCGTTGTTGGCCAGGTAGATGCCGACGTAGAAGCCGTCCTTCAGCGTGATGCCTTCCCAGTAGATGTCCACGAGTCTGCAGCCGTCCCAGATCTCGTCGAGGGTGCGGTCGGTGTCGCCCTCCTGTATCAAAATGACGTAGCCGTAGTCCTCGTGGTTGTAGGGCTGGCCCGGTGTGGTGTAGGCCGTGATCAGCTCATTGACGAGTTCCTTGACGATGGGATGGGCGGGGTCCGAGTCGGGGAGCCTGTCGAGGTCTGAGGTGGATTTGAACGTGATCATGTTTGAACCTCCATATGCGAATTGATTGAGGGTGCCAATTGAGGAAGGTGAGGGAAGGGCGCAAAGGCCTTCATATAAGATGGAAGAATCTGCGCAGTTCAACGGTCGAGGTGCGGGCAAAAAAAAACCCGCCGGAGGGGCGGGTGCGAGGGGGTGAGTCCGAGGGGGCTCAGTCAGAGGGTGGTAAGAGTGATAGTTATCCGAGCGGATTGCCGGATGACAGCATCCCCATCAGAAAGTATCATTCCATAGTTATTATAAGGATTACAGGATATTGCAGCATGCGATCAGTCAGGTCAGCAATACGTCTCGACTCGCAAGTAAGGGAAAAAATACATGATCACCGGTGAAATCAGGAACAAAGTCGATCAACTCTGGAATATCTCTGCCGACTGCGGGGCTGCGAGATTATACATATAGCAATGGTATGCAATTAGGCGATTTCGTTATGAGTAAGAATGGCGAAGAGGGCTAATGAACTACGTCCAAGAGAGTGAACGACGCATCCGAGCACTCGTGCCGGAATTGCAGACATCCGTACCAAGTAAAGAGCCTGACGGGAACAATGTGCCGGGAATTCACCTGGAGCACATACTGTTGGCATTAGAGAGAGGTTTCCAGGGCTACATTGCTATAGGGTGCGCTGGTCACTTTTTGGACGGCAATGGTGATTTGTATAAGCTTGATAATAAGCTCGTAAAATACGACCTCACTTGCCCATTCTCGAACCAAGATGAAGTCCTCACCCGTTTCCTATGTGAGGTGTTGCCGGATATCCATAAAGGGAAATTCCCATTGAGGAACGCGACAAGGCGTGATGCATGCAATCTTGTATATA
>CAVQCA010000125.1:0-3440 GCA_963710815.1 uncultured Gammaproteobacteria bacterium | reverse complement strand
TCCCGCGCGGCTCGCCGGGATTCCGGTGTATTTCGGTGAACTGCTCTCGGAGCAGGCAGAGACTTCCCTGGAACTGGGAGAAATGGGCAGCCTGCTGGCGACCACCAGCAACGATGCCTACAACGCGCTTATCTGCGCTCACTACGCCGCGGAACTGGGGCGCCATCGTGTCTATCAGCTACCCGCGGAGGAGGTCGCCGAGCACCGGCGTCCGGGGCCGACGGCCCGGGGGTTAACGGCCTTCGCGGACGGTGTGCAGTTCGAGGACCTGGAACGCAACTGGTACGGAGGCTGGACCTTCCAGCGCACCGGCATCACCGAGGACTACGGGCAGGAGGCGTTCCTTGCAGCCCTGCCGGAAGGTGCCGTGCCGCTGCTGGTGATCACCGCCAAAGGCGCGGTCAGGGTCATCGACACCGAGCACCCGCTGAAGGCGGACCCGGGCGACCGGATACTGTGGTTCGGGCGCAAGGACCTGGTCACTCCGCGGTCCGCCTCTTTGATTGAGGCCCCCTCATCCCAACCTTCTCCCGGGGGGAGAGAGGGATAGGGTGCCGCCAACCCACCCGCGCATTGTGGTACTGCATGGCGGCCCGGTGCCGGTTGACTACGGGCCTGGCGGGCGGGAAGACGTCGCCACGGTCGATCCGGTCGTGCTGGACAATGGCGATGTGGTCACGGAAGAAACAGAAACCCTGTGTGTATAGTGCGTGCGTTTCCATGGCCATTGGGTTGATTATATGGATGATAGCCATTAAGTAGTGTCCGTCCATAAACGCCGTTTTCACCGCAAAGACGCCAAGGACGCAGAGAAATTCTTTAATGAAATCAATTGAACACTTTGCGTTCTTTGCGCCTTTGCGGTGAGTTTGTTTCTTTATGGACGAATACCAGGAGTCATTCTAGTCAGAGAGGAATTGATCCTGATATTAGAAACATCTTTCTCTGAGACTTAATTATCAGCACACGGGCCGTTACCAGGAGCAAATTATGTCAGAGGTGCTGCACAGGATTCTGAAACATCCGCAATTTCCCCGGAACGAGGTTTGGTGGAAAGAGCAATTCGCTCCGGATGACACCATCCTCAAGGAGGGAGAGGCCAGCCGCGATCTCTACCTCATTGTCAACGGCACGGTCCGGGTCAATATGCAGGTTGATGTTGATGATGCCCGCATCATGCAATCCGGACTGATCGAACTGACGCGCGGTGATACCTTCGGTGAACTGAATCTGTACGGGAAGTTTGAACGCACCGCTTCCGTGGTGGCCATGTCATCCACGGAGGTCATCCGCATCGACGGCAAGGCCCTGTCGGCATTTATGGATGCGCATCCGGATCTGGGCTACCAGGTTCTCAAGCATTATTTCCAGCTGCATGCAGAGCTGTTGCGTTCACTGAACATAAAGGTGAGCGGGCTCTATGCCGCCGAGTTGCGCAACCTTGCGAAAGATTAGCCCAGGGGAGGGAAAAAGCGACATTCTCCTTTTTTCGTCATGACCCCCTGGATCCTGCTCGATAGCGCTTCCGTGCCCGGCAACGGCGGGGAGCTGCGCCTCTATCGGCGGAGCGATGAATTCTCGATCAAACTCTCGGGCCGCGGCGAACTGATGAACAGTCGTGTGCATGGCTCCGAGGACGCGCTGGCGGAGCAGACCTGCGCCCGGGTGGAAATGGGCGTCGCGCCGCGACTGCTGATCGGCGGGCTGGGCATGGGGTTTACCCTGGCCGCCGCGCTCCGGCACATCGGTGAGCAGGGGCGGGTGGTGGTTGCCGAACTGGTGCCGTCAGTGGTGGCGTGGAACCGGGGGGCGCTCGGCGAGTCTGCCGGTCATCCGCTGCGGGATCCGCGGGTGACGGTGTATGAGGGGGATGTTGCCCGTGTTTTGAGGGCCGGCCAGCCGGTGTACGATGCTATCCTGCTGGACGTGGATAACGGCCCCGAGGGACTCACGCGCAAGGGGAACGACTGGCTCTATGGCATGGACGGCCTGAACGCGGCTATCGCGTCGCTGCGCCCTCGCGGTGTGCTGGCGGTATGGTCGGCCGGACCGGATCAGGATTTTCTGCAACGGCTACGGAAGGTGGGGTTCGGGGTGGACGAGGTGCACGTCCGTGCGTGTGGATCGAAGGGCGCGCGGCATGTCATCTGGTTCGCTGGTAAAGGGGGACAGACCCCTTTTCTTTCCTGAGGAGTCAGATTATCGTGCCCGGTTTCACAGTAGCGTCATTGACAAGGGGATCCGCAAGTCCCGGCGCACCCTGCTACCTTGATTTGTGGCATCCCTGGAAGAACCCGGGTCTTTCCGTGTGCTCCCGTGGCCAATCATTTATCAGAACGGTATCCCTTTTCTTGAAAGGCGGGTGAGATGGCAAATTCGTTTGGCGATCAGTTTCTCAAGGCGGGCCTGGTGAACAAGACCCGGCTCAACGAGGCGAAGAAGTCGAAGAGCAAACAGGAGAAACTGAAGCACAAGCAGAAGATTGATATGGTCGATGAGGCGGCGGAAGCTGCCCGGCAGGCGGCGGCCGGGAAGGCGGCGCGCGATCGCGAACTCAATCGCCGGCAGAAGGAGGAGCTCGAGCGCAAGGCGGTGCAGGCACAGGTCCGCCAGTTGATCGAACTGAATCGCCTGCCGAGGAGCGACGGCGAGGTGGGTTACAACTTTCAGGATGGTGCGGCGATCAGGAAGATCTTTGTCCCGGAAGATATCCGGGACAAACTGACTCGAGGTCTGCTCGCCATCGTCAGGTTCGATGACGGGTACGAGGTGATTCCTTCGTTCGTAGCGGAAAAGATCATGCAGCGCGATGAAGCCTGCATCGTCAGCCCTGCCGCGGACCGGAAAGAGAGCGGGGAAGACGATTCCTACGCCGACTACCAGGTTCCCGATGATCTGATGTGGTAGCTATGGGCGGGTACACACCACGCTTTACCTGACCGCATTCGCTTCGCCTCCGCGGCATAATAACCACATTCAGGAAACCACGGACTGGACAGTAGGGCGCTTACTTGAGTCCAGGTCGCGGTAAAGGGGCTATCCTCCCGGGCCACCTTCAATAAAAACGGCAGGTTGTGCCATAAATAACGGTTACCGGTGTCCAGCGCTTGCGACGCCTGCAGTGGCGTTATACTTTTTGTTTCCCCATGGACGCCGGAGGATAGCATGAAGAACTCAAGAATGAGAAGGAGTTGGTCAGGGGCGATCATTGCGGGGGTAAAGTATGCAGAGGCGCGGGGCGCCGCGATTTTTGAACCGACGGATTCCGCGAGCGAGAAAATCCTGTATATCTACCGGCTGCTGGTACATGACGGTATCATCCAGGCCCTGCCGGAGGATCAGGTTTCCAGCAAACCATGCGGCACAAACTCGCCTTCTGGTACGCCAGGCAGCTGCCGAAGGGTCATCCGCTGCTGTAATGCAGACGGTATCTCAGCAGC
>CAVQCA010000124.1:0-4139 GCA_963710815.1 uncultured Gammaproteobacteria bacterium | reverse complement strand
TTGAGGGCAGGGATGCCCAAAGAGATGTGCCAGTCGCGTGCCGAAGCGTGCGGGTGGTCGGCAGTGAACACCTCGGCATGTCGATCGCGGTAGCCGACTGGCATGTGTACAATAATGCCTGTGCTCTTGCGTCCCTCAAGAGGTTTTCGCCATGACACTTATCAAACCCTTTAGCGGGCTGCGTCCCGTCGATGAACGGGCGGGAGATGTGATTGCGCCGCCCTATGACGTACTCAGCAGTGCGGAGGCCAGGGCGAAGGCGCGCAACCGGCCATGGAGTTTCCTGCATATCTCCAGGGCGGAAATCGATCTTCCTGAAGACACCGACCCCTATGACCCGGCCGTCTACAGAATGGCTGCCGACAATCTGCGGCGTATGCTGAACGCAGGGGTGCTCCGCAGGGATGTGGCTCCGTGTTACTACGTTTACCGTCTGCTTATGGGTGATCACGCCCAGACCGGCCTGGTTGCGGTTGCCTCGGTGAGCGAATACGACAGCAACCGGATACGAAAACATGAAGTTACCCGCCCCGACAAGGAGGATGACAGGGTCAGGCAGATCGAGGCGCTCAATGCCCAGACCGGGCCGGTTCTGCTCGCCTACCCGTCCCGTCCGAGGGTCGACAGCCTGCTTGAGGACATTACCCGTGCGCCGCCGGAGGTTGATCTGCTTGCCGAAGATGGTATCGGCCACAGCCTCTGGGTAGTGCGTGACGGCGGGCAGATAGACGCTATCACCCGGGCATTCGATGCCATGGAGGCCCTCTATATCGCCGATGGCCATCATCGTTCCGCTGCCGCATCTCGGGTCGCCGCCAGCCGCGGGAATGCGTCGGGAGATGCCGGCAGTGCAGGGTATTTCCTGGCGGTGATATTCCCGCACAGTCAGATGAAAATTCTGGACTATAACCGTGTGGTCAAGGATCTCAACGGCATGACTCCGGAAACATTTCTTGCCGGCCTGAATGAATCCTTCATTGTGACTCCCTGCGGGAATGCCTGTCGTCCACGCGCGCCCGCCGAATTCGGCATGTATCTTGGCGGACAGTGGTATCGTCTGGTCATACGACCTGACAGGATTCCGGAAGATCCCGTGGGCCGTCTCGATGTCAGCCTGCTGGCGGACAATCTGCTTGCTCCCGTGCTGGGGATCACGGATCCACGCCGGGACCGGCGGATCGATTTTGTTGGCGGCATCCGGGGTCTTGAGGCACTGGAACAGCGTGTGGACAGCGGTGACATGCAGATCGCCTTTGCCATGTACCCCACACGCATGGAAGATCTTATGGCGGTGGCTGATGCCGGTGAAGTGATGCCGCCCAAATCCACCTGGTTCGAGCCAAAACTGGCCGATGGCCTTGTCTCTCATGTCCTTGACTGAGGCAGTCCATGGCTTGCCCGGGCCGGTGTGGCCCTGGGTCGAGTCAGATCGCATGGAGAGACTGGTACCGCGAAGCGTCAGCGCGCGTAAATCAGTCTTTCCTATGCTTTCCCCATTAGTATCCGGGTGATGTTTTACTCCCTGTCTCACCGTGTGACCTCGCGTGATGCGTAAGGTGCATGTAATGCCCGAGGAGGAGGACGCGTGATGTTCCTTCCCGGCAAAGACCCCGACCCACAGTTATTCGGCAATCCGGATAAACTCTTAAGCTCCGGGGTTACTGCCGCAGAGGAGCAATGCGGCTTTATTGCCAATCGGGTGTTTTTCCTTCATCCGATTCCTGATAGCATGCAAGTCTCTGAAATGGAGAAAAATTATGCTGCGCCAGGAACAGACCCAACTATCCGAAAATGGAGTGAGTAATGCATGAGATTACCGTCAGGCCCGAATCCCCGGAGGACATTCGCGCGATCGATGTTGTCCATATCAGCGCCTTTGGCGGGGAAGCGGAGGCGCGCCTGATCAGCGCCCTGCGGGTATCATCCTCATATAACCGTGAACTCTCGCTGGTGGCGGAGCTGAACGGCCGCATCGTGGGACACGTCCTGTTGACGCGGGTGCCGTTGCGCAGACATGGCATGGAAATAAACGTGCTGGCGCTCGGACCGATGTCGGTGGTGCCCTCACAGAGTCACCGGGGCATCGGATCCGAACTCATTAACGCCGGTGTCGACCTGGCCAGGGAGAAGGGGTATGGAGCCATAGTCGTGGTCGGCCACCCCGAGTATTACAAGCGCTTCGGATTCAGACCCGCAAAAGAGCTGGAGGTAAGCTGTAATCTGCCTGCACCTGAAGACGCTCTGACGGTAATGGAGATTGTCAGCGGCAATCTCGCCGGCGGCGGGCACGTTGAGTATCCGGAGCCGTTTATAGAACTGTATTAGGTAACACGGGATCCGGTGGCGGAGCTAAAGTGAAACTGGCCGAAGCTGCCGGTATTTTCAATCTGCCGGACCAGCACGATCCTCTCTTCCTGCTCCTCTCTGGTCAGGGTGGACAGACAGCCGGTACGGAACGGCATGGAGGGCAGCAGCAACGATGCCTGCAAGTCGGGCGTCTTGCTCTCGGGCAGCAATAACCCCTGCGCCCTGATTCCCGCCGCTGGCTTGTCCTCGCAGAGGCAGACCCACACCGGCGTTGCGTCGGACGCGATCAACTCCACACCCAGTTCGAGTCCGCGTTCGGGTGTAAACCTCATCCAGCGAATCACGCCCAGCTGCCAATCGTCATCGACATCTGGCCTGATGGCAACCAGTTCGCCCACCTGCGCACTTGAGACGTCTTCGCTTTCCCGTAACAGGCAATAGCCACCGGCACTGGCATTGACCATTTTCCAGGACTCAATAGCCGGCGCCTGGACCTTGCCGTCCATAGCGCTCTGCCGATCCACTGCAAAGGCACCCTTCAGGGGATTGTGGCGCGGGTCTGCGGAGCCGTTGCTCAATATGCCGGTGCCTTGCGCAGTGCCGCCTCTTGACGGCCGGGAAGTGTTAATCACCGTCGGTTGTTCAAAGGTTGGATCACGCAGGAAATCTTCTTCATCGGGCGGGCGAGTTTCACCGCCTGAGTCATTGCCGTCGGACGAGGCAGACTCTGACAGAAGACGATGGATTGCATTGATGCCGAGGACGAGGCGCGCGGGAGCCTCCCGGCGTTTGCGGACGGTTTGTCGCTCGGGCATGACACCCCAGGCCAGCAACAGCCGCTTCATGGTGTTCTGGTCCGGGAAGATATTTTTCAGGGACGATCTGTCATGGAGTCTGGCCAGGGCCGCGTGAACGGGTGCGGTCATGCTGCTGGTATCGAGGATTCTCCAGTTTTCATCGAGATGGTCCCGATGCCTCAGCAGCAGGTAGGAAGGCGGGTCATCCGATGTCAGGTCACAGGCGAAGAAGCCGAGGTTGTCGCGGGCCTTTGCCACGTGGAGTCTGCTGAAAGTCGCCCATTGTCCCAGCAGATTGTATACCAGCCGGATGTCACCCTGGCGCAGTCGGTAGGGACTGGCAAGTGACAGCAGGAGTATCTGCTTGTAAGCCGTCTCGGCAGTCGCGGGCGCCGGCTTTTGCAGCGTGGTGTCGATTTCCTGATGGGCCTGCAAACCATACTTTACAGACAGCGCATACAGGGTATGCAGGTCTGACCAGATACCCTCCCTGGGCCGCCTGTAGACCTGATAGCTGGCGATGAGCGACTCACCGAAATAATGAATGGCGCGTTGCATCGCGATTGCAATTCGCGGATCCGGGCTCTTCCCCCGGTCCAGAGCCGCGACCAGCAGTTTGTAGCCGGTTGCCATGGCCAGATACAAGCCGATGGTCTGGTCTGACTTGTCAAGATAGTCCTTGCCGAGCGGAAATCTTTTCCCCAGGTATTTCTTCTGTAACGCCGAGGTGATATGGATGACCGGGGGTGTCAGTAATTCAAGTGCCTCGGTACGTTCGCCAGGCGACAGCTCCACGCTGTTAATCTCGGACAAGCCGTAGTCAAGTCGCCCGATGGTGGTGTCGATGTTGGCCAGGGGCAGATTTTCCACCCATCTTCTGATCGATTCCGGGTTGGTCTTGAAGATACCAGTGCCGGGTTTCTCGAGTGTCGGGATCCGTAATTCCATTGTCGGTATTCAGGCTGTTGGGTTGGCGGCAGGCAGAGTTCGCAGTGGTGATCAACCACTATTTATCGGCTGACCTCGAAAAGAGTG
>CAVQCA010000123.1:0-4248 GCA_963710815.1 uncultured Gammaproteobacteria bacterium | reverse complement strand
TTGAGAGCAGGGGTGCCGAAAGAGGCGTGCCGGCCGTGTGCCGGGGCGGACGGATGGTCGGCCGTGAACACCTCGGCATGTCGATCGCGGTAGCCGGCTGGCGTGTGTACAATAATGCCTGTGCTCTTGCATCCCTCAAGAGGTTTCCGCCATGACACTTATCAGACCCTTTAGCGGGTTGCGTCCCGTCGATGATCGGGCGGGAGATGTGATTGCGCCGCCCTATGACGTACTTAGCAGTGCGGAGGCCAGGGCGAAGCGCACAACCGACCATGGAGTTTCCTGCATATCTCCAGGGCGGAAATCGATCTTCCTGAAGACACCGATCCCTATGACCCGGCCGTCTACAGGATGGCTGCCGGCAATCTGCGGCGTATGCTTGATGCAGGGGTGCTCCGCAGGGATGTTGCTCCCTGTTACTACGTTTACCGCCTGGTCATGGGCGATCACACCCAGACCGGTTTGGTTGCGGTTGCCTCGGTGAGCGATTACGACAGCAACCGGATACGAAAGCATGAATTTACCCGCCCTGACAAGGAGGATGACAGGGTCAGGCAAATCGAGGCGCTCAATGCCCAGACCGGGCCGGTTCTGCTCGCCTACCCGTCCCGCCCGCGGGTCGACAGTCTGCTTGAGGACATTACCCGTGCGCCGCCGGAGGTTGACCTGCTTGCCGATGATGGTATCGGCCACAGCCTCTGGGTAGTGCGTGACGGCGGGCAGATAGACGCTATCACCCGGGCATTCGATGCCATGGAGGCCCTCTATATCGCCGATGGCCATCATCGTTCCGCCGCCGCATCCCGGGTCGCCGCCAGTCGCGGGAATGCATCGGGAGATGCCGGCAGTGCAGGGTATTTCCTGACGGTGATATTTCCACACCGGCAGATGAAAATTCTGGACTATAACCGTGTGGTCAAGGATCTCAACGGTATGACTCCGGAAACATTTCTCGCCGGCCTGAACGGATCCTTCACCGTGACCCCCTGCGGGGCTGCCTGTCGTCCCCGCGCGCCCGCCGAATTCGGCATGTATCTTGGCGGACAGTGGTATCGCCTGGTCATCCGTCCTGACAGGATTCCGGAGGATCCCGTGGGCCGTCTCGACGTCAGCCTGCTGGCGGACAATCTGCTTGCGCCCGTGCTGGGTATCACGGATCCACGCCGGGACAGGCGGATCGATTTTGTCGGCGGCATCAGGGGTCTTGAAGCGCTGGAACGGCGTGTGGACAGCGGTGACATGCAGATCGCCTTTGCCATGCACCCCACGCGCATGGAAGATCTCATGGCGGTGGCTGATGCCGGCGAGGTGATGCCGCCCAAATCCACCTGGTTCGAGCCAAAACTGGCCGATGGCCTCGTCTCTCATGTACTTGACTGACGCAGTCCAGGGCTTGCCCGGGCCGGTGTGGTCCTGGGTCGAGTCAGATCGCAAGGAGAGACCGGTATCGCGAAGCGTCAGCGCGCGTGAATCAGTCTTTCCTTTGCTCTCCTCATTAGTACCCGGGTGAAGATTTACTCCCTGTTTCACCGTGTGACCTCGCGTGATGCGGAAGGTGCATGTAATGCCCGAGGAAGAGGACACGTGATGTTCCTTCCCGGCAAAGACCCCGACCCACAGTTTTTCGGCAATCCGGACAAACTCTTAAGTTCCCGGTTTTCCGCCACAGGGGAGCAATACCGGCTTTATTGCCATACGGGTGTTTTCCCTTCATCCGATTCCTGATAGCATGCAAGTCTCTGAAATGGAGAAAAATAATGTTGCGTCAGGAACAGGCGTCAGCATTTCCCGTGCGGCTTTTCCAACTATCCGAAAATGGAGTGAGTAATGCATGAGATTACCGTCAGGCCCGAATCCCCGGAGGACATTCGCGCGATCGATGTCGTCCATATCAGCGCCTTTGGCGGGGAGGCGGAGGCGCGCCTGATCAGCGCCCTGCGGGTATCATCCTCATATAACCGTGAACTCTCGCTGGTGGCGGAGCTGAACGGCCGCATCGTGGGACACGTCCTGTTGACGCGGGTGCCGTTGCGCAGAAATGGCATGGAAATAAACGTGCTCGCGCTCGGGCCGATGTCGGTGGTGCCCTCACAGAGCCACCGGGGCATCGGATCCGAACTCATTAACGCCGGTGTCGACCTGGCCAGGGAGAAGGGGTATGGGGCCATAGTCGTTGTCGGTCACCCCGAGTATTACAAGCGCTTCGGATTCAGACCCGCAAAAGAGCTGGAGGTAAGCTGCAATCTGCCTGCACCGGAAGACGCCCTGACGGTAATGGAGATTGTTAGCGGCAATCTCGCCGGCGGCGGGCACGTTGAGTATCCGGAGCCTTTTATCGAACTGTATTAGGAAACACGGGATCCGGTGGCGACGGTAAAGTGAAACTGGCCGAAGCTGCCGGTATTTTCAATCTGCCGGACCAGCACGATCCTTTCTTCCTGCTCCTCTCTGGTCAGGGTGGACAGACAACCGGTACGGAACGGCATGGAGGGCAGCAGCAACGCTGCCTGCAAGTCGGGCGTCTTGCTCTCGGGCAGCAATAACCCCTGCGCCCTGGATTCTGCCGCTGGCTTGTCCTCGCAGAGGCAGACCCACACCGGCGTTGCCTCGGACGCGATCAACTCCACACCCAGTTCGAGTCCGCGTTCGGGTGTGAACCTCATCCAGCGAATCACGCCCAGCTGCCAGCCATCATCGACATCTGACCTGATGGCAACCAGCTCGCCCACCTGCGCGCTTGAGACGTCATCGCTTTCCTGTAACAGACAATAGCCACCGGCACTGGCATTGACCATTTTCCAGGACTCGATGGCCGCCGCCTGGATCTTGCCGGCCGGGGCGCTTGGCGGGTCCACTGCAAATGCACCCCTCAGGGGGTTATTGTGCGGGCCTGCGGAGCCGTTGCTCCATATGCCGGTGCCTTGCGTGGTGCCGCCTCTTGCTGGCCGGGAGGTGTTGATCACCGTCGGTTGTTCAAGGGTCGGATCACGTAGGAAATCTTCGCCGTCGGGCGCGGTGTTTCGCCGCCCGGGTCATTGCTGTCGGACGCGGCCGGCTCTGACAGGAGACGATGGATTGCGTTGATGCCGAGGACGAGGCGCACGGGAGCCTCCCGGTGTTTGCGGACGGTTTGTCGCTCGGGCATGACACCCCAGGCCAGCAACAGGCGCTTCATGGTGCTCTGGCCCGGGAGGATGTTTTGCAAGGACGATCTGTCATGGAGCTTGGCCAGGGCCGCGTGAACGGGTCCGGTCATACTGCCGGTAGCCAGGATTCTCCAGTTTCCGTCGAGATGGTCCCGATGCCTCAGTAACAAATAGGAAGGCGGGTCATCCGATGTCAGGTCACAGGCGAAGAAACCGAGGTTGTCGCGAGCCTTTGCCACGTGGAGTTTGCTGAAGGGCGCCCACTGTCCCAGCAGGTTGTATACCAGCCGGATTTCTCCCTGGCGCAGGCGGTAGGGACTGGCAAGGGACAGCAGGAGTATCTGCTTGTAGGCAGTCTCGACAGTCGCGGGCGCCGGCTTTTGCAGAGCGGCGTCGATTGTCCGGTGCGCTTGCAAACCATGTTTTTCAGACAGCGCATACAGGGTATGCAGGTCTGCCCAGATACCCTCCGGGGGCCGTCTGTAGACCTGATAGCTGGCGATGAGTGACTCGCCGAGATAATGAATGGCGCGTTGTATCGCAATTGCAATCTGCGGATCCGCGTTCTCCCCCTTGTCCAGCGCCGCGACCAGCAGTTTGTAGCCGGTTGCCATGGCCAGATACAACCCGATGGTCTGGTCTGACTTGTTGAGATGGTCCTGGCCGAGCGGGAATCTTTTCCCCAGGTATTTCTTCTGCAGCGCCCCGGTGATATGCATGACCGGGGCGTCAGCAATTCAAGTGCCTCGGTACGTTCGCCGGGTAACAGCTCGACGCTGTTGATCTCGGACAAGCCGGTGTAGTTAAGCCGCCCGGTGGTGGTGTCGATGTTGACCAGAGGCAGGTTTTCTACCCATTTCCTGAGCGATTCCGGGTCGGTCTTGAAAATACCAGTGCCGGCTTTCTTGAGTGTCGGGATTCGTATCTTGATCGTCGGTATTCAGGCTGTTTGGTTGGCGGCAGGCAGGGCGTGTAGCAGTCTGAACGGAACTTATGGAACGGCTGACCTCGAAAAGAGTGAATACCTGGTTGAATGGTGCTTAGTTAAGTCTAATCATACTCCTATGGCCACGGAATCACACGGAAGACACGGAAAGAAGTG
>CAVQCA010000122.1:0-4980 GCA_963710815.1 uncultured Gammaproteobacteria bacterium | reverse complement strand
GCCTCAACCCCGGTTTCGCGGGGAAGACTTGTTCAGATATTTCCCGAGTCCTGGCGCGGAGTCTGTCAGCTTGCGTAAAGCGTGTTCGCGCTGACAGTGATTGCCTGTGGAACGGCGTCTGCTATGCTCAAGCCACTGGCTGATGCTTGCGGGGTCCTGTATCGGTGTTCAGGCCGGATATCAGCGGAAAATTTTCATATCGTAATACAGGGGTTAGCCATGGCGCGAAAATCCAAAAAAGACAAGAGGGACAAGACAGACAAGAAAATAAACAAACCGCAGGCTGACACGGCGGAAGCACTTGCTGCAGGGAAACCGGGGAAACTCTCCAACAAGGAATTCAATGCGGAACTGAAACGGCTGCAGGGTGAGCTGGTCAAGCTGCAATACTGGGTGAAGGACAAGGGCCTGCGGGTCATCGTTGTGTTTGAAGGCCGCGATGCGGCCGGCAAGGGCGGCATCATCAAGCGCATCACCGAACGGGTCAGCCCCCGTGTGTTCCGGGTCGTGGCGTTGCCGACGCCCTCCGAGCGTGAGAAGACCCAGATGTATATGCAGCGCTACGTCACCCACTTTCCGGCGGCCGGGGAGATCGTTCTGTTCGACCGCAGCTGGTACAACCGCGCCGGTGTCGAGCGGGTGATGGGCTTCTGCACCGAGGAACAGTACCTTGGGTTCCTGCATTACACGCCCGTTTTCGAGAAGGCCATGGCGGATGGCGGCATTCTGCTGGTCAAGTACTGGCTCGATGTCGGCATGAAAGAGCAGGAACGCCGCTTCAAGGACCGCATCCATGATGTACGCAAGACCTGGAAGCTTAGCCCGATGGATACCGAGTCGTACAAGCGCTGGTATGATTATTCCCGTGCGCGGGATGCCATGTTTACCGCTACAGACACCGATTTCGCACCCTGGTACATCGTTCACTCGGACGACAAGAAGCGAGCCCGCCTGAACTGCATTTCCCACCTGCTCAGCCTGATCCCCTACAAGGACCCGCAGCTTGAGGAGGTGAAACTTGGCAGGCGCAATATGAAGGACAAGTATGACGACGAGGCGGCACTCAAGGGACGGCGTTTCATCCCCGCGAAGTATTGAGCGCCGGCGGCGGGCAACCCAGGTCGCTGGCGCAAGCCTCCAGTGCGGGAGACGGGATGCTGTCCATGGCGGGTCGCTGCCCCGAGCGGTTGTCAGCCCGGGCGCAGCCCGGGGAAAACGGGTCGCAGGCGTTGAACCTGTCTCAAGGCAGGGCTGCACATGGGTGAAGTAATCCGCTTCAAAAAGCCAAAAGCCGCGGACAAGGCACGGGGCAAGACGCTGTGCCGGGAAGGTTTTCACCGCTGGGTCGTCTTCAATGACAAGCAGTTCGACGTGCGGCAGGGACGGCTGGTTACCGTATACCGCTGCAGCCGCTGCGGAGCCATGAAGACGAAGGCGCAGTAGCGTGTTCAATGGGGTCAGACTCGATTGATCCCCCGACGTGAAATGGTTGTTTGAAATTTACTTTCGATCAATCGAGTCTGACCCCATTGAACAGAGCGGTTCGAGCTGGTTGATCAGCTTCTGCCACAGGGTGGCGGCATCGGGACCAAATACCGCCGCCGGATCGCCTTTCACGAGATACCAGTAGTGATGCCGGAGTTCCTGCACCAACCTGCCCGGTGACCAGCCGGCATATCCGAGGTAGAAGCGCACCTCATCCGCCGGTTTTCCCTCCACGAGGATCTGGTCCAGCACCTGCAGGCTCACACTGGCCTGCAGGTCATCGATAACATGCCGCATCTGCGGTGAATCCGGCATGTTCCTCATCAGCATGACCAGCATATCGGGATCCATCGGGCCGCCGCGATACACCGGACGGGATGCGAGCGGCGTGTCGGTGACGTAGGCCAGGGTGTCGGACAGGCGTTTACCGCTCGGTCGGTTGATCACGAGCCCGAAGGTAGCTTCACGGTCATGTTGCAACAGGTAGACCACGGTCTGGCTGAAATTCGGATCCAGGAAGCCGCACCGGGCGACGAGGAACATGCCGGCCGCGGGTGTGGCGGTTTCCGATGCCGGCGTCGGTGCGATGACCGGTACCGGTCTCGCATTTATGGCCGCCGGTAACAGCAGCAGAGAGAGGTAGGCGGCAAACGATGCAAGGTATCTCCCCATGGTTATGTGCCTGCGCTGCGTCTTACGGTGAATCAAACATTGCCGGTTAGATACCAGTCTAGCGGGCTTGGCGTATTTACACAGGGGTGATCACCAGCACCGGCGATGATGAGGTGGAGAACTCGCGCAGATACGCGGCGGGACATTGACACCGCCGTACTCGGTAATTGACCGCATTCAGGGCCTTGCGCTTGATCAGCCGCAGATCGGCGGCATTGAGGGAGGCCTTGTCCGCGGGATATGCCGTTAACCGCGCGCGCCGGGGATGGACTGCTGTGCGGTTCAGGAACCGCTTTGCGCATCCGTTCTCAGCCGGATTGTGCATCACCGCGCATCGGCTCACCGGAAAAGGAACTATGCTTGTAATGACCGGTGGGCATGGGTAGAGGCGCGGGAGCGCGGGGCGAGAAATCCGGATGACGAATTATCACGCGTTAGAGTACTGGAGATTTCCATTCACGCTGACGTACCGGTCAGGGGCGGCCGGTACCCGGTGTCAGGTGGCGCGGCGTCCGGACACACGCGCCCTTCGTCGATGTGCAGGGATGTGCGAGTGTCGCGGGAAGCAGGACGCCGTGAGCGACCAGCATCCGGGATCCCGGTGAGAAAGGCGGGCTAGGCAAGTGGAAAACTTTTTCCAATGGCGATCTGAGTGGCTCCTGGGTATCAAGGGGATCGACGAACAGCACCGGAAGCTGGTCGATGGCGTCAACAAGCTCGCCCCGCTTTACATGAGTGCGATCAGGATTCCAGTAGACAAGGGTGCGATACGGGCGCGACTCATCGGGCTGTTGAACCTTTTACACGTCGATCTCGAGCAGCATTTCCATGATGAAGAGAAACTGATGATAGCGTCGGGTTATCCCCGTTATAAAAGTCATGCACACGCACACGTCATGTTCCTGGCGGAGTTTAAAAACTATTGTGATTGCATCACGTCCCGGGATGAAGCGCTGGATATGGAAACCCTGTATTCACTCAGGACCTGGTTTATCATGCACTTCCTCGATGATAAGGAATTTGCCTCGCATATCCAGGCCGCCCGGGCGGCGGGTTGCACTGAAAGACAGGCGTGTCAGGGAGAATAGCCCTTCAGGATCTCCGTACTGGGGGCCGTAACCCCGCTTCATCAGGCGGCGGATGATCGACGTTTTATGCCGTGACCGGATTCCCTGTTTGGTAACAAATCGGCCGATTACCACAGTACACTCGTTGCTGGCGGCGATACCGCAGCCATACTCGCGCTGTTGCCGTTTTAATATCGTAAAGTAGAATATAATACAAATAGATAGGGTAAACACCTATAGCATCACATTACTATCAATCAAAAGGTCATTTATGATTCGCCCAGCCCGGCTGCACGACCTGGAAGCCCTGGCAGCCATCGAAAACCGCTCCTTTGACGTCGATCGGTTCAGCCGCCGCAGTTTCCGTTACCTGCTGACCAAGGCCAATGCCGAGACGCTGGTCTATGAGGAGGAGGGGCGGGTGCTGGCCTACGTCATGCTGTTGTTCAATACCGGCACCTCGCTCTCACGTCTCTACTCGCTGGCCGTTGACCCGTCACTGCGGGGCAGGGGAATCGGCAATGCCCTGATCACGGCCGCCGAGGAATCCGCCATCGCGCATGATTGTATCTACCTCCGCCTGGAGGTGCGCCGGGATAACGCCGCCGCGATCAGCCTCTATGAGAAGCGTGGTTACAAGTCGATCGGCCATCTGCCCGATTATTATGAAGACCACATGGAGGCGCTGCGCTACGAGAAGCTGCTGGCGCCCCATCTCGAGCCTGACATGGTTCGGGTGCCGTACTACGAGCAGACCCTGGATTTCACCTGTGGGCCGTCGGCGCTGCTTATGGCCATGAAAGTGCTGGATCCCGGGCTCGAACTCAGTCGTCAGCTGGAACTGCGTCTGTGGCGGGAATCGACCACCGTCTTCATGACATCCGGCCATGGTGGTTGCGGTCCCTACGGCATGGCGCTGTCGGCCTGGCACCGCGGATTCGATGTCGAGATCTATGTCAAGGAACCGGGCGTGCTGTTCGTGGATTCCGTGCGCAGCGAGGAGAAAAAGGAAGTGATGCGCCTGGTGCAGGAGGACTTCATCGACGAACTGGCGAAGCTGCCTGTCAGGATCAGTCGTCACGCCATGCGGGTGGGTGAGATCCAGAAAAAGTTTGAGGCGGGTGGCATCCCCATCGTATTGATCAGTTCCTACCGGATCTACCGCGAGAAATTTCCGCACTGGGTCGTGGTGACCGGCTTCGATGAAAAGTACATCTATGTACACGATCCCTATGTGGACCGCGAGGCTGGAAAGACCGCCACCGACTGCATCAATATGCCGATACTGAAAAAGGATTTCGAACGCATGGCGCGCTACGGCAAGGCCGGACAGCAGGCCGTCCTGATCCTCAAACGGCGCCGCAAGGGCGCGCGTGCCAGGGGCGGCATCCGCTCTGCGACCGGGAAAGCGCGTCGCGAGACGACCGTTCATACGTGAAACACGGGGCCCGAGTGGGAGTCAGCCGCCATTGCGGGCCGATCTGAATACGACCAGTGAATCACCGGTGCATACCCTCAAGGCGCGGGGGAAGCTCATCGGTAAGCGACTCGACGTAGATCCATCCTAAATCCGACAGACTCCTGGCCCGGCTTGACCGGGGGGTTGAGAACTTCTCCTTTGCCCGGTCAGCCGCCTCCGCCGCAATAGCGGAGCCGCCGCGGGGATCAGAGCATTGCCCATGATCGAGAAAAAACATCAAATAGAATGTTGTATTATATTGATAATAATAAGTATTACACTTGAGTTGTCACCGGT
>CAVQCA010000121.1:0-9739 GCA_963710815.1 uncultured Gammaproteobacteria bacterium | reverse complement strand
GCTTCAACCCAGGTAACGCTGCGCTGCCTTGAAGAAGTCAGGTTTCTCGGGCAGATCCGTGCGCGGGATATAAGCCCGGCAGCACGAATGCGGTGCACGCCACTCGGCAGGAACAGAGCTCGAGCAGATCGAGCAGAGTCGACGCCTGCGCCCGAATGTTCGCCTCCACCCGGATGCCCATGTAATTGAGCCGCATGGGACAGCTCGCGTCAGCGAGAGCCAGTGCGCCGGCTGCCCCAGCACCCCCGCCAGCTCGGTCCAGGCTGCGCTCCAGGCTCACGGTGTCGGCTGCCGAGCCTCCAGCAGCTCCGTTTCCACGGCGTCGATCTGCGCTTCCAGCGCGGCAGGGTCATTCGGTCGTACCGCCTCGATCGTTCGTCGAACATCCCCTCCAAGCCCCAGCCGCCGGTCTTCATGGCCTCGAGCTTCCTGTTAAGCAACTGCCGCTCGCGCTTCAGATCCTCGTGTTTGCCACGGGCCGCGAGTATTTTTTCAAGTGCGACCCTGATCAGGTAGTCGTAACCTCGCTTCTTCATCTCCCAGCGCGCCCCGGATTCATCACCTGCAGGGGAGACAAAACGGTGGTCGAAGAACTTGACGGCCTGTTTGTTTCACATCGCGGCGCTGGATTTCGCCACTATCTGTTCCGTGCCGAGTACCGTGCGTTCTTTCCATGTGCAGCGTCAACAGGCCGAAAATCGTATCGGGCAGGGGAGAGGCGGATCACCCTGCAGGTAGTCCCTCACGGTGCTGGTGCTGCGCAACTCGTCCAGGTGGTCCGCGGAAACGAAAAAGGCGCGCAGACGTGGATCGCTGCCGTAACTGCGCCGGGAGATCTCCACCGCCGGCGGCAGGCCGTCAACGAGGGAAATAATGTGCTGCGCAGCCTGTTCGACCGGCTCGCGCAATCGCTTGCGGTAGCTGCCAGCGGCGCGCAGGCGCGGGTCCGTGCCGTCAATGGCGCGGTCCGACTGCCGACAAGGGCGATGATCTGGCGTGCCGCCTGTCCGACCGGCTCGCTGATTCAGCCGCTGGCGGGTAATTGCCCAGCGCGCTGCAGGCGCGGGTCGGTCGCGTCGATGGCGACGTTCGGTCGCCGCCTCGATCAGGGCCTTGTCCGGTGCTCCGGCCTCGCCGGCGGCGGGTTTGAACAATGAAACTCAAGAAGTGCAGCATGTGCCGGTTTAGGGTCCTCTCATAAAGGGCAGATCAGCTTACTTGATGCGCGTTCGCACTGCCAATCATCATCTATTAGGGCGCGGTTTCTGCTATGATCTGGCCGCTGGCTGGTACATGGCGGTCAGGATGACCGTGTCGGTGTTCCTGTCACAGATCAGCTTTCATACTAATAGCGAGGTGGGCAATGTCACGAAAATCAAAGAAAGACAAGAAACACAAGAAAGACGAGAAAGTCGAGCAGATCCTGCCGACGCAGGGCGACCAACCGGAAACACTTTCCACCGAGAAACCACAGAAGCTCTCCAACAAGGAATTCAACAAGGAACTCGAACGGCTGCAGGGTGAACTGGTCAAGCTGCAGTACTGGGTGAAGGAGAAAGGCCTGCGGGTCATCGTTGTGTTCGAGGGCCGCGATGCGGCCGGCAAGGGCGGCATCATCAAGCGCATCACCGAACGGGTCAGCCCCCGGGTCTTCCGGGTCGTGGCGTTGCCGACCCCTTCCGAGCGCGAAAAGACCCAGATGTATATGCAGCGCTACATCGCCCATTTTCCGGCGGCCGGGGAGATCGTGCTGTTCGACCGCAGCTGGTACAACCGCGCGGGCGTGGAACGGGTGATGGGCTTCTGCACCGAGGAACAGTACCTGGGATTCCTGCACTACACGCCCATCTTCGAGAAGGCCATCACGGATGGCGGCATCCTGCTGGTCAAGTACTGGCTCGATGTCGGCATGAAAGAACAGGAACGCCGCTTCAAGGACCGCATCCATGACACGCGCAAGACCTGGAAACTGAGCCCGATGGACACGGAGTCGTACAAGCGCTGGTATGACTATTCCCGCGCGCGGGACGCCATGCTGACGGCCACCGACACGGAGTATGCCCCCTGGTACATCGTGCACTCGGACGACAAGAAGCGGGCCCGCCTGAACTGCATCTCCCACCTGCTCAGCCTTATCCCCTACAAGGACCCGCTGCTTGATGAGGTGAAGCTGGGCAGGCGCAATATGAAAGACAAATACGATGACGAGGCCTCACTCAAGGGTCGGCGCTTCATCCCCGCGAACTATTGAGCCACGACGGCGGGCAACCCGGGACGCTGGTACCGGTCTCCGGTGCAGGAGACGGGACGATGTCCATGGCGGGTCGCTGCCACGAGCGGTTGTCAGCCCGGGCGCAGCCAGGGGAATACGGGTCACAGGTGTTGAACCCGCCTCAAGGCAGGGCTGCACATGGGTGAGGTAATCCGCTTTAAAAAACCAAAAGCCGCGGACAAGGCGCGGGGCAAGACGTTGTGCCGGGAAGGATTTCACCGCTGGGTTGTCTTCAATGACAAGCAGTTCGACGTCCGACAGGGGCGGCTGGTGACCGTATACCGCTGCAGCCGCTGCGGTGCCATGAAGACGAAGGCGCAGTAGCGTGTTCAATGGGGGCCAGACTCGATTGATCGAAAGTAAATTTCCAGCGCCCACTTCACATCGGGGGATCAATCGAGTCTGGCCCCCATTGAACACTCGCGGTAATAGTGGTTATGCTCACTGGACAGGCTGGTGATCGGGGTTCACTATCCTGTCGAAGAAGGGCTATTCACAAAAAACAAGAGAGCGTCTGGCCATAGAGCCAGTCCCTGGTGGCCGACAGGCAGGCGCCATGGAGGGGGGAGCATGAATGAAGAACCAGAACAAGATCCCGATCTGCAGCAACTGAAAGCGGCGGTGCGCCACACGGTGGCCTCCGGTCGTGATCTGCAGTCCCATGTCAGTGAGCTGGTGTTCTCGGCGTTGTCCACGGCCACGACGCAAATCGATCCGGCGCACCTCCGGCGGGTTACCCGGGCGGCGCTCGAGGGTGTGGGTGAGGGAGCGCAGACCGGTGGTGCCGGATCGGCCGAGGTGATCAGGAAATCGGTCGCCGGGGTCGAGGATGCGCTGCTGAAGACGGCCGGTGTCTCCCGTCTCGCCATTGAGGAGGCGGCCGGGCACGTGGAGGAATTCTCGAAGACCGACCTGAGACGTGCGGTGGACGAACTGGCCTCGCTGCAGGACCTTTTTCTGGATGTCCTTGGCGATGTGGCGAAGGCCGGTTCGAAAACCGCCGCCGTCACCTTCGCGGACATTCAGCGGCACATCCACGACAGCGGCGGTGCGTTGGGAACGATGCTGGCGGACAATGCCCGGGATCTGCAGGAACTGTTTCCGCCGCCGGCGCGGGATGGCTTGCAGGCGGGTATGGAATCGGCCGGCAAGGCCGCGGAACAGCTGGGTCGGATGGCAAGCGGGGTGCTTGCAGGAATTGCCAGGGGCCTTGAGGAACCTGACCGGAAACCGCCGCGTGATACCGACGTGGACAAGCCGGGAGACAGCTGATGCTGCTCGAAGCGATCAGCGCCGGTAAGGATCTCGGCCGCGCCCACGAAATCGCCTCGATTCTGGTGCGCTGCGGCTTCGGGGGTGTCGTGCGCCGGCTGGGGCTGGGCCATGCCCTGGAGCAGGCCGGCAAGAAACTGCACTGGAAATACGCCGAGGAAACCGCCGTTCTGGAGTCGCACCAGCGGGCTCGCCATGCGCTGGAGGAACTCGGTCCCACCTTCGTCAAGCTGGGGCAGGTGCTGGCCACCCGTGTCGATCTGTTCCCGCCGGAATGGATCGCCGAATTCGAGCTGCTGCAGGACGCCGCTCCACCGGTTGACTTCGATGAGCTGCGCGCCCAGCTGGAGGAAGACCTGGGCACTTCGCCGGAGGAGATTTTCGCGGAATTCGACACCGAGCCGCTGGCTGCGGCCTCCATCGCACAGGTTCATCGCGCGCGCCTCAGGGACGGCGCCGGGTTATCGTCAAGATCCGCCGGCCGGGTATCAAGCGGGTCGTGGAAGCGGATCTGCGCCTGATGAAGCGGCTCGCCCAGGTCGCCACCCGGGAAAATCCCGAGACCCAGCGTTTCTGCCCCGATGAGGTCGTTCACCAGTTCAGCCTCGCGCTGCGGCGCGAGCTCGATCTGGCTCATGAGTGCCGCAATGCCGTACGGGTGGCGGAGAGCCTGGCCGAGCGCGAGCATGTCGTAATACCTAAAGTCTACTGGCAATGGACCAGTGAGCGCGTCAACGTGCAGGAATACATCGACGGCATTCCCGGACGGGATATGGCCGCGTTCGAGGCGGCCGGGCTTGATCGCAGGCTGATCGCGCAGCGCGGCGCCAGCGCGATTCTCAGGATGGTGCTGGTGGACGGTTTCTTTCACGCGGACCCCCACCCGGGGAACATTTTCTTCCTGCGGGACAATCGCATCGCCCTGATCGATTTCGGCATGATCGGACACCTGACCGAGGAACGCCGCTTCCAGGTGATCGAGTTGTTGCAAGGCATGGTGGAGCGCGATACCTCGCGAGTCTGCGAGGTGCTGCTCGAGTGGTCGAATAACACCCGTGCGCCTTCGGAACGGCTGGTCGCCGATATCTGTGCGTTCCTCGACCAGTACCATGGCCTGTCGCTGGGCCAGGTCAATTTTCCCGTCATGGTGCGGGACATGATGGCCATGCTGCGGGAAAACCACCTGGTCCTGCCATCGGACCTGTCGATGATGTTCAAGGTCTTTCTCACTCTCGACGGCTTCTGCCGCCAGCTCAATCCTGACTTCGATCTGATCGCCGAGGCGAGACCGTTCGTGCGCCATGCGATGATCATGCGTTACACCCCGGGGGAAGTGGCGAAGCGTGGCTGGCACGGATTGTCCGGCATGATCGACCTGCTCACCGGGCTGCCCAGGGATTTGCGCCGCCTGCTGCGTGCGGCCCGGAACGGTGCCTTGCGGGTGCACATCGATATCGAGGAGCTGGAACATTTCGGCGAGCGGCTGGACAGTGCCGCGAGTCGTCTTACCATCGGCATGATCACCGCCGCGTTCATCATCGGCACGTCCATCATGCTGTCGGTGACCGGGGATACCGAATATCTGGCCATGTCGATACTCGCGGGTTTCGGTTTTTCCCTGGCGGCGCTGGGCGGGGTATGGGTGTTGCTGTCGATCTGGCGCGGTCGCCACTAGGTCCAATGGGGTCAGACCCGAATGGCGCTAAGGGATAGCGTTTATAAAAAAACAAATGGCCAGGACCGAACTCCGTCCGCTTAATTCTCTCAGTGTGGACATGGAAGGGTTCCCCCTCGATGCAGGGTGGATGAGGCACGCCGTGTGTGCTGTAATCCACCGGATGTGCCGTAAGGCACACAATAAAAAGATGTTGTGTTGCTCGCACCGCCCGGTGGGTTACGCAAAAAGCGCTAACCCACCCTGCATTACGACTTAAGTAAGTGCCATTCGGGTCAGACTCGATTGATCCCCCGATGTGGAATGGTTGCTGGCAAATTTACTTTCGATCAATCGACTCTGAGCCCATTGAACAGAGCGGTTCGAGCTGGTTGATCAGCTTCTGCCACAGGGTGGCGGCACCGGGACCGAATACCGCCGCCGGATCGCCTTTCACGAGATGCCAGTAGTGATGCCGCAGTTCCTGCGCCAGTCTGCCCGGCGACCAGCCGGCATATCCGAGGTAGAAGCGCACCTCATTCGCCGGTTTTCCCTCCACGAGAATTTGATCCAGCACCTGCAGGCTCACACTGGCCTGCAGGTTATCGATAACATGCCCATCTGCGGTGAATCCGGCATATTTCTCATTAGCATGACCAGCATATCGGGTCCATCGGGCCGCCGCGGTACACCGGACGGGATGCTAGCGGTGTGTCGGTGACGTAGGCCAGGGTATCGGACAGGCGTTTACCGCTCGGTCGGTTGATCACGAGCCCGAACGTAGCTTCCCGGTCATGTTGCAACAGATAGACCACGGTCTGGCTGAAATTCGGATCCGGGAAGCCGCACCGCGCGACGAGGAACATGCCGGCCGCGGGTTTGGTGTTTTCCAATGCCGGCGCTGGCGCGATGACCGGTACCGGTGTCGCGTTTATGACCGCCGGCAACAGCAGCAGGGAGAAGTAGGCGGCAAACGATGCAAGGTATCTCCCCATGGTTATGTGCCTGCGTTGCATCTTGCGGTGAGTCAAACATTGCCGGTTAGATACCAGTCTGCGGCCCTGGCGCATTTATACAGGGGTGCTCACCGCACCGGCGATGATGAGCTGGGAGCTCGCGCAGCTGCGCGGCGGGATGTTGACGCCGCCGTACTCGGTTATTGACCGTATTCAGGGACTTGCGCTTGATCAGCAGCAGCGCGGCGGCATTGGGGGAAGAAGTGTCTGCGGCATATGCGGTAAACCGCGCCCGGGGAAGGGCTGCTGTGCGGTCCAGGAGCCGCTTTGCGTATCTGTTCTCAGCCGGATTGTGCGTCACCGCGCATCGGTTCACCGGAAAAGGAACTATGATTGTAATAACCGGTGGGCATGGGTAGCGGCGAGAAATCGCGGGGGCGAGAAATCCGGATGACGAAGTGTCACGCATTAGAGTACTGGAGACTGCTATTCACGCGGACGTGCCGATCTGGGGTTGGCCGGTACGATGTGTGAGGTGTGGCGGCACCCGGACATACCCGGACTCCGTCGATGTGCAGGGGATGTGCGAGTGCCGCGGGAGGCAGGACACCGTGACGACGAGCATCCGGGATCCCGGTGAAAAGGCGGGCCAGGCAAGTGGAACACTTTTTCCAATGGCGATCCGGGTGGCTTCTGGGTATCAAGGGGATCGAGAACAGCACCGGAAACTGGTCGACGGCGTCAACAAACTCGCCCCGCTTTACATGAGTGCGATCAGAATTCCAGTAGACAAAGGGGGCGCTACGGGCGCGACTCATAGGGCTGTTGAACCTTCTACATGCCTATCTCGAACAGCATTTTCATGATGAAGAGCAACTGATGATGGCGTCGGATTATCCCGGTTATAAAAGTCATGTACATGCGCACATCATGTTTCTGGCGGAGTTTAAAAACTATTCTGATTGCATCACGTCCGGGATGAAGCGCTGGATATGGAAACCCTGTATGCACTCAGGACCTGGTTTATCATGCACTTCCTCGATGATAGGGAATTTGCCTCCCATTTCCATGCCGCCCGCATGGCAGGTTGCACCGAAAGACAGGTGTGTCAGGGGGAATAGCCCTTCAGTATCTCCGTACAGGGGGGCGGTAACCTGCTTCATCAGGCGGCGGACGATTGACGTGTTATGCCGCTGACCGGATTCCCGGATTGGTAACAACCCGACCGATTTCCACAGTACAGTACACTCCTTGCTGGCGGCGATACCGCCGCCATACACGCGCTGTTGCTGTTCCTGACATATTCATTTAAATATCTACCGCCGGTTAGATAGGGTATATACCTATAGCATCACATTACTATCACTCGAAATGTCACTTATGATTCGCCCCGCCCGGTTGCACGACCTGGAAGCTTTGGTTGCCATCGAAAACCGTTCCTTTGACGTCGACCGGTTCACCCGCCGCAGTTTCCGTTACCTGCTGACCAAGGCCAATGCCGAGACACTGGTTTACGAGGAGGAGGGACGGGTGCTGGCCTACGTCATGCTGTTGTTCGATACCGGCACCTCGCTCTCACGTCTCTACTCGCTGGCCGTTTACCCGTCACCGCGGGGCAGGGGAATCGGCAAAGCGCTGATCACGGCCGCCGAGGACTCCGCCATCGCGCATGATTGCATCTACCTCCGCCTGGAGGCGCGCCGGATAATGCCGCCGCGATCTGCCTCTATAAAAAGCTAGGGTACAAGCCGATCGGTCACCTGCCTGATTATTATGAAGACCACATGGAGGCGCTGCGCTACGAGAAGCTGCTTGCGCCCCATCTCGAGCCTGACATGGTTCGGGTGCCGTACTATGAGCAGACCCTGGATTTCACCTGTGGGCCGTCGGCGCTGCTCATGGCCATGAAAGTGCTGGATCCCGGAGTCGATCTCAGTCGTCAGCTGGAACTGCGTCTGTGGCGGGAGTCGACCACCGTCTTCATGACCTCCGGCCATGGTGGTTGCGGCCCCTACGGCATGGCGCTGTCGGCCTGGCACCGCGGATTCGATGTCGAGGTCTACGTCGAGGAACCGGGCGTACTGTTCGTGGATTCCGTGCGCAGTGAGGAAAAAGGAAGTGATGCGCCTGGTGCAGGAAGACTTCATCGACGAACTGGCAAACCTGCCTGTCAGGACAATCATCATGCCATGCGGGTGGCGAATCAAAAAAAGTTCGAGGCGGGTGGCATCCCAATCGTACCGACGAGCTCCTACCGGATCTACCGTGAAAAATTCCCGCACTGGTCGTGGTGACCGGATTCGATGAAAAGTACATCTATTACACCATCCTTATGTAACCGCCAGGCGGGAAAGACCGCCACCGATTTGCATCAATATGCCTATCCTGAAAAAGGATTTCAGCGCATGGCGCGCTATGGCAAGGCGGGACAGCAGGCCGTCGCTTATCCTGAAACGGCGCCGCAAAAGTACGCGTGCCAGAGGCGCCACTGGTCAGCGACCGGGAAAGCGCGTCGCGATACGGCTGCTCGCGCGTAAAAAATTTATTATAAATTATACAATACAATATATTACATATGTTTTCTCGACCGGGCAGTCCTGAGTCTGGGTCAGGGCGACATCATTCGTGGCCTATAATGGAGTCAGACGACATGGTGGGCCGATCATGAATACGAGCAGTGAATCATCTGTGCCTACTATCAAGGCGCGGGGCAGGCTTATCGGTAAACGACTCGACCTCCGGAGCCTGGGCCAGGCCAGGCGGGTCGCCATGCAATCCCTGACCCTGTCTTCGGGGGGAAGGGGCTGGCCGTGCTGTTTCGCTATGGTGCGGTGGTACTGTTTGATGTCCCGGCCGAGGAAGGAGGGGGCTGCTCGTCGGCTCGTGCCGCTGGTGAGTGAGGGCGCCGCCATCATGGAAACGGAGGAGCTCGAATACGTATCGACCCGTCGATCGATGAGGGATTCGAGCGGAGGCGTTCTCCGGACTCCAGAGCAAGCTCGCGAATGATCGCCTGCAGACGGTCGCCGAAGTCATGGCGCAGAGTATGGTTATCGCGGAATACGAGGACAGCAATTGCCCCGACCTTCGACCGTTTGGAGCCGCTGGCGGAGGAGATGGCAACCCAGGGGCACCACCACATGGGCTGCCGGCAAACTGAGACTGGACATGGGAGATACCCTGCTCAGTCTGCATCGCATGGTGGGCAGGGTTGAAGTGGGTGAGAAACCGGAGATTCTCTGGGATCATCCCGAGCTCGAGCCACTGTACCGGCGTCTTGAGAGAGAATTCGAGATCCGTGAGCGGAATCTTGCCCTCGAGCGCAAACTCGACCTGATTTCGGAATCCTGCAAATCCAGCCTCACCTGCTGCAGGCAAAACACTCGCTGCGTGTCGAATGGCATCCCCCATCCTATCGTGGTGGTAATTCCTGCTGACGCTCTACCAACTGTTCGCGCGCGGTGGTACCGGCGGCATCGCCCATTAAGTGCGCGCAACCGGGCGCCTGTCGGATTTAGAGAAAAACACAAAATAGATTGCTGTATATCACGAAAAGAAAAAGAATTTTACTCGAGTTTTCCCTGT
>CAVQCA010000120.1:0-3182 GCA_963710815.1 uncultured Gammaproteobacteria bacterium | reverse complement strand
CGGATGCGCACCTCACCACCCCCCACATGGCTTGAAGAAAAGTACGGCATCGATACCCGTGCGGAAGTGGCTGAAACGATGGAAGAGCTGGAAATTGCACCTTTACCGGCAGAGTTCCTGGGCAAAGCGCCCGACCCGCATCGCCCGGGCGGCCCAGGCGCTGGGATATTACTGGGAGCCGCAGTCGAAATTCATGCGGCCCTCTCGCACCCACGATTTTGACTGCGGGGCAAAATGTATCCTGGGATGCCGCTGTGGCGCCAAATGGTGCGCGGCAGAGTATGTGGACGACGCTGTCGAAAATGGTTTTGACCTTCGCACCCAGGCGCGGGTCGACCGCGTCGTGACCGAGGGCGGGCATGTGGTCGGGGTCCAGAGGCCGGATGAAAGATGGATATTTCCTGGCCCAGGCCGAACAGGTGGTTCTCGCCGCTGGGGGGATCGGAACGCCCCGCATTTTGCAGGCCTCCGGCTTTCGAGATGCCGGGGTGGGGATGACGATGGACGTCACCGTGATGGTTTACGGGTTCATCAAGGAGCGCGGCATCGGCAACGAACCGCCGATGACCTGGTCGTGGGAGAACCCCAGGGATGGCTATATGCTCAGCACGTTGATGGATCCCTGGCTGCTCTACCCGTTGATCAACGGCCTCAAGGGACCCAAATATGCCCTGAATTGGCCACAGTGGAATAATACTCTGGGTGTGATTCAAATTAAAGGATGAAGTCTGCGGGGGGGTTTTTCCAGATGGGAAAATCAGCAAACCCACTTACTGAGAACGACCGCCCGCGGATGAAGGCGGCCGAAGAAGTCTGCGGTAAAATTCTTGTTGAGGCGGGAGCGGAACCGGACAGTATCTTTACCACCCCGCTACGTGGTACACACCCCAGCGGGACAGTGCGCATCGGTAGGATGCTGGACCAGAACTGCAGACCGAAGTTGAAGGACTATACGTCTGCGACGCCAGTGCTTTTCCCGAAGCCCTGGGCCGGCCGACTGTGTTGACGATCATTGGGCTGGGGAAAAGGTTAGCCAAGCGACTGCTACTTCATAAAACCCGAACAGCTGCCGTTGAACTCAATCGAAGCGATCCAATCCAACTGGATTATTTTCCCCGGCTATTCATTGGCGGAATACCCCACCCCGCTCGAACCACTCCCCCGTCTCAGCGAGACTTTGGGCAGAGCAATCTATATCAAACGCGATGACGAAATTGGGGCGGGACTGGGGGGAATAAAACCCGCAAGCTGGAGTATATGCTGGCGGAAGCCCAGGCACGCCATGCAGAACGGGTGGTCACTTTTGGCGGGCTGCAATCCAACCACGCCCGGATTACCGCGGCGACCGCTCGCAAGCTTGGCATGGAGCCGCACCTCTTCTTCTTCGACCGGCGACCTGCCGAATTAACCGGCAATCTTTTGCTGAACGAGCTAATGGGCGCCCGGATGCACTTTCTCCCAATCGGAGGCGGGGATGGGGGTATGACTTTGGAAACCACCATCCGGCTTGTGCGTATCCTGGCCTGGGCCCGGGTGGGCGCATTATTTATCGCGGTGGGAGGCCATTCCTGGCTGGGCTGCCTGGGATATGTGCGCGCCGCCCTGGAGATCGACCGGCAAGCCCGCTCGAGGCATCGAAAATGCTCAACTGGTGGTCGCGGCCGGTTTGGGCGGCACGCTGGCCGGTCTGCTGGCCGGGCTGCACCTGATCCATTCATCCATTGGCCTGATGGGGATCGATGTCGGAAAAGATCGCGGAAAGGTCTCCCCCATCTCCATCGCCAGGCTGGCGAGCGATATTTGCAGACATCTGGGCCAACCTTATTCTTTCAGCCCGGCTGAGGTGCCGCTGATCGAAGGCCGCTATGTGGGCGCAGGGGTGTGCTCGATCCCCTCACCCGGCTGCCGGGGGGCGATCCGGCGGTTGGCCGGCGCCAGGAAGGAGATCCTGCTTGATCCCGTTTACACCGGGAAAGCTTTCGCCGGGCTGCTCGACCTGGTCGAACACGGTAAATTCGAAGGGGAAGAGGACGCGGTAATCTCTCTGCACACCGGGTCGATCCCCCGCCCCTTTTGCATTCGAAGATCATGACTGAAAACGACTTCCAGGAATTAATGGCGATCTTATCCATCCCCCGGCCGAACGGCAGCGCGGCGGAGCGATGGACCAGCCAGGCGCTCCAACACTGCGCTTCAAAAGCGTTCCATTCCCTACCAGATCCATACCCTTCCGCCAATACCCTTACCTGTTCGAGGCGACCGGAATCTTGGCTCATCCTTTCGCGCACGCTGTTAGCCCTGGCGATCCTGCTGCGCTGGAACTGGTGGAGTATTCCGATCGCCCTGCTGGGGCTTTGCAGCGACGCACCTCGATGTGGCCCTGCATCTGCCCCTCGTCTCCTGGCCCGGAATGCGGCGCGCAGAAAATCTTGTGATCGAATTTAGCCCACCCGAAGCCAAAAAAAGAATTGATCTTGAGCGCTCATTACGACAGCAAGACGGAACTGCTGGATCATCACCAGCGCATGTTCTCTTTGCTAAAGAACTTACGCCTGGGAATTGTGATCACGTTCATTTCGGGTGTTATCGCGGCCGCTGGAAAGTGGGTTACAGGCTCAGGGATCCGGCTGGGCGGTGGTTACTTATGGCATTGGGGTCGCCCTGGCGCTGGCCCTGGTCATCCTCGGCCTGGGGGCTGGGGCTGAACGCTGTCGACCGGACGGCTGCTTAACTCCCAGCCAGGGCGCCGTGGATAATGGCGCTGCCTGTGGCGGTCCTGCTCGGACTGGCAGAGCGTCTTCATCATGAGCGCACCCAGCCGACCCAAAATTCGGAAGCACAGCCGGGAGCGTGCCCGATGCCCCAAAATCTAAAAATAACGATTGCCCTGTTCAGCGGCGAAGAGGTTAACATGCAGGGTTCGCGTGCCTATGTACACGAGCAGATGGCCGCCACTACCTGCCGGCGCGCTGAACCTGGAAGTCATGGCCCAAAACGGCGACTATGTGTTTTGGGAGCTGGAAGGCAGCGTCTTCCACCTATCCCCGACCAGCGCAAAGATCAACCAGACAATCTGCAAGGCGGTGAATGCGGTCACCGGCCAAACCGCCAGGCCCGCCGGGCCGGTAAACAGCGATGGGGCATCCTTTTTAGCTGGCGGGATCCCAACCGGTGTGCTCGGC
>CAVQCA010000119.1:0-4885 GCA_963710815.1 uncultured Gammaproteobacteria bacterium | reverse complement strand
CCGTAGAGACGTAAGATATTACGTCTATCCAATGAGACGTAATATCTTACGTCTCTACAATTTCATGATGGAAAGATACATTACGTCATTATAGAACACACCAACAAGGAAAGTAAGAACTGTTATTATAATAACAAACGACTGTACAGAGAATTCATGATTTCACGAGCCTCTTTAAAAATTCAGTTCGTGATTGAATGAAACCGGCCAAATTGGATCACGCGAACCGGAGCGTAATAATAGAACAAAACAGGCTGGCGGTCGTTAAATCTGCCGTAGTCCCTGGATTTAGTTGGTGCCCATGCAATCTCAGTTGTTTATCCAGTTCTTTGACTGCCCGTTTTCCAAACTCTAAAAAAACTCCGCCACGCTCGAGGATTTCTGCAGCCTGGTGGGACAGCAAATTAGAGTCTTAACATCTCGTTTCCTGGCAATCAGTGTATCAGGCACCTCTGCCAGGATGGTCAGGTAAGCCTGAACAATGGCCAGCGGTAGATTTCCCGATAATTTCCAGGCACGCTCGATCGCCGGGAGTCCAATTTCAAACGTAATCGCAAATCTCGTTACATATTCTCTCGCAATTGCGTCACGTTCCTGAGCCAATGCCATCGCCTGGAGAAGCGTGATCTCAGGCTCTACGGCAACATCTGCTTCTACGTTTGTACCCAGGCCGCCTGCATTTGCCAGACGAATCGCAGCGTAGGCCTGGCGGGCATCCTGCAAAGTCAGAGCATCCAGAAGGCGGGCTAAGGCACCTGGTATCGCGGCCAAATCACTCTTTTGCAACTCATAACAGGCTTTCGCCAAGGGCGCCAACAAAAGCACGATCCCAAGATTGGTATTGGTTTTTACCAGGCGATGCGTGTCCTGAACTGCTCGCCAGATCATCGATCCGGTCGTGTCATGATCGACCGCTTGCAATGCGGGCCGAATCGCAATTGCGCTGAGCAAAAAATCTTCGAAATGCGTATCCTCGAAATCGTACTGGCGGTTCACGTTTCCCGGTTTGGGTGCACTGACCTCTAAAAGGCAGGCAATCTGAGCCGCCAGAGCAATTCGATCCACTAATTTCAAGGCAGGCAACCATCCTTTTGCAGCAATCCGACGACGTGCGCAACGATCAGGTCGGCGATATTTTGGGAGGTCGTCTTGCGCAAGCCTCTCCAGCCCGGGATACTATTGACCTCCAAAACATACGTACGCCCATCTTCTGCCGGCATCAGATCCACACCGGCATACTCGGTCCCAACCAGGCGCGCCGCCCGCAGGCTCAACTCCTCCTGTTCCTCATTCAACTGGATAGGCTCCACCTGAGCGCCACGTGAGAAATTGGTCTTCCAACCTGTACCACGCCGTCTCATCGCTGCGACGACGCGATCACCGATAACGAAAGCGCGGATATCTTCCTGGCCATGAGGAATGTACTCCTGGAGATAATAGATATAGCGGCAAAGCTCTAACGACCGGAACAAGCGGTAAGCAAAATCCTCATCCGAAATACGAGTTCATTCCCTTCCCTTCCGATCCAAACAAGGGTTTAACCACCACATCACCCATTTCCAGAAAAGCGGACATGGCCTGCTCAAAATCTTCGGTGATAAATGTCCGCGGCGTCAGGATCCCGGCATCCGCCAGCAAAAAAGAGGTGTAATATTTGTCCACTGTTTGCTCGATGGCGGAGGCAGGATTGACAACCCGGATTCCCAATCGTTCAATCCGGTGGAGCGCATCCATCCGAAAAATGATCTGCTCCAGAGAACCGATGGGGATGGTGCGAACGAACAATGCCTGGCAATCTTCCAGGCGCTGATCGTTAACTTCCAAATGCGCCCGGCCACCGATCCAGGCAGCCAGGCGAGTTATTGGAAAATATATGGGGGTCAGGCCCTGGCGTCGCACAGCATCCTCCAGGGCCAAGGCATGCCATCCCCGTTGTGATGATAGAATGCCAATTTTTAGAGACAAGCCTTAACCCTCAAGCATCGACTTGCGCAACAATGCAGGATTCACCTTGCCTGCTGTAAACGTACGTCCGCTGTTTAGATTGTTAAATGTTACCTGAGCCGGGCTGAAGAGCAGCGGGTCGATCTTATAAAAATCACCTTCGTAGCGCTGGAACAGGTCATAGAGAGAGTCCCATAATCATGCGAGGCAGAAGAAGGGACTTTGGGAACAATCTCTTCCAACTCTTCATCCGTCGCTTTCACGGTGTAATATGATTGGCCGCCATACAAAACAACATCATTCGTCCGCCCGATGGCCTTCAAATCATCCGCAGCCACGGTGGGTAACGGGCACACCCCATACCCTGCCACCACATTGCATACATCGAATCCTAACTCGACCAGCTTATGCATCCCGGTCTCAACCACACGGGCAGCGATCTGCACGGAACCCACGATGGATGCGGTCGGTGCAACCACCAGGTAAAGGTGGTCCACAGCGACACCACACTTGGCGGCGATATATTCGGCAACGTCTTCCTTGGGCAGTTTGCGCCCTTCCAGGAGCAGGACGGCAACATCGGCCTGGTCCTTGTAAGCTAATTTTTCAAATAGCTCTTCCTTCGCATACAGGGAGCGCGCCGGGCCGGAACCCATCGCAAAGAATTTTTCACGTTTGACAGCCCAACCGGCATATTGAGACGCCATACAAGCGATATGAGGATGGCTGACACTGACGCTGACTGCCGGCAGCCAGAGACCCCCTGCTCGCCCGCACCACCATCCGCATACTCCAAGCGGGTAAAGTCAATTTGCGCCAGGCCTCCCAGGCAAGCTTCAGCAAAGCGCAAGCCGGCTGCCAGGCTTCCAGGGACCTTTACGCCCGCATCTACGACCACTGCACCGTTGGCCAGGGTATGGGCTTGAACACCCAGGGCCTCACTATCGGCGACCATGTCACGAATGATCGCCGCGGCTCGTTGATTAACGCTCATCATAGACTAAAATCTCTCCTTTCCCCAAGGCAGTGAAATCTCCGCTGTAGCGGTGGTATTGACCCGTTATATAGTCATCTCGCACTTGAGCACCATGCTCGCGCAGGTTCTGAAGGATTAAGCGCATGAACGCAGGCTGGTAAAGGCAATCGTATTGGAACGAGGGCAGCAGTTCAGGCTGGTGGAAAGTCACGATCGAACCGCGCTTGATTCCAGCACCGGGTCGAGCGCCCAGATGGCCAAAGACCACCAGCGTACCGGCAATCATAAATGCACCGGCAAAATCGCCGACATTTCCCTGGACGGCGATCAGTCCACGACGCATGATCGCGCCCGCTTCGTTGCCTGCATTGCCATCCACAAGGATGATGCCGCGGTTCATACCGCGCGGGCTGCCACGATATGCGCCACCCAGTCCATGTCCGGCGTTGCCTTTCACATGGATAAAACCGCCGTGCATTTCGGCGCCAGTCCAGTCACCCGAGTTGCCATGGACGATAATCTCGCCCCCTCGCATTTTGGCTCCCAGGTGCATACCTGTATTGCCTTCGACCGTGATCCGCCCCTGGCTCATCTCGGTGCCAATCCCTTTGACACGTTCCAAATTCCCCTTCGACCTGGATTTCTCCATCCCCATCTGCTCCGGTGATGGTGAAGAAATCTCCCAATTGGGCATTTCGGTTCCCATGGACTACAGACAAGTGGGCAATCTCTGCCGTGGTCTTCCCCGAGAATTGATCTGGAGAGATCACCTCCGTCTCCAGGGGGATGGTTAATTGTTCTTTTAGCTTTAAAGTAATCATGCGGGCACCCCCTCCTCCAATATTTTATGCAAATGGATCTGAAATTGTCCCAACGTCCCGCCGTAATTCCCGGCAGAGATGCGCCGGATGCCGGGGATGCAAGCTGCCAGGACACCCACCCGGGTGGATTCTTGACCGCCTCCACACTCAATCCGTCAATTACGATCTCCAGCACCGAATTGACCCCTTCCGGGAGAGCGGGATCAACCGCCCCACGCAAGGTTGGGCAGTAAGCGTCATTGGTTGAGGCAAACAGGAATTTATATTGAGAGCTGGTTTTGCTGCCGCTGCGCACGATCCCACCCGGGAAGGGTAGAATGATCCCGTGCACCTTTTGCATCGCTTCCACCCGCGCTCGGTAGCTTCCAGGGTCACATCCGGATTTTCTCCAAGGACCAGGAAATTTCCGCCCCCCACCGAGCGCTGCATCCCGAACTTCTCTTCGATCAGAAATTCGCCTTCCATCACGGGGATACGCCAGAAACGGCGCTTATTGACCACTTTGCTCATCTGGTAACCATCCCCAAAATAACGCAACTGCCCACCGATGGACAGACGGTCCGGAGCATCCAGGCCGTTGAAACAGGCCGTGGTCGGGCAAGTCATCACCGTCTGGCCGATGCGCTCCATCAGTCGCTTGGGCAGATCCGATTTTGAGGGAGTGAACAGCAGAACGCTGAAACCGGACCGCCCATCAGGAGTCTCATCCAGTTCAGCCTCGATCCCAGCCTCGCATTTGCATCCAATAACGGAGGTGGCAAACCCGGTCATCTTGGTCGCGGCTTCCAATGCCCATTTGCGATTTTTGGCCGTGATAATCACCCGCGCACCCACATCTTAAATGCTTCAGCGAAGGTATCTTCAATTTCGACGCCATTGACGATTTTGGTCATATCTCATTTCCTTCGATAATTTCTCAACAGCCTCCCCGGCTTGTCTCAGGCCAATCCACCTGAACAACTCGCTCAATTCAGCTATTGGCAATCATCCACTTAGAGCAGCCTGCCGGTCACAGCAAGGATCTGGCCGGTTATCCCGCTGGCCTGATCGGAAGCCAGAAACAGGACCGCAGCAGTAATTTCAGCCTTGTCATGAAAATCCATTTCTGCCACCTCTATCTTCCTTTCACTTGAAGCGGTTATCA
>CAVQCA010000118.1:0-9971 GCA_963710815.1 uncultured Gammaproteobacteria bacterium | reverse complement strand
GCGCTGCTATCTTCCGCCGTTCTTTTCTCCGCGTAGTCTGGTCTTTCGTATATCTCATGGCATAACATTTTGGCCAATTGCAGGTGTTTTGCAGCAGATTTAAGATCTGCCCCTTCCAGTGAAAGCGTCGTCCCCCAGATAAACTCGGCCTGCATGGCATTTTCTGGGCGACCAGTCTCTTTCACCTGGCGGGCCAGGACTATTGCTTCTTCATAGCGTGCTTGTGGAAGGTTTGTACGGGCCAAGGCTAACCGGGCAGCGCTGATTTTAGTCTCTTCTTCGCTCTCCAGCGCCAGATTTAGCGCATCCCGGATGATCTCGGAGGCTTTAACCGCTCGTCCGGCTTGAAGATGAATCTCACCCAACGCCATCAGAATCGGGAACCTGTGTTCTGCGGGGGTGCCTTCCAGGGCTATCTCGAAAAATGTGCCTGCCTCCGACCAGGCTGCTAGCCTGGCTGCTTGTTGGCCGGCCAGGATTGCATAAGGTGCAGCACGATCAGGTGCGAACCCTTCGCTGAAGTGGAATGCGATCATACCCGCTTGAGATTCGCGGCGTGCTTGCGGATATATACTTTCAAGTGCTTCCCCAACCCGCCGGTGCATCAGCCGGTGGCGTGGCTCGCCGACCTCGCGGTAAACAACTTCCATCGTCAGGGAGTGGGTAAAGCGGAAGTGCATCCCATCACGGGCCTGGATCAGCCCTGCATCACGGATCTCATCCAGCGCGTCGAGCGCTGCGCTTTCAGATAAAGCTGCAGCCTTGGCGACAACCTCGAACTCGAATTCTCGACCAGCAGCTACACTGGCTGTCAGAACGCGCCAGGCAGTTTCAGAAAGCTGCTGTAAACGTGACTGGATCAGGCTATAGACCGTCCAGGGAACTACAGGAGAAGCCGAAAGTGCGTTTAAATTCAAGGCTAATCCCTGACCATGATTACGATATAACATTCCTTCTTTACGAGCATATTGGACCAGCTCATTTAGAATAAAAGGGATACCTTCTGAATTACGCATCAACCAGTCTGCCAGTGGGTAAGTAAATTTGGGACTCAGGTCGTGTGAAATTTGTGTCACATCCTCGGCGCTCAGGCGCTCCAGCTTTATCCGCTCCAGCCGGTTTTCCCGATTTAAGGTTTGCAGCAGGATTGCTAATGCAGAGCGTGGCTTGATGGAACGGGCTGCAGCTAAGAACAGCACAGAAGTTTGAGCCTCCTGTCGTACGAGATACCCTAACATTCCAAGGGTTGAGGCATCGGCCCATTGCAGATCATCGATGAATAAGATCGCCAGGCGCTGTTGGCCAAGAGCGACGAGAAGCTGGTTCACACCTTCCCACAGCCGGGATTCATCGGCAGTATTGCTGCTGACGGGCCGTGGTGTATTCAACGAGCTTAATTCGGGCAGCAGGCGAGAGGCTTCCGCCAGCCACATGGAGGATAGCCGCGATTTCAGCCCGTTTTGTAGCTCAGGCCAGTCCCGGCAAGCAGTCAGGCTGCGCAATGCTTCGATGATTGGCTGGTAAGGCATGTGATGTTCGAGTTCGCGCGCCGTCCCGCTCAAAGGGATCGCGTTGGCGCGTTCGATAAATTCCTCCGCCAGACGTGTTTTCCCGATGCCTGCGTCTCCTTCAACCAGTACCAGCTTGTGAGAAGAAACCAGTTCCTGCAGCAGTTCCAGTTCGTTCTGCCGACCTGTAAAAGGCAGTCTGCAGCTCATCTACCTGTGGGAGACTTCTGCCTGCTCTAGGTCGTAAGTGGTCGTGTCTCGTTCGCCTGGGCTGCAGAGTTGTGGGGGTGGGACTTGCTTTGAGTGTGTCGTTGAGAATGGAATCATACAGGCGGCGGGTCTCTTCCATCGGAGGAACGCCCATTTCTTCATCCAGGAGCTTGCGCAGGTGATCATAGCGCCGGATCGCGGCCGGACGGTCGCCACTCAGATACATCAGGCGGATACTTTCCCTTTGCAGGTCTTCCTGCAGCCTGTCAAAATCCAGGGCGCTCTCGATGGCCTGCAAAGCGGACCGGAAGGCCCCCTGTTTTTCATGTAGCTGGCTGAGCATCACCCAGGCCGCGTATCACCAGCCTGCGGTAATGCTCGCGCTCCACCACGAGCCAATCTTCGAAGGCCGGCGTGTCAGGCAGCAAAAAATTGGCCAGAAAGTCGCCGCGATAGAGAGCGATGGTTTCGGCGAGTTGTTTTGGATCTTCGGGAGCTTCTTCCAGGTGTTTTTCAAAAAGACGCGCGTCGATCTCACCATCTGGAGCCAGCGCAACATTGTTGTCATCCACCAGCAAACCTGTCCCAAGATCCTTCCGCAAACCGTGCAATGTGGTCCGCAATATTTGCAGCGCACCCGAGCGTTCGTGATCAGCCCAGAAAACCGTCAGCAAATGTTCGCCGCGCGACCGGTTGTTCCTGGGCAGCGACGTAATAGACCAGTGCCCGGCTTTTCCGTCGTGTGACATCCAGAGGCTGTCCATCTAACTGGATTTGAGGGTCCCCTAAAAGTTTAATGGTTAACATTAGACCTAGTATAATCGGGAAGTGGTTCTTTTGTTTAAAAAAATTTCCATTTAACGATCTCCCTGTTCGTCTCGAAATTATTGGTATCTCCGGGCGTGTATAATTAGATCTCGTGACGATGATCCATGCATTACTGCTCGGTGTAATTTTCCTGGCTGTTTTTACCCAAAGTCTGGCTGGCTTCGGAGTGGCTTTGATCGCTATGGCGCTGCTGCCGGATTTGATCGGTATACAGCGCGCCACTCCTTTAGTGGCTCTAATCGCTGTGACACTTGAGTTCTTCTTATTACTCCGCTATCGTAGCGCACTTAACCTGAACGCCATCTGGCGAGTGGCGCTGGCTTCCATTATCGGTATTCCACTGGGCCTGTGGCTCTTGCAGTCCATCAGCGATCGGGTCGTCCTGGCAGGATTGGGGGTTGTGATCGCCGGTTACGCCATTTATGCCTTGCTGGATCTGCGTCTACCCAGTTTGGAACGCTCTTTTTGGGCTTATGGTTTTGGTTTGCTGGCGGGGATGTTGGGGGGCGCCTATAATACTTCTGGCCCCCCGGTGATTGTATATGGCAACTGCCGCCGCTGGCAACCGGCTGAATTTAAAAGCAATCTGCAGGGTTTCTTCCTGCTGAACAGCATCATGGTTGTGGTCGGACACATTTTCGGCAGGACCCTTACACCCGCGGTTTGGGGAGATTTTTTGTGGGCTTTGCCGGCTGTGGGCCTGGGTATTGTTGCGGGGATCAGTTTGGATCGTTACCTTGACCCGGCCCGTTTTCGCAAGATTGTGCTCTGGCTTCTGGTCATCATGGGTTTGCGGTTAATCTTTTGAATTATGGAGATGGTTTTTGGCGAGCTTTACGCTGAGCCAAAAGTCTGCGGATTCGGGCGTGCCGTTCTCGTGTCAGCGGGTAAAAATACGCGATCACGATCGCGCTGATCAAAAGCACTCCACCGGTCGGACCGGTTAGCCAGCGAATGGCTTCCAAGGTGGCAGGTTGTTGGCTGAATTGGATCGCATCTTTGGGGGGAGATTGGTAACCGAACCATCCCAACACCTGCAGCGCGGCGAAAATTGCCACTGCACCGGTGAGTTTGCGCACAAAATTTTTCGCCCCATAATACACGCCCTCCTGGCGGTGGCGTGTGCGCAGTTCATCCCATTCGATTACATCCGGAAAGATAGCTTCCGGAAGCACATGAGCTGTAGATACACTCAGGCCAGCCAGTACGGCCAGGACCAGGATCAGGTTGACCTGCTGGGGCTGCACGCTGAAGATCAATAGTTGTACGCCAGCCCAAAAGCTCATGCCAATGATATATGCGCTGCGCTTGCTCAAACGGTGGGCTAACCACATCCAGAAAGGCAAGGCTACAACAGCGGTGATTAACAGTACGCCAAGAACAACCGATTCCAGGGCGATTTTCTCCCCAAATACCTCCACCGAAGCCAGCAAATTCCCCTGGGCGATCCAATACACCAAGAAGAACGGCAGCATCAAAGCCACCAGGTCAAAGGTAATCCAGTTGAGCATGTACAGGCCGGTCGCAAAGCGAAAGGGGATATTGCTCCAGGCTGTACGTATGGTTTCGCGTAAAGGTGGAGTGGGTTTGGTCGCTTCATCCTGATCATATTGCTCTCGTACCACCAGGAAGATCAACAAGAAGGGAATGGCAGCCAGCCCGCCGAACATGGCTGCCACAGTCATATAACCCTGTTGTTGGGTTGCCCCGGAGCGTACCACACTGTCGACAATGATAGGCGCTGCCACAGCGGTGGTCAAGGAGGCCAACAAGTTGAAAAACATACGGTATCCGGTTAGCGTAGTGCGCTCGTCATAGTCGGGTGTGATTTCGGGGGTCAGGGAGAAAAAGGGCACGGTGATCAGGGTTTGCAAGGAATCGCTGATCATAAAAGCCAGTGTGACGGTGATCATCAGGGCAATCTGGCTCTGCCAGGGAGGCGCCCACCACAACAGCAGGAAACCTAATCCGAAAGGAATGGAGAAAAAGAGCAGAAATGGCCTGCGCCGTCCCCAGCGGGTGTGAACACGGTCGCTGATCATGCCGACAATTGGATCGTTGATCGCATCCCAGATCACTCCAATCAGTGCTGCGAACGAGGCCAGGCGGGCATCCAGGCCGACCACATCTGTCAGGAAAATGGCGTAGAAGATCTGGCGCAAGGTTCCGAAGCTGGCCATCCCCCAATCCCCGGAGCCATATACCATCTTGGTTAATAATGGGAGCTTGCCGTTCCTGGTCTCTGCAGCCAATGCGGCAGCCGGATCGGAGCCTGATGGGGTCATTGTGGTCATCCTTCGTCTCCTTCATGGCCTATCCAGGCCACTTCACTTCTCAGGAAAACCATCCTCTGGGGTGGCAAAGGTCATGCGGTCCAATAGATCCAGAACAAGTTGGTTGATATCTCCGCGGTTGGGAAGCGTGCCGATCATCCCATACATGGCCGCCGAGCGCTGTGGTAGGCCGGAGTTTTCTCCCCCGATCAGTCCTGAGATCCGTCCGGTCAACCGGCTGATCCATGACTTAGGGAAAATGGCTGCTGCAGCATTGGCCAGTTTGACGAGGATCGCATTCCCCGTTTTTTGCAGGCTCGGTTTTTTGACCGAGCTCACTGAGACTTTCAAATCACTTAAAAATCATCGCGATATTTGCATGTGCATAGTTTACTGTGATGTGCAGGCTGGGGGGAAACTGCTGCCGGTCCAGGTGCCAGCCGCGCGCTTCCATTTCGTCCCCAATCTCGTAGATATTGTATTGATCGGAAGCGATGGCAAAAACACTCATTTCCGGGTCGCTGAGAATTTTCAAACCCGGGATCGCTTCGATCCCTTGGCGCAGTTTATCCGTGGTCTGCATCACCATTTCGGTGATCTTCAGGTAACCATCGTTCCCCAAATAATTCATGATTGCCCAGGCCGCCGCGATGGCGCCTCCTGGGCGGGTTCCGGTCATCGTAGGTGAAGCGTAAATCCCGCCGGACCAATCTGTGTGTACAAAGAACTGCTGTCGGCGCAACGCCCTGTCCCGGTACAAGATAACCGAAGCGCCTTTGGCTGCATACCCGTATTTGTGTAGATCAGCGGACAGCGAAGTTACGCCAGGAACTTCGAACCCGAAATCTGGAACCACATAACCCAGTTGGCGCACAAAAGGCAGCATGAAACCACCGACGCAGGCTCGACGTGCATCAGAATGCTATTTTGCGAGGCGATCGCCGCCAGCTCTCTGATCGGGTCAATCACACCCTGGGGGTAGGAGGGTGCGGAGCCTACCAAAAAAATCGTCTGCGGCGTGATGGCTGCCTGAGTAGCTTCCAGTCGGCACGAAAGTCCGCCCGAACAGGGACGAGCACCGGTCTGACGTCGAAATAATGAGCAGCCTTGGCGAATGCCGGGTGAGCGCTGGCCGGCAGGATCATTTCGGGTTCCTGGATTTCGGGTTTTGTTATACGTGCCCAATCACGGGCCGTTTTGACTGCCATCAGGATGCTCTCGGTCCCCCCGGAGGTCATGCTTCCCGAGCAATTGGCATCACCTCCGAGCAGGCTGGCGCTCATCGCGACCACATCGCTTTCGAATTTTTTCAGGCTGGGAAAGGCAGAAGGGTTTAACCCATTTTCGGAGAAGAACATCTGATAAGCCTCTTTAAGCATCTCCGTGACTTCATCACCCGCGTGAAAAACCAGGCTGAACGCTTTGCCTTGCTGCCAGTGGATATCTTTCTGGCGGACGGCGCGCATTTGCTCCAGAATTTCATCTTTAGATTGGCCTTTGGGGGGAAATTGGATGGCAATTTCTGACATGGCAGTCTGCCTCCTGAATCCGGGAATTATTGTGAGTTTAGTACAAATGCAAGGTCAAGTCAATTCATCCACAGAGGACTTTGATGGATTATTTATATTTCTACCCTCCACCTGTTTCTGCATTTCCAAAGGTGCCTGCCGGCACGATGGTTTCGCTGCTTTCAATGATCTCAGCTTGCAAGGACCCATTCGAAAGCTCTGCCAGGTCATTCTGAAACGGATCAAAACGTTCGACGCTGAAACGAGCTATCATGGTCACGTCCACTGTAAAGCTTTCATCCATAATCTGGCCGCCATGATCATTCACCAAGATCCGGGCGCGCTCGAAGAATAAATAAGGCAGCACCAGCATCACGGTGTGGGTGGGCACCTTTTCGGCACGCGGCAGGATGGACAAAACAGCACGAACCGCATCGCCATAGGCGCGCACCAATCCTCCTTTGCCCAGTTTCGTACCACCAAAATAACGCGTCACTACCACCACGGCATCTCCCAAACCGCTTCCGATTAGAACAGCCAGGGCTGGTCTTCCGGCCGTCCCTGCCGGTTCGCCATCATCGCTGGCATGCGTAATCACAGAGGCGCCATGACCGATGATAAAAGCTGGAACATTGTGAGTTGCATCATTGAATTCAGAGCGAATATCGGCGATAAAGTGCCTGGCTTGCTCCACACTAAAGGCCGGCTCAATCGTAGCAATAAAACGCGAATTTACTACCAGGATCTCGCTCCGGGTCCGTTCTGCTGGGATTAGATAACACGACATTGCTGAAATTTCTCCATAGGATGGTTCCAGGTCTGGTCGCAAAATTCCTCATATAGTCTGCAAGGGGCTTGGAATATTGCTCTCAGTTCGTCCGGGATGGTAGATACCTCGCAAAAGATTTTACTCGATATTATTGAATGTCTTTGAAAGGTAAAATAAAGGGAGTGTATCTTTCGCGATGATTTACAAACTTGCATAAAAAGGCGGCAATGATGAAAATTCTGATTTTAGGAGGAACCGTTTTTCTGGGGCGGGCGTTGGTCGAGGCCGCACTTTCACGGGGTCACCAGGTTACCCTTTTTAATCGCGGTCGCACAAATCCGGAGCTATTTCATTAGGTGAAAAAATTGGTCGGCGATCGCAATGGAGGTTTGCAAGTTCTAAAGGGAGGGCGCTGGGATGCGCATCGCCCTCAAGGGCATATCTGGCAGGCCGGTATGAGGCCCGAACGTGAGTCCCAACTGCTGGCAGGCTGGCAGGCGTAAAGTATGTCCGTCGTTATTGACCGGATGTTTTTTTGATTTGGTCTGGGACGAAAGCCAACTGGAACGTCCAGTCCCCGTTGTTGGCAGACCGGCTGGCTCGCATGGCGCCGGCTGGCGGCAGCGGGTTTCGATAATCATAATGCCGCATGCTCTGGATTACATCTTCAGCCATACCTAATTCAGAGAGTAGATAGACAATTGGACTTCCGTGGGTGAATAAAGCCACTGGACCTATCTCCTGGCTGGCTTGAAACGCTTCCTGTAATACCGGCTGCAGGCGCTTCACCACATCCTGGCGCTGCTCTTCTGGCAGTTGTTCGGAAAGCCCCTCCCGTATATTTGTCGATGTACCAATAACCTGTGAGGCGATTTGGGCGCTTTGCAGGCAGCGCTTCATCGGGCTGGTATAAATCAATCGTACACCAGCTTCTTGAAGAAAGTCTCCCAGTGCTTGGGCTTCCCGCTGACCCTGGTCGTTTAATGGTGGTCCCGGTGGCTTTTGATACTCGGGGTCGGGGCGCATCCATTCGGGGGTAGCGTGACGTATGATAAATATTGTGTCCATAATTTTCTTTTTAGGGTTGAGTTCTCTGAAGGTTATAGCCCGTAGCATTCTATCATGGCTCGAGAATCATCGTGGCGCTGGAAAGCATTTCGAAATTTTGAAATGAGTTCCAGCGCCACGTCAGACGCCCTCCCCTGTGAGGTATGACCGTTTAACCGATCATTTGCAATATACGATTAAATTTATATCGGCTTAAGTGCAGATTGTCTTTATGAGAAACTAAAGGGAAGTTAAAGGGGACATTAATTTATGGTTACCCTGATAAATTTGGACTTCGGGTCTACGGAATTGGCCGGATTTTGGATAAAGGTTTTGATCAGCCGCTTTTAACCAGATGTAAAGACAGAATCGGATCATTGGATTATAGTAATATAAAAATGATCCAAATTATACTGGATCATTTCGCCTGGTTCGTATCATTGAACCAAGCTCGAGAAGGTAAAGTTGGTATCTAAAGGAGAGAAAGTTGATGAACACTACAAAAGATACGCGTGGGAGAAGGTAATTCGGTGAAGGTTTTCTCTGATCCTCCAGTAGCCAGCGCATTATTTGGAGATACCCGATTATCCTGGATCTGGTTGATTTTACGGATTTATGTCGGTTGGGAGTGGTTGTCCGCAGGTTGGGGTAAGCTCCACAACGCAGCCTGGACCGGTGCGAAAGCGGGGACGGCATTAAGCGGTTTTATTAATGGCGCCCTGTCGAAAGCAACCGGCGAACATCCTGATGTTCAGGGCTGGTATGCAGGTTTTCTCCAGAGCGCTGTGCTTCCCAACGCTGGCGTCTGGAGTTATGTGGTAGCCTGGGGAGAATTCCTGGTTGGCGTCGCTTTATCCTGGGGTTATTCACCGGCATCGCTGCTTTCTTTGGCAGCTTTATGAATGTGAACTACCTGATGGCCGGGACCGTAAGCACGAACCCAATTTTGTTTGTGATCGCGACCTGGTTGGTTTTAGCCTGGAAAACTGCAGGCTGGATTGGTCTCGACCGTTGGATCTTGCCGGCGCTGGGTACTCCCTGGAGACCGGGGTCTATCTTCCAGCGTGGAGGCGAAGAAGGCGCACCGCAACAGATGGGAGAATCCAGCAAAATCTAGCGCCTTGGAAAGCCCAATCATTGCCTGAAGAATTTGGGGAAATTAATTGACTTTCAGCAATAATTGTCTGTGGGTAAGGGTGAACTGGCCCTTACCCACAAATCTTGTCAAGAGGTTTATCAGTGACACCATACTGTCTTACCTGGCATTGGCACCCTTTCTACTCAATCCGGGCATAAACGGCGTTGTGCATATGGCGGAAGTGAAAAAAATCGGTGCCCAAACGGGAGGCAGGACGCTTTTATTCGGAGGGGGATTGTTTTTCGTAGCCAGTGTGGTCACCTTATTGGGCCTGGACCGGTCTTTTCCTGTCGATGCGGGTTATGCATTAATCGGCCTGTTCATGATCTTGGTCGCAGTGCCAGCTTTCATTTATTCCTGGCGAGAAGTGAACTCATCCATGGGCGCTTCCGGAACATGCTACGGATTAACCTGTAGAGCAGGAAGAATAGATTTTATCCTCTTATATAGATTTGTAGAAAAGTCGGCATGCACTGGAAATCTTGGGGTACAATAGAAATGAAAATCAGGAGGTGAAGTCAAGCAGATTTTTTGGGGTTGGGGGCTATTCAGTGGTTCTCTATGTAGCGGTAATGGCTCCCGAAGAGCCTGTAAATGCTGGCATAAAGGGTATTTTCAGTGTTTTGGCTGGCTGGATCTGCCTTGAATTCACGAAAAAAGAAAATAGTTGAGTGATGTGCAGCCGAACAA
>CAVQCA010000117.1:0-8467 GCA_963710815.1 uncultured Gammaproteobacteria bacterium | reverse complement strand
CCGGATATGCCATGCCCGTGAAGGTGCCCAACAAGCGCAAACTCTGCTGGAGCAGTTCGCTGCGCCGTCCAGCTTAATTGAACAGGTGACACATAGGATCCCGGACTGGCCGCTTTCGCGGCCGAGCACCAACCGCAAAGTCTGGAAGCCAAAATCCTTTTTGATGCCGATAAATTGGATAGCATCGGCGCTGTAGGTATTGGCCGGGCTTTCCTTTTCGCCGGGGAGGTGGGTGCCAAGCTGCACAACAAAGGCATTGACCTCGATAAAACGCATGCGTACAGCGAGGAAGATACGGCTTATCGCGAATACTGGGTCAAGCTACGCTTCATCAAGGACCGCATACTCACCGCCGAGGGCCGCCGCTTGGCGCAACAGCGCCACGCTTTTATGGAAGGATTTTTCTCTCAGCTGGACGAGGAAACCGAAGGTTTGCGATGAGCAAGGGAAAGGATCCACAGATCAGGACCAGTGCCTTCCAAAGCAGCCTGATCTAGGTGGCAACAGGCAATTAAATCCTGCAGGCGCGGCAGGGTCCAGCTTTTTTTCCTTTGCCGGTATAGATTCTTGATCGCTGCCTGCCGGTTGAAATTAAACCATTGCTCCCACCCGCAGATCCCGCCGAAACCACACTAGTGCCCGCATCGGTCGTTACCCTGCCTTGCGCCCGGCGGCTTGCTGTCGGCCGGGGCCTGCAGTGAACGGCGGCACCTGCGCGCCAAGCACCTGCAGCGCCACCGAGATGCGCGAACCCAGCCTCACCCCGCCGGCATTCTCGAAAAGCTCCAGCGGTTGATCGCTGTAAGGTCCGCCCAGCATCAGTGGCACCCCCAGGGACCGAGCAAGTTTCGCCAGCTCGGCCTGCATCTGCGCATCGATCCTGTTGCGTGAGGACATCACCACCCCGCGAGCGGCAGAACGCTCGACCACCAGTGGCGTCTGTGTTAGTGGCAGGTCCGCTCCCAGGTACAGCACCCGGTAGCCGCGACTGAGGGCGGACAGTGAGAACAGCAGCAACCCGATGTCATGATGCGACCCTGGCAACCCGGCGCACAGGATGCGCGCGCCGCGTGCCTGGTAAACGGCATGATGGAAGCGCGCACCCAGGCGATTGCGTACCCACGCAGCATAGAAGTGCTCCTCGGCGATACCAGCATTGCGTGCCTGCCAACGTGCTCCCAGCTCGACCAGGGTAGGCTCTATCAGGCGTTCGGTCACCATCTCGACCGGATACAGCGAGGAGGCCTCATTGAAGATAGCTTCCAACCGCTCGGTGCTGAAATCCTCGACCGCCTGCAGCGTGCCACTGAGATAATCCGCCCAAACCCCGGGTTGTCCTGCAAGCCTGTCCTCGTGCAACGAGCCTCGCTTGGCGGATTTCAGCTGCCTGGCAATAGCCGGCAGGGAGTGACCCTCTTCCAGCAGGGTGAGGATGCGTTCCACGTGGCTAATGTCATCGGCACTGTATAGCCTGTGACCCTTGGGCGTTCTTTCCGGCTTCAGCAAGCCATAACGCCGCTCCCAGGCGCGCAGGGTGGATGTCCCGACTCCGGTTCTTTCAGATAAGACCCGTATGGGGAACCGCCCTGCGGCATCCCCTGCATCCACCCTGCCTACTGCCTTACCCTGTATCGATCCCGCCATGTCCCTGCCTGGTCAGTTGATCGAACCGGTATTGGGATTTTCCGCCATGGCGTCAAAGATCCATTTCAATCCGGAAAGATCCCCCGAGCCATGCAGCTCGATCGCGAGGCACTCATCCCGGTTCTGCTCCGTTTCAAAACAAACCTTGATAGCGCCCTCGCCTTCTCCTTCGGTCACGTCGTTGAGCGTGATGGGGTCGGTCGTGCAGATGCGCATCACCCTTTCTCCTTGAAGAATGAATTTTTGCTTTGTGCCGCAGAAAAGCGGCGGCGTGAATATTATTGTACAATTATTTTTGTTTTGTGCAAGTATTTTGTATAAGATTGATCGTGCCACTTTCCAGGAGCCTGTCGGACTTAGGTGATCGTAGCGAGCATGGTGGGAGAGCGAGCACAGAGGGTCACGATATCGAGGCGCATAGTGGTTCTATGCAACGAAATATCGGGGGAGAGCGGAGCGAGGGGGTGATGGGCCGCTCTCCCGCCTGCGCACGACTGCAGGGAGAAGGTGAGACCGGGTGCCGGTCGAGAGACTGGCCTGGGCCATGGCATGTGCAGTCACCAAACGAGAGGAACACCACCATGCTGACACCGGAACAGAACAAACCCGGGATATCGCGTAACCACCATTACAATGTGCTTCAGCACATCATGGGATACTTCAAGCGTGACCTTGCCCAGGAAGACAAGCGGGAACTGCTGGATGTATTTAACGCCTATAGAGCATTGCAGGTTCCACTCGCCGCGCCGGTCACACTCTTGAGTCACCATTTGCGCAAACACCCTGATGCCTATCTGGCCCGGCAACACTATCTGAAACCCTACCCCCGACACGCTGGCGCGTACCAAAGAAAACAAGCAAGGTCTTCACTACAGCGACTTTTCGGGGCTTATGAACAGACCGCCCTCTGATTCTCAAGTAAATTATTTTTCGACGCCCTCGATTTCGAGGCCGAATCCGCTAAGTGGGCTAGTGGGCCTGGGCGCGGCGGAGGGTCAGCGGCTGCCGGTCTGCGCACCCTGCGGTGTTACCGCTGCCGGCTCAGTGGCCGGTGAGTGGTAGCCGTAATAGGGCGACAGGGTCGAGTTGACCAGGGCCTCGATGCGGGCCACCTGATCATCATCGAAATAATCCCGGTAGCCGCCGACCTTGGCGCGCCTGACCTTGTAGGTGTTGGGGTTGTTACGGTCCTTGGGTACCATGCGCCCGCCGCTAAGCCAGAAGGTATTTTTCTGCTCCATCTTTTTCATGTTCTCATAGGACGAGAATTCGATCGCCTCGCGGATCTCGGCGTCCGTGCCCGGCGTGCCCATGAACTCCAGCAGCGCCCGCAGCGTCTCCTCCCCCCGAGCGCGCAGGTCCTCGTAGCGCAGCAGGAAAAACCCCTTCATCCGGGAGCGCTCCCCGGCCCACAGATTCATGAAGTCGATGATCTTCGGCAGTCCGGCATCCGGGTCCATGACGAAGTCGAACATGGAGACCTCATCACCCTCGCCCGGATATTTGTTGAGGATCTTCTTGTTGGGTTTCATGCGGTACTGCCACTGGAAGAACTGGGAGACGGCCACATCGCGCGGGTCGCGCGCCAGCAGCACCACCTTGTAGTCGTAGAAGTCCGCCTTGGAGTCGGTGTGACCCGTGTAGTCCTTGAAGTAGTTGTCGTGAGTGAAAAAGATCTTCGGGATGGCCCGGTTCATGTAGTGCAGGTTGTCGAAGCCGATCAGCGCCCTTTGGGGCAGCTTGTGCTTGAGCTGGTAGACACGCGAGAGCATGACCCGCAGCCAGGTGCGCCCGCTCTTGCCGAAGGAGACGACGACGATATCGGCCCGGCGCAGCTGCTGCATCTGCTCGCGCCCGCGCAGCCAGCGCTCGGCACGAGTCTTGCGCTCCTCGGGGGAGAAGAACAGCGCCCCGCGCAGCAGCCGGCGCGAGAGCTTTTTCCACACGGATCGAAAGGCCTGTCTACCGGTGTGCAGCACGTTGAACATGATTCTGGATCCTGATGGCGGTGTCCGGACGCGGGTAGGCGGGCTTCAGGACGCGGAAACCCGGTCCGTAGCGCAAGGCTTCTTCCAGATCCTCGTTTCCCGCCGTATCGATCCCGGGATAATCGCGATTGGCCGCCGCCAGTCCTTCGGCCTCGGAAATCCGGGCACCACCAGGTGATCAAAAGGATCGCCGTTCAGCACGGCGCGGTCAACGGCGGCAAGACCTAACACGGACATGGGGGTGTCACCTCATGGTTCACGAATTCGCTCCGCCTGAAGGGCGGTTACAGAATGATGGCCGGGCGCCGACCCTTGTGGCCATCGACGTCCCGGGTTGATTTTTCAATGGCCCGACCGTACGCGCCCAGCGGAGTCCTCGTTCAGGCGGCGAGGGGCGGCACGCGCTCGAGCAGTTCCAGGGCATCGTGGCGCAGATGATCGCGGGCCATCTCGTCCCGTAGCCTCTCCTCGGTGAGGATGCCCTTGTCGAGGCATTCCCGCACCAGTCCAAAGAACAGGTTCTCCTGGTTACGGTCCGGATGCCTGCCGTAGCGTCCCAGTAGCCCGTAGTCACCGAACAGCGCGCGGCGGGTGCGACCCAGCCAGCCCCAGCGGGCGGATTCGGCCGGGCGGTAATCAATCGGCAGACCGGTTTTCCACGGCTGATGCTTGCGTTTGGTCGTATGCAGCATCTTCGTATGCGAAGTGAGGTTGTCGAAGTCGTTCCACTCATCCTCGAACAGTCCGATGGTATCGCGGTCCTCATAGCCCAGACAGACCCATTTCATATAATCGCGTTTGAACTCGAACATCGCGTTGAACTGCTCATCGAACCGCCAATGGGTGAGTTTGCTGCAGTCGAGCAGCATCACGCTGGTGGCCAGGCAGCCGTGTTTGCCTTTGTTGCCGGATTTCGGACGGCACAGAATGGCCTTGCCCTGCATGTCCCGCGAGAGCAGCTCCCAGATGTCGCCGACGGCGAACACGTCCGGATCGATCACCACCGCCTGCCCCTGGTAACCCATCAGCTCGGGCGGCAGAAATCGGCTCGGCGTAAAGGACTGCAGGTCGTCACGTACCCAGATGCGTTTCCTGCCGTTGCGCAGAAACGCCTGTCCTTCGCGTTGTCTGAATACCGGGATGTCATCGTAGTTCATGATATGGATATCGAACTTGTCACTGTGGCCGGAATTGCGCCGCAGGGCGTATTCCGCCACGATGGCCCCCAGCATTTGCTTTTCATTGGCCTGGATGAATACAGCGTGGTCCACGCTACTTACCTCGATAGAAACACATCAGCCGATAGGTCGGCCGGATCGCATCAGGAGTCCGTCCGAATAATACTGAACCGGTTGCGAAAGCGCTACGGCACCTCCCCTGCAGCCAGACTCCTCCGCAAAAACCGACCGCCAGGTTCCCCGAGTGTGCGTGCAGCGGTTCTCGTAGCGCCAGCTTCCCGCGTCGGTCCGCTTGCTCGGACAGGCTCCGCCCGCCATTTTGCGGATCCCCATGCCGGTAGAACACCAACCCCGTGGTTGTGTTTTCGGTGCTGCGAAAGCGGCCTCCCGGCCGCGAGATCAAACAGTGTCACTCCGCATCAGGCTCCGCTCCGTGCCCCTGAATCCATCAGGGCGCGGATCCGCGCAACGGCCTGCTCGAGGTCGTCCGGGACCTTGCCCCGGGGCGGGACCAGAGGCGCACCCGCGGGCGCGGCGAGCCCGCGCTCGTACAACAGGCGGCAGAACGCCGGGATATCGCGTGCACCGTTGAAGAGCCCGAGATGGTAGAGTCCGCGGGCAATGCTGTTTCCGAGCCTGCGCAGTACCGAGGTCGGTTCCGGATTGCACAGCTGCCGAATCAGCGTGTGCCCCGACAGGTTGAGCCGGTCAAGCCCGCGCGGCTGAAGCTCGAGGATTCCGAGCGGTCGGTGGCGCCGGAGAACCTCGACGATCATCGAGATGCTGTCACTGGTTACCACAAAACCGTCAGCGAGGCCGAGCAGCCCGAGGTAGGGGTTGTCAGGGTCGCCCGGGGTCCAGCGATACAGTACGGCAGCGGAAGGCAGCCTGGTCCGCAAGGCCTCGACCGTGGCCGGTGAGGTCCGCCGGCTCGTACTGAAATACGGCGTACCCCCCGTATTGGTAATACCGCGGGCGAGTTCAATCAGCCGTTCGGTGACCGCCTCGTCGAAGGCGAACGGCCGCGTCGCTCCGCCGACCAGGAAGGCGACGAGCGGCCGCGGCAGTTCAGCCAGGCGCGCGCGCCACACCTCGACGGCGGCAGCGAGACGGGCCTCCTCGACGCCCATCAGCGGCAGGGCAATGGGTACGACATTGTCGAAAGGCGGGAGACTGATCTCGGCGCTTGCGACGACCAGGTCGAAGCGCCGCATCATACCCGATGGCTTGCCGACCAGGACCAGCCGGGTGCGGCCGCCCGACTGCTCGGCAATCCAGAGTGCGACCATCGAGGGACGCCGACCGATCGTGATCACCAGGTCGGGCCACGGCGGCTCGAGTGCGTCGGACCGGGCAGGGTCTATGTGGTGCAGCGACGGCGCGACCCTGGGTTTCCCGATGACCCACGGCTCGCGCATCTGTACGTGGCGGTGTTCACAGGGCCAGCCGAGCACACGTTCGATGGCGCGCACCTGGGCGTTGTCCCCCTCCTTGTCGCCCAGTACTAACCAGATGCGGGGCTGGCGCCCGGGTCGCGGGCCCACCGGCTGGGCGCACACGGTCAGGAAATAAGCCTTGGCCGCGTAACCGGGCGCGCCTCCTGCTCCGCAAGGTCGGACCTCGCGTGCCCGATCCCCGGGGCTGGCAGGTCAACGGTCTCCGGCGGCTGTCCGACCGGACGCAGCGCCACCTCCGGAACGTTCCGGGAAGGTTGGTGGACCGGGTCTGATTGCCAGTGGCTCTGCCACTGCCGGAAGACCAATATGTTCCAGAGCAACTGCCAGTAATCGCAACTGGCGGCCTGGTGCTGCTTCCAGCAGGAACGCACCGTGGCGGCGTCGAAGAGCCCTTCCTCCTCGAGCCGCCGCTCATCGAGCAGTTCATCCGCCCACTCGCGCAGCGGGCCGCGCAGCCAGACCGGAAGCGGGCTGGAGAAACCCTTCTTCGGACGATCGACGAGTTCGGGCGGCACGTAGCGGTACAGGAGCTGGCGCAGCAGGTGCTTGCTGCCCGCCCCCTTGCGGTACTTGATCGCCGGGGGCAGACGCCAGGCGTATTCGACGACGCGGTGGTCGAGAAAGGGGACACGCACTTCCAGGCTGTATGCCATACTGGCCCGGTCGACCTTGGCGAGCGTCCCGTCCACCAGGGTGCCGAGAAGCGCGAAATAGCCCATGCGGTCGATGGGATCGGCGACGATATCCCGATGTTCAGGCGCCTGCCAGCGCATCGGGTACTCCTCCGTCACGCCGACGAGCGGGAGCGGCCCCGCCATGGTGTTGTAGAGCTGGGCGTAGAGTTCGCTGATGCCGCCGCCGGCCCGCACGACGGTGGTGGCCTGCTTCAGGCGATTGGCCAAGAGTCCGGGCCGGCGCGAGGCCGGAATGCATCCGTGCAGCGCCGTGACGCCCGCGATAAGCCATCCGCGGCCCCCGCCACCAGCCGGCGCGACAGCGGCGACAAGCCGGCGGTAACCCGGTCGATCGCGCGCACGATGTAATAGCCGGGGTAACCCCCGAACAACTCGTCGCCGCCGTCACCCGACAGCGCCACGGTCAGCTCGCGGCGGGCGAGCCGGCGAGAGCATCATGACCGGAATCTGCGAACGGATGGCCAGGGGCTCGTCGAACCACTGCGGGAGTTCCGGGACGAGCGCGATGGCATCATCGGACGAGACCATCACTTCGGAATGCATCGTGCCCAGGTGTTTGGCAACCGCTCGTGCATAGGAGGTCTCGTCGTAGCGTTTGGTATCGAAGCCGATGGTGAAGGTATTGACCGGACGGCTGCTGCGCGCCTGCATGTACGCGACGATCAGCGAGGAATCGATGCCGCCGGAGAGAAACGCCGCCCAGCGGCACGTCCGAGGCCATGTGGCGTGCGACGGCGTCGCCGAGCAGCGAATCCAGTTCCTCAATCGCCTCGGCTTCGTCGATTTGCAGCGGATCGGATTGCGCGGCGGCGACGACCTGGGCAGGATCCCAGTAACTGGAGACCCTGGGCTCACCCCCGGGAGTGAGGACCAGCAACGCCCCGGGCAACAGCTTGTGAAGGCCGCGAAAGATGCAGTGCGACGCCGGTACGTGCCCCCAGCGCATGTAGGCGGCAAGACCCGCGCGGTCGATCTCCGGCGTCCAGCCCGGATGGGCTCGCAGCCCCTTGATCTCGGAGGCGAACAGAAACAGCTCGCCGAATCGGCCCCAGAACAGCGGCTTGATTCCCAGGCGGTCGCGGGCCAGCGTCAGGGTCCGCTCCGACGGTCCCAGACGGCGAAGGCGAACATGCCCCTGACTTTGGGCAAGGTCGCCTCGACCCCCCAGGTGGCGCAGGCCTCGACCAGCACCTCGGTATCGGAATGGCCGCGAAAGGTTCGCCCCGAGGCGGCCAATTCCTCGCGCAGCTCGGCGTGATTGTAGATTTCGCCGTTGTAGGTCAGCACCCAGCGGCCGCACGAGGACACCATGGGTTGATGACCCGCCGGCGAAAGATCGATGATCGCCAGGCGCCGGTGCGCGAGCGCCACGCCGGCGCCGGGATCGCTCCACACGCCGGGGTCGTCGGGCCCGCGATGGCGCAACGGTATCGCCATGGCCATCGCGGTGGCGCCCAGTCTTCGGCACGCCAGGCGCACCGCTTGTCGACGAATCCTGCAATTCC
>CAVQCA010000116.1:0-8844 GCA_963710815.1 uncultured Gammaproteobacteria bacterium | reverse complement strand
CAACGCTCTCGAGCAGATTATGTAACTCAGTTTTGGATAAAATTTCCTCAAAAAGAACCCCCCCAAGACCTAAAACCATCTGAGTAACATAAAATCGAAATGTTCGTTTAAGAATTACGGATTATGAACTTGCTCCGTGTACAGCAACGGCCAGAAGATAGGCGGGGCATCGTGGGGATAGACATCCCGCAAAAACCAGTGGCGATAGGGATTGCCGGCGGCGTCGCCAAAATAAGCCCCGTCGACAAAAATATCGAAGGTATAGATCCAGGGATGGCCGGCAGCATCCATCACCTGGACCTGAACGCGGGCGCCGCCGGCATTGCGCGCATGCTGGGTCACACCCGGCTCGCAGCAAGTACCCCACCATTGCGGCTCAAAGATCGTGAACCCGGTGATCTTTAGAGCCAGCAGTTCACCGGTCACTGAGGCGTGGCGCGCACGCAACTCGTTGAATGTGACCGAATCAGCCGGGGAAGCACCCAGGCATCCAGCGCAGCGGCCCTGTCTTGCGCCTGGATGGCCTGTAAGTAGGTAGAAATCCTGGCTTGCGGGGTCTCGCCCGCAATCAGCTCGAGCAGCATATTGGGCGAATAATCGCCGATGGTCAAAGCACTGACGATGAACCCCGACAGCCCAACGATCACAAGGAGAAGAGCGGATAAGGTGATCCGTAAGATTTTCATGGTTTCTTCTATTTTACCGCCGGACGATAAATTTCCACCCCCAGCGCACGAACCCATACAAAACCAACCCGACCGCCACCAGCCAGGGCAGCGTAGCGATCGAAAACGTGATCAGGAAATCGGCAAAACGCTGCAGGCTGTCTACGAAGCTGCCGGCGGCCAGGCGCCCGGTCTCGGCCGGGTTCCAGCCGCTTTCCACCACGGGCTGGTTGAGCACCGAGGGCCGCAGCTCGACCTGGATGCTGGACAGTTGCGCCGTTTGGGACAGGTAGTTCACCCGCCCTTTGAGCGCCTCGATCTCGGTCTCCCGCTGGGTGAGCTGGCTCTCAACCCGGAGCAGGTCGTCCGTGGTTTTCGCCTCCTTCATGATCTCCAGCAGGCGCTGGCGGGCAGCCTCGAGCTGCTCCAGCCGGGCGGATTGGTCCACGTATTCGCCGGTCACATCCTGGGATTGTTCCTGCCTGGACACCACCCGGATGGCCATATTTTCCAGAGAGTCCATCACCTGGGCGAAGCTTCCCACCGGCACACGCAGCGTCATGAAGATCGCCGGCTGCCCGTCCTGGCCCGAGTCGCTTTCACTGCTCGATACGACGAAGGCCCCCGCGCCGGCCATGGAATCGACCAGCCTCTGGATCTCATCCCGGGTGGCGCGGGGATCCTCCACGATCATCGTGAGATACCCATCTCGGACGATCAGGTGCTCTGAACCGTCACCCCCTTCCTGAGCCGCAGGTTGGGCCGGCAATGGATAGGCGGAAATGCTCCCGGCGTTATTCTGAAAAGCCGGCGAGCGTGGGTCCGGATAAGCGGCGTAAGGCGTGGCAGTGATCACGCTCAGGAGCGGAGGCTCACCCGGAGCCTGTACGGCCGGCGCCTGCGTCGCTGCCGGCATCTCGACCACGACCGTTGCTCTGACATGGTTGGGAGCGGAGAGCGGATGGATCAGATTCCCTTGCTGGCTCAGGCCGAAACTGATCAGCGCCGCCAACAGCAGGACCAGCGCTGCGCCTCCCGCCCATCTCATTCCGGAGCGCCTGAACCAATCCCAGAACGAGCCTCCATTCCCCTCCGCCAGCCTGCCAATTTCACCCCCTCCGGATTGCAACCTGGGCTCCCGGGAGGATCAGCTTTCCTGCTCCTGGATCTCGGCCTGCTCCGGCTCGTCCTGGTAAGCCTGGTTCAGCTCGAGGAGCATGCGCTCCAACTGCGGGTCGGCTTGCGCCTGCCTCAGCACGGCGCTGACCGTTTCAAAATCGCCATCTTCCAGGGCGCTGCTGTAGCGGAACAACAGCTTCTCGCGCTCCATTCGGGCTTCAGGGTGCAAATTCTGATCATCCATAGCCATTTGCCTCTTCTCGAGCCTGCTCCTGCCAGGCATGCCGCAGCCGCCTGAGCGCCCGGTGCAGGCGCACCCGCGCCGTCCCTGGTGTAACCCCCAGCTCTCGGGCGACTTCATCCCCGTTCATACCGGCGAAAACCGCAAGCTGGATCACCTGCTGGTCACCTGGGGACAGCCCTACCAGGCGCCGTTCTAATTCCTGCTCCCGCTGCACGATCCCTTCCGGGCTCTCCTGCCCCCAGGTGAACAGCCTGTCGAACAATTCATCTTCGCTCAAAGATTCCTCATCCCTGGAGTTCAAATCACGCACCAGGGGCTCGCGCTGCATCAGCCGGGACCGTTCGTATTGCTTGCGTTTGATCAGATTGGCCGCGATCCCCAACAACCAGGCGCGCGGCTGGCCGGAGGGCCGAAAACGATCGGCATGCTCCAGGGCTTCGACGGTTACTTCATTTAATAACTCGTCTGCGGCCAACGCAAGCGCCTGGTCACTTGCCAAACCGGAGCGCAGCAAGTAAAAGCGCAGCGTTTTGAGCAGCGGCTCGGTTTCATCTTCGAGGAACTTGCGCAGCAAGCTGTGATTTGCTGAATTGGGCGAGTCAGGCATGCATTCATCCTCGTGGTACAGCTTGTGGAAATGTCTTCTATAGGATTATTCAAATTATAGGCCTGAAATGTTACATCCTTCAGGAAAGTCAAGCAATTTGTATCACTTCCGGCATAGACATTTGTACTGAATCATGGGGGATCTCTTTACTTTCTTACAAAATTATTCCATAATGAATTATGTAAAACCTGCCCAAACAAAACCAGGCGGGGAATGGCCTCAGCGTATGGGGACGCGTCGGCATTTTCATTTTTCTGCAGCCGCCCGGTCTCTGCTAGAGGCCGGGCGCTTCTATATTCATACGATTTCATGGAGGTTGAAGGACGATGAAAGCCAGATCATTTCTGAGGGTCTCCTGTTATGCCCTGGCGGTCCTGTCGCTTGTGCTCCTGGCAGGCTGCGCAGTTCTCCAAAACGCCGTTCCCAGGCCGGTCCAGAGCGCCGATCAAGCTGCCGTGCCCGGCGCTGACCCGGCGACTGGTACCACTTCAGAGCCCGCCCACAAGGCTTTCATCGCCTCCGTTATGAACGAATCCAGGCAGGCCCCAGCAGACTGGTCCACGTACGAGAGCCCCGAGCTGGGCATTCAATTCAGCTTCCCGCCGCTGGCCGGCGAGACCCGCTACGAATACAACGACTGGTCGCAAACGGCCGGCGATCCATCCGGGACCCTGGTTGAGTGGCAGGTCACCCTTAGCGATCCTCACTGGACCTATACCTTCGCGGCGCTCGAATCAGATGATATGGCGGTTGGCAGAGAACGCTGGTTCACGGATATCCTGCGCTGGTTTTATGATGAAACGGCCCAAAAATATTTCGTGGTCTATGGGGGAGCGGTCCAACCGCAGGTCGAGGTGCAGCCGCTGCTGGTGATCACCCGCAGTAACGGGACGCAAGGGATCATCTTCACGCCCGATGCGCTTGGAGGCCAGGGACCTCGGCGGTCCTGAACCTGCCGGACGGTTTTTCGTCCAAGATCCAGGCGATCAGCTTTTATTTCCCGGACCCAATCTCGCTGGATGATGTCGCACTGGTCTTGAATTCGGTGAAGAGCATCGACTGATAGCCAACAGGTTTCCGAAAACCTGTCAGCTCTCAGTCGATAAGGAGGGATTACCCGAATACACCCGGGGATCTATCCAAAGGTCTTGTCCGCGAACACCTCAATCACCCTGGCGAGCTGTTGCGGATCGCGGGTGTGGCAGGCGTGACCCTGCTTGCTCAGGGTCAGGCGCTCGACCCTTGGCAGCGCAGCGGCGACGGCCGCGGCCATTTCTTTGATAGTAGAGGGGCTTTTATCTCCGCTGACTATGGCGACGGGCAAGTCCAGTTTAGCGTAGGCATCCAGGCGCACGCCCAGCCGTTCCATCGCTTCCAGGTCGTCAATCTGGCAGGGGATCAGTTTGCGGTAAGCGGGAAGCAGAGCGACCAGCTCAGCGAGGGGGTTGGCCAGCAAACCCGGCCAGCCGGCAGTGATTTGGGTGAATATCCCCAGTGCTCGGCCCGGCTTACTTGCATCCAGTGCCAGCCGGGCGCGCTTCAGGCCCTCGCCCAACTCACCCTGGTGCTCGATCCGGTCCCCGCCAGGTGCAAACCGCCGGTCCCTTTAATCACGGAGGCCGGCTCGTAAATCATCGCCCCGGCAAACGAGGCCGGTGATGCGACGAGCGCCTCCAGTGCGACCGGTCCGCCTGACGAGTGCCCGTAGAGCAGGACGGGGGACCCAAGCGCCTGGACCGCTGCCAGGACGTCTTCGACCTCCTCGGCGACCGTATAGAGCGAGCGATGCACAGGATCCGCTTTGAGATCGAGCCTGGATCGACGGCGGTGCAGGCGTACCACCCGGTATCGTTTCGCAAGGCTGGCCGCGACCCGGGCGTAGCTCTTGCCGGTGTCCATGCCGGGGTGAAGGATGATAATGACCCGCCCCTGCCCCTCGACTGTGGCCCACACACCGGTCCCGTCCGCTGCGGTGGCGATTGCCCGTTCGTTTCGTTCCGAATTATCTTTACGATCTTCCATAAGAACCCCTTTCATCCTGAAATCGTAGAGACGCAAGACATTGCGTCTGCTTTTCTTGGCAAGACATTAGCCTATCGTAGAGACGCAAGACATTGCGTCTGCTTTTCTTGCAAGACATTAGCCTATCGTAGAGACGCAAGACATTGCGTCTGCTTTTCTTGGCAAGACATTAGCCTATCGTAGAGACGCAAGACATTGCGTCTGCTTTTCTTGGCAAGGCATTAGCCTATCGTAGAGACGCAAGACATTGCGTCTGCTTTTCTTGGCAAGACATTGCGTCTATCGCCCGAGACGTAATATCTTACGTCTCTACGGTGCGTCTCTACGGGAATGGATCATGTGCCTTCTTATCAAGGATAAGCTATCGATCAGTCCGGCCACAATCCAATCGATTGTATAATGGAATCCAGCTACATAAATCGAAATCAGTCTTGATCGGTCATCCGATGATGAGATTCACCTTGAAACGTTTGGCTCTGGTTCCGCTATGGTCAGCTTGGCGGGCTGGCTGGTTGGCTGTGCCACACTGCCCGGCAGCCAGGTGACGGCCACCCCGGTTCCCACCGTGGGGTTTCTGGCCTCGCCTTCCCCCTACCCACCGGCCTACCCCGGGGGTAATTCATCCCTGCCCTATCCTTATCCCAATCCTCCCACCGCAATGCCGACCAATCCACCGGCGCCGACCCTGACGCCCACCGTTTACCCGAGCACGATCGAGACGCTCAGCCCCCTTGAAATGGCGCCCGAGCTGAGCGGGCTGCCCACTCCCCGGGCGACCCTTTCCAATACGCTGCCGGCAACTGCCTGGCTGCCCATACGCAGCTCATGCCCAAACATTCCCTGGTGGTCAGCTTTATTGACCCGTTGCACGGCTGGCTGATGGGCAGCACCGAATTGGGCAATGACATGGCTTTTGCCCTGGCTTCCAGCGTGGACGGTGGCCAGACCTGCAGCCGCTGCCCGTCCCGGCCTCCATGCAGGGCGGTTATCTCAACCGCTTCTCCTGGAACTACGGCGATGATAAAGCCCACTGCCGTTTAATGATGCGCTCTATGGCTGGCTGTACCAGCGCAGCCTGTTCTATACTGCCGATGGCGGCCAAACCTGGCAGGAGCAGCCGGTCCGGGGCCAAATCCTGCAAATGGGCCGGTCGGTGGCCGGCTTCGATTGGGCGCTGGAACAGATTGGCCAACAATTGACCTTATGGCAAATCGCCGGGGATGCTTATTCCGGTCGGCAGAAGCTCGCCGGCCGGTTCCCGCCGGTCCGGCTCCCGCTGAACGCCACGGTGATCGATGCCCAGAATTTTTGGATTTCCGATTGGACGAGCTTCCAATCCGATGTTCGACCGATCGGCAGCCGCCTGTTTGCCACCTGGGACGGTGGCAAGAGCCGGGCACAGGCGAGCCCGCCCGCTCCCTGCGATAACGATCCGCTGGCGCTCTGCGGCCGCGAGCGCAACGGAAATCTGGATGGGCTGTGGTTTTCCGGCCGGGGCCGGCAGCGGCATCAGCGCGGCTTTCTTCTCGGGGGATGGTGGGGCACGGAATAACATTGGTATTCGACCAATGGCTATTTCAATGATCTGCGGGCCTTGTCCAGGGATTTCGTTTACATGACTTTCGATTACGGCGATGCTGCGATCATCAGCCAGGATGGCGGCCAAACCTGGGATGGCGGGGGATTCTCCTGCATCACCAACAGCCCACAGGCAGACTTCGTCGATGAGCAGCACGGCTGGGGCGTATGTGACAGCACGGTGACCCGCACGCTGGACGGCGGGCAAAGCTGGGAATGCGTTGAGCTAACCGATACAAAAGTGTGTTTTCCATAATCCGTTCAGATGCATTGCCCGGGGAGGGATGGATCTCACCCAGCGGCTCTCCCGGCGATTTGGATCATTTTGATTCATAAAGTAATCTGGTGCCCTGTCTCTCCTGACTGCGGACGCCCCAATTAATGCGCCCACAAAAGCCAGCAAAGCGCCGGTGAGTGTCACATAGATCCCAATGTCTGTGGCGGCGAAGAAACCAGCACCCGGGCTTGATTCAGGATTTTATAAGAAAAATCTCCAAAATCCCCTATTACGGCCCAGGCAGCCAGGATCGCGCTCGTAATCCAGTAGCTTTTCCGACTCTTCCGCTTCAAAAGATCCCAACAAGAAGCAGGATGAAACCGATACCACCCTCGTAATCAAGCCATCACCTTCCCAACCGATTTCAATGGCCTTGAAAGTCGGCCCTTCAACGCCCAAGAGAACGGATCCCGACATCCAAGGCAGGCGTGATCCGAAGTATTAGGATCAAGCCACCCAAAAGAACTAGCAATCGGTTCGATCGAATTCTTTCCTCCTTCGGTTAAACTAGATACCATTTTCGACAATCGCCAGCAAATTCGCGCCCTTTCCAGAAAGGCTCTACGTCAACGAAGAAATTAGCAGCCATAATTGTTCGCCAGTGATCAACGAACCCTCGTCAATCGGCTGCAACTGAAAATAGGTTTTGAAATAAGTCGCCAGAAATGATTTGCGCACCCATTCCAGCAGCCCACGCATTGGCGTTCCTTCCGGTGTTTGGGCTGCTTCCAGGATGATCGAAGTGCGAGCGACATCTCCGCTGGCCGTGCCCTTTGAAGCAGTCATCCAATCAATGATGATCGGACCGTGGTCCGTAACGATAATATTGCCAGGGTGAAAATCTCCATGACAAAGCCGGTCTCCATCAGGCATGGAATCGAGCAGATGGAGAACCCTTTCTTTGGTTTCTTTTGACAGCTTGTCTGTGTCCGGGATGCCACCTCTTGCCCATTCTCGCTGTGTCTCAAGATTTGCCGGAGCAGAGACTGATGGACTGGGCATGCAAGCTTGCCAGGAGACGGGCGTATGGACCCGCCTTCCATGGCATTCGTCCCAACTGGTTCAACAGTGAAGGGCCATCGATTTTCTCGTAAACCACACCGTTCCGATCGTTTACTTTCACGCTTTGAAAAACTTTCGGAACGGGCAATTCAGTTGCTTGTATGTATTGGCCGATGCTGGCTTCCCTATCGCTCCATGATTTCGGAATTGTGGAAAGAAAAAGCTCGACGATTTTCCCATCCCCGTATGGATAAATCTCAGCGGTCCGGCCTGTGGCGAACGGTTTTTCGAAGAGTATTCATTTTCTCTTTCCTTCCGAGCTGGGTGTCAAAAGACTTTAACAGGTTCTGCTTGGATAGCAAACGCTGGTTCATCTATTTGCGCGCTTTCAGCATCACCCAATCGATATTCCAGGGCAGGTGATCTTCATGCGGCACAGAAGCCGAAGAAATATCTCGAAAGCCCACTTCGTACATTCGAGATTGAACCACTTCTGTGGCGATATAGTCTACAGACTGCGCCGGAGATTCCAGAGAAGTTAGAAATGCTGCTAATAAACGTGACGGCGGGTGACCCACCTGGAATGTCCATCCGCTGAGCTATGGGAATTGGATGACCGACGGCTTGTGAAACAGGCTTTGGTCGTCGCCGATGATGAATATGCCCGGGAATCTCCGATGGGCAATGACTAAACCCGGATGTCGACTGAGAAAGGCAGCCACTCCTGTCGCCATAAACATCATGACGGTGGCAAAGAAAACGCCGATGTTCATAGTCAATCCTCAGTATTCGCTTCGATGGCTTTTTTCATGGCATTCAAAGTATCCTGTTTTCCCGGGCCAATTTCCTTTTGATGAAGAAATTCATCAGCCAGACGTTCAATTTTGAGCTCGAATAAAAATGGGACATTTCTACTTTGGTAGCGCTATCCCCAACCTTTAAAGGGTTGACTCGACCACATAGTCAGGCAGTAATTTCGTGAGTTCCATGGTATCTTGCGGAAAACGGTAACGAGCTTTTGCAGCGGGACAATTTCGATATCTTTTTCAACACAGGTATTCTTCCCATCGATTAAATGGCATTGATAAGCTACCCCGGCTTCTCGAACTGCTTGCCCGAAATCAGATCAACTTGATTGACACGCGGATGATACTCTGGAATTTTTGACAGGTCCATGTTGTATTCCCAAACAAATTCCAAAGGGGCATTAACGACTACATCCTGCTCCAATTGTATTTTTGGTCCGACATTTTAACATCCGCTGATCAAGAAATTAAGCCGCTTTCATCTCCTCTGAAAATCCACTGCACGCCGTAGCGGTCATAAAACT
>CAVQCA010000115.1:0-21652 GCA_963710815.1 uncultured Gammaproteobacteria bacterium | reverse complement strand
TCCAGCTCCCGAAGTACCGCTCGACCAGGGCACGGGCACGGGCCGGGTCGATCTTGCCGATCACGACGATCGTGGTCATATCAGGCCGAAAGACCTGCCGATAGTAGCTTTCCATATCCGCAAGCGTGAGGCCCGCAACACTCCGGGGGGTCGCGTGGCGCTGCTTCGGGTCTCCCTTCGGATAGATCGCCCTCATCAACGCGCGCCGTGTCAGGTATGACGGGCTCTCCAGCTCCCCGGCGACCTGCCCGGCGACCTGGCTCCGGACGATCTCGAAGTCGCTCTGTCTGAAGGCCGGATGCAGCTCTTGGTCCGCAAGCAGCTCCACGCCGCGGTCTATATGCGCCGCCAGGGTCTGTACCGAAAAGCTGGCCCCGGCCGATTCGTCCGCGCCGATCTCGTCAAGGGCGCGCTGGAACGCGAGTCGGTCCAGCGTCCTGGTGCCATAATCGAAGGACCGCTCCAGAACACGTTCGACACCCTCCTTGCCGCTGGGCACCTGCATCCCCGGCTCGGTTCGCACGCGCCCGAACAGACTTACCGTGTCGCTTACGGAGACCGGCTGGATGATCAGCCGCAGGCCGTTCGGCAGGGTCTCGTCGATCGGGCTGAGCCGGGAAACCGGTACGGATGGCGACTCCAGGGCCTGCCGCGCCCACTTCGGCGGCTTGACCGCACCCGGGTGCTCGGGCGCAAAGGACTCGGCGCCGCCGAACCCCTTGCCCGGCGTCGGCCTGCCTGACGCCTCGGGCGTCAGGATCGCGAATACCGCCCGGTCGAGCCGTAGATACTCCCGGGCAACCCGTTTCACGTCGGCGGGCGTGACCCGACTCATGGCCGCAATGTCGTCCTCGGGTGAGTTGCGCCCCTCGACGGCCAGGGCCTGGGACCAGGTCTCCGCCAGCTCGGGGATCGAATTCTTCTTGAGCTCCAGCTCCATGATCTCGCGCCGCTTCGCGGCCTCCACGAGCTCCGGAGAGAAGCCGTGCCTGGCATCATTCGCGATAACCGCCTTGAGCTGGTTCATCAGGACCGAGGGGTCCTGTCCCTTGGGGAACTCTGCCACCACATAGGCGAGCCCGGCCCGGGGCAACAGATCCACCTGGGCGTCCGTCGTCAGCGCCTTGCCGTCCGCGGACAGTGCATAAAGGTCGCCGCGCTGGCTGCCGAGTACGTCCGCGAGCAGCGACACGGCCGCATGATCCGGGCTGTCGGTGCCGGGCATACGGAAGGCCGCCAGGACCAGCCCGTTGCCCTTGTCCGTCCGGCCCCGGAGGGTTCGCGGATGAAGCTTGCCGAGCCGCACCTCGGGCCGGGGGGGTATCGCTTTCCTGGGGATGTCGCCGAACAGCACCTTGACCTGATCCAGCACGGACTTCGGCTGCACGTCCCCGGCGATCACGAGGATCGCATTGTTCGGGGCGTACCAGCGATCGTAGTAGGCCTTCAACATCGCTCCAGTGGTCTTTTCGAAGGACGCGTGGGTCCCCAGGGCGTCATGCGCATAGGGGGTGCCCTCGAACAGGGTCTTGAGGAGCTGCGTGTAGAGGACATACTCGGGTTCGGAGAGGTCCCGCGCGACCTCCTGCTCGATCGCCCCGCGTTCCTTGACCCAGGCGTCCTGACGGTCGGAGACGCCGCGCATGCGGATCGACTCGATCCGCAGGATCAATCCCAGGTCCCTGGCCGGTACCGTATTCGATACTGGGTCACGCTCTGCTGGGTGTCCGCATTGGCCCTGCCGCCCAGCACCGCGTTGAGGTAGGCAAGCTGATCACCGCTGAGGTCGGGGCTGCCACGAAACATCATGTGCTCCTGGGCGTGGGCCATGCCCGGAAAACCATCCGGCGCCTCATCCGAGCCCGCGAGGTAGTTGACCTCCACGGAGACTACCGGCGCCAGATCGTTGCGGACGATGACCACACGCAACCCGTTGTCGAGTGTCGCACGCAGCACGTCCGCGTCCGGCGCCGAGGCGCCCGCCTGCACCGCGGTGCACATGGCGAGGATCGCGGCCAGCATGACGGCGAAGGCTTGCAGCGATCGTGGAAGGACAGCGAACCGGCGGCGGCCGTGCCTGGATACGGCGGTTATCGTGTGGCGCAGCGCATTGGGTCTCATAGGTCGACTCTGCAGAGGAGAAACATCGGGTCCAGAGACCCCGCGAATACCTTGAAGTTCCCGGCCCAGCCACGGCCGGCCGCTGCTTCCCGCTGCGAAGGGAACCGCCGTCACGCCCTCGCGTTTCCGCCGCACCATGAATTCACCCGTGCATCGGGTGTCGCGCTCCTCCCCTCGGGGCTTTTCGGTGTGGACCGGGTGACACGGGTCCCGATCATGAACGACCTCCATCCGTAAAACCGGAGATCACCGGCACCCGCAGATAGAACAGGTTGAGCCCCTCGGCCGCGATGTGGGCGAGGAAACGGTCGGCCTCGTCCCGGGTGACCACGAAGCCCACCTCCACCGGCAGGTCGCCGGCCAGTTCGAAGAAATGCTCTTCATGCAGCCGCCCGTGGCGGCCGAAACCGGCCACGGCGCGGAAGGCGGAACCGCCATGCAGACCGAACTTCTTGGCCTCCTCCAGCAGCCATTCGTAGGCCAGCAGGTGGTGATGACGGCGGTTCTCCGCCACGTAGAACTTGAGAAAGCAGCCATTCATGTCCATATCATCCTCCAGGAATTCCGCAAGCCCGGAATCACCGCACGCACGCCGCTTCCCGGCCGCGCGACATCGCCCCGGCAACGAGGAATCGGGTGGCGGCGGCGGTCGGGGCGGACACCGGCTGGAATAACGTCGTATGCAGCACAGAACGGATCGGGACGTCCATTCTACGCCCTCGGTAAAATCAGATGGGCCAGGGCCATCCCCGCCGCCGTCAATGACAGCGAGCCGGCCAAATGGATGAACGCGGCGGAGAAACCCCACAGATATTCGTTCCGCGCCAGTAGGTTGACCACCTCGGCGGAAAAGGTGGAAAAGGTGGTCAGCCCGCCCATAAAGCCGGTAATGACCAGCAGCCGCACCTCGGGCGGTATCCCGGGATGTCGTCCGAACCAGGCCACGGCCAGGCCCACCAGCAGACCACCCAGCAGGTTGGCGGCCAAGGTGCCCAAAGGCAGGGTGGGGAACACCGGATTGAGCCGATTACCCAGAAACCAGCGCAACAGGGCGCCGAGACCGGCGCCGGTAAAAACGGAGAATACAGCCAGCACGTTCATATCCCTCCGGGTGACGGTGCCGGAGGACGGGGAGTAGTGGAAATACCGTCTACGACCGCCCGTCCGGGCGTGGTGGGCAGACATCATCAGCCACATGGGCGGTTGTCGGGAGGAGGAATGCCATCTCCGCCGGTGTCAATGATAGCCGCAGCCCCGCGGGCATCGCAAATCCGGAACGCCATCGACCGCCACGCGATCCGGCGGGTTCACTCGCGTCATTACAACCAGGCCGAGAGCAGAAACGCGGAGAGCGCCAGGAGCAGTCCGTTCGCCACGAACAGCCGCAGTTTTGCGAGCGATGACTCGATCACCATCAGCACTTGCAGAAGATCATACAGAATGGTGTGGGCCATAACGCCCGCCTTCGTGGTTTAGGATAGGCCGGGGACGGGGGTGCGGACCCCCTATGCGGGCCAGGTGCGACAGATCCCTGCGGCCCGAACGACGTGCCCGCCCGTTCGGGGCGGTCAGGTCATCACCCGCTCAGGTGCTGGACGCCTGAAAAATACGCTCGATGGATGCATCCAGCACGGCATTGAACTCGGCATCGGACTGCCGGGCCGACAACCCTTCTACCAGCGCCCGCGAAAAGCTCGCCACGACGCCGTGATTCCTGCGCAGGCGCTCGTTGGCCTCTTCCTGCGTATAACCACCAGACAGCGCAACCACCCTCAGGACATTGGGATGACTGACACAATCGGCGTAGAAATCGTCCTCATCCGGCAGCGTTAGCTTGAGCATGACCCGCTGATTCTCCGCCAGGGCGCCGAGTTGCTCAAGGATGGCCACCTTGAGCAATTCTTCGGCCCCGGCCTTTTCCGGGCAGTGTATATCCACTTCCGGTTCGATGATGGGCACGAGGCCTGCGGCCATGATCTGCGCGCCCACCTCGAACTGCTGGCTCACTATGTCCATCACGCCCGCTGCATTGGCATGCTTGATGACGGAACGCATCTTGGTTCCGAATATGCCCTTCGCCCTGGCCTTGTCGAGCAGCGCGGCAAGCCCGGGCATGGGCTTCATCAACTGGACTCCGTCCTTCTCGGCCGCAAGTCCCTTGTCAACTTTCAGAATCGGCACGACACGCTTCACGTTCCAGAGATAGTCCGCGGCAGGCCGTCCCTTGATTTCCCTGTCCATGGTGTTCTCGAACAGGATGGCGCCAAGAATCCGCTCACCGTTGAAGCCGGGGCTGGTGATGATGCGCGTGCGCATCTGGTGCACGATGGCAAACATCTCATCGTCGCTGGACCACGCATCCTCACTGATTCCGTAAAGACCCAGCGCCTTGGGCGTGCTGCCACCGCTTTGATCCAGCGCCGCGATGAAACCGGGCTGTGTCTTCATTTTCTGGAGCTGTTGTTCGAAGTTATTCATGTCCTGGTCACCGAAGATTCATGAGGCTGAAATGTGCAGGTATTCTAGCCCAAGGCATGGCCAAAGATAAGCGCCCGGTGAGGAGCCGCGCGGTCTCGCCACGCCTGGCCAGGCATACCGCCGGAAGTGACGCGCCCAACGGCCTGCTCCCGGCTCACGTCCGCGTCCGATCTGCCTGGCGGTCAAATGCCGACCTGCAATCCCACTGTCATTGTCTGGGCGACGGGGAGCTGATAAAAGGCGGTGGCATCCTGCGTATTTCGCGCCAGCAACACAAACAGCCGATCGCGCCAGAGGGTCATGCCGCGAAGCTTGCGGCCGGCGAGCAGGCTCACATGGCCGATGATGTAGTGGATTTTATCCAGGTCCAGGGTTAGCCCGAGCCTGGCGCAAGCGTCCAGATCCGAGGGGATGTTGGGTCCCTGCATGAACCCGTAGCGCAGCACCAGACGATAAAACCCCTCGCCCAGTTCTTTCATCTCTATGCGCTCGTCTCCACTGATCACGGGCACTGGTTCAATAACCACTGTCACCAGGACTACACGCTCGTAAAGGACGTCTGTGCGTTCTACCAGCTGCTGCAGCGACGGAGGAGTCTGTTCTGTCCGACCGGTGAAAAATACCGCGGTGCCGGGGATACGCGGTATCCGCTCGCCCGTTACGCGCCCGATGAACGTCTCCAGCTTCGGCGTGGTGTTTGTGATCTGCTCGGCCAGCAGGCTCGAGCCGCGGCGCCAGGTGGTCATGACGGTGAACAACACCACGCCGATCAATAAAGGCAACCAGCCGCCATCGGGTATTTTAAGGAGATTGGAACCGAGGAATCCCAGATCGATCGCCAGGAATACCAGCAGAAAGGTCCATACCGCCGGCAGGCTCCAGCCGCCGCGCTCACGGGCGACATTGAACGCAAGTACCGTGGTTATCGCCATGGTGGAGTTCACCGCCACGCCATAGGCGGCCGCCAGATTACTGGAAGAGCGAAAGGCAAGCACCAGACCGATGGCCGCCACCATCAGCAGCCAGTTCACGGCGGGCATGTAGATCTGCCCGCGCGCATCGGCGGAAGTCTGTTTTACCGTAAGCCGTGGAAGTCCGCCAAGCTGGATAGCCTGACGGGTCAGTGAATACGCGCCGGTGATCACCGCCTGCGATGCGATGCAGGTGGCGGCAGTGGCGAGGATGATCAGTGGATAGAGCCCCCAGGACGGCGCCAGTTGATAGAAAGGATGGATGCTTTTGAAATGTTCGGCTATCAATACCGCGCCCTGACCAAAGTAATTGATAAGCAATGCCGGCAGAACAAAGGCGAACCAGACCCTGCGAATCGGCCGGCGGCCGAAATGGCCGAGATCCGCATACAGTGCTTCACCGCCCGTGGTGACCAGGAACACGGCATACAGGATGAAATACCCCGACCACCCGTTATTCAGAAAGAACCGGACCGCATACCACGGATTGACCGCGAGCAATACCTCCGGGGCCCGCAGAATACCGCGGATGCCTAGCAGTGCGAGCACCGCAAACCAAATCAGAGTCACCGGACCGAAGATCGCGCCGACCGCCGCTGTTCCGTGGCGCTGCACGTTAAACAGCAGAAACAGGATGACCACCGTAACCGGGATCACATAGGCATGCATGTGCGGCGCCGTCATCTGCAGACCTTCCACTGCGCTTAAAACGGAGATCGCCGGGGTGATCATCACCCCGCCGTACAGCATCGAGGCCCCCAGTAATCCGAGCAGAAATAACGCGCGGCGAGACAACTGCTGCTGATTCCGGCCCGGCCGAAGCAGGGCCAGCAAGGCGAAAGTGCCGCCTTCGCCACGGTTATCTGCACGCAATACAAAGACCATGTACTTGAGTGAGATGACCAGAATGAGCGTCCAGAAAATGAGCGAGAGGACACCGAGCACATTATCGGTCGTGACCAGGATTGGATTCTTGCCGGCGAAACATTCACGCAAGGCGTAAATCGGGCTGGTACCGATGTCTCCGTAAACCACGCCGAGTACCGCAACGGCGAGTACCGCGAATGACTGGCTGTGAGGCGCAGCCGGCGGCGCGCGCTTCAACGCCTCCTCTTGGGCATTGCGTCCTTGTTCGGGTTCTGCCGGCATCGGGATTCCGGTGGGTAGCTGATAAATCTCCAGAAATTCAGTGCAATGGTCGCTGGGTGCCGCCACTTTCCTGAACGTTTGCTGCCATAGCGGTCTCCCTGGATGGCGCGGAAAACCCGCTAGCGATGCCCATTCTAGACCAATTCGACCGGTTGTTGCCGTGGATTCGCGGGCAAGTCGCACAAGGAGGCCAAAGAGTATTTTTATATATAATACAAGTACATACTGTTGAATTTACTCGGAACGACCCTCCAAAGACCATCACGATCTCGATCTTTAGCGCAGACATTTTTAACGCTGCGACACTATGTCGCACCAGGATTTAATAATAATTTAACTATTACTATGTTATTATACTCTTATACTACTATAGTCCATGGAGAGGCGTAATGAGTTATTTCGTCGAACAGCTCAGGCTTGCGGAAAAGGCGGCTGAAGACATCTATTTCGCAAAGATTAGCCGCGAATTAATCGAGTCCCTGCGCAACAGGATACAGGCAGATAAGGATCCTATAAGCCGAACACCGATACAAGCACGGAAGGAATACAGACCGGCTGCCAAGTAGCTTGGTACAAACATCGACATTTTTAGTATCAATCTAGAGAGGAAGCACAATGACAACCATGCTTGAAAACCTGTTTCACCTTGCTAATAAATGCCCTTTCGCGTGTTTTCTGAAAGTCCTGCTATCTGTCTGCGTTATTTACACGATTCATATAGCCATCTCTCACCAAATCGACGTGTCGCCCTATCTATTTGTCCTGCTGGTGGCCCTGGTTGGAGTGATTGCAAGCCTGGCAGCGGCATTTCATTGGAGCTGCTGGCTAAACAATGCGGATATTAATGATAAGTTGACCCACTGAAGGGAGCGGCTTTGATAGGCATGACTTACTCCTGTGTCGGGGACACTTGCAAAGCGGAAAGGTTGAATTCCCGGTTCAGAATTCCGCCGTCAACCGCAGACCGTAGATGAAGCCCTCAGGATCTTCCTGATGCTGCAGGTAATCTTTCATGTACTGGATATCGGCTGAGAGGGCAAGATACCGGTTGATGACAAACCGGTAGTAACCCTCGGCGACCTGTGACCGATTGATCTCCGGATTGCCACCATCGAGATCGGCATAGCCGAGGCCAATATTATCGTCGTCCCGCCCCCAGGGGCTCCCGCGGATATCGATACCCCCCGACCAGATCCCGTCGTAGTTCACTGCGGCCTCATTGTCCTGCCAGCCGAAGCGCAGATAACCACCTATTACACTGCCCAGCTGCTGATCAAAGGAAAACAGGATCGAGGTGCGATTGTGCCTGGATTCATCCTCACTATCGGAAAAATCCTTGCTGGTGCGGTCGAGGAGTACCCGGTAGTTGCCCTCGCCAAGCGCCGTATGCAGGGTATACCCGAGCTCTGTGCCATAAAAGGCGTAGCCATTCCCGTCGTCGTTTTCGTGTACGTGCATGACCACTCCGCGCAGTGACCAGGGGCCGGTATCCCACACCAGCGCACCGCCCAGGTCATAGGAAGGCAGGAAGGCATTGGGGCCATTAACCAGCGCCTCGTTCATGAACTGGGTGTATTCGTCGTTGGCATAGGCATTTTCATCGAGATAATCAGTGCCGTCGATGATCCCGACCGTCGCAGCCAGGGTGGCGCCCTGGCGAAGGCTGAACGTGTGCTGATACCAGGCGGATAACAGGTGATCGCGGCTGGAGCCGTTGATATCCTTGACGTCATCGTGCAAATAGGCAGCCCACGTGTCGAGCACGAACGGCGATTTGTCATCCAGGCCGTTACCCTTGGCGAATCCTGCCTTGACGAAGAGCTCGTCGCTGTCAGTGGGACGGAAACTGAGTTCGGGCTGGAAAGGTAAGGCACTATCGCAGACGTTGGCTGCGCCGGCCTTCCCGGAGAGTCGCTGGCATTGCAGGGTTCCGGCAAGCACCCCACCGATGGATAACTGATCGTTGATGTCGTAGGCGCAGGCCGGCCCGCCCAGGGCCATCAGGACGGTTCCTGTCGCCAGAAGTGCGCAGGGTCGTGTCGACAGTGTTTCCTGTGTCACGTTAGGCTTCACCCAAATCAGGCGCGTGCCGCTCCCGCGTCAGCGCCTCTCGGTCACTCATTAACCGCCTTTCTTGCCGGTACCGGAAATCCCTCTCCCTGCCCTTCCCTCCGTTAGCCAGGGTGGCTCGCAATTACGAATGATAATGATTATCTTTAACATTTGCAAGCGCCCCCGCCACGCCTGGATCAACGTCGCGGATTCGGCGCCACGAAGAAGCCAACTCGTCGAAGCATGCGCCAAGCCACTAGGAAGGGTATTCAGCCATCCAGTGTCTGGCGATCTCTTCCCGCCGGCAGATCCACACCGAGTCATGACCTTTCACGTAATCGAGAAAGCGCGCCATGGCCATTGCACGCGCCGGATGACCGCTGATCCGGCCATGCAATCCCACGCTCATCATCTTCGGGCGTTGCGCACCCTCCTGCCACAGCAGGTCGAACGCGTCCTTGAGCAGCCGGAAGAAGTCCTCCCCGGAAGAAAAGCTGTTGGGCAGCAGATAACGGACGTCGTTGTTGACCAGCGTGTAGGGAATCACCAGGTGTGAGGGCGATCCAGTGAGCCAGTAGGGCAGATCATCGTTGTAGGCATCAGAGCTGTAGAGGAAGCCCCCGTGCTCGCGCACCAGACGGCGGGTATTCCGGCTGATCCGCCCGGTATACCAGCCGACCGGGCGCTTGCCGCAGATCCGCTCGATGACCTCAACGGTAAGACGGATATGGCGCCGCTCCTCGTCTTCGGGGATGTCCCGATAGTCCAGCCAGCGGTAGCCGTGCCCGGCGATCTCGTGCCCGGCCGTGGAGAGTGCATGGCCGATCTGCGGGTTGAGTTCCAGTGCCCGCCCGACGGCGAAGGCGGTCAAGGGCAGGCCACGGACGCTGAACAGCTCAAGTATGCGCCACACGCCTGCGCGCGCGCCGTACTCATACATCCCCTCGACGCTCAAGTCCCGTTCCCCTGTGCGAGGCGGACGCCCGGGCAGCTCGTGCAGATAGGCCTCCGATTGGGCATCACCATTGAGGATGCACGACTCCGCGCCCGCCTCGATGTTGAGCACGAACTGAACCGCGACTCGCGCCTCACCCGGCCATCGCGGATGAGGTGGACAGCCTCCATAACCGACGAAGTCACGCCCGGACATCAGCCCAGTTCAAAGGTCGTGACACCGAACACATGCTCATGCGCGAGAGCAGGCAGAGGACCCAGATACATCCGCGCGCAGCCGAAGACCTCGACCATCCGGTGTTGGTGCACGAGCGCGATCGCCGCGGGGTTGTTCTCCGGGACATCAAGAAATAGCTGACCGCCTGCGGCGAACCCGGCCAACCGCGTATAAAGGGCCTCGGCGACCAGGGCGTCATCAGCGAACAAGGGACCGATCTTGCATCCTTCTCTGCAGCGCCGCGCTACGCCATATCCGCTCAGCTTCCCATCGCGCCGGCAACCAAGGGAGAGCGCATCAGGTTGAGATATCCACCCCCTCAGGAAGGTCGAGCGCAGGGCGGGAAAGCAGGTGCGATCGTAATCGAGAACCTGATCGAACGGAACGGTGGTCAGCGGGATGATGTCTTCGTCGTCAACCCGCGCGGGTGACGGCGGATCCGGGATCTCGATGCGAAAACGAATGTCGCGGTGAGAGAAAACGAAGCCACCCCTGGCATAGTAGTCCTGCATCGCGAAAACACCGTCCAGACCGATGCTCGCGTCGGGGCGCAGGCGGGCGAGGAGCCGATCGCGACGGGCGTGCCAGAGCGCATTGCCGAAACCTCGGCCGCGAAATTCAGGCCGGACGATGAAGAAACCCATGAAGCCGAATTCGCCGTTGTAGGACGTGATGGCCCCGCCCCCGATCACCTCCTCGCCAAGCTCGGCCGCGATGAAGGCCGCCGGGTCGGTAGCCCAGAACAGCTCGGCATCGTGAAGCCCAGGATTCCAGCCTTCGCGTGCAGCCCAGTCGACGAGATCGTCCACCTCGGAGCGGTTCATGTCTCGTACTACAAGCTCATTCGACATCGCGATCTTCACCTCAGTGGGTGGTCTAGCGCGCAGCCACGGCGAAACCTTCCATTATAGTGTAGGCCGTTTCCTGTCCAGATTTTTCCGGTATAGCGTCAACTCGAGCATCGATTCCAGGCAGTTGCCAGGTTCTATCGACGGACACGCTGTAGATCCTCTCCTGGGCTGAATACCGGCGGCGCTTGGCCCTGGTCAGACTTCGCAGCGAAAGAGGCAGTATAAGTCGGTTGGATCCGTGAACAGCTGGCGGCCCGAACTGAAGCCCCCTGCCCGCCCGATCTCGAGCCAGTCGGCGGCAGTCTCCGGGAAGTCACAGGTGGAGACATGGTCCCAGATCTGCTCCCACTCAGGCTCGCTCAGATAGTCCCACAGCGGATGGTTCGTCTGCTGGAACCGTTCGAGATAAGCAGCCCGATCTTCGCCATCGCTGCAGGTCGGTTCATAGAGCAGAAGGATGATCACTATTTGAAAGAGTTTCCATTCGCTCACGTTCGCTGTGCCTGGGGATGTGATCGACCCGGTCCGATTTGCGATTATGCCGCGACAGTCTGGTTGCGTCCCAGATGCTTGGCCTCGTAGAGCGCATGGTCGGCCCGGGCCACGAGTTCATCAAGTTCCTCGCTGCTGCTTATCTCCGCGCAACCGACTGACACCGTTACATGCAGTCCGCTGGCAAATGCGTCGAAATGTTCGGCCTCGATGCGCTGCCGGATCTTCTCCGCTATCAGCAATGCCCCATCCACATCCGTGGCCGGCAGCAACACGATGAATTCCTCGCCGCCCCAGCGCGCCACGGTATCGTCGCTGCGAAGACAGCTGCGCGCAAGACGAATGATACGCTTCAGCACCCGGTCACCGGTCTCGTGTCCGTAGGTGTCGTTGATGCGCTTGAAATGATCCACATCGACAAAAAGTAAAGACACAGCGCTTTTTTTGTCGCGGTGCTGATCGATCTCCCGGCGGGCGTGATGGGTAAAGCTGGCGCGATTCATTGCCCCGGTCAGCCCGTCGCGCACGGCCCGCGTTTCGGCGCGCCGCTGCAGGACATGACTTCGGCGTTCCAGATTGCAGAATGACAGCGCCAGGAAAGCTACGACAAGCCCTACGGTCTGGCTGCTGGCGACGATGAGGATCACGATCGAGGCGTCGGCGACATTCGGACGGATTCCGACAAGGCCGAGACCCAGCAGGTACGGCGCCATCATGACCAGCGCGATGTGACGCCTCGCGAGTGCACCGACGCGGGTTGGGCCGAGCAGCGCCCGCAGGAAGCCATGGTAGACGGTGCGCAGGGCCGTGGCCGCGCAAAGCGGAATCAGCATCAGGACGGTGGTAAGCGACATTCTCACATGGGACTCCTGCACATCGAGCAGGAACCCGACCAGCGCCATTGCCGGCGCGCCGTATGCGAGTACGGACAACATCTGCGAAACTTCCGCGTTACGGTACCGGCGCAATAACAGTGAGGCGGCCAGCATCAGCAGGCAGAGGGCGGTACTCGTCGACACGATGGCCCCCTGCCCCGCAGGGAACAGATCGATTGCCTGGAACCCGCGGCTGGCCTGTTCTGGAAAGGCCAGCTGCGCCAGCGCGCCGAGCAGTACCGCGGTGCATATTCCGTCGACGAACCGACGGGCGCGTTGCATTGTGAGCACGACACAAACCGAAAGCAGCATCACGCTGAGTGATGTGAACGGGTGTACCGCCGGACCATCAGGCAGCGGTCGTATGATATCGACAAGGGCCAGACGATACGCAACAAGAGAGAATACCGCGATCAGGAAGCTGCACAGGGCAAACAGGGAAGCCAGGCCAAACGCTGCCCTGATCGGCTCCTTTACATACGCCGTCGAGCCCACGTCTGCACGAGCATGACATTGTCCAATAAGCACATTTCTTCTCCAAAGGCGGCTGAAGGGACGGATTCTTCTTCAGACACCTTCGTCAAAGCCTAGACGGACTCTCGCTGGTAAACCTTGCAGAGCATCACCAAATCGGAAAAGAACGGCATCATCGGATGTTTTTTTTCGCAGAGCCCGTGCCGCAAACAACACGGTCCAGCCGACGTTAATATTGAACTGCTTGATCTTGCGGGTTGTGCAGGATGCGGGTACCGGGCATCTTTTCTCCATGCTGAAATAACGGCGTAGCATAATGAACTGTCCGGTATCCCTTCGCACTATACGGCAATGGAATTTCCTGACGACCCGGGGACCGGGCGGTTCACGCCAGCGGACTCGGATCGATCGGTGGGCTGGTGCAGCGCCGACATTTCCCTGATAACCGGAACGGTGCCCTGGAACCTTCGGTTACAGGTTTTAACCCGCCTTCCGTACTTTCCCGGTACCATGTCTTTTCGGGAAGGTATGACATCAGAAGATGAGAACATCGAAAATGAGCAGTGAACAAACCGGCTTATGCCCCTGCGGCTCCGGCCGCGCCTACGAGATGTGTTGTGCGCCCCTGATAAACGGAACCGGCCGTGCGGAGACGCCGGAAGAGCTGATGCGTGCACGCTATTCCGCCTATGTTCTGCAGAAAATCCCCTATCTTGCCCGGACATTGCACCCGAGCCAGCGCAATGATTTTGACGAGGACGGCGCCGCCCGGTGGTCGCGAGAATCCGAATGGCTCGGCCTTGAGATCATCAGTGCCTCTGAAACCTCTCATGGAGACCAGACGGGGATGGTTGAGTTCAAGGTGCATTACACCCTGAATGGAACGACTCAGGTGCATCACGAACTATCGGAGTTTCGCCGGGCGGACGGCATCTGGTATTTCTACGACGGAAAACCGGTCGGCATCCCACAAATCCGGCGTGCCGGCCCCAAGGTCGGCCGCAACGATCCCTGTCCCTGTGGCAGCGGTAGAAAATATAAAAAGTGCTGCGGAGCCGGTTCCTGAAAACGACGGCCGATAGCTTCGACCATCGGATTAAAAGGACAGAAAGGCGTTTACTGCCTTTTAATTCTACAGCTTACCGTGGCGCCCCCGTTGCATGCTGTGCACCACGATGCATAACGATGCACAACTGATCCCCGCAAAACCCCCACATCACTGCGCGCCTGCCGCAAGCGTGCTATGCGGATCTGACATCGGAAGCGAGAGACAACCGGCGACCACTACCAGGCACATCCAGTCCTTTACGCGGCAAACTCGATCTGGGTAACACCCGAATGGTCCGTAGTTTGCTTTGCCTGCCATAGATCGTAATTGTGCTGCATGGCAAGCCAGCTTTCCGCAGAACGCCCGAGCGCCTTGGACAGACGCAGCACCATCTCCGGACTAATCCCGCTGTCCCCGTTGATAATGCGCGTCACGGTGGACACAGAAACACCCGGGTTTTCGGCCAGCGCCCGGACACTCAAGCCATGGGGCATCAAATACACCTCGCGAATGAATTCCCCGGGATGCGGAGGATTATGCATGCTCATCAGTGGTAGCCCTCGTAAATAAGCAAGTAGACATCACCATCCTTGAATTCAAAGGTCAAACGCCAATTGCCACTCACCCGGATGGCCCAGCGTCCCTTCTGTCAACTTGCCCTTCAGTGGATGCAGCTTGAAACCCGGGATATCCATGTCCTGGATGGTGTACGCGGTATCCAGTGCGGCGAGCTGAAGACGAAGCCCCCGTATGCGCTGATCGTATTTTCGATGTGCTGCCGGATTCATAGAATCGGCACAGGCCTTTTGTGGCGAATCGTCCTTATCACCAGTCCAGTATGGCCACGTGTTGCGCAATACGCAATTTTTACTCCGGGGTTTCCTGTAGCGACGTCACCCCATCTTGCGTAGCCATGGCGTTGCGGGATGCTTATCGAGCACAGGTAGCCGATGCGCTCTGACACCAATTTATATGTGGATTGACATTCGCCATTCGTATCTTATGCTCAGAATGCTTGCCACAGATTTCTACTGAAAATAATGGAGATCGGTGGTATACATCACCAACAGGAAAGGAGTCTTAACATGTCAAACAAGGCGCGGCTTTACAGCGTACGCATCGGTTTCATTTCAGCTATTTTCTCGGCAGGCTTTCTCTGCGGTTTGATCTCCCAGCAGAGTGCGAATGCTCAGTTGGGAGAATTCGGTGAACAGATGCTCAATAAAGCGAAGGCTAGCGGCGGTGCACTCGGAAGCGTCGCTCAACTCGGTACGGCAATAACCGACATGGAGAAAAACGTCAGCGGCTTACAACAAAACCTCGACACACTGAAGAAGGTGCAAGCTGCGCTGGGTGGGGGTTAGAAAAGCAAGGTAAGGTGTCAGAGCACAATTATCTCTAATATTACAAAGAAATGTGCTCTGACACCTGTTTCTTACGTGCAAAATGGGTTTTAGGCTTCCAACAGCGATTTTTTGCGAAATAACAAATAGCGAATTTCTCGAGAAATATCGAAATTTCACGGTTGGTGTTTGGTATCTGTTGGCCATGGTTTTAATTTTGAGATAGGTTCTAATATTCCAAAACCAGCCGTTCTTGTCGTGCAATCAGTCGTTTACCCTAAAACCAGCTGATTGCAGGTTAGTACATTAACAGTCCACGTTCATACTGAAACACGGCTTAACAACTCGCCTCGCAAAACCTCTCGTTCAGCTTGCTGCCAATCCGAATGCATGCTGTCATTGACGCCCAGTTGGTACAACTCGTAGGCGCGCCGCTCAATCGCCTTCCGATTGGATTCCACAAGGTCGTGCCTGCAGCCATGATAGGCCTCCCAGGCAGGGACTGAATCGGGTCGACTGGCGAGGATCAGCGATATAGCCTCATCGGGATCACGGGTCTCAACCAGTGTCAGATACCCAAGAATGACTAGCGCTGACCGTCCCAATCCGGCCGTGCAATGCACGTAAGTGCGATGACCGGTCGTTTGTAATGCAGCCAGGATCGATACTGCCGACGGGAGCTGCCGTCGCATATCGGCGATATCAAAGTCCCGTATTGGCCTCCGTATCAGGGCAAGTTCGATCTCTGTGGCTTTACTTTGCATCTGTGAGTAGTCGATCCCCCAGTAAGCCAGGCAATCATCGTGCTGCAGAGAGAGTATCGCCGATACCTCCGTTTCCTTTTGTATCCTGACCAGGTCATCCGGCCTCATCGGGCAAGTACCAATGACAATATACGGTGTAATCTCGTTCCAGTTGAGTGACCATGTCCACATGGCATTCAGATTCTCATAGTATGAGTGGAAGCACTTATCAGCGTCGACCTTGTCTATTTCCTATCGGTACAGTCTTGAGAATGCAAGGTAAAGGGAAAGGTAAGATTGGATATTAACAAACCGCCCCGCTGAAGCCAGGACAGATGTCTTCGATTGCATCGAGCGATTACGCAACCCGAGCCAAAGGCGTCAGCTTGAAGTAGCTAAACGGACGGATTTATTCCCAGCTCAACTGTCCGTTGAAACGGGGTTAAACCCGATCCCGCTGGCTCACATATCGCTTAGGTATGACTTGGCCTCTTCGCCCGGGTTCGGCAATCCGGCCACGCGCCAGGCAACCAGGCAATATCCGAAGAGCTTGTTCACCTGCTTCCGCTCGATGTCAGCATCCCGGCAGACTCGATGCATGGCAGGTGCCGCACCGAGTTTTTCATAATGCTCGCGCATGGCACGGATGATCCTCCAGTGATCGTCGCTGAGCGGACCGATTCCGGCTTCCTGCGCAATGGACTTCGCCAACGGTTCCGTCCATGATGCAAAGTCGCGGATCAGGCCATCTTCGTCAAAAAGTTCCCGTCTCGGGATGTCAGTTGGAGCAGACATACTCATCACCTCACCACACGTGCTCAATCATAGGTAAAGTATAGAAGATTTCCCTCACGACGGAGTGATCTATAACTCCACGGTTTAATGCTCATGGCCGCATTGCTGCATTTCGGTCATAAATGCGCTTCGGCGGAATGTCCGGTTCCGTGCGTATTCAGGACATAAAGCGGCGTCCTTCGCGTCGCTGTTTTAATTTCAGTAGCACCGCCACTGCATCCGAGGCTGGCGTTGCGCTCCTCGCTACTGCGGTTTCCTCCCTTCCGGTCCGGGCACCACGGTGAAGACGCTGCCCAGCGTCTCGCGTATCTGCTCGATGGTCACCGGCTCCCCCAAAAGGGGATCGTCTGTGTAACCACAGCGCATGGGCAAGATAGCCCCCTGCTGTTCGGATTGAAGGTAAAGGTCCTTGTAAAACAGCATGGTACTGGGCTCGTTTACCCACTGGCGGCCCTGCGCAACCTCCGTGATCAGAAATGTGTCGGGGCGGATAGTCCGAGGTCCCAGCTGCTCTACCTCAAAGCGGCACATTACATCTAAGTTGAATGCCGATGTCCCGGCCTTGGCGTTCTGCACGATGGTGTGCGCCTGACCTGCTGGAATCTCCAGGTCCTGATTAGGACCAGCTTCGAACCCTTGGGAAGCTCGTACCAAATGGAGTCCGGATTGGTCGAGCCGGTCGTCTGGCAGCCCGCCAGCAGCGTGGCCGCGAACAGCAGGGGAATCAGCTTGTGAGGCATATTGTGATCAACTCCCTCCCGATGGAATACGCAACGTCTGCTACTTGCGCACAACATTGGACCTTGGTCTATTGTAGTCCATCAGTCTGTTCAGGTTGACCTTATTAGGGGACGGTAGCGTCCGTTTCTGCATTTAAGACATAACCCCTAATTCAGAGTATGTAGTGGTTGTGGTCAAAGTCGGACATTTTTCGTTCGACACAGAACAGCGCCGAGTACCGCGCGCAGAATGCCTGGCGCTGCGTGCTGAGCTCTTGGGACAGAGAACGTCGCACTAGGGACTCAGGACGTCGTACCAGCAGGCTGTCGTCAGAAATACCAGCCCCTATCGCAACCTTCCATAAAAGGCAAAACGACAATAAATCACGCGGCATTTAGGTTCTCGTGCCGTTAACGACCAGGCTCACGAAATGCAACTTCCTGACCACGGCCCGCGGCATGACAAACGGGTAGAAATCCGGCTGACCAAGGCTACGCGCCATCTCATTAAGCACGGTGATCATCTCTATCCATGAGTTAATAAAAAACAGCACATGATCACCGCTTGGGTCGTCCGGGTCGTAGAGATCGTCCTGGGTGAACGGTTCAATTTCCAGGTCAATATCGTCAGCGTCCAAACCATGCGCGAGTGCAGTGTCGAGACTGTCAACGATGTGCAGGTAATGGGCCCAGGTCTCGGCCCAGTCTTCCCAGGGGTGCGTACTGGCATAGGAACTGATGTGCCTGTCAGCCCAGTCCGAAAGCGGGCCATTCTCATAATTCGCCTTTAGGGCTGCCGAGTAGTCGATGCGCTCGTCGCCGAACAGTGCTCGGAAGGGCTCCAGCCAGGTCGTGTTCCAGATCAGGCGGTACCAGTAGTAATGACCGATCTCGTGGCGAAAATGGCCCAGTAGCGTGCGATACGGTTCATGCAGGGCAGTTCGTATCTCCTCGCGCTTAACGTCATCGGCTTCCTCCACATTAAGCGTGATCAAGCCATTGTCATGGCCGGTCAGCACTTTCGGGCCCCCGGCGGGCGAATGCAGGATATCGAAGGCGAGTCCCTGTTCTGGATTCTCCGTCTTGGTCTCAACGGGCAGGCCGAGCGCCAGCAGTTGTGATATCAGTCGTCGCTTGGCAGCCTCGATTGAGCGCCAGTAGCGCTGATTGTCGCTGTCGTTGAGATTGGGCAGCGTACGGTTCAGGCGGCAGGCAATACAGAACGGGGAAGCCTCATCCACAGTCACCAGCCAGTTGCAGCCGGCGGGTGAGTCGAAATTGCTACAGCGGCGGTAATCACACGGAGTCGTGCTATCGTCGGTCAGCCGCCAGGTTTCGGGCTCCTCACCCTGTTGCAGGGTTCTTTGCAGGGTTCTCAGTTCGCCCAGCATCGGCTCGTAGCCCAGCGAAGCTCCACAGCCCAGGCACTGGCTGTTGCGAAAGAAAATCGGTCGTCCACAGTCACATCGGAATGCGCGCTTGCTGCGAGGCGCGTGTGGCTTTTTCCAGAAGCTTTTGAGTTCTTCGAACAGCGAATCAAACAGGCGGGGCACTTGCTGGTCCTCTTAATATGACGACTACCAAATAAATCTGAATTGGTAGTCTACCTGACTTCTATAAATGACATAGCACAGTACATTTCTGCCCCCCACCAGGACTATCTGAAATGGCTACTGGCCGACAAACAATGGTCGCCCGTAGCTGCATGTACAGATTGGATGGCCTTCCTGGCATTTACGCCTTGCCCTGGGCGGGGTAAGGTGTCAGAGCACAATTATCTCTAATATTAGAGAGAAATGTGCTCTGACACCTGTTTCTGCTGACACCTGTTTCTGGTCCGCACATGGCTGCCCAGCCAGTCCGGCAAGGACTGCGTGAGGGTCGCTTCTGCATAGGTGTAGTTGGAAGCCCCCAGCACCGCCACGAACACCTGGGCCGGATGGATCTCGCTGGTGTCGGAACAGACGATGGGCGCCATGGGTCCGCAGTAATCGACGAAGCATTTCTCGCCGGCCTTGTGGAGCTGTCGCATGGAGCGTTTTTGCAGGCCTTGCCAGTGGGCATAACGGTCGCAGAACTGCGAGTAGCTGTAACAGCGGTTGGGGTACTGCTGCGTGTATTCCTCCCACAGCAGTTGCTTGGTTACCCCCTTGCGCTTGAGTTCCTGGTGGAGGACCGACCAATCGGGCACCTGGTAACGGGTGGAGACGCGGGTGTCGGCGTGGGGATAGAACCGCCGCGCCAGCTGATTATCATCCAGCTCCGGCGGCAGCGGCCAGCCGATTCCCAGCGCGTCGGCCTGGGCCAGTAGCTTCTGGATGGCGCCGACACTGACCTTGGTGCTGGCGCTGATCTGACGGATCGACAGACCAGCGGAGCGTCGTAAACGAAGTATTTCGCGGATTTTTCGCATTGTGGTCCTCTTGACTGGCATGGTCTCTCCCAAAAAACGGGAGAGCCTACCAAACAGGTTGACAAAACAATGCGTTGGAAAAGATTCCGGTTTATCGTGAACACCGATTCCGGAAGCATGAACAGCAATTCCGGAAAAACCGGAAAAGTGTTCACGTTGAACCGGAATTGCTGTTCACTTTAGGCCGGAATATGCAGTGATTAGGTAATGGCGCTGGAGGTAAGCTGATAGATCACCGCACTGTGCGCATGATCCACAATGCGGAACACCGCCGAGGTATGCACGTCGCCACTAAGGACGGATAGACGTCCTTTCCCAAAGAGTTCATTATACTTACTAAGGATCGCCTTTTAAGCGATAATATAGAGTCAGATTAAACTGTGTGGTAGCCTCGCGGTGACAGTTTAGTTTGACGCCGATTTATCGCCACAGAGTAGTCATATGGGATCGAAAATAAATCAATTGCTGCAGGCTTGGCCCTTTGGGGTAGTCGGCACCCAGCGTTGGTTGACCAGCCAGGGTGTCGACTTTCGTCTCGCAGACAAGTACGTCCGATCTGGTTGGCTGAAACGCCTGGGCCACGGAGCCTATCTGCGAACTGGATCGACTGTGGATTGGCCAGGTGCAGTCTATGCGCTCCAAGTCCAGCTCGGGCTTAAAGTACACCCTGGAGCGATAACGGCTTTTGCGATCCGGGGATATGCCCAAAACGTGGCACTCGGAAAACGCGAGGTCATCCTATTTGGCGATGCCGGGACGAAGCTGCCGGCCTGGTTCGCGAGTCACCCGTGGTCGCAGCGCGTGACACTCGTCACGACCAACGTTTTCACCAAACCGGACAAGTCCACTTCAATGGTGAAGTTGGAGGGGATCGAGCTCGAAGTCGCGACACTCGAGCGGGCCGCCTTCGAAATGATGTACCTCGTCCCGAAGACGCCAGTCATACGAGGAAGCCCTGCAGGTCATGGAGTCGTTGACTTCGCTGCGCCCTCAGGTAGTGCAACGGCTGTTGGAGTGCTGCACCTCGGTGAAGACCAAACGGCTGTTCATGCATGCCGCCGAGCAATTGGACCACCCCTGGCTATCCCGTCTCGACTTGTCGAACGTCAATTTCGGATCGGGCCGGCGGACCATCCATGCAGGTGGTCGACTCGACAAGAAATACAGCCTGGTCGTCGCTGATCCGGTTCAGGAATAGGCAAAGCCATGGCGCCACGAGATGCCTATAGAGCTCAGGTGGACCTGCTGATTCGCTGCCTTCCAGCCCTCGCCCGCACGCCAGAGTTCGCGCTGAAGGGCGGAACAGCAATCAATCTGTTCCTTCACGACATGCCACGGCTGTCTGTAGACATCGATCTTACGTTCCTACCGATCAGCGATCGTGACGCTGCTCTTGTGGAAATCCGTTCACGACTGCTGACGATCGCCGAGGAGATTCGGCAGAACGATCCCTAGTGTCCGGATTCAACTCACCGAAGGTGACACACCCAAGCTGCTCGTCGGCACACCGGACGCGCGCGTGAAAGTCGAGCCGAGTGTCGTAATCCGTGGCAGCCTGTTTCCCCCGGTTGCATGTGACCTTTGCCCGACTGCTCAAGAAACGTACGAGCTATTCGTCCAGGTGCAACGATTGGATACCGCGGACCTCTATGGCGGCAAACTGTGCGCGGCGCTCGATCGGCAGCACCCGCGGGATTTGTTCGACATCATGCACCTGCAGGCGGCCGGCGAAATCCCGGACGAAATCCGCCAGGCATTCGTCGCCTATCTTGCCTGCCATCACCGTCCAATCGCCGAGCTGTTGGCCCCAAAGCGAAACCCTATTGAAGACCTTTTCGCACATCACTTCTCAGGCATGACCGGGCGGCCAATTGAATTGGATGAGCTCGAGTCTGCCAGAACACAGCTATTCGAGTGGGCGGTGACGGCTCTCACGGAAAGTGAGCGCCGGTTCCTG
>CAVQCA010000114.1:0-8755 GCA_963710815.1 uncultured Gammaproteobacteria bacterium | reverse complement strand
CTTACTTATTGGTAAAGAATCAGTCTGTTAAATGAATGGTGTTTGGTTAATTCATGTGATTCTGTGGCTACCTACCACGATCTGTGTTAAGCAAGTCCACTCGCCTGCTAAAGAAAAACGAGCCGACACATCCTTGTGCGGGCTTGTTTGGGTTTCCGGCCTGGTTATTTGCTGGTGGCCGGTGCGGCTGGTTGAGCAGGCGCAACCGCCGGAGGAGCGTAGCCATACGGAGCACCCCAGGCGCCCGGATAGCCGCCGTAACCATAGGGACCACCGTAGCCATAGTAGGGATACAAGCCATAACCATAACCGTAACCGGAACCACGACCATAACCACGGCCATAGCCGCTGCCATGCGCGCCGCCGCTCATGTTGAAGTCGAAATCACCGGAACCGTCGCCCCAGCCATCACCCCAGCCATTATTACCCCAGCCATTATTCCAGGGACCGCCGCCGCCCCAGGGACCACCGCCCCACCAGGCCTGCGCAGCCGTGAAAGGAACGGCCATGGCGCCGGCAAAAGCGGTAACGCACAATGTTTTGGTCAGTTTATTCATATTTACTACCTCATCATGTTGTTTTGTATGCAATCTATATTGCAAACTTGACTCCCTTGGTTACCTGAATCATCAACGGAGGGAGGGGCCGTATCAGATCTCCACTCTCAACCGACGTCAGCCGATCAAAGAGAAGACATTAGCAACAGTGACCATTACCTGTCTTGTATCTTTCCAGAATCAAGTGCGAATCCCATATTACCAACCAATGAGCGGTGGCATCATCCCGGAATGGCGCCGTAGTCGACCCCGGAGCACCCAGCAATGGGTCATAGTAGCCATAACCTCCGTAACCTCCGTAACCTCCGTAACCGCCATAACTTTGCCACCCTCCGTAGGGAATTGTATCAGGTCGTTGTTCTTCACGTGTCGTGCTTTCTTTCTTTTTTTTCAGGGGAGGAAACTCCCCCCAGGGACGCTGGACCGGATATTGGGGTTGGGTCTGATACTCTGGCGACGGCGTATTTTGTGGCGGAACGGTCTGGTACCAGGGTGAGGATTGCGGTGATGTTTGCTCCGTCATTTGGGGCTGTGGATACGTACCCGGGTAATAGGGTTGCTGAGGTTGACCCATGGATGGGGATGATGGCACCGGCGTTTGGACATAAGGATTTGACAATGTTGGATATTTTGAATGTGGATACCACTGCTTGACAATCGGTTGCTGTACCTGCGGCGCCTTCACCGTGCCACTGGAGGTCTCTTCCGGTTTTTTCTTACCATCGCTGCAGGAGGTAACAAGGTAAACGACAAATAACAGCACAATCCAAATGACCAGGGTTTCTGAGCTTGGGCGACTCTGCATCCCCATGGTAATTTGGCATGCGGTTACTGTGTACCGCTCCCGCGACGATAGAACTGTTCGGGTGCCGGCGGAATGCTCATACGATTATATGCAGGCGGTGGTGGAACCTCCTCTTCAGTGCGTTGTGCCGGCAGATTATTAGTCCAGGGCGATGGCGCATAGCCATTAGGCGGGTAACCCTGGCGATGCGGGTAAGCATATGAGCGCATCTGGCCCGGAACCGGGGCCGGCTGGCTCGGGTTATAACCGCGATAACCGTAGTAACCGGGCGGAGGTTCAGGATTGTGAAACCGGGATCCCGGATAAGCGCCGGGGGACGTGGGCGTCGGTAAACCGGCCGCCGGTGGCGCGTCCGCAAGGTAATCACCCTGCTGTCCCTCCTGGCCCGGGGGTGATACACCAGGACCGCTAACAAACGGTGTTTTGACAACCTCTTGCCCCGGCACCCGGGGATCGATATTAACGGATTGATAGGGGCCAGGTGGCGGTGGAGCCGAGACGATAGCCCAGTCAGGATTGTAATTACCGTTTGAGGTTTGGGTTTGCGGTGCAGACTGTAGTTCACTCGCGGCGAAGGCACCGACTACCGCCATGGTACCCGCGAGGCCCATGATCGCGCCCAGACAGCGTTGTAATACGGTAGCATGGTGTCTCATTGGTAATATCCTTTCAACTCTCCGGCGCATCCCTACTGTAATGAATTAGCGAGCATTCGCACCTTAACTTTAGTTTAGATCCTGCTTGAGGCGTATCCCGCGACGTTTACGCACGATGCCCTCACTCTCGCCCTCATCCCCGGTTGCAGACGTGGCAGATTCATCGTGACCCTCACCCGAATGGTCAGCATCGTCAGCGGTCGCCGACTTAACCACGGTGGGGCCTTCCGCCATGGACCCGGGAAGCACGGGCTCAGTTGCGGGTGCTGGCGCCTCGCTCACCCTGGACGCCGAATCAATCGGGGGTTGCGCTGCAACCGCGCTCACCGCGGGTTCTGTTGTAGCCGCGGCTGCCGTCTCCGCCGCAGGAACAGGTTGCGGCGTTGGCGGTGCCTCACGCGGTGGGGGGGGCGTTCCCCCGCGTGGAGGCGGGGGCGGCGTGCCACCACCCGGTGTGGGCGGCGGTGGGGGAGGTGTCGCACCTCGACGACGTCCAAAGCCACCCAATATGGCCTTGAAACCCATGCCGAGCATGGTGAAGACAGCCCGAACGATATAAAAGATCCAGGTAAAAACAGAGATGATCCCGCTGTACAAACGCATCCACAGCGGCGTACCCGCTGGTCTGGACGATGTTTCCTGTCCGACTTTCTCAATTTTCTGGTAGGCCGGACTGATGCCGACCGTGCCATCATCGGCGGTCTGCATATAGAATTGCTTGCGAGCGCTGATACAACCGAGCGGGATGACGAGGAGGGCCATGACGGTTCCCACACCGGCGCCAAACAGGGTACTGATGGCCAGCCCGCTGAAAATCGGATCACTCAATATGGTGGAGGCACCGGCCATCGTGGTCAGGGAAGTGATAAAAATGGGCCGCATGCGTATTTCCGCACCCTTGATGGCCGCCTCCCTGACATCCTTACCCTTGGCGACCTCGATCTTGACGAACTCAACAATCAGAATGGATTGCCGTACGATGATCCCGCCCAGGGCAATCATGCCAATCATCGAGGTGGCCGTGAACTCCGCGCCCATGATCCAGTGCCCGGGGATAATGCCGATGAGCGTCAGCGGAATGGGCGACATAATGAGGCCGGCTATGGTGAAATTCCTGAATTCCCAGACGATCAGTCCGTAAATCAGCACCAGAGCCGCAATGAATGCACCACCCATGTCGCGGAAGGTCTCGTAGGTCACCGTCCACTCGCCGCTCCATTCATAACCGGGCTTGGTATCATCTGCCGGGGGGCCGAACAGGTTCCAGGGCATGGTCTCCATCTTCACGCCATCCGGGGCGGTATATTCCTTCACCAGGTCTTCAATCCCCAGCATGCCGTAGATCGGCGCACCCAGACGGCCTTCCATCTCGCCTACCACATATTCGACTCCACGCAGGTCCTTGGTGTAGATGATGGGGTCTTCATATTGCTTGACGAACTGACCCAGTTCGGAGAGCGGCAAGGTCTTGCCGTCGTTCGTCGGCACCGGCAGATCCCCCAGGCTGGTGATCTGCGACCGGCTGGAGAGCGGCACCTGTATGACGATATAGGTGGGTTCCAGTACTGTGCCGCGTTTGACATCACCCAGCTTATAGTTGCCCATGGCCATGGCGAGAGTATTGTTGATGGTGTCGACCGATATTCCCCGACGCACGGCCTTTTGAGTATCAACATTGAAGCGCCAGTATTCATAGGGATCAGCCATGTAGTTGTTGACGTCTACGACATTCGGAACTTTCTCGAACATATCCGTCATGTCGGCAGCCACCTTGCGCCGTATTTCGGCGTCAGGGCCATGGACCTCCGCGACTACCGTCTGCAGCACCGGGGGTCCGGGCGGCATCTCAACCACGGCAATGCGTCCTCCCATTGCCTCTGCAATCGGAGTCAGCCGGTGACGCGCCTCTACGGCAAGTTCGTGGCTGGTCTTTTCACGCTTGTGCTTGTCCTTGATCATGACCAGCATGTCGGCATCCCAGGAATTCTGGCGCAGGTAATAGTGACGCACCATTCCGTTGAAGTTGAATGGCTGTGCCGTTCCGGTATAAGTCTGAACCTGGGTGACTTCCGGTAGTTTGCGGACTTCCTCGGCCAGTGCCCCGATAACATTGGCGGTGACGGGCATTGCCGTACCTTCCGGCATGTCGAGTACTACGGAAAATTCCGGCTTGTTGTCAAACGGCAGCATCTTGACAACCACGGTCTGGGTATAAAAGAGCAAGCACAATCCGGCCGTCAGGCCGATGAGAGTAAACAGGAACGTATAACCAAGAAAGCGGTTATTAATCAGCGGGGTGATGATGGGTCGATAAAAGCGGCTGATTTTCTGGTGCGTTTTGACTTCCTTTTTTGCCGCTTTTTCCAGCGCCGACAATCTGGGCGCCACCTTGACCGCGAACCAGGGCGTAAAGATAAATGCGGCAACCAGCGAGAAGAACATGGCCGATGAACCCAGCACCGGGATGGGACGCATATAGGGACCCATCAGACCACTGACCCACCCCATCGGCAGCAGTGCGGATATGATGGTCAGGGTGGCAAGTATCGTCGGGTTACCCACCTCGCGCACCGCGTCGACGGCGATGGCGACACTGGTCCTGCCCTGTTCCAGCCAGTGTCGAAAGATGTTCTCGATGACCACGGTTGCATCGTCAACCAGAATGCCGATGGAGAAGATCAGGGCGAAGAGACTGACACGGTCGATGGTGTAATCCACCATCATCGCCCACCAGATGGTCACCAGAATGACGATGGGAATGACAGTGATGACAACGAAAGCGGCGCGATAACCCAAACCGTAGAGACACAGAAGTGCGACGAATATCGCCGCCTCGAACATCGCCTTCAGCAGTTCGTTTACCTTGTCGTTGGCTGTCTTGCCGTAATTGCGGGTGATCTCCACATGAACGTTTGCAGGAATCAGGTCGCCCTTGAGCTCATCGAGCTTTTTCAGAAGGCGATCGGCAATAACCACCCCATTGGTATGTTCTTTCTTGGCGATAGCGATGGTCACGGCCGGTGCGCCATCGGCCTCGGGGTTCGTGCCATCATAGGCCGGTCCGGTGTACTGTGCGACCATCCGTGTCGGGTCGGCAGGCTCATGCGATACACGCGCCACATCACGGACGTAAACCGGCACGCCGTTGCGAACCCCCACCACCAGACGCTCGATATCAGAAGCCGTCTTCAGGAAGGCACCGGTGCGTACTGAAAGATTGGTGCCGCCGGTTTCGACGCCACCCGCGGTCTTCTCCGAATTTGCCGTGCGTATGGTCTCGGCGACCTGCGGCAGACTGATACCAAACCCGGAAAGGCGCTCGGGCAGGACTTCCACCTTCAGCTGATCCTCGCGCCCGCCGACGATAAACCCCTTGCCCGCGCCGTTCACGGAGCCAAGGCGTTGCAATACATCCAGTGCAAGGGTCCGCAGCGCACCGTCATCGACATCGTTTGACCACAGGGTGGCCGTTACGATAGGGACATCATCCACCGAAACCGGTTTTACCAGCGGCATGGAGACATCGGGCGGGATTTTGTTGAGATTGGATTGCAGCTTGTCGTGGACCTTGACGATCGACTTCCCCATGTCCTGACCGACATAGAAGCGCACGGTAACCATGGCGCGGCCACGCTCGCTCGCCGTATAGGTATGCCTCACACCGGGGATTTCCTTCATGATCCGTTCCAGCGGATCGGTAACCAGACTGGCCACCTGCTGCGCCGAGGCCCCGGGATACTGGACGAAATGTCGACCATCGGGACGGAGATTTGCGGATCTTCCTGGCGGGGGGTAAAGAACAGACCCATCAGTCCGACGAGCAATGCCGCGATCAGCAGCATTGGTGTAACGGGTGAGGTAATAGAGAGTCTTGCAGTTCTGCCGGCGATGCCCAGTGATTTGGCATCATGCGGCATGGAGAAATCCTGTTGCTCGGCCATCGTTATTCCCGCCTTTTTATATGTTTTCTCTCAAATAATGGACAGAGCCTTTCGTTGCCCGGTTGGACTCCCTGTATTCGCCCCGCGAACCGGGGCTGATTCATTCTCAGCCTTGGTGGCTCATCAACTCTCGCCATGGTGACATTGTCCGGGCGATCCAACCCGTCAGTCGCGGGGCAGTCATACTCCCTGGTGCTCCCACAATGATGCGTTCACCGGGTTTGATCCCTGACAGGATTGCAATCCCGTCAACCCCGACGTTATCGCCCGTACGCACCAGCCGCAATTCACGCTTGTTGTCCTGGGTCAACACATAGAGGCCTGGCAGGCTGCCACGCCAGACCAGTGCGTTCTTGGGCACGACGGGCAAATTATGCACCTGGGCGTTGATATCGTTGATGATGACTTCGGCATACATCCCGGCCCCGGCGGGGGCACCTTGCGGCAAATCAAACTTGACGGTAACCGTATGCCGGTCTGGATCCGCCATGGGGAAGATCTGCGCCACCCGTGCCTGCAGACTGATATTACCGACATCCAGCTTGGCCGGTACCACCATGCCCTTCTTCACGCCGGGCATCAGGCGCGCGGGCACCTCAACCTGGATCTGCAGCTGGGAAGTATCCGCGAACATGAGCAGCGGCTGACCCGGCTGCACCGGATCGCCGACCTCAACCAGTTTCTTGGTGATCACGCCGTCAAACGGGGCGATGGACTTGGTATCACGAAGCTTGGTGTCGATCTCCTCGATTTTTGCGCGCGCGGCTACCAGCTGATCGCGCGCCTGCTCCACCCGAGTGCTGTACGAATAGAGATCGGCGCCCCGTTCATAGCCGGGGGCACCGGAACCCATAAAGCTGTTCATCGGGTTGGTGAAATTGCGCATCAGCGAATCCATCCCGCCCATCATTTGGTTCTGTGACCGCCATAGGGTGAAACCCACTGCCTGGAATACTGGACACCGGCATTGCGTAATGCCGCATCGGCATTGGACAGGTTAGCAAACGCCGCGCGGCGCTGTGCCAGCAAATCGGCGTCAGTGATGGTCAGCAATACGGCACCCTTTTCGAAGCTGTCCCCTTCCTCACCGGAGATGCTGGCGACACGTCCGGGCAACTGTGCCGACAGGTTCGCTTCCTTGTAAGGGACAACGGTACCACCCAGAGTGACGGTGCCGCCGACGGGTACGCTGGGAACTGTTATCACTGTCTCAGGCGAGGTTTGCGCATAGGCGACAGGACCACACAGGAAGGCGCACAAGAGACCAAGAGCAGTATTTTTTGTGATTAACATGGATAATCCTCATGCACGTAAAATTTATGGCCAGGTCCGTTAAAAAATACCGGCGCCGTCGTATGACAGCGCCTTCCCGGCCAACAGATCAATACTACCCAGCGCCCGTCCATAATCTCCGCATTCATCGCAAAGGCACAAAGAATTTCTTTAATAAATACAATTGAAATCTTTGCGTTCCTTGCGATGATGCGGTGAGCATATTTCTTTATGGAACGACACTATACAGGGAATCCTTGACAGATTTCTTATTTCGATTTGGTGGTAAGGAAACACATTCGGCGTCAATCCGCACATCAAATTCGCGAGCTGTTCATGAAACCGTTTCAAGCACGCCCCATCACCGCAAAGCTCTTTATGAACGGGCCAGCCATTCGCGGGTCCTTGACCATCGCACCATAATCACCCACATTAAATTTCAGTTTACGGGAGGTGTAGGCCATACCGAGACCCATCATACCGGGTGGTTTGGCGAGCCACTTGTTCCAGTTGTCAAATGATGCCCGCAAATCCCAGTTTAATGTTTCTCCGTTGTAAGTCCCGGCAGCGATCGCTTTCCCATTCTCTATCGTCAGGGCACCTCTGGTCTGTCCTCACCATCAAAACCATAGCCGATGACCGAGTTAAAATTAATTTTTGCAAGGGCATCCGCAAGCTCTGGCTCATTGTTCCACTGATTCATGAAGCTCTTCATCCACTCATCGGAAAATAGGTCCGCCATTATTTTGTCTCCTCCAGGTTGATCGGGTTGCCAGCCAAAAATTCCATAGTAATTATTAATTCGAACAACATTCCAACGAATATACGTTCATTAATAACTACCGTAAACATATCAAAAACAATTTTTAAATATAGAACAGAAAACAATATCCTGCTCCTGGCCATGGGATTTAACGCCGGGAACGGTAGCAGGCCGACAGGAGTCTGTCGGATTTAGCGCCCACCGACTGCGACAACAGGAGAACGCCCCATCGCCCCTCGTTTTGGTGAGCCCCGGCAATGGGGAATTATGGTCCCTTTCCCACCCATCCTCGCCACAATGATATGAATCCGCCAGGCTCCCGGAACTTTGGAGACCTCGGGTATGACTGAATTCCTCCAATCACAAGACAATATTTCCATATATTCAAAAATATCTATTTTCTGATAAATCTTTTGTGGTATTCGGTCGATAGGATTCTCACCATCGGATGTCCGGTGTGCTTCCCGTCTTCATGGATCACATACCTGGCGATGCCAATAATGAAGGTTATCCACTGCAGCGCCATCCGCCGGCTCGAGGCTGAGCACACGTCTATTATACGTTCAAACTTACTTGTTAAGTATCCGTGTGTTACATCATATACCTGATCCAATACACATGAAGGTGAAGACACCGTTTGTTCTGCAATCCAGCCAGACATCTCCCGCCATGACCAATCCGGATGCCCGAAGCCCTGACGAGGGGACCATTGAGCGGCGACAAAATGACCGGCGACGCTTATCCTGCCCTCGTATGGGGCG
>CAVQCA010000113.1:0-8791 GCA_963710815.1 uncultured Gammaproteobacteria bacterium | reverse complement strand
CATAGTATTGGAAACGAACCAGTCTGTTAAATGAATGGTGTTTGGTTAATGCATGTGATTCTGTCTTAAGCAAGTCCACTCGCCTGCTAAAGAAAAACGAGCCGACACATCCCTGTGCGGGCTCGTTCGGGTTTCCGGCCTGGTTATTTGCTGGTGGCCGGTTCGGCTGGCTGCGCGGTGCGGCCACCGGAGGAGCGTAGCCATACGGAGCACCATAGGCGCCTGGATAGCCGCCGTAACCATAGGGACCACCGTAGCCATAATATGGATAGCCGCCATAGCCATAGCCATAGCCGGAACCGTAGCCACGACCATAACCACGGCCATAGCCGCTGCCGTGAGCACCACCGCTCATGTTGAAGTCGAAATCGCCGGAGCCATCACCCCAGCCATCACCCCAGCCGTTATTACCCCAGCCATTATTCCAGGGACCACCACCGCCCCAGGGACCACCGCCCCACCAGGCCTGGGCTGCAGTGAAAGGAATCGCCATTGCACCGGCTATAGCGGTGGCACACAATGTTTTGGTCAGTTTATTCATATCTACTACCTCATCATGTTGTTTTGTATGCAATCGATATTGCAAACTTGACTCCCTTGGTTACCTGAATCATCAACGGAGGGAGGGGCCGTATCTGATTCCAACTCTCAACCGACGCTAGCCGGTTGAAGAGAAGACATTAGCAACAGTGACCATTACCTGTCTTGTATCTTTCCAGAATCAAGTGCGGATCCCATATTACCAGCCATAGAGCGGTGGCATCATTCCCGGATTGATGCCGTAAATCCCACCGCCCAACCCCGGAACACCCAGCGACGGGTCATAGTAGCCATAGCCGCCATAACCGCCATAACCGCCATAACCGCCATAACCTTGCCCCCCTCCATAGGGAATTGTATCAGGTCGCTGTTCTTCACGTGTCGTGCTTTTTTTCTTTTTTTTCAGGGGAGGAAACTCCCCCCAGGGACGCTGGACCTGATATTGGGGTTGGGTCTGATACTCTGGCGACGGCGTATTTTGTGGCGGAATGGTCTGGTACCAGGGTGAGGATTGCGGTGATGTTTGCTCCGTCATTTGGGGCGGTGGATACGTACCCGGGTAATAGGGTTGCTGAGGTTGACCCATGGATGGGGATGATGGCAACGGCGCTTGGACATAAGGACTTGACAATGTTGGATATTTTGAATGTGGATACCACTGCTTGACAATCGGTTGCTGTACTTGCGGCGCCTTCACCGCGCCACTGGAGGTCTCTTCCGGTTTTTTCTTACCATCGCTGCAGGAGGTAACAAGGTAAACGACAAATAACAGCACAATCCAGATGACCAGGGTTTCTGAGCTTGGGCGACTCTGCATCCCCATGGTAATTAGGCATGCGGTTACTGTGTACCGCTCCCGCGACGATAGAACGGCTCGGGTGCCGGCGGAACGCTCATACGGTTAGATGCAGGTGGTGGTGGAACCTCCTCTTCGGCACGTCGTGCCGGCAGGTTATTAGTCCAGGGTGATGGCGCATAGCCATAAGGCGGGTAGACCTGGCGGTGAGGGTAACCGTATGACCGCATCTGCCCCGGGACCGGAGTCGGTTGGCTCCGGTTATAACCGCGATAACCGTAGTACCCGGGCGGAGGTTCGGGATCGTAAGACTGAGATCCCGAATAAGCGCCGGGGGATGTGGGCGTCGGTAAACCGGCCGCCGGTGGCGCGTCCGCAAGGTAATCACCCTGTTGTCCGTCCTGGCCCGGGGGTGATACTTCAAGACCGCTAACAAACGGTGTTTTGACAACCTCTTGACCCGGCACCCGGGGATCGATATTAACGGATTGATAGGGGCCGGGTGGCGGTGGAGCGGACACGATAGCCCAGTCAGGATCGTAATTACGATTGGCGGATTGGATTTCCGGCGCAGCCTGTAGTTCACTCCCGGCGAAGGCACCGACTACTGTCATGGCGCCCGCGAGGCCCAGGAGCGCACCCAGACAGCGTTGTGATACGGTAGCATGGTGTCTCATTGGTAATATCCTTTCAACTCTCCGACGCATCCATACTGTAATGGATTAGCGAGCAATCACACCTTAACTTTAGTTTAGATCCTGCTTGAGACGTATCCCGCGACGTTTACGCACAATGCCCTCACTCTCGCCCTCATCCCCCCCCCCGGTTGCAGACGTGGCAGATTCATCGTGGCCCTCACCCGAATGGTCAGCATCGTCAGCGGCCGCTGACTGAACGACGGAGGCCTCTTCCCCCATGGACCCGGGAAGCACGGGCTCAGATGCGGGTGCGGGTGCGGGTGCGGGTGCCTCGATCATCCTGGACGCCGAATCAATCGGGGGTTGTGCTGCAACCGCGCTCACCGCAGGTTCTGTCGTAGCCGCGGCTGCCGTCTCCGCCGCAGGAGCAGGTTGTGGTGTTGGAGGTGCCTCACGCGGTGGGGGGGGCGTTCCCCCGTGCGGTGGCGGGGGGGGCGGCGTGCCACCACCCGGTGTGGGCGGCGGTGGGGGAGGTGTCGTACCTCGACGACGCCCAAAGCCGCTCAATATGGCCTTGAAACCCATGCCGAGCATGGTGAATACAGCCCGAATGATATAAAAGAACCAGGTAAAAACAGAGATGATACCGCTGTATAAGCGCATCCACAGCGGCGTACCCGCCGGCTTGGCCGATGTTTCCTGCCCAACTTTCTCAATTTTCTGGTAGGCCGGACTGATGCCAACCGTGCCGTCATCGGCGGTCTGCATATAGAATTGCTTGCGAGCGCTGATACAACCGAGCGGGATGACGAGCAGGGCCATGCAGGTTCCCACACCGGCGCCAAACAGTGTACTGATGGCCAGCCCGCTGAAGATCGGATCGCTCAATATGGTGGAAGCGCCGGCCATCGTGGTCAGGGAGGTGATAAAAATTGGCCGCATGCGTATTTCCGCGCCACGGATGGCCGCCTCCCTGACATCCTTACCCTTAGCGACCTCGATCTTGACGAACTCAACGATCAGAATGGATTGCCGTACGATGATACCGCCCAGGGCAATCATGCCAATCATCGAGGTGGCCGTGAACTCCGCGCCCATGATCCAGTGCCCGGGGATAATGCCAATGAGAGTCAGCGGAATGGGCGACATGATGAGGCCGGCTATGGTGAAATTCCTGAATTCCCAGACAATCAGTCCGTAAATCAGCACCAGGGCCGCCATGAATGCACCGCCCATGTCGCGGAAGGTCTCGTAGGTCACCGTCCACTCCCCGCTCCATTCATAAGCGGGCTTGCTATCGTCCGCGGGGGGACCAAACAGGTTCCAGGGCATGGTCCCCAGCTTCACACCATCCGGTGCGGTATAGTCCTTCACGAGGTCTTCGATACCCAGCATGCCGTAGATCGGCGCACCAAGACGGCCTTCCATCTCGCCTACCACATATTCGACTCCACGCAGGTCCTTGGTGTAGATGATGGGATCTTCATATTGCTTGACGAACTGACCCAGTTCGGAGAGAGGCAAGGTCTTGCCGTCGTTCGTCGGCACCGGCAGATCCCCCAGGCTGGTGATCTGCGACCGGCTGGAGAGCGGCACTTGTATGACTATATAGGTGGGTTCCAATACTGTGCCGCGTTTGACATCACCCAGTTTATAGTTGCCCATGGCCATGGCGAGAGTATTGTTGATCGTGTCGACCGATATTCCCCGGCGCACGGCCTTTTGAGTATCGACATTGAAGCGCCAGTATTCATAGGGATCAGCCATGTAGTTGTTGACGTCAACGACATTCGGAACTTTCTCGAACATATCCGTCATGTCGGCAGCCACCTTGCGCCGTATTTCGGCACCCGGTCCGTGGACCTCCGCGACTACCGTCTGCAGCACCGGTGGTCCGGGCGGCATCTCGACCACGGCTATGCGTCCCCCCATTGCCTCTGCAATCGGAGTCAGTCGGTGGCGTGCCTCTACGGCAAGTTCGTGGCTGGTCTTTTCACGTTTGTGCTTGTCCTTGATCATGACCAGCATGTCGGCATCCCAGGAATTCTGGCGCAGGTAATAGTGACGCACCATTCCGTTGAAATTGAATGGCTCTGCCGTCCCGGTATAAGTCTGGACCTGTGTGACTTCCGGTAGTTTGCGGACTTCCTCGGCCAGCGCCCCGATAACATTGGCGGTGACGGGCATTGCCGTGCCTTCCGGCATGTCGAGTACCACGGAAAATTCCGGCTTGTTGTCAAACGGCAGCATCTTGACAACCACGGTCTGGGTATAAAAGAGGAAGCACAACCCGGCCGTCAGACCGATGAGTGTGAACAGGAACGCATAACCAAGAAAGCGGTTATTAATCAGTGGGGTGATGATGGGTCGATAAAAGCGACTGATTTTCTGATGTGTTTTGATTTCCTTTTTTGCCGCTTTTTCCAGCGCCGACAGTCTGGGCGCCACCTTGACCGCGAACCAGGGCGTGAAGATAAAGGCGGCGACCAGCGAGAAGAACATGGCCGAGGAACCCAGCACCGGGATGGGACGCATATAGGGCCCCATCAGGCCACTGACCCACCCCATCGGCAGCAGGGCGGATATGATGGTCAGGGTGGCAAGTATCGTCGGGTTACCCACCTCGCGCACCGCGTCGACGGCGAGGGCGACACTGGTCCTGCCCTGTTCCAGCCAGTGTCGAAAGATGTTCTCGATGACCACGGTCGCATCGTCAACCAGAATGCCGATGGAGAAGATCAGGGCGAAAAGACTGACGCGGTCGATGGTGTAATCCACCATCATCGCCCACCAGATGGTCACCAGGATAACGATGGGAATGACGGTAATGACAACAAAAGCGGCACGAAAGCCCAAACCGTAAAGACACAGGAGTGCGACGAATATCGCCGCCTCGAACATGGCCTTCAGCAGTTCGTTGACCTTGTCATTGGCTGTCTTGCCGTAATTGCGGGTGATCTCCACGTGAACGTTTGCAGGTATCAGGTCGCCCTTGAGTTCATCGAGCTTTTTCAGAAGGCGATCGGCCACAACCACCCCATTGGTCTTTTCTTTCTTGGCGATGGCGATGGTCACGGCCGGCGCGCCATCGGCCTCGGGGTTCGCGCCCTCATAGGCCGGTCCGGTATACTGCGCGACCATCCGGGACGGGTCGGCAGGTTCATGCGCTACGCGCGCCACATCGCGGACGTAAACCGGCACGCCGTTGCGTACCCCCACCACCAGACGCTCGATATCAGAAGCCGTCTTCAGGAAGGCGCCGGTGCGTACTGAAAGATTGGTGCCGCCGGTCTCGACGCCACCCGCCGTCTTCTCCGAATTTGCCGTGCGTATGGTCTCGGCGACCTGCGGCAGACTGATGCCAAACCCGGAAAGACGCTCGGGCAGGACTTCCACCTTCAACTGATCCTCGCGCCCTCCTACGATAAACCCCTTGCCCGTACCGTTCACAGAGCCAAGGCGTTGCAACACATCCAGTGCGAGGGTCCGCAGCGCGCCGTCATCGACATCGTTTGACCACAGGGTGGCCGTTACGATGGGGACATCATCGACCGAGACCGGTTTTACCAGCGGCATGGACACATCGGGCGGGATCTTGTCGAGATTGGATTGCAGCTTGTCGTGGACCTTGACGATTGACTTCCCCATGTCCTCACCGACATAGAAGCGCACGGTAACCATGGCGCGGCCACGCTCGGACGCCGTATAGGTATGCCTGACACCGGGGATTTCCTTCATGATCCGTTCCAGCGGATCGGTAACCAGACTGGCCACCTGCTGCGCCGAGGCCCCGGGATACTGGACGAATATGTCGACCATCGGGACGGAGATTTGCGGATCTTCCTGGCGGGGGGTAAAGAACAGACCCATCAATCCGACGAGCAATGCCGCGATCAGCAACATTGGCGTGACGGGTGAGGTGATAAAGAGTCGTGCAGTTCTGCCGGCGATGCCCAGTGATTTGGCATCATGCGGCATGGAGAAATCCTGTTGCTCAGCCATACGTTAATCCCGCCTTTTTATATGTTTTCTCTCAAGATGTTGGACAGAGCCTTTCGTTGCCCGGTTGGACTCCCTGCAATCGTCCCGCGACCCGGGGAAAACCCATTCTCAGCCGCAGTACCTCATAAACGCTCGCCATAGCGACATTGTCCAGGCGACTCAACCCGTCAGTCGCGGGGCTGTCATCAGCTCCCCGGTGCTCCCACAATGATGCGTTCACCGGGTCTGATCCCTGAGAGTATTGCAACTCCGTCAACCCCGACATCATCGCCCGTACGCACCAGCCGCAATTCACGCTTGTTGTCCTGGGTCAGCACATAGAGGCCCGGCAGGCTGCCGCGCCAGACCAGTGCGTTCTTGGGCACGACGGGCAGATTATGCACATTGGCGTTGATATCGTTGATGACAACCTCGGCATACATCCCGGCCCCGGCGGGGGCTCCTCGTGGCAAATCAAACTTGACGGTAACCGTATGCCGGTCTGGATCCGCCATGGGGTAAATCTGCTCTACCCGTGCCTCGAGACTGATATTACCGACATCCAGCTTGGCCGGTACAACCATGCCCTTCTTCACGCCGGGCATCAGGCGTGCGGGTATCTCAACCTGGATCTGCAACTGGGAAGTATCCGCAAACATGAGCAGCGGCATCCCAGGCTGTACCGGGTCACCGACCTCGACCAGTTTCTTGGTGATCACGCCGGCAAACGGGGCGATGGACTTGGTATCACGAAGCTTGGTATCGATCTCCTCGATTTTGGCCTTGGCCGCTACCAGTTGATTGCGCGCCTGCTCCACCCGAGTGCTGTACGAATAGAGATCGGCGCCCCGTTCATAGCCCGGAGAACTGGAACCCATAAAGCTGTTCATCGGGTTGCTGAAATTACGCATCAGCGAATCCATCCCGCCCATCATTTGATTCTGCTGACCGCCATAAGGTGAAACCCACTGCCTGGAATACTGTACGCCGGCATTGCGCAGCGCCGCATCGGCATTGGACAGGTTTGCAAACGCCGCGCGGCGCTGTGCCAGCAAATCGGCGTCAGTGATGGTCAGCAGGACCGCTCCCTCGTCGAAGCTGTCCCCTTCTTCACCGGAGATGCTGGCGACACGTCCAGGCAACTGCGCCGACAGAGTGGCTTCCTTGTAAGGGACAACGGTGCCACCCAGAGTGACGGTGCCGCCGACCGGAACGCTGGGGACTGTAATCACTGTCTCGGGCGAGGTTTGCGCATAGACGACGGGACCACACAGGAATGCGCACAAGAGACCGAGGGCAGTATTTTTTGTGATTAACATGGGTAATCCTCATGCACGTAAAATTTATGGGCAGGTTCATTAAAAAAATAGCTGCACCGTCGATAGACAGCGCTCTCCTGACCAACAGATCAATAAAATCCAGTGCCCGTCCATAAACACCGCTTTTATCGCAAAGGCGCAAAGAAATTCTTTAATAAAAACAATTAAAAACTTTGCGTTCTTTGCGCCTTTGCGGTGAGCTTATTTCTTTCTGGATCGACACTATTCAGGGAATCCTTGACATATTTCTTATTTCGATTTGGTGGTGAGGAAACACATTCGGCGTCAATCCGCACATCAAAACCGGGGGTTGTTCATGAAACCGTTTCAAGCACGCCCCATCACCGCAAAGCTCTTTATGAACGGGCCAGCCATTCGCGGATCCTTGACCATTGCACCATAATCACCCACATTAAACTTCAGTTTACGGGAGGTATAGGCCATGCCGATACTCATCATACCGGGTGGTTTGGCGAGCCATTTGTTCCAGTGGTCGAACGATGCCCGCAAATCCCAGTTTAATGTTTCTCCGTTGTAAGTCCCGGCAGATACCGCCTTTCCATTCTCCACCGTCAGGACACCGCGTGGCTTGTCCTCACCATCAAAACCATAGCCGATGACCGAGTCAAAATTAATTTTTGCAAGGGCATCCGCAAGCTCTGGCTCACTGTTCCACTGATTCATGAAGTTCTTCATCCACTCATCGGAAAATAGATCCGCCATTATTTTGTCTCCTCCAGGTTAATCGGGTTGCCAGCCAAAAAATCCATAGTAATTATTAATTCGAACAACATTCCAACGAATATACGTTCATTAATAACTACCGTTAACATATCAAAAACAATTTTTAAAATACAGGAAAACAATACCCTGCTGTTAGTCGTGAGATTGAACGCCAGGGAACGGTGGCAGGGCTGCCAGGAGTCTGTCGGATCTAGAGTCCATCTATCTGCGATAACGGGAGAGCGGCTCATCGCCCCTTCGTCTCTGGCTTCGTGCCCCCCAATATCGGGGAACTATGGCCACTTTCCCCCACCATCTTCGCCACGATTATCTGAATCCGACAGGCTCCCGGGACTTTGGAGACTCGGGTATGGCTGAATGCCGCCAATCACAAGGCAATATTTTCGTATATTTCAAAATATCCATTTACTGATAAATATATCGTGGTATTTGGTCGATAGGAGTCTCGCCATCGGATGTCCGGGGGGTTTTTTCCCGTTTTCAACGATCACATACCTGGCGACGTCAATAATGAAGAATAGCCACTGCAGCGCCATGAGCCGGCACGACGCCGGAAATGCAACACCATCTTTTAAAACTTACTCTTTTTTTTCAGCTTGTTACATAATATACCTGACAAAACACACATGAAGATAATGAAACCTTTTGTTCTGCATCCAGGAATTCATCTCCCGACATGACCAATCCGGATGCCCGAAGCACTGACGAGAGGGCCATTGAGCGGCGGCGAAATGACCGGCGACGCTTATCCTTCCGTTCCCTGTACGGGGCGC
>CAVQCA010000112.1:0-28992 GCA_963710815.1 uncultured Gammaproteobacteria bacterium | reverse complement strand
TTAAGAAGCGCCATGCGATCGGGTCCGTACCGTTCTGCAATCGACCTCAGACGCTCGGCGATATGATCCAGCGCTTCATCCCAGGAGACTTCACGGAAGCTCTGGCGACCATTTGATCCGGTCACGCGAAGCAGCGGCTTTTTCAACCGGTCACGATCTTCAAAACTCCCCAGACCGCCGGTTCCGCGCGTACACAGACGGCCCTCGCAGTGCAGATCCTGGTCATTCCCGGTGATCTTCCACGGTTGCGCGTTTTCCTTTTCGACGAAGCCCGCACACTTCCAGAAACACATGTCGCAGAAGGTCGGCGTGCGACTGACCTTTCCCGCGCCGGGCAAGGGATGTGCACTGCAGCCATTGAGCAGCAGCGGCGAAACCACGCTGCCGACACCCAGCAGACCGGAAATCTTGATGAATTCACGCCGGTTCACGCAAATACCCTCCTGTTCAGCATCCCTCGCCTGTTGCGGGCGCGAATGCGGGCGTCTCCGGCTGCTCCTTGACCGGCGCAGTTACCGCACCCCCGGGGTGTGGTGTCGGGGCCGGTGCGGCCTGCTTCTGGATAATGTACCAGGACGTTGCCTCCTGCTTGAGAAAACTTCCAGTCGGAAAAAAGGCCATGACGCCCGCAATGACCAGCGCCAGTATCACCATCGGCACCTCGTATATCAGCGCCTGCCTGGCCGTCAAATTTTGACCCGGCGGCGGGGACCAGATCAGATACTCTCCCATGCGCATGAACAGACTGCCGGCCACTGCCGCGATCACCAGCAACAGCAGCACCGTGCCGATATTCATGCCGAACAGTTCATCCAGCCGGAAGACGCCCCGGTAGTCGCTGTTGTAGAAATCGCCCCACACGGGAAACAGGTCACCGAACAGAATGGAACCACCGAGGAAGCCGAGCACAAACACCATGGCGTCGATCCGGCCGGTGGCGATGGAGGCCGCCGCCGTGCCCGGACAGAAACCGCCGATGGCCATGCCGATGCCGAACAGCACTCCACCAACCGCCATCGGCATCAGGTAGGTTGGCAGATAATACATCTTCGACGTATCGATAAAACCGACCAGACTGAGCAGCCACAGGCCCAGCATGCCGGTAACAATGGCCGAAAACATGACCACCGGCACGCTGACATCCTTCAGATAAAAGGCGCGCGCTATCTTCCGGCTATCGGTGAAACCGGCGTGATATAAACCGAAACCAAATATAAAGCCGATGGGCACCGCCAGCCACAGATTCGCGGCTTCGGAGATGACACCGGTTTTGACCAGGGGTGCTATATCCATTGCTTCCTCACGAACCAGGCCGTCGCGAAACCGCCAATAAAGATGCAAAGCAGAAAAGCCCATGAACCCACCGAAAGCTCGGCTGCCCCGACCAGCCCCTGACCGCTGGTGCAGCCGCGCGCCAGGCGGGCAGCAAAACCGGTGATAACGCCGCCGAGCAGGGCATAGATCAGGCGTCCTGCCGCGGAAATGCGCGGCCCGCGCTGCACTTCGAGGCGGAAGTCGCCACACAACAGGGACGCGACTAAAGCGCCGGCCAGCAGACCGACCATGAGGTAGCTGAGATAGTCGTTGAGCGGATGAGCGCCGTGGGCGAAGTAAGCACTGAAATAGGCGCTCTTTTCGGTCAGCGCCGGCATCAGCCAGTGCTGCACGGTCGCCACCAGACGCGTCATCATGCCACTCACACCGATGCCCCGCCCGGCCACCACAAAGGTGAGTAACATGGATACACCTATCACGACGCCCGCAATCACCGGCGGGAACCGACAACGCAGATTCATGATTCCATCTCCTCCCGTGAGGTTCGACAGGCCCGTAGATAGCTGACCATGTGTGGATCATACGACGGACGCCGCAGGGTGCGGCCGGGACCACTATAGCCAAGACATGAATATATTGCCAGCAGACCGGCGGTAATAGCGGTTGTTCGCGCTGATATTGCAGCCACGGGCATCATGCATCTTCGCTTCCGACTGTCAGGAAATATTCGTGGCTTCCAGCACCTGGTCGAACAACGCCCAGGCCATGCTCGCTTCCTGCGATGTCATCTTCCGGATGGCGTAGCCGAGATGTACCATGACAAAATCACCGACCTCTACCGCGTCGTTCTGCATCATAAACAGGCTGACGTCACGTTCCACGCCCTTGGCTTCACAGTGGGCGTTGAAACCGTCGATGGCAACGACCTTCATGGGTATGGCTAGGCACATGCTTGATTCACCGTCAGTGTCTCCAGTTGTAGCGGCTACGGGTACGACAGCAGAGTCCCGTCATCGGCGGACAGGCGCTGCGGCCCGCGCCCAGCGGCCGCGCAACAGGTCGCGTCGCGACAGCGGCCCACGCGCTTCCTCCCGGTCCAGCCGTGCATTGAGCGGGTCGGCGCCGCCATATTCGGGTTGACTGGTCTCCTGGTACATGCGCCGCAACACCTCATCTGCCACCTGTCGCGCCATGTCCTGATGGGGGAAAGCCAATACCGTGGTGAACAGCGTCAGACACAGATGAGGTTCACTGCCTGCCGGCAGGCTCAGCGTCAAAAGGTATGTTCCTGCCGGAAAGACCGCCTCGACCCGGCTGCCGGGCGACAGACCGACCCAGCTGTCGCCGTCGACCGGAAGCAGCACCAGGTTCATGCACCAGGGAGTGATCAACACCCCGCTACAGTGATCGTCGCGCAGCCTGAAGCCACGCGCCTCGACCTGGAGCGCCGCGTTGTACACCGGCAAGCCCTGCATGCGTGGCCGTACCGTATCACGGTAGACGGAGACCAGTCTGTCGAGCTTCGGCTGCATGCCGCTCAATCCTCCGCCAGTGCAAGGGAAATTTCACCCGCCGGACGCCCCGTGGACGACAGGCTCTGATCGACCGCGTCACCCGCGGCCAGGCCGTGTACGTATCTGCAAATGTGGCATTCCAGTTCGGGCGCCGGTGTCGATCCGCGCCCTCCAGCGGGTTTACCCCAGATCTGTCCAGTAAGGTTCCAGAAGTTCACGGAATCTTTGCCGTGAGTCATCCAGGTCCTCCTGCGCGGCACAGGCCACAGCCGGGATATCGGTGATCTCCAGGGTATTGAGAATCAGCGTCCCCATGGAGTTGGTATAGCGCACCCACCAGATTCCGGGCACGGCCGTACTGGTAATCTGACAGTCGCCATACCCGCGCGACAGGGTCTCGACCGGCCCGCTACCCAGGGTCTCGCGCAGGAATTGGACATCGTTTTCCGACAACGGCAGCAGCGTCAGGTTGATCACATGCGCCAGATTTCCGGCCTGCCAGCCGGCGACGTGGTGCTGCAGTTCGCTCAGAATCGGCAGGGCGTTTATGACACCGTCCGGCGCCGAGTCCCGTACCAGCGCCGATGCCTTCGCCGCATCCGGCGCCCGCCGCGCCAGCACTGGCACGTCGCACACCTCAATGAGATCACGCGTGATATGTCCCTCAGAATCAAAATAGAAAGTGCGCCAGATACCGGCGAGCACCGATTCCTGCATGCTTGCCCTGAGCGTGTCGCGGTACTTCAGGCTGACCTCACCCTCGCCCAGGATCTGGTTGACCAGTTCGCGATTGACCGCATCCAGCGATGAAATATCGGCAATCCAGGGCTGTCCGCCGACACGGTAGGCATCAAGCGCCTGCCGCAGCCAGTCGGTCACGGCTTTCGCGCCCTGCAGGTGGCGAATCTGCTCGGGTTCCGGTATGTCCGGGGCGCGGTAGCGGCTCATCTCGGTTGGCAGGGAGATGAATTCCAGACGTGAACCGTCCTCTTCCGGCGGTTGACTGCCTTGCCCTGTGAAACTGACTGGTATGCCGTTTACAGTCATTCTGCTCCCCTGGCTGATACCCGTTCAGGCGCTGACAACCGGCACATCAAGGCGCTTTCCGGGTTGCCGCACCTCGGCCGTCATCAGCGCTTCGATGTCGCGCAGATAATCGGACCAGTTCTGTATCCCGGTGATGTAGCCCAGATAACCGCCGTCGCGCAGAAACACCAGCGCCGGCCAGGCGGTGAATCCGTAGTGCTGCTGCAGGGTCAGTTCTGCATCTGCCGCCACCACCCCCGGCTGCAGTGCGCCCTCGAAGGCCTTCACCAGTTCCGGCAGCACCACGGCCACGTCGGTGGTTTCGCGAAAACGCTTCGGGTCACCGGCAAAGAACAGCACCGTGATGCCCGGCTGATTGACGAAGCCCGGGTGTGTCTCCAGCGTAACCTCCGGATACCCGTACTCGTCATACAATCGCTGAATGAGCGGGTGCATCATCGAGGCCGTCCCAGTTCGTAGCTGGTCATCTCCAGTTGACCCGGGCCGGTAAGTTCGATGGTCGCCAATGGCGTGCCCCGCACATGAAACCCCACCCCCCATTCCTGCAATACGGAACAGGCCAGGGTGATGGCTTCGGGGATCCGTTGACGGGTGCCCTGGCGAAGGCTGCCGCCGTAATCATCAAGTTCTTCCGGCTGCACACCGATCAAGGCCAATTGCTCAGGCTTTCCGTTCAGCAGACGGGCGGATGCCAGCACCTCCTGGAAGCCGGTCTGGTGCATGCTGACCTTCCTGGCGCCCATGTACTGTGGCACATCGTCGTCACGGATGAGACGCAATTCACCGGCCGCCAGGCCGAAATCAATAGCGTCGAAGATCAGCAGCCGGGAGACACTGCTGACCCAGGGCAGCAGGAACAGGCCCTGGGTGCCGCCATCCATGAGACGGACATTGTCGTCAAAATCAAAACGGGCATTCAGCGTTTCGACACAGCGCACACCAAATCCTTCGTCTGCCCAGAGGATGTTGCCGATCCCGAGTATCAGCGTATCGGTCTCGAGCGATGCATCCATCAGGGCCGGTCATCCTTGAACAGGCGCCAGCCGCCGATGATGGTACTGACACTGCTTTCGCGGCCGATGATGTCGGCGCGCACTGCCATGTAGATATGGATGATGACAAATGTCAGCATGATCCACATGCCCATGTCGTGCCAGTTGCGGGTTGCCTGGCCGCCGCCCAGCAGTGGAATAATCCAGCCAAATCCCCGGTCCGCCCAGCTGCCTGTACCCAGACCCTGGCCGTACAGCGCGAATCCGGTGCCGATCATGAAAAAGGTCATCAGCGTGTTGAGGAAGAACATGGCCGTCTGCGCCAGCGGGTTATGGCCCAGCGTCTTGTGCTGTTTGCGTGTCAGGAACAGGTAGAAACCCAGCTCGTAGAACAGGCTTTTCCACCACGCGCTGCGCCAGAAGGGCAGGTAGAAGATTTCCCGCGCGTACCGGTTACCGACCAGCGCCCAGTAGATGCGCACCGCAAAGCCGATGGCGAACACATAAGCCGCGATGAAATGAATCAGGCGTATGTCGCCCATAAGAAAATGATCGCTGGGTGCCCCTATCGGTGATGGCAGGGGGTTGGCGATCAGGTACCCGGTCACCGCCAGTGTCAGGAAGCTGAAGGTGTGCAGCCAGTGCCACAGACGCAGCGGGGCTTCGAACACGTACACGGCTTTCTGATTGGCGGGGTCGTGAGGACCACTTGCCACATTGCTGTTCATGTCGCTGCCCTCCCTCTAGCGGACCTTGACCTTCACCAGCTCCTGACCGTCCGGCGCCATGACGTGGGTCGCGCAGGCCAGGCAGGGATCGAAACTGTGAACGGTGCGCAGGATCTCCAGCGGCTGCTTGGCATTGGCCATGGGTGTTCCCAGCAGGGCCGCCTCGTAGGCGCCGATGTTGCCAGCCGGATCGCGCGGGGAAGCGTTCCAGGTGGTTGGCACCACGGCCTGGTAGTTCTCGATCTTCGTGTCCCTGATATGCACCCAGTGCCCCAGCGAACCACGTGGCGCCTCGACATGACCCACGCCCTTGGTGACCTTGGGCCAGGTCACAGGCTCCCACAGGTCCATGTTCGACGTGGCCGTATCTCCGGCCTTGAGGTTGGCCATCATATTGTCGAAGACCTCACGCATCTTATGCGCCGACCAGGAGCATTCCAGACCCCGCGCCGCGGTACGGCCCAGCGTGGAGAAGATCGCCGTCAGCGGCACATCGAGGTCATGCAGCAGACCGTCGACCTGCTCCTTGATCTCCTTGTCGCCGCGCGCGTAGGCCACCACATAACGTGCCAGCGGACCCACCTCCATGGCGTTGCCACGCCAGCGAGGGGCCTTGACGAAGGAATATTTGGAATTTTCGTCGACCTGTTTGATATCGGTCTTGGTGCCCTTTGTGTTCGGACCCAGTACGAAGTCGGGAACCGTAACACCGTCCCAGGGATGCAGGCCTTTGGTCTCGTCCGGGTACTTGTACCAGGAATGCATGACGAACTCCTGGATCTGTTCGGGGTCGCGCACGTCCACGTCATGCACCTTGGACAGGTTGCCGTCGATAATGGCACCGCCCGGCATGTACATGTTGTCCTGGGACCAGTCGTTGGCGACCCGCGGAAAATCACCATAGGACATCAGATTCTTGCTCGACAGTCCGCCACCGTAACCGGCCCAGTCCTTGTAGAACGAGGCTATGGCCTTCAAGTCGGGGATATAGACGTTGTCGACGAAAGCGATGGAGCGGTCAATGATGGACGACACCAGATTGAGCCATTCCATGTTGATGGCGCCGGTTTCGTTCAGGCTGAACGAGCACGGCATGCCGCCCACCACCCAGTTCGGGTGTGGATTGCGTCCGCCGAACACGGTATGAATCTTGACGATCTCGCGCTGGAAGTCCAGCGCCTCGAGATAGTGGGTAACTGCCATCAGGTTGGCCTCCGGCGGCAGCTTGTAGGCCGGACTACCCCAGTAGGCGTTGGCGAACGGTCCGAGCTGGCCGGAATCGACAAAGCGTTTGAGCCGCGCCTGGGTGTCGCGGAAGTAACCCGGCGAGGACTTGGGCCACTTGGAAATACTTTGCTGCAGCGCCGATGTAGCCTTGGGATCGGCCTTCAGCGCACTGACCACGTCGACCCAGTCGAGCGCGTGCAGGTGATAGAAATGCACCAGATGGTCCTGGGTATACTGCGCCAGCATCATCAGGTTACGGATATGGTTGGCATTCTCCGGAATCTTGATGCCGAGTGCATCCTCGACCGCGCGCACCGAGGCGAGGGCGTGCACACCGGTACAGACACCGCATATCCGTTCGGTAAAAGCCCAGGCGTCGCGGGGATCGCGACCCTTGAGGATGATTTCCAGACCGCGCCACATGGTACCGGTAGACACCGCGTTACGAATCACATTGTCGTCGTCGAGGTTGACCTCGATGCGCAGGTGGCCTTCGATGCGGCAGATCGGGTCGACCACCACGCGCTGCCCACCGGTGTCGATATTGAAGCCGTTTGCTGTAACCGTCTCAGTCATGGCTGGCGCCTCCCTTGTTGGAATCCCTGGTATGACTGATGACCGAGGCCACGGCGTGAGCCGCGACACCGATGGCGGCGGCACCGGCCAGTACGCCGCCGATCTTGTTGGCCCTCGACTCGACCTGCCCGACAACGTTCAGGTCGGTCACCGAGCTGTAGAAGGAGCCGCGATCCCAGAAATTGTCTTCAGAGCATCCCAGGCAGCCGTGCCCGGATTTCACCGGCCAGGAAAGACCGCCGTTCCATTCCACGGTCGAACAGGCGTTATGGGTAGTCGGCCCCTTGCATCCCATCTTGTACAAACAATAGCCCTTGCGCGCGCCTTCGTCGTCGAAGCGCTCGACGAACTGTCCGGCGTCGAAATTCGCCCGCCGGTAACACTTGTCGTGATTGCGCTGGCTGTAGAACATCATTGGCCGTCCCTGTCGGTCAAGTTCCGGAAAGCGGTCGAAAGTCAGCATGTAGGTGATCACACCGGTCATGACTTCCGCGATCGGGGGACAACCCGGCACCTTGATGATCGGCTTGTCGGTGATGACCTTGTGGATGGGTGTGGCGCGTGTGGGATTTGGCTTGGCCGCCTGCACGCAGCCCCAGGAAGCGCATGAACCCCAGGCGATGATGGCCTTGCAGTGACTGGCCATACGGCGCAGTTTTTCGACGTAGGGCTTGCCCCCCTGGATGCAGTACATACCATCCTCGTTCAGCGGCGGGTTGCCTTCGCAGGCGAGAATGAAGTTGCCGTCGTACTTGGCGATGGTCTGCTCCAGTATCTCCTCCGCCTGGTAACCCGCAGCGGCCATCAGGGTGTCGTCGTAATCCAGCGAAATCATCGACAGAATGACATCAGCCGCCAGCGGATGTCCCGAGCGGATGAAGGATTCGGAGCAACAGGTGCACTCCAGGCCGTGCAGCCAGATGACCGGCGTGCGCGGCTTGGTCTCCAGCGCATAGGCGATCTTGCCGGCGAACTCCGGCCCCAGGCCGAGCCCGGCGGCGGTGAGACTACAGAACTTAAGGAAACTGCGGCGTGTGATGCCATGCTCACGCATGGCCTGATAGAAGGTCTGCTGGATGCCCATAGCAATGTTTTCCTCCGAACTGGTCAATTGGCCCAGCGCCCGTGCACTGCGCTGATGACAACTCATGGTACCCGCCCGTCCGACCAACCTGCGATGCCCGGGCTGGCGTTATTCTTTTCCCTGGTCGTGAGTAGTGTAGTCGAAAAAAAAATGAATCTGATTGATTCACATCAATTCGCCTGTCCCTGAAACCTCTCGGTCAGAGGATTACAGGTGACGTCTCTCCATATATATGGTTTAGGTTCACTGTCAACCAAAAGTTTCAAATAATCAATGATTATCGCTTTTTTTATATCTTATTCATATCAGCGCCCGGAACCCAGCTGTCTGACGATATCGACGACGTGATCATGGTCATGCCGGGTGCTCATCGCCGGCAGGGATACGCGCCGCCTGCCAGGCGGCGGCCACGATCATGGCGCCGCCCAGCCATTCGCGCGGTACTACGGTTTCATCCGTCAGCAGCAGGGAAGAGACGGCGCCGGCGACGAGTTCGAACAGCAGGATGACCGCCGAGCGGTGCACCGGCATGCGGGCGACGCCGTACTGGACGGTGAGTGTCATCACCAGAAATCCTCCCACCCCCAGCAGGATGGCAAACAGGAAGGTACCGGCATCGATCACGGGGAAGGCCGAATGACTGACGGCGACCCAGGTACCGGCGACGACGACCACGCCCGTCCAGGTGGCGACCGATTTCAACCAGACGCCGGCCGTCTGCAGACGGCGCGCGATGACGTTGCTCAGGGCAAAGGCAAAGCCGGCAGACACGGCCAGCCAGTCAGAGGCGCCGCGTGGCCATGGCAGGCCAATGCGCGCGTCCCAGAGCATGATGGCCGCACCGCCCACGGCCATCAGGAAAATCAGCAGCATCCTGACGTCCACACGCTCATTCAGCAGCAGCCATCCCAGACACACCGCCCAGAACGGCGACAGGTAGAAAAGCAGAAGCACGCGCACCACGGTACCGTCCAGCACCGCCATGATGAACGCCACGTTGCACCAGCCGGCCGAAAGACCCAGGAGAATCAGAGGGAGGAGATTGTCCCGCAACGAACGGCGGGCTGTGACGAACACCCACAGGCAGACAGACAGTGCCGCGCCATAGCTGATCATGGCACTCCAGAGTCCTCCCAGACCCCGCGACTCCAGCAGTCTCAGGGGATACCAGACGATTCCCCATAACGTCGCGGTGAACAGCAGGCTGAGTGCCGGCAGCCAGCGCCACGATGGTTTGGTCATGTCCAACGCTTCCCGTATACTTCCACAGTGGCAGAAAAGTCCTTGCGCCTCGACGCGCAGGGACTGACATTCACCTTGCCGCATCGCCGTGAGAGGCCCATGGGAATGACTCCTTGCATGACACGCAGTGCTTACGCCCCTGAAACGCTCACCGGCCGTATCCTGTCCCTGGGTTCCCTTTAGAGAGCGGTCGAGTCACGAAAGAAGTTACCGGCATGGAACATCGACAACTAGAGTCCTGGTATATCCTTCATATCGTCGTCTGACACCCTGCCCGCCTCCCCGAATCCCGCATGAACCCGGACCTGTCACAATTGCAACCCTACCCGTTCGAGCGCCTCTCCGCGCTCACCCGGGACATCGAACCGCCCTCGGCACTCACACCGGTCGTGCTGTCCATCGGCGAGCCCAAGCATGCCACGCCGGCCTTCATCACGGAAGAAGTGATCGCTCACCTGCACGGACTGTCCCAATACCCGACGACACGCGGAGGCGCGGCCCTGCGTGAGGCGATATCCGCTTGGCTGACCCGGCGTTTCCGGCTGCCCGCCGGCAGTATCGATCCGAACCGTCACATCCTTCCGGTCAACGGCACCCGCGAGGCGCTGTTTGCCTTTGCGCAATGCGTGATCGACCGCTCCACCTCACCCCTCGTCGTGATGCCCAACCCTTTTTACCAGATCTACGAGGGTGCGGCCCTGCTGGCCGGGGCACAGCCCTGGTTCCTCAACACTACGGCCGCAAGCGGCTACCTGCCGGACCTCGATGGCGTCCCTGAGGACGTGTGGTCACGCTGCCAGCTGCTCTACCTCTGCAGCCCGGGGAACCCGACCGGTGCCGTCCAGGACATCCCCGGTCTGCAGTCCCTGCTGGAACTTGCCGACCGCCACGACTTCGTCATCGCCGCGGATGAATGCTACTCGGAAATCTATCCTGACGAGACGTCCCCCCCGCCCGGCCTGCTGCAGGCCGCCGCCGCGATGGGACGCGAGGATTACCGGCGCTGTCTCGTCTTTCACAGCCTGTCGAAACGCTCCAATGCCCCGGGACTGCGCTCCGGCTTCGTCGCCGGTGATTCCATGCTGATCGATCAATTCCTGCGTTACCGGACCTATCATGGATGCGCAATGCCGCCACCCACCCAGGCCGCCAGCACCCGGGCCTGGCAGGATGAAGCGCACGTGGTCAAAAACCGCGCTCTTTATCGGGAAAAGTTTACCGCCGTCATTGATATCCTGCGCCCTGTCCACGAGATATCGGCGCCGGCGGGCGGGTTCTATCTCTGGCTGAAAACACCGGTTGACGATTGCGAGTTCGCCCGCAATTTGCTGGCCCGGCAAAATGTCACCGTTCTGCCCGGCAGTTATCTCTCACGCACCGCCCACGGCATCAACCCGGGACAGGACCGCGTGCGCATGGCGCTGGTCGCCCCGCTCAAGGAGTGCATCGATGCCGCGCAACGGATTAAATCATATATTCTCTCTCTGTAGGCGGCTATCATTGCCGCCAATTTTCACCGCTGAAACACCGGGAATGCAGGACAGGTCTTTTACGGGATCGACGCAACCGATCGCAGAACGCTTGGGGGTCACAGGATCCGCTCTCCGCGGCATGCGCCGTGTGCAGAATCCGGCGTACGCTGCCATGTCGATTCATGGAAACACAAACCCAGGAGAGCACATCCACCATGAGTGATATTCAATCGACGATCGAACAGGCCTTTGAGCGCCGCGCGGAAATCACCCCGCGCAATGTGGATACCCATATCAAGGAAGCCACGCTGGAAGCCATCGACCTGCTCGACCGCGGCCTCGCCCGGGTTGCCGAGAAAAAGAACGGACAGTGGATCGTCAACGACTGGTTGAAGAAGGCGGTACTGCTGTCCTTCCGCATCGAGGACAATGTCCGCATCAAGGGCGACTACACCAGTTACTATGACAAGGTGCCAGCCAAGTACGCGGACACGAATCCGCATGAGTTCCGCGAGAGCGGCGTACGGGTGGTGCCGCCGGCGACCGCGCGCAAGGGCGCCTATATCGCCCCCGGCGTCGTGCTGATGCCCTCCTATGTCAATATCGGCGCCTATGTCGACAGCGGCACCATGGTCGATACCTGGGCGACGGTCGGCTCCTGCGCCCAGATCGGCAGGAACGTCCACCTCTCAGGCGGCGTCGGCATCGGCGGCGTGCTGGAGCCGGTGCAGGCCGCACCCACCATCATCGAAGACAACTGCTTCATCGGCGCCCGCTCCGAGGTGGTCGAGGGGGTCATTGTCGAGGAAGGGTCGGTCATTTCCATGGGGGTCTATATCGGGCAGAGCACGCGCATCTACGACCGCACCACGGGCGAGATCCTCTATGGCCGGGTGCCCGCGGGTTCGGTCGTCGTCTCGGGCAACCTGCCGTCCGCGGACGGCAAGTACAGCCTGTATTGCGCCGTCATCGTCAAACGCGTCGACGAGAAGACCCGCTCCAAGGTCGGCATCAATGAGCTGCTGCGGGATATTTGAGGGAAAATACCGATTCATTCACCGCAGAGACGCGGAGTACGCAGAGCAAGTCATTGACTATAGAATCTGACGGTAAACACATGGACATACCATTGCCCATCAATAACCATCGTGTCCACCGCAAAGGCGCAAAGAAAATCCTCAACGAAAACAATAACAAATGTTGCGTTCTTTGCGCCTTTGCGATGAGTTGGTTTATTTATGGATGGACACCAAACAAGAAGCATGTTTTCTCTGCGTCTCTGCGGTGAACATTCCGGATTCAGGACACTACGGCCAACATGGTAATCCTCTACGGCATCAAGAACTGCGACACCGTCAGGAAGGCGCGGCGCTGGCTTGACGGGCATGGGGTCGACTATCGCTATCACGACCTGCGCGGCGACGGACTGGATGAGGACGTGCTGGAGACATGGATCGGGGACTTTGGCTGGGAAAGGCTCATCAACCGCCGCGGAACGACCTGGCGTCGACTGCCCGCGGAGGAGCGCGAACCGCTCGATGCCGCGCGTGCGCGCGGCATCATGCTGGCGCATCCCGGCATCATCAAGCGGCCGATACTCGAGCTCGGCGCGAGCCGTTACCTCGGATTCCGCGAGACGGACTATGCCGCCCTGTTTTCGTGAGCCGCGCCCGTGAATCCGACGCTGGCGCTCGCCTGTGAACTGATTCGACGCCCGTCCGTGACGCCGGATGACCAGGGCTGCCAGCTCCTGCTGGCCGCTCGACTGGAAAAGATCGGCTTCGAAGTCGAGCACCTGCGTTCCGGGGATGTCGACAACCTGTGGGCGCGGCGCGGTGAAGGCGATCCCGTGTTTACCTTTGCCGGCCACACCGATGTCGTACCCCCGGGGCCGTCGGAACAGTGGATATCCGACCCCTTCACTCCCGAGATCCGGGAGGGCCGGCTCTACGGTCGTGGCGCAGCCGATATGAAAGGCAGCATCGCGGCGATGGTCACGGCCTGCGAACGGTTTACCATGAACCACCCGCGGCACGGCGGCTCCCTCAGCTTCCTGATCACCAGCGACGAGGAAGGACCGGCGACAGACGGTACCGTCAGGGTAGTGGAACGTCTCATCGCCCGTGGCGAGCATATTGACTTTTGCCTGGTCGGAGAACCGTCCAGCCGGCAGGAACTCGCTGATGTCATCAAGAACGGGCGACGCGGGTCACTCGGCGGCATTCTCAGGGTACATGGCCAACAGGGCCATGTCGCCTATCCCCAGTCCGCCGACAATCCCATACATCGCGCCGCACCGGCACTCGCCGAACTGGTCGCCATCGAGTGGGACCAGGGTAACGCGTACTTTCCGCCCACCACCTTCCAGATCTCCAATATCCGTGCGGGAACCGGCGTCGAGAATGTCATACCCGGCACGCTGGAGGTCCGGTTCAACCTGCGCTATTCGACGGAATCCACCGTGGAATCGCTGCAGTCACGAATCACCACCCTGCTGCTGCACCACGGGCTGAACTTTACGATCGACTGGAACCTTTCCGGTCATCCGTTCCTGACACCGCCGGGTGAACTCGTCGACGCCGCCAGATCCGCGATCAGGGACATCTGCGGCCGGACGGTCGAACTCTCCACCAGCGGCGGCACGTCCGACGGACGCTTTATCGCCCCGCTCGGCAGCCAGGTGGTGGAACTCGGACCGGTGAATGCAACTATCCACAAGGTAAATGAATATGTTAGTGTCAATGATCTTGAAAGACTGTCTTTGATATACGAGAAGATTATCAGTACATTGTTGACTTGATTTACCTACAAAAGACCATCTTTCTCTAATGCGTCCAAGCGTCCTTACCCTGGTTAAACGCAGTTGCCTGCTGGGCATCACGGCGTGGCTGGCGAGCGGGTGTTCAATGGGTCAACTGGTCGTGCGCGGCACCCAGCCGATTCTCGATGGTGGCATCGTCGCCATGAACCGGGAAACGGATCTCGATCTGGCCCGGGGAGCCATGCCCGCCAATCTGAAGCTGCTGGAGGGCATGCTCGTCGAGGACCCCGGCAATACCCGACTGCACCTGTACGCGGCCGAGGGCTTTTACGGTTACACCTTCGGTTTCGTCGAGCAGTATGACACCCGGCGGGCGCGGCACCTGTATCGACGCTGCTACGAACATGCCCGGCAGGCGCTGGTTCAATCGGGTGTGACACTCGACCCCGAAAATTCCGCGCCGGCAGAATTCGAGGCCGCAGTCTCCAGGGCCGGAAAGAACGCAGTACCCGCCATGTTCTGGACGGCGTCCTGCCTGGCCAACTGGATCAACCTGAAACGTGACAGCCCAACCGGTATTGCCCAGCTGGCCAGCGCCGCGGTTCTCATGCAACGCGTGCTCACCCTCGACGACACGTTCTACCATGGCGGCCCCCACCTGTTCTTTGGCGTGTACTATGGCGGGCGATCACCCATGTTCGGGGGCAATTACGCGCTTGCCGAGGAGCATTTCAGACGCGCCGCGGAGATCAACGATAACAAGCTGCTGCTGGTCTATGTGCTGGAGGCGAGGTACCTGGACCGGCAACGACTGGACCGCGACGCATTCATCCGGCACCTGCAACGCGTTATCGATGCACCGGACAACCTTTCACCCGACCTGGCCCTGATAAATGCGGTAGCCAAACAGCAGGCTGCCGAACTGATCAAAGCGGAGGACGAGTGGTTTTGAGATATCCGAATTCAAAGGGATTGCGTAACGCCATACTGATACTGACCTGTTTCAGCGTCCTGTCGTTCCCCCTCAACGCTGCGGCGCATCACACCTACGTGCTGAAATTCGCGACGCTGGCCCCTGCCGGCTCGGCATGGATGCAACTGCTCGAGGCGTGGGCCGATGAGGTCAGGGACAAGAGCGATGGCCGGCTGATCTTCAAGATCTATCCGGGCGGCGTCCAGGGCGACGAACCGGATGTCCTCACGAAGATTCGCTTCGGCCAGCTGCAGGGAGGCGCTTTCACCGGCTACGGCATCGGACACATCTATTCGCCGGCCCGTGCCCTGGAACTGCCGTTCCTGTTCAACAATATCGACGAGATCGACTACGTCAGAAAGCGCTTCATGCCGGCCATCGAACAAGGCTATCGGGATAACGGTTATGAATTGCTGGGCTGGATGGAGGTCGGTCTGATCTATTTCTTCTCCAGAGAACCGATCCATTCCCTCGACGATCTGAAGAAACGGCGCATCTGGGAGTGGACGGGCGACCCGATGGGACAGGCCTTCTTCGAGGCGAGTGGCATTTCGCCAGTGCCCCTGTCGATCATCGACGTCTACACCAGCCTTTCGACCGGTCTGATCGACACGGTGTACTGTCCGCCATTGGGAGCGATAGCACTGCAGTGGTTTACCAAGACCCACTACGTCACCAACGTACCTATGGCAAACGGAATCGGTTCGCTCGTCGTGTCCAGTCGTTTCTTCCAGCGTCTTCCGCAGGACCTGCAGAAATTGCTGAAGACTACGGGTCGGAAAACCGGGGAAAAGCTGATCGAGGTCACCCGCCACGACAACAGGGAAAGCCTGAAGATACTGAAGGACAAGGGCATGAAATTCATCCTGAACCCCGAGGATCTCGATACCAACCAGGTGGCGGAAATCAGCAAAAAGGCCGAGAAAATCCTGATGAAGAGCGGGTACATACCCGAATCCACCTTCCGCGACATCAATGGATGGCTGGCGGATTACCACAAAGAGACCAGGGACAAGGCGCCGGCCAGTGCTGTTCCCTGAACCTCACTGGATTACCCGTTTCCAGCGTGCCCTGACGCAACTGGAAACGGCGCTTGCCAGCACCGCGCTCTTGCTGTTGCTGGCACTGGTTTTCGGACAGATCCTGGCCAGGAATTTTTTCGACACCGGCATACCGGCGGCCGATATCCTGTCCCGCTACCTGGTGCTCTATATCACCTTCTTCGGCGCTGCGCTCGCCATCCGCGGGCACAGGCATATCCGGCTCGACATCGTGGCGGCTTTTCTTTCGAGACGACGCATCCACCAGATCAGGGTGCCGCTGTACCTGATCTCGGCCACCGTATGCGCCATGCTCACCCAGGCCGCCTGCCACTTCTGGTATGACGACTGGAAGTACGCAGCCGAAAACGAACGCTGGTCCTCCATCCTGGCGTTGATTACCCCGATCGGGTTCGCTCTGCTGGCGCTGAATTTTCTGCTGAGCGCCTTGTTCATCCACCCGGATGGCAGCAACAGCAAATGAGCCTAGTCCTGACCGGCCTCCTGGTATTACTGACCCTGCTAGGCCTGCCGCTGTTCGTTACCCTGGCCGCGGGCGGCCTGCTTGCCAGCCACTACGCGGACCTGAACCCGGCACTACTGATCGTCGAACTCAACCGCCTGGCCACATCCCCCTATCTGGCGGCGATCCCGCTGTTCACGTTCGCGGGCGTGGTACTCGCGGCGGGTGGTGCGCCCAAGCGCTTGATCCAGCTTTTCAACGCCTGCGTCGGCTGGCTGCCCGGGGGCATGGCGTCGGTCACAATCGCCTCGTGCGCCTTTTTTACCGCGTTCTCCGGTGCCTCCGGCGTCACCATCCTCGCCCTCGGCGGGTTGATGTTTCCTATGTTGCTGCATGCCGGTTACGGCGAGCGCTTCACCCTCGGGCTACTGACGACCTCGGGTTCGCTCGGCCTGCTGTTCGCCCCCAGCCTGCCGATCCTGCTCTATGGCATCGTCGCGGGCGTCAGCATCGACCAGTTGTTCCTGGCCGGTCTGGTCCCGGGACTGTTGCTGATGCTGATACTCGGTATCTACAGCCTCTACATCGGCCGCAAGACCGATGTCCCCCGGCACGCCTTTTCCTGGTCGAATCTCGCGCTCGCACTGCGCGAAGGGATGTGGGATCTGTTGCTCCCGATAGGCGTGATCGTGGGCATCTTCGGTGGCTACGTCACCATCAGCGAAGCCTCCGCCTGCACGGCCGTCTATGTGCTCGTCCTCGAGGCTTTCATTCACCGGGAAATAAACCTGGGGAAATATCTCGTTCCCCTGCTCAAGGACGCGGCCATACTGGTCGGCAGCATTCTCATCATCCTCAGCGTCGCCATGGGCCTCACCAACCTGCTGATCGATGCACAGGTGCCCATGAAGATATTCGGATGGGTGAAACTGCACGTCTACTCGCAAGTCGAGTTTCTGATCCTGCTGAACCTGTTCCTGCTGGTCGTCGGCTGCATGATGGATATCTTTTCGGCGATCGTCGTCGTCGTCCCGCTCATCCTGCCGATCGCCAAGCTCTACGGCATTGATCCCGTCCACCTTGGCGTCATTTTTCTCGCCAATCTCGAGATCGGTTACAGCACTCCACCCGTGGGAATCAACCTGTTTATTGCCAGCCAGCGTTTCGGCCGCCCGGTGCTGTCGCTGGTCCGGGCGGCACTGCCGTTCCTGCTGCTGATGCTGACCTGGTTGCTGCTGATTACCAACATCCCGGCCATTTCCCTGTGGTGGAAAAACTAGGGCTCCTAGGAGCCCGTCGGACTTAGCGCCTACTGGCGGCATTGATGCCGGCTTCAACTGCCTTGTCAACCTCGGTCTCGATTTGCTTCAGGAGCGGCATCGCCGGACTGCCCTGACCGATATAAGTGGGACGGGTAAACAGGATGCTGGTGGTCGGGCCTTTCTGGTACATCGTGATGTGCATGGGACAGATCGACAGCATATTCGGATCCTGGTTACTCACCTGATTGGTAAACCAGACGTTGCAGAACGTCATGGAACGGATGTCATCCAGTCCACTCCGGTTGTAATCCTCACCCCAGCGTGCGGCATAGCCCCGTAAATTACGCCCGATATTCGCCTCGAATATGACGAAGAATTTATTGTCTTCCAGGGCCCGGTAGACCTCCCGGTAGGTCCGGTTGAAATCCTGTTGCACATCCCAGCGCTGCACGCCAGGCAGATCTGCCCACGCGTAACCGGAACTCAACAGGAGGAAAAGAACGAGTAACTTGCGGTACATGAGATTATCTCCGTCATAACTTTGACAATCATACCGCTATCTGCTTACCCATGCCTATCCCGATGAGAAAAGTTTTCCACACCCACGATCCGCCGCACCTTCGCCCCTGCTGCCTGTGCTCCGCATCGGTGGGCAAACCCACACATTACGCGCCGGTAAAGGACGGGGCGTACCGTCCGTCCGCCCGGCGTCGACACCCTATGGTTCACGCCTCCCTGCGGCAGCAGGCTGGAACAGGCTATCTCTCATGCACAACCGTGTCACGCAGGTACACCGGCACGGCCTCCTCGGGTCGAAGGACTTCACCCCGGCGATACCCCTCCGCTGCCAGGCGCACCAGATCACCGGCGCAGGGTTCCAGATCAGGCAACACGAGGTTAACCCCCTGCCCGACCCGGTCCAGCAGTTCCTGCCGGTAACTCGACCAGCCGCCGCCGGCGCCAATCCATGCGCCGCCATCCGGTACGGGTACGGACCGCGGAGCACACACACATTCCGCACCCTGCAATCGAGGCAATGCCCCTGGCTCGCGCACATAAACGCCCCAGTACACTTCGGCCATGCGTGCATCGAACGCCGCCATGACGCGATGCGCTCCGGTCTGCTGCATCGCACCCAGTGCGAGGGTGGCCAGCGTGGAGACGGCGACGACCGGAAGATCCGCCGCGAAGGCGATGCCCTGCACCACGCTGGCGGCAATGCGAACACCGGTGAAAGATCCCGGGCCCCGGCCGTAGGCGATGGCGTCGAGGGCACCGACCGACAGGTCGGCCTCCTCCAGCAGCGACTCGATCATGGGCAGAATGAGCAGGGCATGCTCGCGCGGGGCCAGCGCACGGCGTTCACGAATGTCCCCGTCGATGGAAAGCGCGGCGGAACAGACGGGGGTGGCCGTTTCGATGGCAAGTATGTGCTCCCCGGCCATGGGATCAGCGACTCCTGCCGGGAGCCGGGGCTGACGTCATCATGTGGCCGGCCGGCGCGAAAAAATCGCGGACGTCCTGCACGTCGCCTGTCCTCGGCATGTCAGGCAGGCTGTCCAGAAAGACCCGGCCATAGGAGCGCCGCCGCAATCGCGGGTCACACAGCACGAGTACGCCACGGTCATCAATATCGCGGATCAATCGCCCGACGCCCTGCTTCAGCGCAATCACCGCATTCGGCAACTGGTACTCGATGAAGGGATTGCGCCCCTGCCGGCGCAGGGCATCAATCCGCGCCTGCAGCACCGGGTCTCCGGGCGAGGCAAACGGCAGCTTGTCGATAATCACGCACGACAGGGCGCTCCCGCGCACATCCACCCCTTCCCAGAAACTGCTGGTTCCCAGCAGTACAGCGTTACCGAGATGACGGAACCGCGCAAGCAGTTCGGTGCGCGGCGCGCTGCCCTGCACCAGCAAAGGGTAATCCATGGTTCCCTCAAGCAGGGCCGCCGCCTCCTTCAAAGCCGTATGGCTGGTGAACAGCAGGAACGCGCGGCCCTCACTGGCGGCAAGCACCTCACGCGCGCAGGCGACCACGGCCGCGGTAAAACGGGGGTCGGCGGGATCCGGCAGCGTCTCGGGCAGATACAGCAAGGCATTGCGTTCATAGTCAAACGGACTCTTCAGCTGCAGCGTACGCGCCCCATCCAGACCCAGCCGTGAGGCGAAATGGCTGAAGCCGGATCCCACCGCCAGTGTCGCCGAGGTAAATACCCAGGCGCGTGGCAGGCTTTCCAAAGCCCGGGTGAAGGCGGGGGCCACATTCAGTGGCGTCAGGTTCAGCCGAAATGACTGTCGCTGGGTTTCAAACCAGTGGATGAATTCTCCCGTGGTTTCCTCCAGCAGGAAATGGAGACGCTCAAGCACAATGGCGGTACGCTGCCGGCAACTGTCCAGTCCCTTGCCGCGCTCGGCCGCCAGCTCCAGTCCGGACGCCAGCCGGGTGAGCGTTGTGATCAGTTCCCGCAACAGTTCCTGCACCTGGTTGTCGTCCGCAATGTCCGCCCAGGAGCCGCGTCTGTCGACAGCGCCCAGGGCAAGCCGGACCCTGCGCACTATCCCCTCAATCCGCTGCGCGTCCTCCGGCAAATCGGACAGGTCCGCCGCTTCACGCAGGGATTCGACCTGGATGTCACGGACCAGGTCATGCAACTGATGACTGCTTACGCCGGTTCCGAAAAATACGGATGCCACTTCGGGCAGCTGGTGCGCTTCATCAATGATGATCGCGTCCACACCGGGCAGCAGTTCGCCGAATCCCTCTTCCCTGAGCACCATGTCGGCAAACAGGAGGTGATGGTTGATCACCACGACATCGGCCTCCAGCGCCGCGCGCCGTGCCTTGACGACGAAGCAGTCCCGAAAAAAATCGCACTCCTGGCCGAGGCAGTTGTCGACGGTCGAAGTCACCCGCGGCCACCACCCCGAGTCTTCGGGTATCTCCGGCAATCCGGCGATATCGCCGCTGCGAGTGCGGTCCGACCAGGCGCGGATCAGTTCCAGCTGGTGCAATTCCCGCGGGGAATGGAAGCGTCCCTCCGCACCTGCCAGAGCCAGCCGGTGATGACACAGGTAGTTAGCGCGCCCTTTCAGCAGGGATATGGCGGCCGGTGCATTCAGTGCTTCGCGGACCACCGGCAGGTCATGGCGGAAAAGCTGATCCTGCAAGTGGCGCGTGCCGGTCGAGATGATGATTTTTCTGCCGCAATGCAGTGCCGGCAGCAGGTAGGCGAAGGTCTTTCCCGTGCCCGTCCCTGCTTCGACGATCAGCTTGTCCGGCGACAGAATTGCCGCGGCGACCGCAGCGGCCATCTGTTGCTGTGCGATGCGCGGCAGGAAACCGGGTATGCGTTGCGCGAGCGGGCTTGCCGATCCCAGCAACTCATGATAATCGTCCATTCAGTCTTGCGCGGACCCGGGCAGGATCAACGCGCCTGCAAGACCCGTTGCCGCTGTTCGGCCGCCAGCGCACCGGCCGCATCGCCACGCTTGTGGCGCGCTGTGGCGATCAGTCCCCAGTTTCTGGCCTGCAGGGCGTAATTTCCTGGCGCCAGGCTGCTGGATTTGGCGGCCAGCTGCTCGGCCTGCAGGGCATCGCCCTCGGCCAGACGCACCGAGGCGAGATGATGCCAGAGAATGGGATTACGTGAATCGATCCGGATGGCGCGTTCCAGCGTCACGGCGGCAGCCGACAGGTCACCGGTGTTGGCCTGCTGTTCGGCATGGTCCAGCAGAGCGACGACGGCGGCCGGCTGCTCTCGTGGCGCGGGCACAGTCGGCGCATAGACCCCCACCGGCCCCTCCTTCCCTCCCCTGGCCGCCGGACGCTCGGGCGCGGGCCCTCCCTCCTCGATTACCGGGGGTGAGGTACGGGTGTACGACACCGTCGTACAGGCCGGGGCGGACGCGACGGCGACCAGCACCAGTCCGGCAATACGCGATTTCGAAATCGGAATCACTGAAACAGCTCCTTGAACCAGTCAACGGGTTTCTGCAGTGGCAGGGCGCTGTGCGCGCACGGGGCGGCGGCGGTCGGTCCGCTGCCCTGAATGAAAGGCAATTCTACGCTATTCTCACAGCCCTGATCGGCCCGCAGGCCCGTGGCCGGATCGATGCGGATATATTCAATGCCCTCGGCGCCGGACTGCAACGGACCCGTATCGCCCAGATGGGAAAACAGGTCACGCCACACCAGCAGGGCGCCGCTGGACCCACTCAGCCCGGTTGATTTGTTGTCATCCCGACCGACCCATACCGCTGCCAGCCGGTCCCCGGTATAGCCGGCAAACCAGCTATCGCGCATGTCATCGGTCGTGCCGGTCTTGCCGGCGATATCCATATTCTGCGGCAGCACCTGGTAGAGGGAACGTCCCGTACCCTCGCGGGCGACATGGCGCAGCGCCGCCGTCACGAGGTAGGCCACGTCAGGATTGATGGCGGCATTGACGGTCAGGGGATAGCTTTGCAGCGGGGTTCCGTCGGCGGCAAGCACGGCGCGGATGGCGCGCAGTGGCGTCTCGAAGCCGCCACTGGCGATGGTCTGGTACATCTGGGTCACCTCCAGCGGCGACAGTTCGACCGCCCCCAGCAAAAGCGAGGGGTAGGCCTTGAGAGGCTGTTCAACACCCAGACGGCGGAGGGTCGCGATGACCGACTTGATGCCGACATCAAGTCCGAGACGCGCCGTGGCCACATTGTAGGAATGCGCCAGGGCAAGGTAGAGGGGTACCATGCCGTGGAAACGCTTGTCATAGTTGTTTGGCGACCAGGTGGTCCCGTTAGGCGCGGTGTAGGTCAAGGGGCCGTCATCAAGCAAGGTGGCCAGGGTATAACGCTTTGGCTCTTCAAGCGCGGTCAGGTACACGGCCGGCTTGATGATGGATCCGACCTGCCGCTTTGCATCCACGGCGCGGTTGAAGCCGGAAAACGCGGAATTCCGCCCCCCCGCCACGGCCAGCAGCTCCCCCCCCTGGATCGAGGTCACCACTGCCGCGCCTTCCAGCGTACCGGCCGGAAATGCGCGGTTGCGCTCCAGTACGGCGAGGCGTCTTGACATCGCCTGCTCGAGTTGCCACTGGACTTGCGGGTCGAGGGTGGTGAAGATCCGCAACCCCTCGGAGGTAATGTCCTCCTCGCGATAGTTGAGGCGCAACTGCCGGCGCACCATATCCAGAAAGGCCGGAAAGGTATTGAGGGCCCTGCTCGCCTCGCGGTTCACACCCAGTTTTCGCGACTTCGCCTGCTCCGCGACGGCATGACTGATGATTCCCTGTTCCTCCATGACACTGAGAACGAAGTTGCGACGCCGCAGGGCGCGTTCCGGGTGCGTACGCGGGTTGTAATAGGAGGGCCCCCTGACCAGGCCCACCAGCAGGGCAAACTGGTCGACGGTGAGCTCGGAGAGTGGACGTTCGAAATAGAAATGACTTGCCAGTCCGAAGCCATGCACCGACCGTTTGCCGTCCTGCCCGAGATATACCTCGTTCAGGTAGGCTTCCAGGATTTCATTTTTTTCATAGTGCCATTCGAGCAGCAATGCCATGATGGCCTCGTTGATCTTGCGGGTAAAGGTCCGCTCGTTGCTCAAATAGAAGTTCTTGACCAGTTGCTGGGTGAGGGTGCTGCCGCCCTGAACAACCTCGCCGGCGCGGATGTCTGCCCACAACGCGCGCAGAATCGACAAGGGCGCGATCCCGTGATGGCTGTAAAAACCGTGGTCTTCCACCGCGATCAGTGCATTGATCAGGAGGGGAGGCACTTCCCCGATTTTCACCAGGACCCTGTCCTCGTTTTGCGAGGGGTAAAAACTGCCCACCAGGACCGGGTCGAGGCGAACCAGGCTGACGTCCTTGTTGCTGGCGACATCGGTCACCCTGCTGACGGTTCCACCCGAGAAGCCAATCCGGATATCACGCGAGTTCTCCTTGCCATCCCAGTACACGAACGGCCGGGTAAGCAGGTGGAAGACGTTGCGGCTTCTGGACATCTCCCCGGCCTGTCGTGGCGAACTCACCGGATGGTAATGCAGCGCCGACAGTTCCGCGTCCAGCGCTTCCGGCGTCAACGGCAAGCCGGCATACAGTTCCAGAGGACGCGCGTAGACGCGAGCCGGCAGGGACCAGCGCTTTCCGTCAAACTGATGACGGACCTGAAAATCGAGGAAAGCGACATAGCCGGCAAGCAGGACTACCGCGATTGCCAGCAATGGCAACCAGGAAATACGCCGCTGGTGTTTTTTACTGCGTGACTTCTTTCGCCCGCGCTTACGGCGTGATGCCATGAATTACACTGCCCGTGGTTGCAAGAACGCGACGAGGTACGCCGCGGATAGTCAATTCGTGAGGGTGAATATTACCCGATCGGGATGCGTGTATACCAAGCAATTTCATCGACAGGTCCTGCATCACCTGTTCGCGACCATGATGGAACCCGGCATCAGACGCCTGGAGGGTACATCGCGGGGAGGATAAACCTTGCGGCATTGCTCCAGGCAAAAAACCCCCACTTCGGATATCCGCATGGGGGTGGATTTACGGAGACGTTAAAAGCCTGTGGGATACTGCCATCCCTCGCACCGGAAAAATACCCCGGTCGGATGACCGGTGCCGGGGGTGAATTTACGGAAACGTTGACTAAATTCAATTCCTCATGTCTGCCTGCGCCGAAAGATACCGAGGAGACCAATCAAACCGGATCCGAACAACCACACGGCGGCTGGTAACGGTACCACCGAGGCGGGACGAAAGTCCGCGCGAACCAGCATGTCCTCAAAGTCGCTATCGTCATCCAGGGTCGAATCGTCGTATCCCAGCACGACCTGCTGCATTGAACCGGACGTGCCGGGGTCAAAATAGATACCCAGACCGCTCGGCAGGTTGGTGTTTTTTTATGGACAGACACCAGTTAATCAATGAACACCCTCACCCGTGATTTACAGGATTCCGTGACTGTGGCTATTCAATCACGGATGAAACCTTCATGATGCCAGGCTCCTACTCTCGCCTGATGCGTTCCTCGATCAGGCCGCCCCAGTAGGATTCCGGCGCCGACGACCACGCGATGCGGTTCATTACCTCCAGGGTTTCGCTATCACTGGCCAGCAGACTGAGCTCGCGGCGGCTCAAGGCGGCAGGCCCCTCCTTCATGCACCGCACGCGCAAGACCTGGAGGCGCCCGCGCCGCTTGTCGTTACGCGGCAAGCGGGCCAGTGCGCGGTGCACCCGATTGAGTACGGGATCGATCACCGCTTCCTCGAATGCGGACAAACCGTTTCGCGCCGGAGACAGGGTCCGTTCGTCTGCAACATCGTCAAGCAGGGGAAAATCATTCAACTCCTCCGGAACCACCAGCAGCCCGAGGCGCCGCAGGCGGCGCCCGATGCTGACCCGGCTGAGGAAGACCGAAGTCGGTGCGGCAAAAATCAACGGCAGGGCCACGGGCAGTGACCAGATGAAGAACATCGGCTTGAGCCAGAACGCGAAACCAGCCCACGCCATGGCAATCAGGGTGCCGGGAGCCTGGTTGAGGATGGCTTCGGGCCAGCGTGTTTCATCGGTACGATTCTGGCCCGCCCAGGACAGGGATATATTGAACACGGACCCAATCACATAGCGGCTGTGTGTCAGCATGCGGATGGGTGCAAGCAGCATCGATACCAGGATCTCCAGCAGCACGCCTGTCGTGAGTCGGGCGCCGCTGCCATAATCCCTGCGCGGGTGGGTAAGCGCCACATCGAGTATCGCCAGGAACTTGGGTATGAACAGCAGCAGGGCGGTACTGCCCAGCAGCCCTATCGCCCATTCCGGATGCCACTCGGGCCAGAGGGGAAACAGGCTGTGAGCGGAGGGGAAGTAATCGATCGGCCACAGTACCAGCCGGGTGGTTTCGATGCTCGTCAATACCAGGAAGGCCAGCCACAAGGGTGAAGCCATATACGACATGATGCCATTGAGAAAGGCCAGGCGATGGGCCAGGTGGAGCTTTCTGCCGAACAACATGAGCCAGAGATGCTGCAGATTTCCCTTGGCCCAGCGTCGATCGCGGGTCAACTCATCCACCAGTGTCGGCGGGGACTCTTCATAACTTTGCGGCAGATCAGGTTCCATCCAGATTTCGTAGCCGGCTCGGCCCATGTAGGCCGCCTCCACGAAGTCATGGCTCATGATCGGGCCCTTGAAGATTCCGATGCCCGGCAATTCGCGCAGACCGCAATACCGGATAAAGGGATCGACACGCAGGATGGCGTTATGCCCCCAGTAGACCGCCTCCCCCAGTTGTACCGAGGCAAGCCCGGCGCTGAACAGGGGCCCGTAGAAGCGGTTGGCGAACTGCTGGAATCGCGCAAAGGCCGATTTGGCGTTGATCAGTATGGGATTCGTCTGCAGGATGCCGATCTGCGGTTCCAGCTGCATGTGTCGCACCATCCGCACCAGCGTCTCGCCGCTCATCACGCTGTCGGCATCCAGCACGATCATATATTCATAATTTCGGCCCCAGCGACGCAGAAAATCGGCGATGTTGCCGCTCTTGTAGCGAAGGTTGACCGTACGGCGGCGATAGAACAGGTGATTCCCCGCATCCAGATCCCCGCAAAGCCGGAACCAGGCCGCCTGTTCCGCGAGCCAGACATCGGGGTCGCGGCTGTCCGATAGGACGTAAAAATCGAAATGCTCCAGGTGGCCGGTGGCCTGCAGGGACCGGTAAATCGCCCGCACGCCTCCAAAGGTGCGACCGAGTGGTTCATGATAGATGGGCATGACGACGGCGGTACGGGCGAGCGGAGTCTCCGCCATCCGCGTCGCATCGTGGCGGCGCGCGAGGGAATGGACATCACCGCCACAGCGGCGCAACACAAAGCCGAAGATTGCCATCCAGAAGCCAACCGAAATCCACGCAAACAGGATCGCGAACAGGCACACCAGGCCTCGCTCCACCCCGTTGCTTCCATGGTAAGGCAGCACCGATACCATGAAATAGCTCGCCAGCAGGGTCTGCGCCAGCACCAGCAATGTCAGCACGGCGCGACGCAGCATCGCCACCCAACGCCACCGCGCGCCCCGGCCGGCGGTCCGCGTGGCATCGGCCCCGGCGCCCATCCCGACATGGGAGTCAATCATAGGTAGGGAGCGTATCCGAGACTGATGCGCTTGATTGGCGGCGATGCCGGAGGCAGACACAGTTCAGGCAGGGCGATGCGCTGTGGCAACGCCTCCATGACGCGCCTGATCAGGTCGGCATCCCCGTCCACTACGGCCTGCTCCACGATGTGCAAGGCCGTGCGGGTCGTGTCAGGATCAAGCGGCACACCGGACCAGCGCAACCAGGCAAGCACCCTGCCTAGGGCATATTCGGCGGCGGTGCGCGCCAAGGCTACCGCCCACTGCCCAGTATGGTGTTATCCGCCGGCAGCCGGTAATTCCAGGTTTCGGAAACTGGCTGGCCATCCTTGCTGAGGTAGGCTCGCAGGGAAAGCGGCTTGTCTTCCGCCGGTTTGGCGAGGATGGAAAGGCGCCAAAGCTGGTCCGAGGGTACATATTCCACGAAATGCTCGATCACCTCGCCATTATCGCCCGCCGTGACGGAACTCATGACTGGCGCATTGGCCGGCAATTTGGCGAGCGGGCCACCAGCGAAATCGACGATGAGCCGGTAGGCCCCCGGGACGGTGCCACCACCCACCATGTCACCGTTTCCAACGAAGGTATTTAACACCTGCCCGGCGGGCTCGTTCGCCACTGTGCGATCGCCGAAGCTGACGGTGTAGTCATACTTCAGAGACTGGTCTTTGACGACCGCGTTCCCCGGACTCCAGAACGCCACGATGTTATCGTTGGTTTCGGAGTCTGACGGCAACTGCACCAGCACCACGTGCCCCTTGCCCCAGTCACCCTGGGTTTCTATCCAGGCGCTCGGGCGCGTCTCGTAGTGAGCGCCGAGATCCTGGTAGTGCCAGAACTTGTCGTGCCGCTGCAACAGCCCAAAGCCCTGCACATTATCCGTCTGGAAGTAATCCATCTCCAGACTCCTGGGATTGAGCAGCGGGCGCCACAGCCATTCGCCGCTGACGCCGTCGTGAACCAACAGTCCATCGGAGTCGTGTACCTGCGAACGCCACTGCCCCTGCGGGCGGGGTGTATTCTCGCCATAGTAGAACATGCTCGTCAGCGGAGCTATGCCCAGGAGTTGTATGGCATCGCGGGTAAAAAGCCTGGCTTCCACCTTGAGTCTTGTGGGATTTCCCGGATATACCGTAAAACGGTAGGCGCCGGTAATGCTCTTGCCGTCGAGCAGGCCATAGAACACCGTTGTATTGGCATCCTTATCCGGGCGCATCAGCCAGAATTCGACAAAGGACGGGAACTGCTCGCCGGAGGGGAGACCGGTATCCACCGCAATTCCACGCCCGGAGATGCCGAAGGTGTTATCACTGGCGACACCGCGAAAATAGCTGGCCCCGGCGAACACCAGAAACTGGTTCTGGGCATTGGCATCCTGCAGGGGATAGGTCAACTTAAAACCGGCATAGCCGAGGTCGGGCGGAATTCGTCTTTCCACCTCCGCATCGGAGAAAGTGAAATAGTCCTTGCGAAACGCCAGGTCGTGAACGCCTTGTGCATCGATAATGTGCAGCTTTACCGGATGCCGGTAATAGAGCCCCGGTGACAACAGCATGACCTGGAAACGTGAATGGCTGGCGTGCCAGAGGCTTTGGTCAGGTTTGAATCGTATCCCCTGGTATTGCTCATAGCTCAGATCCTGCATGAACCTGGGAATCGGGTCGGGCGCATGGTATGACTGCTGTGCCAGATTCTTCGCCCTGGCGATGACGTCATGAAATCCAAATCCTTGCGCCTCGGCCTGTGCGTTGAAGACTAATATTGCCAGCGCCGCGACGAGGGTTATGTGACGCATCTCAAATGACTCCCATGCAATTCATTGGTAACTCCTGTTTTCACCAGGCATTTGATTGCTGAAGGATTCCAGGTTGACACATGCCGACGCAAAGCCATCAGTGCACGTAAAGGTTTTATCGGTAGGATGGTATTAACTTTGGATATCATCCTGTCCTGATCAGGACGATACCATCCGCCTGGCGTCAGCGGGAAAATTCCCTGCGGTTTCTTCATGTGTCATCCATCAGGGCTTCATGGCGGCCATGCCGACATACAGCGAAACAGGGAGGACCAATAGGATCAAAGTATTAACATAAAAACGTCATATCCAGAAACAAAGCGGGGCGCAACCCGTACCCGGATTGAAACAACCCGGGATCATTCGCCGAACATGATGCAAGTCATGTTGGTCGGGGCGAGAGGATTTGAACCTCCGACCAC
>CAVQCA010000111.1:0-16634 GCA_963710815.1 uncultured Gammaproteobacteria bacterium | reverse complement strand
ACCATCCACGCCCCAGTCGGCCTGCAGAAGAACCTCCCAGAGCGGATGATTCGGCCAGCGCTCTTTGGTCTTGTCCGTTGCGGAGGGCATCCTGCAGGACATACGGATACCGCCCCTTGCCTTTGTCCTTCACTTCGAAGCGATGATCACAAAGGGACAAGACCGCCCAAGCCTGTTCTTGCAGGTCATCGGATTGAGCCAATGACTTCAGGGATTCCAGGTCTTTCTCTGCTTCAGTTTTCCGGACCCCGCGCAACTGATGATGATCTACAGAGAGAAGGACCTACATACTTCCTTATAACCACCGAAGAGTATGTGGCGACTCCGCGCATAGCCTAATCTTCCGCCAGCACGAACCGGTACCCCATTAGTTCCAGATGCGTCATGGTCTGATCAAGCGCATCAGCTGTCGTGGACTTGGAATGCATCAGCAGGATCCCGCCATCGCTGACATCAGTCGTGGACCAATGTTCGATCTGCTCCGGCTTTCTTTGCCATGAGTCCTGGGAGTTCATTAACCACATAACCTGCTTCATCCCGTCTCGTTCCAGTTCCGCCTGCACTAAATTAGAAGTCTCGCCAAACGGCGGTCGGAACCAATGCACCTGATGACCTGTGATTTGCTCCAGTCGCCGTTTGCAGTTAGCGACCTCCTGGTGGAGCTGCCCCGGCGTCAGCTTGGTGAGGTGGGGATGTGTATAACTGTGATTGCCTACAACGTGCCCTTCCGCGATGATCGCCTGCAGCACCGAGGATCCGCCTGGCAGATCGGCGCGCCGGCAAATAGCGAAGAAGACTGCGTGAGCGTGATGCTTGTGAAGGATGCGCAGGATACGCATATTGGTAGTAGGATCCGCCGGCCCGTCATCGAACGTCAGCATCAGATAATGACGACCGTGCAACATGTCGGCAGCCTTGCGCCACCATGGCCATTCAATCGGTACGATTCGGCCTTTATGTGAGGAATCCAATCGGAATCTCGGTAGCGGCGACTGCAGACCCAGCAGCCAAAGCACAACCGTCATCAGAATTAACACGCCCGAAATTCCGGCCGGCCAGCGCCAGGAAATATTGCGAGTCCAGATGCTGTTGATATTTTTGCCCTCGAATCCGTTCAGAAGCGCCGTTTTCAAAAAAACGGCCCAATGCAAATTAATATTAGCAATACCAGGAGTTACCTGAAACACAAATAATCATCACCAATGCCACCATTTGCTGCTGTTCCAGAAGTTCGCAGGATTTATAGGAAGGACGTTTTATGGCCAAAGTCGGGAGTTTAGGCTTGGCTAATAATCAAATAATCTACCAAACACATCTCTTGTTAAGGTCGTAATGGTTACGCGCCTGATACATCGAGACGTTATTTAATGTAAGTGGGGGCGCTTCCGTGGCTCCGCCACAGCAGGAGCACCGCTGCGCGGCGATTTTTATTATAAAACCCTGTTCAGCAAGGGAGAGTGCATCATGGACAACCTCTGTTCGGGCATCTGCGCCTCCACGTACTTCACGTCTGAGTATTATGTTTTGGTAAGCTATAAATAAAGGGTGCAAATATATTCACAGGGGACCGGGCATACATAACGATATCGTCTATATAATTGTGCAATCGGCCACGGAAAAATCACGGGCAATATACCTACATAAACAGTGTCTTCCGTTTGTCTTCGTGGCAACTTATCAGGGTCCAGGTTTAAGCAGGCGCCGTTGTCTTCAGAAGGGGGGAATTATCGTGGAACGGATCAAGGGAAAAATGATGGACGCTCGCATGCAAAGGGAGCAAATGCTGCATGCCCATGCCACGCCACTGGAAGGTAGGAGGTATCAAGAACAACGCGGTTCCAGGTCTGGCATGAAACGGCTTCTCGACCTGGAGGAGAGCAATCTGTGGTTTCTGTCGGGGCTGGTCGTGCTTATCACGACGGTCATCATCGGCTGGCGGATCGTATCGCAGCCGGGGCCGGGAGCAACACTTTTACATGGGCCCCGTATGGCGGAAATCGGGCAAACCGATGCTGCCAATCGACGGGCGATCGTAACGCTGGAAAAGCAGGTCACGGACTTGAATAATCGCGTGGCGATGCTGACCGATTCCATCAACTACCTCACCTCGTCGACCGCTCGAGAACAGACGGCAATGGACGAGCCGTTGCAGGATCATTGAGAAACTCCCTCCCCCCGCCGCCGGGCAAAAAACCGGGAATGCGAATCTTGCTCAGTCGTCCACCCCCGCGCCAATAGTACAGCGGCAGTGAAAACGGGCGCCGGCAATGTCTTGCCTACCGCGGCCAGTACCGCCGCACTCAGTGCAAACCACACATCTGTGGCCCAAAAACACCCCGCTGGCACCGTGGGTACGGGTGGTCCCTGGGTGATCAATCTGGTTTCATCACCCCGAAAAGCCGATGCGGACCGCTTTGCGGAAAAAGCCTGGTCCAGGGATATTAAAACGGAGCAGCAGCTAGTCACCATCAAAGGCCAACAATACTGGCGTGTCCAGATCACGGGTTATGCGACGGCGGAGGCCGCCCGTGCCTACGCTGGCACCGCCAGGGACAAGCTGGGATTGAAGGATGTCTGGATAACGAGACGCTGACCGTATCGAGGACTCAGGCTGTCTCCGCCAGTGTATAAAAGGAGTTCCCTTGCCCGACTGCCGCCGTTTAGTGATGACTTGTATTAACAGCCATTCAACGCGCACTATCGACCCGGAGGTGACATACCGCATGCTTCCGGGGATGTCGGAAGAGTATGAAAATCAAGCAACGGGCGCACCAGTAAGTCATTTCAGCGCGAAGTGCAGGTGGATCCGGTGATTCATTCCTGGATGCAAGCCCGTGATGGTCAATTGCCAGGTGGATTCTTGCTAAATGGGTGGGTTATGCTTCCTGCACCCTAACGGATGATTCGGCTCATGTGGCTACGCACAAGCTGCGATTTTTCATTTGATATCACAGAGCCTGTTCCCTTTGTGCTGATGTTGCGGCCCCGCAGTGGTGCCCAGCAATGGGTGGCGCGCGAGGAATACCGGCTGGAGCCAAGCGTACCCGTGTTCGAATTCACGGATCACTACGGCAACCTCTGTCAACGCCTCATCGCTCCCACAGGCGCCTTCGGGGTATACACCAGTGCTGAAGTAATGACTGCGGACTATGTTGACCAGGCGTTCGGAGCGCCGTTTATAGAAGTCCAGAATGTGCCCGACGATGTGCTCAGTTACCTGTTGCCCAGTCGTTACTGTGAGTCGGACCGCTTTCATCAAATGGCGAGCGAAATCACGGCCGGCCAGCAGCCTGGCTACGACCAGGTCGCGGCAATCGTCAGCTGGCTGCGCAATAGCATCAGTTTTCGCCCTGGCAGCAGTGAGATTCCCGTTTCAGCGGCGGAAGTCAACTCCAGACAGGTCGGTGTCTGCCGGGACCTGGCGCACCTCGGGATCGCGCTGTGTCGTAGTCTCAGCATTCCCGCGCGGATGGTGGTGGGCTACCTCTACCGATTGGAGCCAATGGATCTGCACGCCTGGTTCGAGGCCTACGTGGGTGGTCGCTGGTATACCTTCGACGCGACGCAGGCCGAGCTAAGGGGCGGATATGTGGCAGTCGGTTATGGCCGCGATGCCGCGGATGTTGCCGTCTACAATCAGTTCGGACCCGCGGTCTATCCGACAGCACAGACCGTGCATGTGGAGCGCATCCAGGGTTAGCCAATGCCGCAGTACGATCAGCCGTCAACAAACACAGGGTCAGCCGGGCTGGCCGCACCTGAAGCCAGGGAAAATTACTGCTGAGGCTTTCACAGATGCACTTCACAATCCGACATCATACCCACTACAGCTATTCTCATCCCGTGCGGTTAAGCCCGCAGCAGCTGCGTTTCCACCCCCGCGACGATGGCGCGCAGCGAGTCATCGATCATCAGCTCGGCATCACCCCGATGCCGCTGGGACGCAATGAATATCTCGATCTCGAGGGAAACCGGGTGACCCAGGTCTGGTTCGGGGAGGAAACGGACTATTTCGATATCGAGGTGACCATGCAGGTCAAAACCTTGCGACGCAACGCCTTCGATTACATCCTGGCGCCGGAGGCGGCGGTTTTGCCCATCGCCCATGAGCACGACGCTCTCTGTGCACGGGCCTACCTGGAGCGCATCGAATGCGACGATGCAGTCACCTCCTTCGCCGCCGAACTCAGCCTGGCAGTCAGCCGCGATACGCTGAGTTTTCTCGATCACCTGAACCGCCATCTGTTCGCCGAGGTTACCCATATACATCGTGATACGGGCGCACCACAAACCCCGGCTTTTACCCTGCAGAGCCGCCGCGGGGCATGTCGAGATCTGGCCGTGTTGTTCGTCGACTGCTGTAGGGCAGAGGGGATAGCCGCACGCTTCGCCAGCGGTTATCAGAAGGGTGACCTCCGCAGCGATAGACGTCATCTGCATGCCTGGCCGGAAGTGTATCTGCCCGGTGCTGGCTGGCGCGGATTCGATCCCACTCATGGGGAGGCAGTGGCCGACACGCATGTGACCATCGCGGCGGCGGCGCATTCGCGCGACACCATGCCGGTAAGCGGAATTTTTAGTGGGAAAGGGGCGAGCAGCACACTCGATTACACAGTGGGAATTCAGGTGTCGGAAGACTAACCGACCGTAACTGTCGTCCCGCACACCATCCCGCGCCGGAGTAATGGACCCGCGTATATCTCGCGACCGCGATAGCGGCGATGAGAGCGATGACGCCTCCATACCAGTCGAGACTTCCCAATGGCAGCAGCAGAATCAGCAGCCAGGTCAGCGCGTAGGTTCCAAAGAACACCATGAACACCAATGCGGCGCGAGCAGCGGGTTTCATATGAGCAGTATCCTTGTCAGTTGGCGCGTGTTCCTATCTCGGAATATTCGCCTGATCGGGCGTAATCTTGGGCCATTCAGGAGTTACCAAAACGGCGCAAAGCAGACATATTAACGCGTAAGCCGTGCTGCTTCTTTCAGTATCAGCTGCGTAAATGCGTATGCCGCAGGACTCAGGCGTTTCCTTTCCCGCCGCACCATTCACCATCGCCGCTTCAACGGGAAACCCTGTACATCCAGCACGCACAGCTGTCAGGAAGCCGGTTCCGCCTGTACCGTATGCAGTGACGCCATCAGGTTGATTCGTCGTGGAACCTCATATCAGAGGTCTATGCCGTTAGCCGGTCGCCGGCGATGACCGGTGGTGCGGTCTATCGCTTGCGTTGAACGCCTGGCGAACCAGGCACCCAGCGCCGCACCGAGAATATTCATTATGATGTCCTCGGTTGACGGAAAACGATCGGAAAAAACCCACAGCTGTCCAGCCTCGATCGTCATACTGACGCCGGCCGAGAGAGTTATTGCCAGGATTATGCCTGGACGCGGCCGGCGCCATCTGACCACCAGCCAGCCAAACGGGGCGAAACCGGCCAGATTGATTATCCAGTCCCGCAAGGTAACCCGATTGTATTGATCGTCGACGAAGGGGACGAATTTTCCAGGGTGACTGTTCCCTACAGTGAACCGCTCCGGAATACGCAGTGCACCTGGGGCCAGATAGTCGAACGATCTGTTGCCGACACGAACGACGGCCTTGCTGATAGTTCCCAGCCACGGCTGATCGCCGGATAGTTCATTGCCCATGGCAACCCGATATTCGGGGTCCCAGGTTTTAAACGGCCGGTGCGGTATTCCGGCAATCAGGGTGGTATCCCCATCGACCCGAATCTCGAGGTATCCGGAAGTGACGTGAATATCGATCTGATGCCATTCCGGGCTGGCAAAAACATCTTTTAATGTATATGCGGGTGTTCCGTTGGCGCTTGTATAAGGAGTCCGTATGCGTACGCTGAGATTGGATCCCCACTGGCCAATGGTAAGATTCCGGCGGGAACGATCTGATGAAATCGTGAAGATGCGCGCGGGCCCGTACTGCTCCCGGCCGGCGGTGCGAATTTTCAGGGAAACATCAATGCGGGATGTTGATATCGTGTCCTTCAACCACGAGGGTGCCTTCTCCGTATAGGCAATACCTGGCGAACGGAACTGTATACCCCGATTCGGCGCTGTTTCAGCGCCATTGACCTGTTCTTTGTTAGACGGAGTTTGCAAATGAAACGGGTAGAAACCCGCAAATAAATACACGAGTACCAGGAGCAGGGCAGCGGAAAAATACAACCGCCTGTTTTCATTCAAGGATGACATAACCGCCGCGGTTTTCTCCGGCTTGCCAGGTAAAGTGAGTAGCGGGTGTCCGCCAGGCAGGCAGGCAACTGCACGGCTGCATCCCGGGTGCCCTCAGTGCGGGTCCGGCGTGGAAGCAGCAGGCCTGGCGGGCCGCTGTTCCGTGTGGTCCGGCGAACGGCGGCTGGTGTCGCGGCAATCATCCACAGCTCTGGCGGACAACTCCTGTTTCAATAGCCATTGCAGGGGGACAATCGCGGCGCTCCCCGCCCAGCGCACCGCGGTGCTGAACAGGCTATTCAGCCTGTTTCCTGAATCCTTGTCATTATTCTCGAATTTAAATACCACGTCAGTTGCCGCACCCGACGGGTCGAGATATCCCTGAAAACTGGTGGTTCCGATTTGGGCATGAAAGGGGGAACGCATCAATTTTCCCCCGCGGATCTGACTGGAGAGTGAAACATCCGTGAGCTCCACCGGTTTGATGAGGATATGGTCCATGGCAAGCTTGATGTCTGTATTTCTTATCCTGATTTCTCTCGGGAGGACGGGCATGTCGATGACGATACCATTTTTTACGGCATCGCCTTTGCCGGTTTTGACCAGCGGGGTTATCCCCTCAAGATCCGCGGGGTACAGCGAATCGAAGTGCATCACCGCGTGAAGCAGGGGAATACGCTCATCCGTGGACCAGTCCAGGTCACCATTGAGCAGGGTTCCCCCCAGCCGTGCCCTGAGAAACTGCAGGCGTCCGATATTTGCGGAAATGATCAGTTGACCACGGGCCGTATAGGACACCTTCGAGCAGGGTGATACCCCGAACCAGTCGGCGAGCTCGCCAAGGCGTTCACCGGCGAGGTGAAGATTCAGCCGGGCTTGTTTATTACCACGCGCGCCGGAGATCGAGCCAGTGATGCCAAGTGCCGCGCCGCTCCCGGTGGCGGACAGATCGACAGGCCATTCTTCCTGCTTCAGGAGCTCTTGCAGGGCGCCTCCGGTGAATTCGGCGGCATAGGGATGATTGAGCAGGGTTCCGTGCGCGGTCACCGACATTTTCTTACCCCCGGGGATCGTCAGCGCCAGATCGTCCAGCGTGAGATCGACGGGCAGTCCGCCGTCAACATTCCCATATGAGAGTCGCGCGCCGGTGACATTCAGCCCGATATCAAATCCGTTCATGAGATCCGTTGTGCCGATCGCGCGGGTGGCCGCATGGAACCCGATGTGTTTGATTACGCCACGGATGCCTTCGATTCCCGTCAGGTTCCCAAGAAGCTTTCCTGCGTCGGCATTCGTGGCGATCAGCTTCAGTTCAAGCGCTTGACGGTCATCCTGTTTGTTTGTCGTCAGTTCACCGTGGAAAGGCGCACCGGCAATGAGTGCAACCAGCGGGGCGCTCAGTCGCCCGTCCCGCATTGACAACTTCAGGCTGGTATTACGAATATCGATCGGGGTGTGAACGAACTCCTGGACTGTGATCACGGTATCGAGATCGATTGCCCCCAGCCATTCAGGCACCCCCGCCGAAGTCCTCGCCGCTGATCCATCGGTCGGGTGAGGGGAGGGTGACTTGTTTCCCTCATTCGATGGCCAGGTGACGGACAGGAGCGCCGCATCGAGTGTCGATGCCTGCAGCTCCGCGGTAATGTGTGGCCGCGCTGCATCGAAGCGCGTGGATATCCGGCCTTGCAGCGCGGATTGCCCGAACCTGGCTTCCCTGATGGTGAAATCCAGGCCGGAATCCGAAAACGCCAGCCGCCCCTGCATCGTGGATTCTCCAATGACGGGCAGATGGGCGCCATGCAGCTCGAAATCCAGTGCAGATCCCTGTGCCGGACGCGCCGCGTCCATCTTGCCGTTCAGCACCAGGCTTGCACCCGCCATGTTCACCGTGGCCTGCAGCGGCCAGTTCCCGGTGGATGACAGCAGTTCCGTCAGGTTTCCACCTGTCAGGTGTGCAACATAGGGTTCCTGCCGAAGACGTCCACGGATCAGCAGGTCAAGGGCCTGGCCTGGCCTGGCGCTGCCGCTGATTTCATCGAGTTTGAGCTGAGAATGCCAATCTGTTCTGTCGTCCCGGTAGGACAACACGATATGGCGCAGGAACAGACCCTTCAGTTCCTGCTGCCATATCGCCAACTCCCCGCTTACTGGTTTTTTGGGCGCGTAACCTGTGACTGCCCGGTCATCGGCATGGCGCCAGTTCCCTGAACCATCTCCGCGGGTTTGCAGATTGATGCTGACGTCCTGAATCAGGAGTCGCGTGATGCAGGGCCTGCCCCTCAGCAAGGCAACGAGTCCGAGCCTTGCTTCCACCCGATCAGCCTGCATGAGGTCGGTGCCATGCCACCCGTCAGGGTTCCCGACTCGCAAGCCATGCACCACGACAGTGGGGCCGAGTGTGGGTCTCACTTCAATCGTACCATCGACGTGGATTTCCCGACCGAGTGCACGGGATGCCTCGGTTTCTATCGGATCACGGAGGGCATCGATACGGAGGGTGACACCCGTGGCCAGCACCATCAACCAGACGATGATGAAACCCGCCAGCAGGGCAGCGATGGCGATGGCAGTCCGGCGGATCACATGCTTCTCAGATGCGTCGCAGGTCTAAACAGTAATCACTCAAGGCCCCTGCCGGTGGCATGAGGGCATCGGGCGCCTCGTTTGGCGCGATCTCTTCCACCACGAAGCGCTCACGTATCCGCCGTTGCGCCTCCTCGAGTGAGTCGGGCAGACCGTCATAGGCATTCCCCTGCGGCTGCCAGTCGTGCAGGGTCACGCGCAGCCCGCGCTTCGCACCGGGCGGCAGCAGGGTAAGCTCAATTGGCCCCTGTGCGCCGATGCCCGGATGCAGACCTGTCCAGGGCACAAAGGCGCGATAGCGCAGCCCCATGATGAACACGGTGCCGGATTCGTCCAGTTCCCGGCGCAACGGGACCCGGTATCGGCCGGCCAGCAGTTGCCAGTCGTCGAGACCGGGATCCTGATCGCCGCAAGGCCGCAGGGTGAGTTGCAGGCGCGTGGTGCTGGCGTCAACCAGGCGGGAGCCGCCTTGCTGCGTGGCGGCATCACCCAGCAGCGGCCAGAATTCGATGGCCTGGTCCACACCGAGCCGGCAGCCAGCAAACTTGGCATGCCCGATATGACGCCAGTCATCGGCAGTCAGGCGCTCGGTGATGGGTGCGCCCAGGCCCAGTCTGGCGGCCTCGAGGTCGCCGAATACCGCGCGCAGATCCTGCCGCAGGTAAAACGGCAGCGCAAAACGGTCGTGCAGCCGGCTGCCCCATTCGACCAGCGGCGGATTTTCGGTCTGCCGGCCCAGCATCGCTGCCAGAGCCCGCAGCATCGTGGCGATGGCTGCCGCGGTTTCCGCATCCACCGCCATGCGAAAGGCGCGGAATTCGACCAGGCCAAGACAGCCGCGACCCGGCAGGTAGGGATTCCAGAGTTTTTCGATATTTACTTCGCTGCGGTGGGAGTTGCCCGAGGTGTCGACCAGGAATGGACTCAGACTGCGCCAGATGAACTCCGGCTCCGGCGCCGCCGTTGCGGCAAGCTGCCGCAACGCCACCTGCAGCTCACTGAGCGACTCGAGCACATTTTCATCGGCACGCGGCGATTGACTGAAACTACCGATATAAATGGGAGCGAACCAGTAGGAGAGTGACGGGTGGTGATTGAGATACACGACCAGGCGTTCCATGAGTCGGGGCGCGAGGAAAAACGGGCTGCGTGCCGGACTGGGGCCGCCGAGCGTGAATTGTCCGCCGCCGCCGCTTTCCGAAATCTTGCCGTTGTACTGCAGCCGGTAGGGCGCGAGGCCCCCGGCCTCCGCCACGGCGAATAACTTGCGGCTCATGGCCAGGAACTCAACGGCGCTGGCGGCGGGGGCTTCGATTGACTTCCACCACCGCCGGGTCGGGCGTCAGCGTGGTCCAGGCCACGGTCTCGTCCACCGGTGGAGAAAACCCGCGCCATACCAGATCACTGAGACCCGTTTCACGCGCCGCCTGTGCGAGACGCTGCACAAAGGCCATAAATGTCGCGACCTGTGAGAATCCCGGCAGTTCAATGCAGGGTTGTCGGCTGTCCCCGGGTCCCGTGGGTGCGCAGCCGAGGGTGACCAGATACAACCCCTCGGCGGCGAGATCGTCCACAATGCCGCTCGGAGGGATGGCCCGGGTGTGCAGCGAGGCACGGCCGAGACGGGGATCCGTTGCCGGGTCGGTCGCCGGCTGCCGGCCGTCGCAACGGAACAGTATACGCAGCCCCGTCTCCCCGTCGATTCGAAAACCCGTCGCGGTCCAGCCATCCCGGTCGAGCGCAGCGGTCAGAGACTGCCAGAATGCGGTCAGGCGCTCCTCATCGCAGGGACACGGTGTCCCCAGGGGGTCGGCAGGCAGCCCGTCGGCCAGCGCGCGTGCGTCACGTCGCTGGTACAGGCCCAGGCTCCAGCGGGACCGCGCTTCTCCGGCATACTGGCGTCCCAGGGTGCGCAATATCATCGAGCCGGGACAGCCGTCGCGCAGGCGTTCAATGATGTGACAGGCGTAGGTCTGCTTGGTTTCGCCCAGGGCGTCGGTGAGCCATTCGGGCGACTCCGACCAGCGATTGGTGAAGGTCGGTTCAGCGCCTACCCAGATGTCGAGGCCACAGGCCGCGATCGCCTTGTCGTGGGCAAGGATCGCCGCATCGAAGCTGCCGTTGTCGGGTTCCACGGTGTGGAGTGTTTACCAGTTCTGAGGCGCTGTCAAAATATTGCGTACAGCCCTGTTGCATTTGCTGCAAGCAGCTAACGGTGTGGATATAGTGTGAGTCGAATTCTCCCTGATGGAGGGTATGGCACGGGAATGCATCGATACACCGGAATGCAAGCCAATGCCGCACCGGTCTCTGCCTGGGAGCCGCTGCGCCGCCCGGTATTTCGCAGCCTGTGGATCGCCGCCCTGGTCTCCAGTATCGGCAGCTGGATGCAGACCATGGGCGCCGGCTGGCTTATGACCGAGCTGACCCATTCACCCGTCAAGGTGGCCCTGGTGCAGGCGGCCCAGTCGCTTCCGATGTTCCTCCTGGCGCTTCCGGCCGGTGCGCTCGCCGACATTATCGACCGTCGCATGCAGCTGATCGTGGCGCAGGTGTGGATGCTGGCATTCGCCGGGCTTCTCGCCGCAAGCACCTTCGCCGGTTTCACCACACCGTGGTGGCTGCTGGCCATGACCTTTCTCATCGGTTGCGGCGCGGCGTTCATGACGCCCGCGTGGTCGGCGTCGGTGCAGGAGTGGGTGCCCCGCCAGGAACTGCAACCGGCGGTTGCCCTGATCTCGTTATCCATGAACATATCGCGCGCGGTGGGACCGGCGCTTGCAGGAGTGATCGTCGTGATGGCCGGCACCGGCATGGTGTTCCTGATCAATGCACTCTCGTTCCTGGCGGTCATCGTCGCGCTGCTGCGCTGGAAGCGCCTGCCAGCCGTTGTGGGGATGCCCGCGGAGCGACTGGTCGGGGGTCTGAAAAGCGGATTCCGCTATGCCCGGCACGCACCGCTGCTGCAGCGGGTGCTGTTACGGGCGCTCGCCTTTTTCCCTTTTGCGAGCGCGGTATGGGCGCTGCTCCCGATTCTCGTAAGCCAGGAACTGCAGGGCGGGGCGAGTCTCTACGGCGTACTGCTCGGCTGCATCGGCATCGGCGCGGTCGTCGGTGCGCTGCTCATGCCGCGTGTCCACGTGCTTGTTTCCAGGGATCGACTGGTGGCCTGCGCCACCATCGGATACGCCCTGGCTGGTGGTCTGCTGGCGGCGGTTCCGAATGTCTGGGTCGCGGCGCTTGCCCTGCTGATGGCGGGCGCCAGCTGGGTGGCGATACTGTCGTCCCTGCAGGTGGCGGCGCAGACGGCGTTACCTCCCTGGGTACGGGGACGGGGTCTCGCCATGTACTGGGTGGTGTTGATGGGCGGCATGAGCGCCGGCTCGGTGGGTTGGGGCCAGGTCGCCGAACGACTCGGTATCCCGTGGGCGCTTGCCGCGGCGGCGGTATGCCTGGTGATCGGTATCGTTGGCAGCCGTCGTTTTCGCATCGGCGGCACGACGCGGTGGACCTGACACCCTCCGCCGACTGGCCCATGCCGGTGCCGGCAGGCAAGCCGGAGCTCGACGCCGGGCCGGTGCTGGTCACCGTGGAGTACCGAATACCCACCGAAAATGTCAGACGCTTTCTCAAGGCGATGCGCTCACTGCGCCGCGTTCGATTGCGCGACGGCGCGGTGTACTGGCAGGTCTTTCGCGATATGGAACACCCCGAACGCTTCGTCGAACATTTCGTTACCGAAACCTGGGCCGAGCACCTGCGTCAGCACGGCCGGGTAACGGTGGCCGATCGCGACGTCCAGGATCGCATCCTCGCATTACAAGACGGCGGCGAGCGTCCCGTGGTCACACACTTCATCTCGGGTTATGCGGCGCTGCAGACGATGGTGATACAGGACAGATGACTCTTGCCCGCCACACCGGGGTTCTGGTCATCAGAACACGTAGGTCAGGAATAACCGTGTGTCTGTGGCGGTGGTGTTGTTCCCGCCATTTTTTGCATCGCGATATCCAACGCCGAACTTGAAGGCAACGGAAAGATTATCGATCAGTGACTGCTTGACGACGAGGTCCAGCTCCTGTCCGTCGTAGTTATATGCCGGCTTGTCCTGCCAGGTATAGTTGTAGAGGGCATAGAGCACGGTCTGGTGGATTTTTGTCGAGACCTTGAGATAGGCGGTGTCGGCGCCGCCGGCAAACATCGAGGGGTAGATCATCATGGAGACCCCCAGCGGATGATTGATGCCGGTGGTGGTCTCCTGGAAGCGGAGGTTGTCGCCGCGAACACCGAAATAGCCCGGTTCAACGGTCACACCGCTCATTTTCTGCTCCAGGGAAATGCCATAGGCATTGGTGTTCTGGCTTGCGGCCTTGCCTACATCGTTTTCGTGACGGTAGTAGAAGATGTACGAGGTGGTGTCGGACGCATGGTATTTCACACGGGTACCAAGCAGATTACTGACATCCCACGCATAGGCATTGAATAGCGCCACGTCCAGCTTGTCGATGCCGGTATAGACCCCTTCGCCCCAGGTAATGCCGTCGGTGTGGTATCCCACGCCAAAAACATTGCCCAAATCATTAAATTCCCATCGGGTGCCCGAGTCGATCCAGTTGCTGAGTTTGTCGGCATGCCCAATGACGAGGGTGGTGTTGGGGATATCCCGGGTTTCGATCTGGATCGCCTGAATGGAGCGCGCCTTCTGTCGGTAGTCATCGGCGCGGAATACTTCACCATTGCTGATCTTGCGACCCACTGTGAACGTAGTGTCGGCAAGGCCGGCGGCCGTGGCGGTGAATCGCACCCAGGCTTCGTTGAGAACATCGATATTGTCGTTGGCCACGAGGCTGGAGTTTCCTCCATCGTACAGGTTGCCTGCATAGTTGTAAGCCAGGCCCGCGTCAAGCCCGGCCCATGTCGGGGTGATGTAGCCCAGGATCCCCCCCAATGTGGAGGCATTGCCATTTTTTACGTTTTCGTAATTGCGGTACATGCCAAGGTACTGAATGCGGCCAGAGACGGTGCCATAGCCTTTTTCGTTAAAGGGTTTCATGACGCTTTCGGCCTGTGCCAGCGATGCGGACATTGCCATTGCCACTGAAAGAATGAGTGCGATTTTTTTCATTGAACGGATTCCTTGCTGAACAAACACCGACCGAATCTGCCCGCCTGTTTCACAGGGCTGGATTGAGTCTAGCTTTTCTTTCAAGAGTATTAAGATGAGAAACCCGAACCCTGGGTGTGGACAAAGCCGGCTGAAGAGATTACGACAAAAATAAATAGGCGCGACTTGCACTCTCTAATGAGTAGTTTATTCGTTACGCTACACCAGCTACAACAACGTTCTTTCACAGCGTGAGGAATAATACGCCATCTGATCAGATCGATGGGAAAATGCAAAAATGCCCATCAGGACCTGGAAATGCTCACCTCGCCGTCTGTAAAGGTGTAATTCCGGCGCGTAGAGGGCGAAAATCATGTAATCCGAAGCCCGGCGGATTGACGGCCGGACTTGAATGACCGGTTACAGTGGGGTGCGGTGCACACAGGTCGGATACCTTGCAGGAGCGGCCTTCATTGAAGGTCTCGTCAACCCGGCGCTGGCAGGTGTGCTCACCGTCCGGGTAGCGGCGGAAGCTCGGTTTGATATTCCAGAGGCCCCGGCAGGCTTGTTGTTAACGGGGATAGTGATTGATATCGGTATACTCTTCCTGGCCAGGTACCGGCACGACGACATGCCGGTTCACGTGCCGGGGAAAATCAATGCGTGCCGCGCCGACGGTCATCGTTTCAGGGTAGCCTTTTTCCGGCAATTCTGTTAAATAACTGATGCAGCGTGGCCTGCTGCCCATGGCGCCCGGCCACTGCCTGGCACCCTGGGTCTGGCTATGTTTGAGTTGAATCATCAGGTTCTGCGGACGGACGTTTCCGGCATGCCGCTCGAATGGATCGGCTACCAGGATGCCGTGCGTCTGTACCACCTGGAACAGGTGGCCTACACCTGCGGCACCCTGTTGTACCGTGTCCATGGCGGAATCAATGCCCGCACCGGCCTGCAGAGCATCATCGAAGTCAATTCCATCATCGCGACCTATGGCAGGAACCACGCCCTCAGCCGCCTGCGGGAATGCTATGTCCCGCCGCTCAACAACCCGGCGCTGTTCCGGCGCGATTCTCACCTGTGCCTGTACTGCGGCGAGACCTTTCGTCACGGGGATCTGTCGCGCGATCATGTGACACCGATCATCCAGGGCGGCGAGGACACCTGGAACAACGTCGTTACAGCCTGCCGGCGCTGCAACAACCACAAGGCCGGCCGCACGCCGGAGCAGGCCGCCATGCAGCTGCTGGCCGTGCCGTTTGTCCCGACCCATGCCGAGTACATCTATCTTCAGGGTCGTCGGGTGCTGGCCGACCAGATGGAGTTTCTGCGAGCGCACTTTCCCCGCACCAGCCCGCTGCACGATCGTCTGAGCCTTGGTCCGCGCTAGCGCGTGTCCGTTCCCGCACGGCATGTTCACCGCAGAGACGCAAAGGGCACAGAGAAATTCTTTTACGAAAACAATTAAACACTTTCTGTTCTTTTCGTCTCTGCGGTGAGATTATTTCTTTGTAGTTACCCGAGGCCGGGATGACCGAGTACCAGGCAAGAGATATTACGCATGAATGGCACTTGCTTAAGGGGAATCGTCGATGCAAGCCCACGTTGGCCACGGAAGCACACGGAAAACACACGGAATAATCACGAACAATGATTGTTTCTTTCGTGTGATTCCGTGGCTATTTATAGGGGTTAGGTCTTAAGCAAGTGCCATTACTATCACGCATGTCACTATGGGGAGCAATCGGCGACGGCTTGGTGGAGGTCACCGGGGAACAGGGTGCGGTGACGCCGCTGGGCGAGGTGGGCGGTGGCTGTATCAACCGGGCCATGCGCATCAACCACGGCGGGCAGACCTACTTCGTCAAGCTCAACGATGCCGCGCACGCGGACATGTTCGCGGCCGAGGCGCGGGGTTTGCGCGAGCTGCGGGACAGCTACAGCCTGCGCGTGCCGGAACCCCTGTGCTATGGCGCCGACGCACAGTCCGCCTGGCTGGTGCTGGAGGATCTCGCGCTCGGTGGCAGCGGCGACCCGGCGGCGCTCGGCCGCGGTCTGGCCGCGATGCACCAGGTCACTCAGGAATACTTCGGCTGGGAGCGGGACAATACCATCGGTTCCACGCCGCAGATCAACATGCCGGAACCGGATTGGCCGGTGTTCTGGCGCGAGCATCGCCTGCGCTTCCAGCTCGATCTCGCCGAACGCCACGGGTATGGCGGGCGCCTGCGCGCGCGGGGCGAGCGCCTGCTCGATGCGTTGCCGCAACTGTTTGCCGGGCACCAGCCGACCGCCTCCCTGCTGCACGGTGATCTCTGGTCCGGTAATTACGCGTACACGCGCGATGGTGAGCCGGTGATCTTCGATCCGGCCGTCTATTTCGGTGACCGAGAGACGGATCTCGCCATGACGGAGCTGTTCGGCGGCTTCGGTCGGGCGTTCTATGCCGCCTACCGTGAAGCCTGGCCGCTCGACGAGGGATATGCGGTGCGCAAGACGCTCTACAATCTCTACCACGTCCTGAATCACCTCAATCTGTTCGGCGGGGGGTACCTCTCCCAGGCGCAGGGGATGATCGACAGACTGTTGTCCGAGTTGGAATAACCGCCGCCGGTAGCGTGGACGCTTGGCGTGCAGAAACAGAGTTCCGGGAGGGCACCGTCAACACCGCTCAAGTTGACGCGTGTCCGGTGGCGGGGTAGTTTGGGCCGGATAGCGGCGTTGATGCCTTTGCAGACCTTAGGGGTCCGTATTC
>CAVQCA010000110.1:0-32291 GCA_963710815.1 uncultured Gammaproteobacteria bacterium | reverse complement strand
CGACGGCCCGTTAAGGGCCGTCGCTCGGTGACATGAATGCCGCCGCCGCTCACTTGTCGGAAGGCGGCGACGGATCGGGGTCGTGTGGTGTTTACATCGGTCAGTCTTCGAATGATTCGTACCAGTTGTTGCAGCGCACATCCCCGTGCAGCTTGTCGAGAATCGTCAGGGCAGCCAGTTTCTGGGTGTCCCAGGGTGATGCGACCCCGTTCCGGCGCCGGTGCGTGTTGCATTCCTCGATCAGGTGCTGCATCGCTTCCTCGAGTGCATGGGCCTCCGTGTCATCAAGTACTATGTGATAATCCGCAAGTCATCATGGTGGTATCTCCCGGTTTGTAGGCGGATTCTAGGTATTGTTTCGGCAGGTTCAGCCATCCCTTCAGAGTCGCCCTGTCCACGCCATGATGTGGTGCAGAACCGGGGGCGGCTCCACCTGCCGATTTCCCGCCAAGGCCGGATATCCGGGTTATCCGCTGATGATTCTTGGCCATCGCTCGTGCACGGCATCGGGCAGTTCCGGATCGACCGTGACGACATAGACGCGGCGTTCATACCGGCAACGCGCGACCAGGCCCTGGATCCATTCCCCCGGGTCAGGTCATACCAGTGGCTGTGCCCCTCAAAGTCCTTTTCCATGAAACTTTTGAGCCGCAGCTTGACCGGCACGGGGAACCACCGGTCCCAGCGCCCGCTGTAGATGCTGTCCAGCCGCGCCCAGCCGCAGGGGCAGTTCACCGGTCTGATCGTGGCGGCGTCCCCACACCAGCAGTTCGGTGCCGCCGCAACGGGTCCCGCACCGGCAGCATGGCGCCGGGGTTCGGAAAATACACCCGCACGTCCCGGTCGTTCACGGAGTAATAGACACCGCCGCACATCAGGCTAGAATCGTCTGCCGGTGCCCGTGGGGCTTCCAGGCCGGGGCGATCACATTGGGCATGCTCGAGCGCCGCAGCAGTCGCGCCGGGGCGAGGGTGAACTCGCCGTAGCGGCGGTTGACTTCGTCCATCACGGCATTGACCTCACCCCGCGCCTCGTCCAGCGCGTCGAACAGTTCCCGCTGGCTGCCGGCCTCGACCGGGTCGCAGCGCCGTCACCTGCACCTGGTGCACGCCCTGGCCGGCCCAGTTTTCCCGCAGCACGACCCGGCACAGCGCCATGATCCGCCGGCCGTCATCGGTGGGCAGGGCGCAGCGCCGCTTGCCGCCCACCCAGCCTCCGGCCGTGCGCAGGCCGATGAAAAAGGTCGCCGCCCGCAGCCGGCGGCGCTGCAGGCGCGCACCGACCTTTTCGCTCATGTGCAGCAGGTAGGTCAGCAGCACCTCCGGATCGCGGGTGTCCGGCGGCACCACCTTGCCATGGCCGAGGGATTTGGGCGCCGGCACCTCGCGCTGCACACTGCTCGGGGTCCCGCGCCCTGACACATGTACCAGATGCGCCGGCCCGGATTGCCGAAGCGGCGCGCCAGCACGCTGATGGGCAACCGCTTCATGTCCCCGCAGGTCCGCACCCCGTGTTCCGCCAGAAATCCGCCGATGCCCCCGGCAATGCCGCACAGCTCCGTGACCGGTACATCCCGCAGGCGCGCGGCCGACTCCCAGGGAGGGATGATTGTGAGGCCGTTCGGCTTTTGAAGGTCGGAGGCATATTTCGCCGTGGACTTGTCGCCGCTGAGCCCACCGAGCACGGCAGCCCGGGCCTGGTACACCCGGCGCGTGCGCTCGGCGATGCCCTCGGGCGTCCCCAAAGCGCCTGGCAATGCGTCACGTCGAGAAACGCCTCGTCCACCGAGAACACTTCGATGTCGGGCGTTACGGCGTTGAGGGCATCCATGATGGCGGTGGACACGACGACATAACGTTGCGGCCGCGCCGCCACTTGTATGAAGCCTGGGCAGAGCCGCAACGCCTCTTTCACGCGCATGCCCGTTTTAATGCCATGGGCGCGGGCCTCGTAGGAACTGGTGATGATACATGTCCCACTTTCCCATTGGTCACGCCATGGGGCGGCCGCGCCATTCGGGACGGTCGCGCTGTTCGATGGAGGCGAAGAAGGCGTTCATGTCCACCAGCAGGATGGCGCGCGGCCAGATCACCGGGCAACAGCGGTTGAAGTCCGGGGATTCCTCGCTGCAGGGGGGGGTGCAAAACGGCATGAGAATGGTTTCCGTGGTCAGGGATCGGCAGTGGCACACCCGCGGAACGGGACGCCCCGGTAACTGTAATTATATACAGTATTGCCGGCAATACCGCACCCTGCGATATTCCGGCTGGCGGCAGGGCAAACAGAATCCAGCTCAGTTGACCAGTGTCATACCCACGGGGAAGCAATAATTGCGATACTGCCCCCCGGCGAGGATATCGCCGCGCGATTTCTCCAGGCAGATCCAGGCGGATCCAGTCGGATTGGCGCCAGCCGGTGGTAGGTTACCAGCGTGCCTCATCGGCCGGGCGAGCGGCAGATCAGAGTGATGAAACCTTCGTTAGGGTGAGTTAGATGGCATCAGCAGGTTCGGGTACGAGGCCCGACAAACCGGTGATCAATGCGCGTCTCGGGCGGCTGCTTGGCATCGTCTTCCTGCTGTTCTCGCTGCTGGTGGTCAATTCGGTGTATCTCAGCGCCGTCACCATCCTCGAGCAGACCAGCGACAAGATCTATCAGGACTATTTCTACCTGATGATGTTTCTCGTCCACCTGGTGCTGGGTCTGCTGCTGACGGTGCCGGTGATCATCTTCGCCATCGGGCACATGCGCCGTGCCTGGTCGCGCCCCAACCGCTATGCCATCAGGGCCGGCCTCGCGCTGCTGACCGGGCTCGTGCTGGTCTTGCTGTCGGGGCTGTTGCTGACGCGTTTCGGCTTTCTGGAGGTCAACGATCCCCTTGTCCGGCGCATCAGTTACTGGATCCACGTCATCAGCCCGTTCGCGGTTGCCTGGCTGTTCGTGCTGCATCGCCTTGCCGGTCCGCCCATACGCTGGCGGGGTGCCGTGCGCTGGTCATTCGTCGCGGCGGGTTTTGCCGCGGTGATGATCCTGGCGCACGTCGGCACCCGGATCTGGGAGGGGCCGGCGCGCATGACGCCATTCCCGCCCTCCCTGGCGGTCATCAAGGGGGGCGAGACGATACCCCCCGGTCACCTGATGACGGACGAGGAATGCAAGGAATGCCACGCCGATATCGCCGCCAGCCACGAGCACAGCATGCACCACTTCAGCTCCTTCACCAATCCACCCTACAAGTTCAGCGTAAAGGAAACCCGCGAGGTGGTGTACAAGCGTGACGGCAGCATGCGGGCATCGCGATTTTGCGCGGCCTGCCACGACCCGGTACCCCTGTTCAGCGGGCGCTTCGACGACCCGGCCTACGACATGGACAACGACCCGACGGCGAAGGCCGGGATCACCTGCGCGACCTGTCATGCCATCACCCGGGTGAACAGCGTGCGCGGCAACGGCGCCTACACCATCGTCGATCCACCGTCCTATCCTTTCGCCTACAGCAAATCCCCGCTGCTCAGGGCCATCAACCATCAGCTGATCAGGGCCAAGCCGGAATTTCACAAGAAGACCCTGCTGAAGCCGTTTCACAGCAGCGCAGAGTTCTGTTCGCTGTGCCACAAGGTGAGTCTTCCGAAGGCGCTGAATGACTATCGCTGGCTGCGCGGCCAGGACCATTACGACAGCTTTCTCTTCAGCGGCGTTTCAGGACACAGCATCAACAGCTTCAATTATCCCAAGCATGCGATCGACCGCTGCAGCCATTGTCACATGCCGCTGCAGGCCTCCGACGACCCCGCCGCGCGTGACTTCGACAACAGCGGCAAACGCAGTGTTCATCTGCACCAGTTTCCCGGCGCCAATACCGGTATCGCGCACCTGCTCAATCTGCCGGAGGAGGTCATGGCGGCCGAGCAGAAGCGGCTGCATGATGTCACCCGCCTCGATATCTTCGGCATCAAGGAAGACGGTACGATCGAAGGCCGCCTGCATGCTCCGCTGCGCCCGGAGCTGCCCGAACTGGTGCCCGGCAGGCGCTACCTGGTCGAAATCGTGCTGTCCACCACCGGTGTCGGCCACCAGCTCACGCAGGGCACGTCGGATTCCAATGAGCTGTGGGTGGATGTGACCGTGACGGCCAACGGTCGCGTCATTGGCCGCAGCGGCAGCCGCGATGACACCGGAGAGGTCGACCCCTGGTCCTATTTTGTCAACGCCTATGTCCTCGACAAGAACGGTAACCGCATTGACCGGCGCAACGCCCAGGACATCTTCGTCCCGCTCTACAACCACCAGATCCCACCGGGTGCGGCGTCGGTCGTGCACTATCTCCTGCAGGTGCCGGCGGATGTCCGGGGGCCGGTGCGGATCGAGGCCAGTCTTAATTACCGCAAGTTCGATACCACCTACATGCGCTATGTGCAGGGTGACGCCTTTACACGCAACGACCTGCCCATAACCACCATGGCCACGGACACCATCGTCCTGCCGGTGGCGGGGGAGACGGACGATATCGCCGCGCACCCTGTCGCGGTGAAACCCGCCAGGCGCTGGAACGACTATGGCATCGGCCTGTTGCTGGAGGGCGGCGGTGGCACCAAGGGCGAGCTGCGCCAGGCAGAACAGGCCTTCAAGCAGGTCGAGTCGCTGCAGGATGCCAACGGCCCGCTCAATCTGGCCCGTGTCTATTTCAACGAAGGCCAGCTGGAAGAGGCCGGCCGTGCCCTGCGCCGCGCCAGCAGTGAGGAACCCTCGGCGCCACCCTGGACCATCACCTGGTTCAGCGCGCTCATTGACCGGGAAAATGGCCACCTGGACGATGCCATCGACTCACTCCACAATATTGTCAAAACCCGCTTCCAGTCGGCCCGCGAGCGGGGATTCGACTTTTCCTATGACATCCGCGTCCTTAACATGCTGGGGCGTACGCTGTTCGAACGTGCGCGGCAGGAGCGGGGAGAGTCGCAGCGGGCGCCCCGTCATGACCTGCTGGAACAATCCCGCGACTGGTTCCTGAAGACGCTGGCAATCGACCCCGAGAATCTGAGCGCCCATTATAATCTTGCGCAGGTCTATACTGAGCTCGGCGACACCGAAAAGGCGGAGCAGCAGCGCCGCCTGCACGAGAAATACCGGCCGGATGACCACGCCATCGAGCAGGCGGTCACCAGGCAGCGCACGACCAACCCGGCCGCCAATCATGCCGCCGATGCGATCGCCATCTATGACCTGAACCGCTCGCGGAGCGATACCGTAAAACAGCCGCAGTCACGAAATTTCATCAGCAAAACACATTAGACCATGGATAAAGACAAACAGTCGTTGAACCTCGAACAGCGTGAGGCGCTCATACGCAAGGCCTTCTACCGTTCGCTTGTTGTCATCGTAGCGCTCGCCCTGGCGGGTACGGGCATCTGGTACTTCACCAGGCAAAGCACCGGGCCGGCGGTGGTCAAGGAGGCCGTTGTCACGGGACCGGTCATCGATGCCGGGCCGCCGCAACATACACCGCCACCGGTCACGTTTACCGATATCACCCGTGAAGCGGGCATCAATTTCGTCCATGTCAACGGCAGCACCGGCGAGAAGCTCATGCCGGAGACGATCGGCAGCGGTGTGGCCTTCATCGACTATGACAACGACGGTGACCAGGATCTGCTGCTGGTGAATTCCAGGTGGTGGCCGGGCGAAGAGCGGAAACCCGCGCCCACGCTGGCGCTATACCGCAATGACGGGCATGACCACTTCAGCGACGTGACGGCGGAGGCGGGCCTGAAAATCACCTGCTTCGGGATGGGCGCGGCGGTCGGTGATTACGACAACGATGGCTGGACCGACCTGTACATCACGACCCTGGGCAAGAACATCCTGCTCAGGAACGATCATGGCCGGTTTGTCGATGTCACCGGGAAGGCCGGCGTCGCCGGCCTTGATACCGACTGGAGCACGGCCGCGGCCTTCATCGACTACGACAACGACGGGGACCTGGATCTCTTTGTGGGCAACTACGTCCTCTGGTCACGCAAGATCGATCTGGAAATCGATTTCCAGCTGACCGGTCTGGGGCGCGCCTTCGGCGCACCCAATCACTTCACCGGCGCCAACAACCGCCTGTACCGTAACGATGGCAACGGCCGGTTCACCGACGTGTCGACGGCGGCCGGCATTACCGTCACCGATCCGTCGAGCGGCATGCCGGAAGGCAAGGCCCTGGCCGTCGCTCCGGTGGATTACGACCACGATGGCTGGATCGACCTGTTTGTCTCCAATGACACCGTCAGGAACTTCCTCTATCACAATCTCGGCAACGGCCATTTCGAAGAGATCGGCGCGCTGGAAGGCATCGCCTACGATCGTAACGGCAAGGCCACCGGCGCCATGGGTATCGATGCGGCCTATTACCGCAACAACAAGGACCTGGGTGTCGGCATGGGCAATTTCGCCAATGAGATGAGTTCCCTGTTCGTCACCGAGGACGGCCATGCGCCCTTTGCCGACGAGGCCATCCTCGAGGGCTTCGGCCCGGCCTCGCGCCTGGCGCTGACCTTCGGCCTGTTTTTCTTCGACTACGACCTCGACGGCCGTCTCGATCTCTTTCAGGCCAACGGACATCTCGAGGGTGATATCAATGTCGTGCAGCCCAGCCAGACCTACGCCCAGCGGCCGCAGCTGTTCTGGAATTGCGGTGACGCCTGCCGCAACCGGTTTATCCTGGCAAAAAACACCGGCGATCTGGCCATGCCACTGGTGGGGCGTGGTGCGGCCTACGCGGATATCGACGGCGATGGCGATCTGGACATCGCCGTGCTGCAGAACGGCCGGCGTGCCGTGCTGTTTCGCAATGACCAGAAACTCGGACATCACTGGCTGCGTGTCAAGCTGGAAGGGCGCACGGTGAATCGCAGCGCCATCGGCGCCATGTTGACATTGACCTCGGGCGGGGTAACGCAACGGCGTTTCGTGATGCCGACGCGCAGCTACCTGTCCCAGGTCGAGCTTCCCGTGACCTTCGGGCTGGGGGAGGGCAGCAAGGTGGACAGCCTGCAGGTGACCTGGCCGAATGGTCAGGTGCAGAACGTTCCGGTCACACGGGTCGACACCATGCTGACGATCATCCAGCCGGCCGCACAATGATGCCGTCCGTGGACTTGAACGGGTTTCGCCTCGTGCTGGTGCTGCTGGCGCTGTGCTGATGCCCGGGACCGTGGTGCACGCCGATGACAATGTCTCCACCCTCTCCGGGGCCTGGGCCGGCAAGCTCCTGCCCGTACCCGTACCCAATCTCGACGGACAGCCGGCCGACATCCGTTCCGGACTGGACGAAGTACGCCATGCCGTCAGCGTTCTCCTGTTGAATCCCGAGGTGTCCACCGCGAAACTGGCCAGCGCCTACGGCGAGATGGGCGGATTGTACCAGGAGAGTTTTCTGCGCCAGTCGGCGGAGCTGTGTTTCCAGAATGCCATGCGCCTCGAACCCGAAAACTTCAGCTGGGCCTATTATGACGCCTGGCTCGCGGACCAGACCGGTCAGACCAAACTCGCCCTGTCGCGCTACGAGCACGCGCGGTCATTGAAACCCGATTATCCCCCCCTCACATTACGCATGGCCGATGTCTGGTTCGATCTCGACGACATGGACAAGGCCCGTGCGGCATACCGGCAAGTGGTCGATACGCCGGGGCTGGAGGCGCCCGCACTGTTCGGTCTGGGACAGATCGCACTGCTGCGGCGCAACTACGCAAGCGCAATCGATGACTTCAGCAAGGCCCTTAATCTCGATCCCGCGGCCACGAGAATTCATTATCCCCTCGCACAGGCACTGCACGCAGTGAAACGCGACGCGGAAGCCAAAGAACATCTGGCGCAGCGCGGTGACCGTCTGCCCGCCGTGAAGGATCCGCTGGTCGAAAAACTGAAGGCCATGAGAAACAGCGCCGTCCGTGATTTCATTCGCGCCATGAAGGCCATCCAGGACGACCACGACTACGAGGCGGCGGCCACCGCCTTTGCGAAGGGGCTGAAAGCGGAGCCGAACAATGCCTTCGCCCGCGTCAGCTATGCCCGCGTCCTGTACCTGACGGGCCGGAAAGACGAGGCCCGTCAGGCGCTCCAGCAGGCGCTGGCCATCCAGCCTGACAACACCCTGGGCGTGTTCCTGCTGGGCGTGCTCTATGACGAGGCAGGCGATTCCGGCAAGGCCGTGGCGAATTACCGGCGGGTGCTCGATCTCGATCCGGAACACGGGGGTGCCCATTTCTTCCTGGCGAACCATTACTGGCGCCAGGGTGATTTCACCGCAGCGGAGCGCCATTACGCCGCCGCGCTTGCGGACGATCCGCGCAATGTTCCGGCCCGCCTGTTTTATCTCGATACCCTCGATAAAACCGGCGCCTCCACGGGGCAGATCAAGGCCGCGCTCGAGGAGGCCATGCAGCAGTCCCCGGAACAACCGTTGTTCACTCTGCGCCTGATCAGCCTGCTCGCCACCAGCAAGGAGAAGGGGATAGGAGATCCGCCGCAGGCGCTTCGGCTGGCGCGGCAGCTCACCGACCAGCAAGCCGTTCCCCCGTACCGTGAAGCCCTGGCGCTTGCTTATGCCGCCACCGGTGATTTCAAGCAGGCGGCCAAGATTCAGGAAGCACTCGTTTCCCTTGCCGTATGGACCCAGCCGGGCGAGGCCGACCGGCTATCCAGAGGCCTGGCGGCGTACCGGGCTGACAAGATGCCCGCCGCGAACGACCTGCCGCATCCTCCTTCCCTGCAGGCGCCGCCAGTTAGCGGGGCAGGGCCGTTTCGCGACTATCCGGCGGCGAAACCCTATTAGGGACGACAATTAGGCCAACGCATTGCTCCCGCGCTGCCGCTCACGGCATCCTGCCTCCCGCGGCACTTGCACCTCCCTGTGCATCGCAGGCAAAAAAAAGCGCGTCCGGAGGGCGCGCTCTTTTTCGGGGTTCTCGCGGTTCGTGAACCGCGGGGACCCCCGTGTTGCAACGAATTTACTTGGCGGTACTGGTAGTGGCAGGTGCCGCAGGCGCCACTGCTGGTGCCACCGGCGCGGCATAGGGATAACCGTAACCGCCCCAGCCATAGCCGGGATAGCCGCCCCAGCCATAGCCGGGATAGCCGCCATAGCCGTAACCGGGATAGCCGCCCCAGCCGTAACCGGGATAGCCGCCCCAGCCATAACCGGGATAGCCGCCCCAACCATAGCCGGGATAGCCGCCATACCAGGGACCACCACCCCAGGGACCACCCCAATAATCATTACCACCCCACCACGCATTGGCAGTGCTGACACCCAGGGTAGCGGCGCCGGCAACGACCGTGGCGGCAACAAGCTTCGTCAATTTCCTCATTCCATCCTCCTCTGAAATAAACGCTCATGTACCGTTGCCCGGCCAACGCAGCCGGCTAACGTACTCGTTAGTATAGGCAATAAAATGACGCTATCAACACCCCTTTATCTCCTAAAAAAATGCAGTCAAGAGATTTTTTCCGGTTTTCTTGACATAGGTCAATTGTGAAAATCATGACGAGTCACCTGAAATGGTTGGGCCGCTGCCCCCTCTGCATCCCCCGTCCGGTTTTTCCATCATTTGGCAGGAATGATCGCCTCATGGAGAGGTGACATCGACCCGGGCTGCTGTTATCTTCATGCGGGCGATACGACCCGGTAATCCGCGTTTCTCAGCGAACTCAAGGAGTTGACAGAAGATGGCAAATGAAGGCTACCACGAACCGATCGATGAACTGACACCGGAAACCCGCGACATGCATCGCGCCATCACCTCGCTGATGGAGGAGCTTGAGGCGGTCGATTGGTACAACCAGCGCGTCAACGCCTGCCAGGATCCGGAGTTGAAGGCCATCCTCGCCCATAACCGCGACGAGGAGAAGGAACACGCCTCGATGGTGCTGGAGTGGATTCGCCGCCGCGACCCGGCCTTCGACAGGGAGCTGCAGGATTATCTGTTTACCGACAAGGTGATTGCGCACACCTGAGTCCTGATACGCCGGGGATCGGGCAACCCCGCAACGATAATCGATGCAGAGCACACTGTACTGTTCACGACGCAATTACCTGAGGCTGGCCTTATTGCTGCTGACAGGCCTGACCGGTTGCGCCTCCGCGCCTCCGGAATCCACTCCACCGTACGCGGCGCATCAGCCCGCGCTGGATGCCGCGGTTTCGCAGCTCGGCGCGCCTTACCGCTATGGCGGAGCGACATCGCGCGGCTTCGATTGCAGTGGGTTGATCTATTATTCCTATCGAAAGGCAGGCATACGGGTGCCGCGCTCGACGATTTCGCAATACCGCCATGCGCAACCGGTCGCATTGAGCGACATCCAGCCGGGTGACCTGTTGTTCTTCAGGCTCGCATTCCATTCAATCTCTCATGTCGGTATCTATGCGGGCAACGGGCGCTTCATACACGCGCCCTCAAAAGGAGAGGTCGTGTCCTATAGTAGTCTGAAGAATCTATACTGGAAGAAACGGCTCGTGGCCGCGGGGAGATATGAATGAATAGCACTAGGTTAAGCTTAATCACACCCCTATGGCCACGAAATCACACGGAAGACACGGAAGGAAGAGCCTGTATTCCGTGTTTTTCCGTGTGATTCCGTGGCTATTTATCGGGCTTGGGCCTTAACTAAGTGCCATTCAGATATGAATAAATTCCCCGCCGGAAAAATCCCCGCATCGTCTTTGGCCGTTATACTCATGCTCATGAGCGCAACCCTTCCTTCCAGTGGCGTGACACATGTCCTGGCACCGTGCCCGGCAAGCCCCAACTGCGTCAGCAGCCAGTCCGACGATCCGGAACATCATACCGCGCCGTTGCATTTCACCGGTGATCCCGCGCGGGCGTGGAAGCGCCTGAAATCCGTACTTGCCCGGGAGCCCCGGTTGACCGTGGTCGAAGATACGGGCAGCTATCTGCATGCCGAGGTGCGCAGCCGGGTGTTCCGGTTTGTCGATGATGTCGAGTTCGTACTCGATCCCGGGGCGCGGGTGATCCAGGTGCGCTCGGCCTCACGCGTCGGCTACAGTGATTTCGGCGTCAACCGGCGGCGCGTGGAGCGCCTGGGCAAGGTGTTCGATGATGAATCCGGACCGGCTACCTCCAGAGATCCTTCGTAAATATCAACAATAACGGGAAGATCTCGAGACGACCGAGAAGCATGGACAGGGTCAACATCCATTTCGCCGTATGGCTGAGCGCCCCGAAAGTGGTGGCCGTCCCGCCCAGTCCCACGCCCATATTGTTAAGACAACCGGCAACGGAACCGAACGCGGTAACCAGGTCGACACCCGTCGAGGCAATACCCAGGGACAGGATGCAGTAGCTCAGAATATACAGGAAGTAAAAACCCCAAACCGCATCCACCACACGATCAGAAGTCGGTTTGCCACCGATCTTGATCGCGAATTCCGCGGATGGGTGGATGAGGAGGCGAACCTCGCGCGCGCTCTGGCGGAACAGCAACAGGAACCGGAATGCCTTGATGCCGCCGCACGTCGATCCAACGCAGCCCCCGAAGAAACTTCCAAACACCAGCAGCAACGCGATCCATGGGGGCCATGCCGGATAATCGGCGGTGGTCAATCCGTTGTCCGTGACGATGGAAGCGGCCTGGAAGAAACCATGGTAGATCGATTCCCATGATCCGAAGGTGCCGGTGGCGTGCAGGGCGATACAGGTCACCACGATGATGATGCACAGCACCACGATGTAGAACTGGAACTCGGCATTTTTCAGTACGGGCCTGAGACTGAGGTGTCTCCAGGCGATGAAGAAGAGCGCAAAGTTGATTCCCGCCAGCAGGGAGAAAACACCTCCAACCACCTCGATGGCCGGACTGTGGAAGTAACCGATGCTGTCACTATGGGTTGAAAACCCTCCCAGCGCGAGGGTGGAGAAGCTGTGGCAAACGGCGTCGAAGACATTCATGCCGGCCGCCCAGTAAGCAAACGCGCAGGCGAAGACCAGACCGACATAGATGTACCACAGACGCTTGGCGGTCTCACGTATGCGGGGGGTCAGTTTTTCGTCCTTCATCGGTCCGGGGGTTTCCGCCCGGTACAGCTGCATGCCGCCGATTCCGAACAAGGGGAGCACTGCGACCGCCAGCACCACGATGCCCATGCCGCCGACAAAGTTCAGCTGGGCACGGTAATAGAGTATCGCATGGGGAAAATTATCGAAATTCGAAAGTACGGTCGCACCCGTCGTGGTCAGGCCGGAGGTGGCTTCGAATACGGCGTCGGTGATGTGCATGTGCGGATGCACCGCGAGCATGAATGGCAGGGCGGAGAGCAGGGAAACCACGATCCACAAGGCGACGACGACAATGAAGCCCTGCCGGTTTCTCAGGTCCAGGGAATTGCCGCGCAGCGGTAACCAGCAGATGAGACCAAGAGAAAGCGTAAGGGCAAAGGTGTGGAGAAACGGGGTAGTGGCGCCATCCCCGTACGACAAGCCTACAAACAGCGGGGGAAGCATGGTGAGGCTGAAGAGCACGAGCAGGAGCCCGATCATCGCGATCGTGGCCTTGCGGTATCCCCTCGGCTGACTGCGCTCCATCCCTTGCCCTGGAATCGTCATCTCGTTCAATCCCGGAAAACCGGTAATTCTATCAGCAAGAATGGGGAACAGAACAGAATGGACTGAATTGTCCTTGCTTCAAAGTTTCCCGACGGCGTCTATAATATAAGCTGTTCGCAATCCCGCCGGTGAGGCGCGCGTCCCATGATCCGGCCGACTGCTTGTGATCTCGTCCAGACGTATTGCTGACTATGGTGATACCTGCTGATTTAGTGTAAGTTTTGCACCGTCAGTCACACAATGCGGGAAGACCGACTATATTCATCTGGCGGACTTAAGGAAGCAAGATACTCACAGAGGAACTTTGCTATGAATAAGGTGGAACAACTCATACCAAATCCGGTGAAGAACGTCGTTGAAATCGTTGTACATGTGAAAGATGAGCTTGAACAGGAGCGGCAGAATGAGGTGGTCTCCGCATTGGAAAACATTAATGGGATCATAAAAGTGGAATTTTGCCCGTTGCGCAGCCATCTTGTGCTGGCAAAATACAACAAGGATATTTTTTCGTCACAGGATGTGTTGAAGAACATCAGCTCGTTGAAACTGGAAGCCAAACTCATAGGACCGATTTAGCCACTCCCGTCAGGGAAGCGTGACTAATGGCCGGCCTGCAACAGCACGGCCGGTTCATGAAGTGGTGCAGGAGGCTATACCCATGGTTGCGATGAATGATGTTTCGGGGAAATCCCTTGCAGAAATGTCGGCGGATGAGTTGAAGGCGTGGTTTGACCGGCGCTTTGATGAAAAGATGCGGGAACAGGAGGCAGGCGGGCCCCCGAGACTGTCCATCATGGTGACCAAAGGCACGCTGGACTGGGCCTACCCGCCATTTATCCTCGGCTCGACGGCGGCCGCAATGGGTTGGGATGCCTCGCTGTTTTTTACATTCTATGGTCTCGCTCTGTTGAAGAAAGACCTCAACCCCAATATCAGTCCACTGGGCAATCCGGCCATGCCCATGAAGATGCCATTCGGGCCGAAATGGTTTCAGGGCATCGAGTGGAACATGCCCAATCTGCTCATGGCCGGCGTTCCCGGTTTTGAGGATCTGGCGACATCCCTGATGAAGATGACGGTAAAAAACCACGGTGTCGCCTCCATCCCGGAACTGCGCGACCTGTGTATTGAAGCAGAAGTCAAACTGGTCGCCTGCCAGATGACCGTTGATCTGTTCGGCTGGAAGAAAGAGGACTTCATCCCGGAGGTCTCGGAGTGGGCCGGTGCCGCTACGTATCTCACCACGGCGAAGGGCGCCGATATCACCTTGTATATTTGATTGCTGCCACCAGGGTGGCCACGCCCTGGTACCGGCATATCAATCAGATTTCTTATTTAACATAATATACATTACACGAACTATGTTACAGGGCCTCAGGCGTTCCGCCCGGCAGGAAAGCGACACCTGATCCGGGTTGCGTCAGGCGATATATCGGTTCGTTTTGCTACACTTGGCATTGAGAAATCGAATCGAATGTCGGTTCGTTTTGCTACACTTGGCATTGAGAAATCGAATCGAATGGAGACCGCAGATGAACTCCTCAAAGCTCTGGATGGCTGGCGCCGTTACACTGTGGCTGACTGCAGCGACGTCCGCAAATGCGGATTCAATGCAATGCAATGACAACCTGGTTTCCACTGGCGATACCCAGGCGACGGTATTGAAAAGCTGCGGCGAGCCGACATCCCGCAACGGCGATCAGTGGATATATCAGACAGATAATCAGCTTTCAAAAATCGTCACCTTCGGTGGCGGCGTGGTGTTGACCATCACTGACGGAAATTTCTCCGGGTTTAACAATACCCCGTTCGAGAATGAGCCCTGATCGGCAGTCCTCGTCGCTCGACAGCGCAATGCAGCGCGCATTCAGGCTGTTCAGATTCCCCAGGGGATTGCTGATAAGTAAAATCAAGTATATAACATAACTTATTGTATATATTTATACTTATTTAGTTCAATCCGCTACCCGTTTTGATCGGACATGAGGTCATTCACTTTCTTGTAACGGTTCAGATCGTATACCCCCGCCTGTATCGGCCGATGCCGGCGCTGGTAGTCGACGAACCAGTGAAAGTTTTCCCAGACCCGCGGATTGGTTCGGGAGATACCATAGGTGTTGACCACGGCGAGGAACTGTTCGCGTGTATGCGCCGCATGCAGGGCCCGGACAAAGGCATCGATTTCGTGCAGGGGGACGTTGAACAGGAAATTGGGATAACTGCCCAGCAGGCCATGATACGCGGTAAGTGTATCCTTGCCCGGCTTCCGCCGTTTTTCTTCCGCCAGCATAAATGCCACGTTCATATGGGACTTGTTGCGGATCAGGGTATACGCCAGGTCCTCCGACGGGTTGCCGGTTGAAATATGCAGAAAGGCGAGATCCGGCATGAAATCGACGAAGTGCATGGCCTCGTCCGATGCCGGTTTCGAGGTCAGGGTTTGCAGCGCCGCGTCTACCTGCCGTTCCGCCACACTTGCTCCTTTCAGGTAACAGGGTGACCGTGTACAGCGGTTCAGTACGTCTTCCGGACCGGCCAGCGATTTCAGGCGTCGGGTGATGAGGCTGACGAACTCTTTCTTCGGATCCGTCGTCCGATAGGAAATCCGGACCGGCAGATCGTCATTGACGATTTCATAGGTGGCGTGGATCTTCAGCTGCGCCAGGGTTCCCTGGTACCAGGAATCGCGCATTGCCGCCCGAACACCGGGTGGCATGAAATGCAGAAAATTATTTTCTGCGCTGCTGCGGATCAGGTCGAAATACAGCCGGGTTTCGGCCTGATGGCCCGCGGAGCCGAACACATCGAAATTCACGACCAGTGAATAGTAGGTCTGTTCGAGCATCGGGTAGTCCATCACCCAGAGGGTTTTCGACACGGCCCCGACGAATCCCTTGACCACCATGGCGTTATCGAAATTCCGAAAAACGGTCAGTGCTGCATTGGTATTCGTGCCATCGCCGTCCCAGATATCCGTCAGATCAGGGCCATTGGGTTGATACTTCCGGTAATACTTGCCCCGGAGGCGGATGTATTCATTCCGAGCGTGCTTGTGTTCCAGCCAGTCCAGGACCGTGTCAAGCGCCCCGCCCGACTTGCCGGTCAGCGCCAGGTCAGGCGTCACCCTGGCCAGATAGTCCGGATCGGTTACGGACAGATCGGCGTCCGGGTCCTGGAACAGGACATAGAACTGATCATCGATGACGTCAGTGGCGACCTGGCCACGGCACACCGGACCGCGGATGAAGGTCATGACGGTGTATTGAGCCGTGTCGAGCAGGAACTGGTAGCGTCCCCGGGCCGGTATGGCGGCGAAGGTCCTGAAAGGATTGAGGGCGTTGGCGCGTGAATAGTCGGGCAGCTGCGCGATATCCCACTGCGGCGCGAGAAACAGTGCCTTCAGCCGGCGCATTCTCGCCGGACTCAGGGCATAGGTGATATGGGTCTTCTCGACGATCGTGCCCTGTATCGGGCGCAGCCGGTAATAAAAGGGCTGCCCGGGGTCATCATTGGGCCGTCGCGTCGGAATGACGTGGACGGGTATTCCAGGCGGAGTGCTGGAGCGCACCAGTTCGAAGAAATTCCGCCTCTCCAGCCCCTCGAAGTAGAAATGCGCCAGGAAAAAATGTTCATACAGATAGCGGGAGACCAGCCGGTTTCTCAACGGGGTGCGGTTGAAAAAGCGTTCCCATTCATCGATCCGCTGCTGCTCCTCCGCCGTGGGTACGGCAGGCTGTTCATCGATGACCGCCCCTTCCCGGATCCATTGCCGCAGGGTCGCGTACTCGCGCTCGCTCAACCCGGTGATGGCGAGCGGCATCCCCTGCTGTGGTTTCCTGCGTGCGTAATCCTGGAATTCGGAGGGGAGCGGACATTGATTCTTGCGCTGCAGGCCGAGCACGATGTGTTCCGGAACCGGTGCGTCGGGCGCCAGAGGATGCTCCTTCCCCAGCGTGATCATCTTGTAGAGCAGTGAATACTCGAGATTGTCCTTGAGGCGGCTGCCCTGCTCGTTGAACACCGAATAAAACCCCTTGTCACGCCATTGCGCGGGGGTCGTGGCATCGATGTACAGCCGCGTGGGCGCCGCCGCGGTCAGCCGCGCGCTGTCGTAAACCGCCTTTTTATCCGCACCCCGCAGCAGCCCTTCGCTGGAGGTCAGGTTCAACTGGCAGGGGGAGTCATAGCAGGCATGGCAGGCGATGCACTTTTCCGCCAGGATGGGTTTGATATCCCGGTGGTAGGACCAGGTCTGCGTCGCCGAAACCGGCCGGACGAACGGCTTCTCGGGGGTGGCCGCCGGTTGCATGCAGCCCGTCAGCAGCAGGGATAATGCAGCGACCAGCCAATAAACGGGGTATCGCTCGAAGAAGAAGTCGGGTGTATGACGCATGGGGTGCCTCTTATTCCGGGAAATGCACTGTCCTCCCCCGGTTCTCCGGGAGATGTCGCTTGATATGTTTCGAGATGCCCTGGCCTGACTTCAAGGCCGGCGGGTGTTGACCGCCGCTGTCAGGAAGTGCTCCGGAAGGCGTTCAGTTTCCGTCCCCTTCCCCATTGGTGTCATGGGTGTCGATGCCGTCCAGGCTATGCAGCTTCTCGGAGGGTTCCTTGCCAAAGAGCACCTTGCCCATGCTCCAGCTGAACATCGTGACGACAAAGCCCACGGAAAGGATCATGGTGATCCAGCCGCCCGTGGTCATGAACCACCCCCCTTTGCCTGGTCAGCGACCTGACCGTCCCAGCGCTTGCCCGCCTGCGCGATGAGTATCATGAAGAATATGATGATCACGGCGATCAGGGCGACACTCATTCGGGCCACATCGTTGGGGTGTGCGCCCACCAGGTCGCTGACATAGCTCGTGGGCGTGAAGGCGCCCGTGTGGGGATCCCAGCCGAACACGTTGAAGAGCACGAACAACGCAAAGATGGTGATCAGGTACAAGGGGGAAAGGTAACGCATGATGTATTTGAAGATCGTCGGTATGCGGAGCTCGGCGCCCTTGTGCGCTTCCTTCCAGCCGCGTTCGATGCCCATGACCCAGCCGAAATAGACGATGATGAACGTGGCCATCAGATAGATACAGACGGTGCCCACCCAGAAATCGATGGTATCGAGCGCCTTGATGTCCTTGCTGAAATACACCACGAACAGGCAGCCGATCGACGTCAGCAGGCCTAGCAGGGCGACGGCCTGCTTGCGGGTCAGGCCCAGCCCCTCCTCCAGGAAGGCGATGCCGGGCTGGAGCATGGACAGTGAACTGGTGATCGCCGCCAGGAACAGCAGAAAGAAGAACATGCCGCCGAACAGCCAGCCGACCGGCATCTGGGAAAACACCAGCGGCAGCACCTGGAAGCCCAGTCCGAAGGTGCCCTGCCCCGCGATCCCCGCCGCGCCCAGGAACACGAACGCCGCCGGCACGGTGATCATTCCGCCCAGCGCCACTTCGCAGAATTCATTCGCCGAGGACGCCGTCAGTCCGCTCAGCACCACGTCGTCCTTCTCCGTCAGGTAGCTGGAATAGGTGATGATGATGCCAAAGCCCACGGACAGCGAGAAGAAGATCTGCCCGGCGGCGGCCAGCCAGAGTTCCGGATTCAGCAGCTGCTCGCCCACATGCCCCGGGTTCCACATGTAGCCGAGGCCGTTGATCAGGCTCTGCTCCGGCAGGTCGGGGTTGGGTGTGCCCAGGGTCAGCACGCGCACCAGTACGACCAGCGCCAGCACGATAAGCGCCGGCATCGCCCAGCGGCAGAACAATTCGATGCCCCTGGCCAGGCCGCGAAAAATGACGATGAAGTTCACCACGAAAACCGTCAGCAGGAACCAGATCACCTGGCCGCCGTCGGAGAGCAGAAAACCGTTTTCATTGCCCCCGATGTAATTGATCCAGAAGTTCTTGTAGGCGGCCACATCGCCGCCCAGATTCAGCTTGTCGGTGAACAGGAAGTAATACGCATAACCGGCCACCCAGGCCTCGATATAGACGTAGTACATGTAGATGAGCACCGGGATGATCACGCCCAGCACGCCGGCGTATTTCCCCAGGGGATGGCGGATCAGCGTATGGAAGATCCCCGGGCTGGAATGAAAACCCTTCTGCCCGGCGTAGCGCCCCAGCGTCCACTCGGCCCAGCAGATCGAGAGGCCGAGCACCAGCAGCGAGGTGAAATAGGCGATCATGAAGGCGCCGCTGCCGTATTTGGCGGCCAGGCCGGGAAAGCGCAGGAAATTGCCCAGTCCGACGGCGCTGCCGGCAACCGCGAGGATGACCCCGATACGGCTGGTCCACGCCTCTTTCACTATCGCGTTGGCCATGACTTGAATTCAGACAACGATCGGTGGTTGGATTTCAACTGCGTCGCAGTCTGCCTGTCGTGAACCTGCCTGTCAAACCGGTGCAGGTGCAGTGTCCATAATTATCTCCTCCGTGCCGAATGGCGCTTACTTAAGGGATATCGTTCTTATATTAAAGAACCAATGGCCACGGAAGCACACGGAAAACACGGAATATTCACAGATAATTTCTGTGTCTTCCGTGGATTCCGTGGCTATTTATCACGATTTCGACTTAAGTAGTGCCCATCCACAAACAAATAAACTCACCGCAGAGACGCAAAGTACGCAGAGGTAATTAATTGTTTTTTCATGAGGAAATTCTCTGCGTCCTTTGCGTCTTTGCGGTGAGAATGGTGTTTATGGATGAATCATCAGTTCCCGGATTTTTCCACGTGGCCGCCGAACTGGAAGCGCATCGCCGAGAGCAGCCGGTTCTGGAAATCCGCCTCGCCGCGCGAGCTGAAGCGCGAATAGAGCGCCGTGGTGAGCACCGGCGCCGGCACCGCCTCGTCGATGGCGGCCTTGATGGTCCAGCGCCCCTCGCCGGAGTCGGACACCCGCCCCGCGAATTTCGACAGCGCCGGGTCGTCCATCAGCGCGTTCGCCGTCAGGTCGAGCAGCCAGGAGGCGATCACGCTGCCGCGGCGCCACACCTCGGCGATGTCGGCCAGCTGGAGGTCGTACTGGTAGTGCTCGGGATCGCGCAGCGGCGTGGTCTCGGCATCGAGCGCATGCTCCTGCTTGCCGATGTTGGCGGCGCCGAGGATGCCGAAGCCCTCGGCATAGGCCGCCATGATGCCGTACTCGATGCCGTTGTGCACCATCTTGACGAAGTGCCCGGCGCCGCTCGGCCCGCAGTGCAGGTAACCCTGCTCGGCGGTGCCGCCGGCCTGCGCGCGCCCCGGGGTGCGTGCGATATCGCCCGCGCCGGGTGCGAGCGTGGCGAACAGCGGGTCGAGATGCTCAACGATCCCCGGTTCGCCGCCGATCATCATGCAATAGCCGCGCTCCAGGCCCCAGACGCCGCCGCTTGTCCCCACGTCCACGTAGTGAATCCCGCGCGGCGTGAGTTCCTGCGAGCGCCGGATGTCGTCGACGTAACAGGAATTGCCGCCGTCGATGAGGATGTCCCCTTCCTCGAGATGCGGCAGCAGGTCGGCAATGGTCGCATCCACCACCGCCGCCGGTACCATCAGCCAGATGGCACGGGGCTTGTCGAGTTTGCTCGCGAAGTCGGCGAGCGAGTCGGCGCCAACCACCTTTTCTCCCGCCAGCGCCTGCACCGCCTCCGGCGACCTGTCATAGACCGTGCAGGTGTGCCCGTCACCGATGAGCCGCCGCACCATGTTGGCCCCCATCCGGCCGAGTCCGATCATTCCGAGTTGCATGTGGTTTATCTCCTGTTAATGGCGGGTTAATTGCCTCGTGTTCTGATCATCCAAACCCCAGTTCACCGCAAAGACGCAAAGGACGCAGAGAAATTCTTTAATGAAAACACACAACAACTTTGCGTTCTTTGCGCCTTTGCGGTGAGTTATTTGCTTTATGGACGTGCGCTAATTCGCGGATATCCGACTGAGCTGCCGGTAGCGGCGGATCAGCGCATTGGTCGAACTGTCGTGGTTGAGTGCGGGCGCCTCGCCGCTCTCGAGTTCGGGGATGATGCGCTGCGCCAGCACCTTGCCCAGCTCGACGCCCCACTGGTCGAAGGAGTTGATGTGCCAGAGCGCGCCCTGGGTGAACACGCTGTGCTCGTAGAGCGCGACCAGTTTGCCAAGCGCCGCCGGGGTCAGCCGGTCGAGCAGCAGGGTGCTGGACGGCCGGTTGCCCGGGAAACTGCGGTGCGGCACCAGCCACTCGGGCGTGCCCTCGGCCCTGACCTCCTCCGCGGTCTTGCCGAAGGCGAGCGCCTCGGCCTGGGCGAACACGTTCGCGAGCAGCAGGTCGTGGTGCCGGCCGAGCGGGTTGAGCGACTGGCCGAAGGCGATGAAGTCGCAGGGAATGAACCGCGTGCCCTGGTGGATCAGCTGGTAGAAGGAATGCTGGCCGTTGGTGCCGGGCTCGCCCCAGTAGATCGGGCTGGTGTCGCAGCCGACCGGCTTGCCCGCGAGCGTCACCTGCTTGCCGTTGCTCTCCATGGTCAGCTGCTGCAGGTAGGCCGGGAAGCGCTTCAGGTACTGCTCGTAGGGCAGCACCGCGACCGTCTACGCGCCGAAGAAGTTGGTGTACCAGACGGTGAGCAGGCCCATCAGCACCGGCAGATTGCGTTCGAAAGGCGCGGTGCGGAAATGCTCGTCCATCTCGTGGAAGCCCGCGAGCATGTCGCGGAAATGCTCCGGTCCGATGGCCAGCATGGTGGAGAGCCCGATGGCCGAATCCATGGAGTAGCGCCCGCCGACCCAGTCCCAGAAACCGAACATATTGGCGGTGTCGATGCCGAATTCCGCCACCTCCTGCGCGTTGGTCGAGACGGCGACGAAATGCCGGGCGATCGCACGTTCGTCGCCGCCGAGCCCCGCAAGCGACCAGTCGCGCGCCGAGTGCGCATTGGTCATGGTCTCCAGCGTCGTGAACGTCTTCGAGGAGACGATGAAAAGCGTCTCCGCCGGATCGAGACCCTGGACGGCTTCCGCGAAATCGGTGCCGTCGACATTGGAGACGAAGCGGAAGTTCATGCCGCGCTCGCTGTAGTACTTCAGCGCCTCGTAGGCCATCACCGGCCCGAGGTCGGAGCCGCCGATGCCGATGTTGATCACCTTGCGGATGCGTTTTCCGGTATGCCCCTTCCACTCGCCGCTGCGCACGCGCTGGCAGAACTCCGCCATCCGGTCGAGCACGGCGTGCACCTCGGGTACGACATTCTCGCCGTCCACGACGATCGATGCGCCTTTCGGGGCGCGCAGGGCCACGTGCAGCACCGCGCGGTTTTCCGTGACATTGATCTTCTCGCCGCGGAACATGGCGTCGATGCGCGCGCGCAGCCCGGTTTCTTCGGCCAGCTGCAGCAGCAGCCGCAGGGTCTCGTCGGTGATCCGGTTTTTCGAGTAGTCCAGGTAAATTCCCGCCGCTTCCAGCGTCAGCCGTTCGCCACGGTCCGGATCCTGCGCGAACAGGCGTGCGCAGGTGTACGTCCCTGATCTGCTGGTAGTGGGTTTCGAGTGCCTTCCAGGCCGGGCACGCGGTCGCCGCCTGACTCACTGCTGTCATGCCTGTCTCCTTGTCAGGTGCTACAGGGGTATTCATACATATTCGTCGGTGTAGGGATGATAAACAGGTCACTGGCGACTTGATAGAGGCCTAACCCGAATGGTGCTTAACTTAAGGGATATCGTCATGATAAAAAAATAAATGGCCACGGAAGCACACGGAAAAACACGGAATATTCACAGATAATTTCTGTGTTTTCCGTGGATTCCGTGGCTATTTATCAACGATTTTGACTCTAAGTAAGCGCCATTCGCCCTAACCCGCCTTTGCCAGGGCCGCGCGCCTGGCGGCGATCACCTCCAGCAACTCGTTCCAGGATTTGACGAAGGAGGCGGCACCTTCCTCCTGGAGTCGGGCCGCCAGGGCATCGACGTCGATGCCGGCCTTGCCGAACTGCGTCAGCACCTCCTCGGCGTCACCGCCGTCCGGGGGCAGGACATCGCCGAGCTCTCCGTGATCGGCGAGCGCCTTCAGGGTGCCCTCGGGCATGGTGTTGACGGTGAATGGCGCGGCCAGCGCCTTGACATACAGAATATCCGAAGCGTCCGGGTCCTTGGTCCCCGTGCTCCCCCACAGCAGACGCTGCGGGCGGGCGCCGGCGTTGATGGCACGCAGCCAGCGCGCCGAGCCGAGCAGATCACGGAAGGCCTTGTAGGTGCGCCCGGCGATGGCGATGCCGAGCTTTGCACGCAGCGCCTCGGGCGCCTTGTCCGTCACCGCGACGTCCCAGCGACTGATGAACAGCGAGGCGACGGAGCCGACATCGGGATTGAGCCCGGCCTCGATGCGCCGCTCGATGCCGCGCAGCCAGGCCTCGGCCGCCGCGACATAGTGTTCGCGGGAGAACAGCAGCGTCACGTTGACCGGCACCCCGGCGAAGATCGCCTCCTCGATGGCGGGCAGTCCCTCACGGGTTCCGGGGATCTTGATCAGGACATTGGGGCGCGCCGCGCGTGCGTGCAGTTCCCGGGCCGCGGTGATCGTCCTGGCCGTGTCGTAGGCCAGCACGGGTGAGACCTCCAGCGACACCCAGCCGTCCACGCCGTTGGTCTTCTCGTGGACGGGCAGGAACAGATCGGCCGCCCGGGTGATGTCCTCCAGCGCCAGGTCGAAGAACAGCGCCTCGTTCGTGACGCCCTCCCCCGTCTGCCGGCGAATGGCATCATCGTAGGCCGCGCTGTTCTTGATGGCGTGGTCGAAGATCGTCGGATTGGAGGTCAACCCGGTCACTGACAGCTCCTCGATGTAGCGTTTGAGCGTGCCGCTGTCCAGCAGGTCGCGCGTGATGTTGTCGAGCCAGAGGCTCTGGCCAAGGTCGTGGAGTCGTCGTGTTGCTGTCATCGGGTCACCTCCGTGAGGGTCGGCAATCAGGATCGCCAGGGAGTCGAAGGGCTTGCGCAAGCCATCGACCGTTCTCTTGCTGTTCAGGTTAGATACCGGAATTCATGCATCGTTCCGGGTCATGTGCGGTTTACACGTGTAATTCCTCCTTGCCACTCCTCAGCGCGCCTTGTTTCGCCCGCGACGGTCCGCCAGCAGCGACGCGACGAGCGCGGTCCATCCGGTCTGGTGCGAGGCGCCGAGTCCCTTGCCGGTGTCGCCGTGGAAGTATTCATGAAACAGCAGCTGATCGCGCCAGGCCGGGTCGTTCCGGAAGCGCGGGTTATCTCCGTACGCCGGGCGGCGGCCCTGCGCATCGGGCAGGAACAGCCGCAGCAGCCGGCGTTCGATATCGTCGGCAACCTCGCCCAGATTCGCCTGCACACCCGAGCCGGTCGGCAGTTCGACGGTGAAGTCCGCGCCGAGGCAGGCATGCAGATGCCGCAGCGATTCGATGGCGAGATAATTGAGCGGCAGCCAGATTGGTCCGCGCCAGTTCGAGTTGCCGCCGAAGATGCCGCAGCGTGATTCCGCCGGTTCGTAGTCGAGACGGGCCTCACCGCCATCCAGCGGGACGACGAGCGGATGCTCGCGGTGATGGCGGGAAAGCGAGCGCAGCCCGTAGGGCGAGAGGAATTCCGCCTCGTCCAGCATGCGGGAGAGCACGCGCCGCAGCCGCCCGGCATCGACGAGTGCGATCAGTTCGGGACGGTCACCCTTGACGAAATGGTGGACGAAGCCGCACAGGTGCGGTTTGTGTTCGATGAACCACCGGGCCCGTCGGCGGAAATCGGACAAGCGATTCCACAGCGACTCGCTCAGCTCCACGGCAGCGAAGATCGGCAGCAGGCCCACCATGGAGCGTGCCCGCAGCGGCTTCGACGTGCCGTCGGGCAGGCGCAGGCGGTCGTAGAAGAAGCCGTCCCGCTCGTCCCATAGCTCGTTCATGGCGACGGCGATCGAGGCGAAGTGCTCGAAGAACTTGAGCGCGACATCCTCGTAGCTGCGGTCGTGATTCGCGAGCCGCAGCGCCATCTCCAGCATGTTGAGGCAGTACTTCGCCATCCACGCCGTCCCGTCGGACTGCTCGAGCAGTTCACCCGCGGGCAGCATCGCCGAGCGGTCGAAGACGCCGATGTTGTCGAGGCCGAGAAAACCGCCCTCGAAGATGTTGTCGCCGAGGGTGTCCTTGCGGTTCACCCACCAGGTGAAATTGATCAGCAACTTGTGGAAGGTGCGGGCCAGGAACTCGAAGTCGTTACCGCCGTCGATGCGAAACACCGTCAGCGCCGCCCAGGCATGGATGGGCGGATTCACGGCGTTGAAATTCCACTCGTAGGCCGGCAGCTGGCCGTTGGGGTGCATGTACCACTCGCGGCACAGCAGCAGCAGCTGGTGTTTTGCGGCCGCCGGGTCGACGTGCGCCAGTATCACGCAGTGAAAAGCGAGGTCCCAGGCCGCGTACCAGGGATACTCCCACTTGTCCGGCATGGCGATGATGTCGTGATTGTCGAGGTGGCGCCAGCCGGCGTTGCGGCCGGCGGCGCGCGCCACGGGCGGTGACGGCTCCGAGGGATCGCCGTCAAGCCAGCGTGCGACGTTGTAGTGATAGAACTGCTGGCTCCAGATGATCCCGGCGAAGGCCTGGCGCATCACGGCGGCCTCGGCCTCGCTCGTGTCTTCGGGTCTGAGCGCGGCGTGGAACTCGTCGGCCTCGCGTTCGCGCGCAATGAGCGTCCGGTCGAAATTCGCGCCGAGGTCCGGCAGCGCGCCGGTCTCGTCGAGCGCCAGGCGCAGGCGCAGCTCGACGGTCTCGCCGGGGGCGACCCTGATACGGTACCGACATGCCATCTTCGTGCCGGTCAGCCCGGGATTGACCGTCGGTGCGCCGCAGACGACGTGGTCATTGATGCCGTCCTTGGGATAGGGCGTCTGCGCCGGAGCATGGTAGATAGCCGCTGCAGGTTGGTGTCGTTCTCGCAGAACAGCAATTCGGGCGGCCGGCCGGCCGGATCGGGACCCGCGGCGAGCCGCCAGCGACCGAGCAGCGTCTCCTCGATGAGGGCGCCGGCCACCCCGGTCGCGTCGGTTTGCGGCGTCGCGCGGATCACCGGCCGCGGGCGTCCCTCCTCCCAGGACCAGCGATTGCGGAACCACAGGGTCGGCAGCACATGCAGTTCGTCGGTCTCGGGCCCGGCATTGCGGATGCGAAGACGCAGGCAGAGATCGCGCGGCGCAGCCTTGGCGTAGTCGGCGGTAATCTGCCAGTAGCGCTCGTCGTTGAAGATACCGGTGTCGAGCAGTTCGAACTCGCCTTCCTCCCGGGTGCGCGCGGCGTTCTCCTCACGCAGCCGGTCATAGGGAAATGCCGCCTGCGGGTAGTGATAGCGCCAGCGCAGCCACGAGGCGGTCGGCGTGGCGTCGAGGTACCACCAGTATTCCTTGGCGTCCTCGCCGTGATTGCCCTCGCTGTTGCTCAGGCCGAAGATACGCTCTTTCAGGAACGGGTCGCGCCCGTTCCAGAACGCGAGCGCGAGGCATAGCCGCTGGTTGATGTCGCAGATGCCGGCGAGCCCGTCCTCGTTCCAGCGGTAGGCACGCGAGCGCGCATGCTCGTGCGGGAAGTAGTCCCATGCCTCGCCCCCGGCGCTGTAGTCCTCGCGCACCGTCCCCCACGCCCGCTCGCTCAGGTAGGGACCGAGCGCCTTCCAGTCGCCGGGTCGCCCGGCTTCGGCATCATCGAGACGCGTCTGCTCAACGGTCGGATATTTTGGCACGTGCTTGAACTCCGGACCTGTTCCAGCTTTCAGCTGCATGGTTGCACACTCTTTCAGCATATACGCCCAAATGGGTATCCGGTCACAAATCGGTGATTTGACTGCCTTCAGTATTAAGGATATCGGCGTCAATGTCGTTATATTATTAAGTTAGTAACTTATAACATTTTAACTCTCCGATATTTGGTATTACCAAGGAGGTGAGAAATGTACTGGGATACACTGACAGCATTGGCTGTATACCTCTCGCTACAGGTGGCACTGGGCATACTTTACCTGATCCTCCGGGGTTAGCCGTGGTCGCACAAGTCGTGATGCGGACTTCGTGCGCAGCGGTAAGGATCCACCGAAGAAGCGTGTCCGGGGCGATGTCGCCGCGACCGGGCGCGACGGTAACAGGCGCGGCGCTGACGACCGCCATGACGGGGGCGAGCCATCCCCTGGTGCCGTTGTTTCTGGGCGATGATAAGGCGATACTTGCAGCGGGAGCGAAGCACGCAGCGGGACCGGTTCCGTTATACCCCCAGCCAGCGCGGACAACCTTGTTTCTGCCCCGCCGGTTGCGGGTGTCATCCTGGGGACGCAAACGGGCTCATGGTCACACGATCCAATCAGGGCGTCACCAAACGCCAGACGCGCCATGTCTTCAGCCTGGCCCTGGCGCTGGTCGCCGGCGTCTTCCTGTTCCACACTGGCGTACTGTTCGAGGTGGCTGATCACCTGTTCGCGGCGGACGTCTGGCTGGTGGGTAACTACGGCCAGGCGATCGCAGGCAGGACCATAATCCTGGTCAGCTTCTTCGCCCTCTTCATTACCCATATCGTCGAGGCCGCCACCTGGGGCCTGTTCCTCTGGCGTAATAAACTAACCCCGACCTTCATCGATGGCATCTATTTCTCCGCCACCTCGATCAGCACGCTGGGCTATGGCGATGTGGTGCTGCCATCGCCCTGGCGCATGCTCGGTCCCCTGGTGGCCATCAGCGGCACCCTGATGTTCGGTTGCTCGACCGCCTTCCTCTTCCTGGTTCTGCAGAAGGTGTGGGTGCATCAGCTCTAGGAGCCTGTCGGACTTAGGATTGATCTACTGCGCTGGCGGGAGAGCGGCCCATAGTTCCCCCACCATGCTCGCGACGATCACCTAAGTCCGACAGGCTCCTGGCGAGGCGAAGAGCCATGCTGCCCATCTCCCGTGTCGATGCCCGGACACCGGATATCAATCTGCCGCAAATCCGGGGAGCTTATTCAGTCGAGCCCAATGTTCACTGGCGGCACGTTCCAGATGTCATCGCAATATTCGCCGATGGCACGGTCGGATGAAAACCTGCCACTGCGTGCGCTGTTGAGAATCGACATGCGCGTCCAGCCCTCCCCGTCTCTCCAGGCGGTGCTCACCTGCTCCTGACAGGCAATGTAGGCGGCATAATCGGCCAGCACCAGGAACGGGTCGGCATAGCGCAGGTTGTCTACGAGAGGACGAAAAACATCGCGATCGCCATGTGAAAAATAGCCGTTCGCGATGAGGTCCAGCACCACGCGCAGTTCCGCATTCGCCTCAACGTGGTCCCCCGGACGGTAACCATGGCGCTTGATGTCCTCCACCTCGGTAGCGCTGAGACCGAACAGGAAGAAGTTGTCCGCGCCGACCTCCTCGCGGATCTCGACATTGGCGCCGTCGAGGGTGCCGATGGTGAGCGCGCCGTTCAGCATGAACTTCATGTTGCCGGTGCCCGAGGCCTCCTTGCCGGCGGTGGAGATCTGCTCCGAGAGATCAGCGGCCGGGTAGATGAGCTGCGCATTCTGCACGTTGAAGTTGGGTACAAAGGCGACCCTGAGATGCCGGTTCACCTCCGGGTCATTGTTTACCGTCTCGGCCACCGCGTTGATCAGCTTGATGATGCGCTTGGCCAGGAAGTAGCCGGGCGCGGCCTTGCCGCCGAAGATGAAGGCGCGCGGCGGAATCTGCAGCGCGGGATGGTCCTTCAGTCGCTTGTAGAGCGTGGCGATGTGCAGCACGTTGAGGTGCTGGCGCTTGTATTCATGGATGCGCTTGACCTGAATGTCGAACAGCCAGGACGGGTCGAGTTCGGTGCCGGTTTGTGCGTGGATCCAGGCGGCAAGCCGCTGCTTGTTGGCCTGCTTCACTGCGCGCCATTCCGCGCGAAAGGCGGCATCTTCGGCGAACGATTCGAGCCTTTTCAGCTCGTCCAGGCGCGTGATCCAGCCGGTGCCGATGGAGCGGTTGATCAGTTCGCGCAACCCGGGGTTGGCGAGCGCCAGAAAGCGCCGCGGCGTCACGCCGTTGGTCTTGTTGCTGAAGCGTTCCGGCCAGAGTTCGTGGAAATCCCGCAACACGCTCGCCTTGAGCAGCTCGGTATGCAGCGCGGCCACACCGTTGATGGCATGGCTGCCGACACTGGCGAGATTCGCCATGCGCACGCGCTTGCCGCCTTCCTCGTCAATGAGAGACATGCGCGCCACGCGCGCCTCATCGCCGGGGAAGTGCGCGCGCACCTCGGCGAGGAAGCGCTGGTTGATCTCGTAGATGATCTCCAGGTGACGTGGCAGAAATTCGCGGAACATCGACAATGGCCAGGTCTCCAGCGCCTCCGGAAGCAGCGTGTGGTTCGTGTAGCCGAAGGTCTCGCGGGTGATATCCCACGCCGCGTCCCAGTCGAGATGCCGTTCGTCGACCAGCAGCCGCATCAGCTCGGCCACCCCGATGGAGGGATGCGTGTCGTTCAGCTGCACGGCGAATTGTTCGGCGAATCGTTCCACCGGCACGCCCGCGATGTCAAGAATGCGCAGCATGTCCTGCAGCGAACAGGAGACGAAGAAATACTGCTGGCCGAGCCGCAGCCGCTTGCCGACCTCCGGTTCGTCGTTGGGATAGAGCACCTTGGTGACGGTCTCGGACTGCAGCTTGTCCGCCACCGCCTGGTAGTAGTCGCCGGTATTGAAGGCCTGGAAATCGAAGGACTCGACCGCCTCGGCGCTCCACAGCCGCAGGGTGTTGCAGGTGTTGACGCCGTAACCCTGGACGGGCGTGTCGTAGGGCGTGCCCTTCACCACATGATGCGGCACCCAGCGCACCCGGTAGGCGCCCTGTTCATCGTGAAAGGTCTCGGTGTGTCCGCCCCACTTGACGTAATAGACAATCTCGGGTTTGGCGATCTCCCAGGGATTGCCGTAACGCAGCCACTTGTCGGTCACCTCCACCTGCCAGCCGTCGTGGATCTCCTGGTCGAAGATGCCGAACTCGTAGCGGATCCCGTAGCCGATCGCGGGACGCTGCAGCGTCGCCAGGGAATCGATATAGCAGGCGGCGAGCCGGCCGAGCCCCCCGTTGCCCAGCCCGGGCTCCTCTTCACAGGCGAGGATCTCGTCGAGGTCCTGGCCGAGTTCGGCCATGGCCGTGCGAGTCGCCTCCTCGATGCCGAGATTGACGAGATTGTTGCCCAGGTGCGGTCCCACCAGATACTCCGCCGAGAGGTAGGCGGCGACCTTGCAATCCAGATCGAAATAGGTCTGCGCGGAGCGCGTCCAGCGCTGCTGCATGCGGTCGCGTACCGCAAGCGCGAGCGCACGGTAGAAGTCGCGGGGCGTGGCGAGCCGGGGCAGACGCGCAATCGAGTAGCGCAGGTGATCGTGCACGGCCTGTTTGAGCGATTCGCAATCCAGGCCTGTGCGTGTCTGCAGGTCCTCATGGCGCCTGGTGGTGTTCGCGGTCTTCCCGGGTGTTTTTTCGCTCATTGGTGTTTATCCTTATCCTTTCGTTATCTTCAATAAACTTACAGGTTTCGACCGAACCACTCCCTCTCCCCCGGGGCGCCTGCATAATGCAGGTGCCAGAGTCGTGCAGTACACAGCGGCAGACCCCATGACTGATACCCGAATCGGGTGGCAAGCTCCGGTACCCGTGGGACGACGTCGATCAGGCGCTGTCGGGCATGAGTAGGACCCGAGGCTACTATAGCGGCCCTTCTCAATCGTGTCTCCACCGGCGCCGATTCGACACCGGTTAATCATTACATTCTTGCCTGGGCCTTATGCAGCGAGAATCCTGATGCCCCGAGGATTAACAGGACTAGGAGCCTGTCGGACTTAGGATTGATCTACTCGGCAACTGCTCCCTGCGTCGCCTCAAGCGCCTACTTTTGGTGCCCTACCTCCTGCACGGCCCAGGCCGGCCTCTCGACCGGTTCCCGGTCTCACCTTCTCCCTGCAGTCGTGCGCTGGCGGGAGAGCGGCCCATCACCCCCTCGCTCCGCTCTCCCCCGATACTTCGTTGCATAGAACCACTATGCGCCTCGATATCGTGAACCTCTGTGCTCGCTCTCCCACCATGCTCGCTACGATCACCTAAGTCCGACAGGCTCCTAGAATTTTTTTATCCAGGGTGAAAAGCCCGATAGGCGCGTTCTCTCGATCGTTCAGTATCGACAGTAACGGGGTATGCCGCTACGATGATGACGGTAATACTGCCGGGACGAGGAGCACCGGGGAGTGAATACCTATGGCGGGGCAAGCGTTGTCCAATAACCTCGGCGTGCTGAATCGCATCGCACCGGGACTTACATCCCTTTTGCGTTACAATTTTGGCGCCGACTTTCGACACGACCTGGTGGCCGGATTGTCCGTGGCGTCGGTCGCACTGCCGGTGGCCGTGGCCTATGCCGAGCTGGCGGGATTCAACCCGGTGGTGGGCCTGTACTCCTGTATCCTCCCGCTGATTGTCTACGCGCTGTTTGGTACGTCGCGGCAGCTGATGGTCAATCCCGACGCGGCCACCTGCGCCATGGTGGCGGCGTCGGTGACGCCGCTGGCGGGGGGTAATTACGAGCTGTACTGGTCCCTGTCCGTGACCCTGGCGTTCCTCACCGGCCTGTTCTGTATCGGGGCGAGTTTCCTGCGTCTTGGTGCCTTGGCCGACTTCCTCTCCAAGCCAATTCTGATCGGATTCCTGAACGGAGTGGCAATCAGCATTTTGCTGGGCCAGGTCGGCAAGATCTTTGGCTTTCCGATCAATGCGGGTGGCATTGTACCGCGACTGCTGGAGTTCCTGTCCAGGCTGCCAGAGACCCATGGTCCGACGCTGGCTGTTGGTCTGGGAACTTTTGCCGTGCTGTTCCTCTCCGGGCGTTTTTTCGCCCGTCTGCCGGCTGCGCTGGTGGCCATTCTGATGTCAGGCATCGCCGTGTCACTGTTCGGCCTTGAGGCTCATGGCGTGAAGATCCTGGGCAGCGTTCCGGCGGGGCTGCCGCCGCTCAGGATTCCGAGCTTCCCCGTCGAGGACCTGCCGACCCTGATCGCCAGCGCCGCGGGTCTGGCGCTGGTGCTGTTTTCCAGCGGGATGCTGACCGCGCGCAGTTTTGCCGACAAGAACCGCTACTCGATCGACGTCGATCGGGAGTTCGCGGCGTTCGGCGCCGCGAACATCGCCTCGGCAGTGTCGCAGGGCTTCGCGATCACCGGAGCGGATTCCCGCACGGCGATGGGTGACGCCGCCGGCGGCCGCACCCAGGTGACGGGGCTGGTGGCGGCAGCCGCCATTGCCGCCGTCCTGCTGTTTTTCACCGAACCGCTGCGGTATGTGCCGATCCCGGCGCTCGGCGCCGTGCTGGTATTCGCAGCGTTCTCCCTGTTCGACGTCAGTACATTGCGTGAGATCTGGAAAATCGACAAGGGCGAAGTCGCGTTGTCGGTGCTGACCACCGTCGGGGTGGTGGCGGTTGGCGCGATCAACGCCATCCTGGTCGCGGTGGGGCTGGCGCTGGTGCGTTTCGTCAAGATTGCTGCCAGACCCCGCGACGAAGTGCTGGGAAAGGTCGAGGGGCTGCCGGGATTACATTCTGTTGAACGCCACCCGGGGGCGACGACCTGGCCGGGCATCGTGATCTACCGCTTCGATGGTCCGCTCACGTTCTTTAATTCCGCGTACTTCAGGCAGCAGACCCTGCGTGTGGCCGACGCAGCGGGGCCT
>CAVQCA010000109.1:0-8043 GCA_963710815.1 uncultured Gammaproteobacteria bacterium | reverse complement strand
TCGGATGCTCGCTGCCAATTCGGTGCTTTTTTATTGATTTGCGCACCAGGTGAGGAATGAGCAGGGAGCGGCATGCGCAAATAATGTGAACGTACATAGAGCAACCACTGCGCGCTCCCGGTGAGGCGATCCGCGCAGCTCGGATGGTCGGGCGCCAGGGCACGGCGGAAAAGACGGTCCATGATAGAAGCCATCAATGCCCCGGGCCGGCCAACACCGGACTCTGACAAGATCGCATCGGGAACCGGCGTGCCGAGGAGGCTTGAGGTGTAATGCAGTGCATAATACAGGGGCCGGGCAGGTCCACTCAGCAGCCCGACTTACGAGCTGCGGCCAAAAATCCGGGTTGGCGCCAAAGTGACGCATTAGCGCGTCAAGATCAACGAGATCGCGCAGGCCTTGCTGTAATTCACCATCGTGAAACAGATGGGTGGCGCTGTGCAATACCATATCCATGGGCGCCAATACCTTGAAACTGCTTTGACCTTCGACGCCAACAGCATCCGCCCAGAGCTTTGCCGGATCCGGCTTGAGACGGGCGGTCAACGGCAGGATTGTGTGATGAATATCGAGCACTGTCCGGCGCTTGATGTGCTGCAGCGGCGGAGTTCATGCATCCATTTGCGATAATAACGCTGGTCATACGCATTTTGATGCGTGGTTATCCAGCCATGTCCGAACAGCAGGCGCTCCGCCTCGTCCAGTCGTTCCTTCGGCAGCATGATGTCGATGTCGGTGAAGAGCCGGCCACGGGCCGGGGGGAGATTCGCCATCAAATAAGCGGCGCCCTTGAGGAGGAGTATCGGGTGACCGATATGCGCAAGGGCATGCTGTATGCGGTTCATCTCCCAACGTACCTGGGCAACATGCTTCTCTGCAACCACCCATGCCGAGTCGAGATGGGCACGGGGCTGGTCAGGGCAGTCGCTTAACAGATCCCTTGCCTTAAGAATAAAGCAGAGCCGCGCGAGCAGACCAGTCTGGCGTGCCTGGGGAATCAACCGGTCCCACTCGGACAGAGATAACGAGAGAACGCTCTCAGGTGCTCGAAGTGCCGGTGTGAGCAAGTCGTTTACGGCTGCCATGATCTTCAACCAGTTCATCAAACACGGTGACGGCCTGCGACAGGTCGCTGTAGCAGAAATCATAGCATGCGCATTGCTCAATCAATCGCGTCAGGGTCTTGAACCCCGTGAGTCCGAGCAGGCTATAATTAAACCCCATCTCCGCCGCACGCATCAGACTGCGCCCCTTGGGGAGAGGTATAATTTCTGTCCCGGCGCCCTGTTGGTAGCTAGGGAAAACAAGCCAGGCCGCCGAGACGCACTCCATTGCCCGTGCCACACTCTCAGACGGGGGTTTCAAATGGGTCAGGGTGCCCTTGCGGGTATCCCGAATGACGGGACCCAGCCTTTCCCCCGGCGCAAAATCCCTGATCACCTCGATGGAGGCGTTTTTCAGGCTGATCGGTCGGGTGAGCGGCGTGAGCTGCAAGTCCCGTGTGGAGATGAGTGCGAGTTCATCGGAGAGCAACCGCCAACCCCGGGCGACAAGGCCCGCACACAGGGTGCTCTTTCCCGCCCCAGGCACACCCGGCAGGATGGCGGCATACCCGCCCTTCTCCACGACTGCGGCATGGAGGATCAGGTACCGGTGCGCATGATTGGCGACACACCAGTTAAGCCCCCATTCCAGCATGGGAAACGCCTGGTCGTAGGGTAATGGTAAAAAGGGTGCGCGCCCGTCAAAGAGAAACAGGACCTGGCGACGCAGCCAGCGTCGCAACCCGCCTGGCGCTACCAGTTCGACATGGAAGTCAGCAAATGCATCACCGGCAAGGAGGGTATGGTCTGCATAGAAGAGGCGAACCCCTTCGATGACACTCGGGATAGAGCTTCGCAGGTGGCAGACAAATGGTCCGGTGCGGAAACGAATTCCGGATTTGCGGATCTGTGAGGACAAAACGTCCTCAGTCAGCTCAGAAACCTTCACGTATTCAGCCAGGCTCAATCACCCCTAGCCGGTACAATTTTTCCAGCAGGGACTCGATATAGGCGAATAGCCTGTGGATCGTCTCGGCATCGTCCTTGGCCCCCAGATCTTTCAGGAGATCGGACAGGTTTTTTGGTGACTCCTGCATTGCCCGCAGGATCTGCGCTCCAGCCGAATCAATCAAATGAGTGTCCCCGGAAGCACATTGTAGATAAGATTCTCATCATCCCATTGGTGCCAGTTGAGTCCTGCGGGGGATTTGATCTTCCAGAATGCGGCATTCGCCATGGGCGCAAAACAAATTTAGAGATCAAGTCAAGTATGTTTAGTAGGGTGAAGGTCCTTCGCCCCAAGTGTACAGTTAAAATAGGTCAGTGACTTCAGTTCCATCCCATAGTATAAAGCCTTGGATCGGCGCATATCCCCCATGATCTTTATGTCGTAGACCATGGCCTTCACCATATCTGTGGGTGAGTATGTTGTAAGCCTAATTCTGCATTGAGATAGGCTGCCACTAGGCCGCGCGGTGAAACGGCCCTATATTCCCAATCTTGGTACCTTACGTTAATGTAATTATTTTTTCTTCCGTTGTTGTATTATCAATGTACGCCAAAAATATCGTAAAAACATACTTGAATTTGGCTAGTCTTGAGCCCGTTCCATTTGTCGCAGTAGTTATACCTTACTCCCACCGACAAAGCATTTTAGTTGCACGTATTGCTTTGGGACCCAAACCAGTAGCGCAAATCAACTTCTCCCCCCCCGGGGTAGAGAGCATTTCCGGATACCATACCAGATGGTGTACAAACATTACCCCAGCAGGTCGACTGGTCACCGTCATTAAAACCGGTGCCGTAGCAAGAGCGCCCTCAAAAATCGTCGGCGGCTACCTACAGTGCCGGATGGATCCGCGGTGGGGATCTGTTTGTTGTCAGCGACGCCCACGGAGGTTGGAATCTGCTGATTACCGTCCAGTATTTCGTTGTTATGTTTCATGATCAGCGCATGACCTCATTCGTTGGGGGGCATTTATTACCTTTTGGCATAGTTCTATTTGCCCCTGTTACGTGGAGTGAACGCAGGCAATATTCTTTGATTATCGATAATAACTGCAATTTTTGCGCCAAATTTATTACTATAATATTAAAAACAATCTATTACACAATTTGGATTCGATTCAAGAAAGACGCGGATCTCCTTATCACTGAATATGTAAAAAATCCTGACGCTCACAACGATTCGCAACTGTGCTTATTAATGCTAACAATAAGCTCTTTATGTGTATACCTCAATACGTATGTTCACGTACAAACCAGCCACCCTCAGAGTATCCACTCGTATAATTTGCCCCTCCATGCCGATAGACCCGCCTTGGCAAATCTAACAACTGCGCGGTATTCACTATCACATCTTTTGTGTCTGTAATTTAGCCAGACAGGCCATTACCATGAGTGCGATGCCACCGATAAAGAGGGTGATCGCCTCGAAGCCGAACACAATCGCATGGCCGCTCAGACGCATGATTCCGGTTATCAGGCACACTGCAATCCCCAGGATTCCGGCAATATTCCCGATGACTTCTATCAATTTTTCCATTCCCCTCCCCCTTGCCTCAGATTAGGCTCTCCGTAGTTATTCATCAACTACAGAATCTCTGCGTTCATTATTGCAGGCATCATATCGCGCATCCACCGCTTAATTCTGTGGCGATCAGGACTGAGGGCAAGGATGACAGCGGGATGCGCTCTGACACAGAACTCTCAGGGTGACAAGCCCGCCTTTTCCAGCAATCGCCTGGCATAGTCACTCGGTATGGCGTAGCTGATGCCACTCGGCTTGGCGAGGATATTCTCCCTGCCCTCCTTGACGAACACACTATTTATCACACCGATCACAACCCCGGTGTCGGGGTGATACAGAGGGCTGCCACTGTTGCCCGGATAGGCGGTTGCATCCAGCTGGAAGACATCATACGGTGTGCGTAGATGGCGTATTTGCGTCGGATCCAGCTGACTGGCGGCATTCGCCTGCACAGCAATGGGCGTGATAGAGCTGACGATTCCGTGATGGGTCACCGGATAAAGACCGAACAGCACCCCCAGCGGATACCCTGTGAAGGCATATTCCTCCCCGACACGCACCCTGGATGAATCTCCAATTGACAGGGCAGGTAATGGTTACCTCCAAACTTAAGCAACACCAGGTCGTGGGTGGGGTCCTCTTTCACCCTCACTGCCTGACGGGCCTGCGGATTACTGCCCGTGCCAATGAAAATGGCGAGATATTCGAGATGACCGGAATCAATATCCTCCGGTATCACATGCGCATTGGTAATAACATGTCGCCCGTCCCCGACGACAAAACCGGTGCCCAGAAACCTGGCCGGCGGGCGCCGTGTCTTTTCTACGGTGCCGATACCGACAATGCTGGGACAGTACGCTCTACAGTATCCGGCAATGCGGCATAGACAGCGGCAAATGGCGGCATAAGCCCTAGCATCATGCCCCATACCAGGGCAATTAGGCAGGTTGCATGACTCTTTTTGTCCGATAAGCCCATATAAATTACATTAATGAAATCCAGATTATAATCATATTGCGAGATTCGCATGATTATTAATGTGAATACTCCACCAGCTAAAGCCGGTGCTTCCGGTTACGGCTGAAAGCCAGATAGATCGGCCCTTCGGCCGATTAACCCCCTCCCCCTCAGGGGGGGGGCTGGGGAGAGGGGATCAAATTCCAGCACGTCCTATTTCATATACCCTCATCCTAACCTTCTCCCGGAGCACCCAAAAAAACGGGCATAAAGGAGAAGGAATCTACTTGTTAACGTCGGCTACTATTTCTCGAAGCGAGACTTTTGCAAAATTCACAATCCATCGCCTAAAGGCCAGACATTTACAGATCCCCCTATCGGGGATTCTAAATATTATGCAAAATCGAACTGCACTCCAATCGAATCAGAAATGCATCTAAATCTTTGGGTACCATGACCCGCTGGCCCACAAAACACAAGCTGTTGACCACATTTAACAGGAATCAATACTGGGATAGAAAATGTTGCGAAAGCTGTTGATACCCATCGGTGCCTTTGTGCTAACCAGCGCGCTGGTTATTATCTACCTTTCATGGTTTTCCGTACACGAGGACCCGGCATATGAGTCCATCATGCCGACATACCCGGCTCCCGCGGACCTGGCGCCGGTAAATCTGCCCGACTTCCATTATGCGCACCCACGGCTTCCCGCGCCAACTCTGGAGGATATTAACAAGCTGCGCGAATATAACCGTAGTTTTTTCAAACAACACCTCAGGCAAGCCAAGGGCGGTCAAGGCAAACTCTACAGCAGCATCCTCATGGCCTATGTAGAACCAGGCAGTCAGGATCTAAGCACACTCTATGACAGATTGCTTAAGCTAGACCCGGGATATCGCGGTAATAGTACGGGTATTATTGCGCTTGGCTACGACTGGCTCTATGGGCAATGGACACCAGCACAACGTGATGCATTGCGAACCAAAGTTACCGCGAGTTGCAATACAAACATAAACATTATCCGTAACGAGCGATTGTCGCCTTACAACGTATTTCTCTACAACCGCCCTCTGCAGAACCTGATGGCCTGTACCCTGGCAATCTTCGGAGAAGGCAGCGAAGAAGAACTCGTGATGCGTTTTACTCATGACTACTGGAAAAACCGCGTGCTTCCGGTCTGGCGTCAGGTAATGGGTAAGAATGGCGGATGGCATGAAGGTGGCGAATATGTAGGCATTGGCATTGGCCAGGCGATCTACGAGTTACCGGCCATGTGGCGGAATGCGACCGGTGAAGACCTGTTTGACAAAGAACCGAGCATTAAGGGCTTTCTCGATTTTCTTGTCTACCGGACACGACCGGATGGTACACATTTTCGATGGGGCGATGCCGCCTTCTTCAACAAAACAGTACCTGACCGGCTTGCACTCGCCCTGGAATACCGGCATCAGGCCGCCTACAGTCTGGGAAACAAACCGAAATTATCTCCTACCTCATGGCCCTGGGGACCGCTTGCTGATCCTGATTTCTACGACCCATCCGCGATAGGCAAATTGCCACTCGTAAAATACCTGGATGGGATCGGGATGACGATAGCGCGTAGCGACTGGTCGCCGGATGCAACCTATGTCACATTCAAAGCCGGAGACAATTACTGGTCACACAGCCATCTTGACCAGGGCGCCTTCACTATCTACAAAGGTGGAGCACTTGCCATTGACAGTGGGCTATATGCCAAGTATGGGTCAGACCATCACATGAACTATACCTATCAGACAATCGCTCATAACACCATCACTGTTACAGACCCCCTTGATAATGTTCCGTTGCCTGGAAAAAAAGACTCCAGGTACATTGCAAACGATGGTGGCCAGAGAAGAATCGGATCCGGGTGGGGCATTGAACCTGCACCCCTCGATCTTGATGAGTGGCAGAAAAAATATGAAATATACCATACCGGCAAGATACACAAGATACACATCGATGAACGGCTGGTCATTGTCATCGCCGAGCTTACCCCCGCTTATACCAACGGGCTCTCGGGACGAGGTACCTTTACAGACCGTACACGCCGTGTAGATCGGTTCTGGCGTATCTTTGCCTACGATAGAGTAGAGGATCTTATCTTTGTGTTCGATTCAATAAGGTCCACACGTGCCCGAGTTTCAAAAGCGATGGCTGTTGCATTCCATAGAGCAACCGCATTTAACACCCACTGGATTTCAACTGAAAATCTCTCCAAGCAGAAATCCGCCTCGCACTGGTGGCAAACTAACCGGTTATGTGGTACAGCCCGAAAAATACAGGACATCGATTATTGGCGGCAAGGGCCACGAGTTTTTTGTAGATGGGAGAAACTACACGAACAATGGCAGTGTCTATGACATTATCGAAAAAAGGCCGGATACGGAGCCGGGTGCGTGGCGAATCGAGCTTTCCCCTGATACACAAAATCTGGTCGATCATTTTCTGGTCGTCATGCATCCTGAGTCCAGTAACACACCTGGCAGCTTTTTATACTAGAACCGGCCATGAGACCCGGTTTTTATGGTTGCGCTGTACACGGCAAGGACGGAACACGCACCTGGTGGTTTCGCAGCGATGCCAGTGAAGCAACCGTCGAAGAGGCCGGGGCAGAGATAATCGCTATTAAACTCCCGGCGGACACAGCATCAAACGATTAACGTGTTGCCGGTACTCCAGGAATAACCTGTTGTGTTGTCATTTCTAACAATCTGATGAATCAGATACCAGTGTGTGTCTCACAGAATAACGGGACTGTCCTCTCTCTGCGACCCTTTACACCTGTTTTCCGCCGGAGATTCTTTGGTTGCCGAGGTGTAAACCAGTGAAAAAAACACCAGCATCCAGAACAGCAGAGTCAGCCTTGGCGCATCGAACAGGCTGTCAGTCACCCCGATGACCAGAAACCCGGACAGGCTGGACAGCATGATCAGCTGTTGTGCATTCCCGGACCACGCTCCCTTACCAAGCTCCTTCAGCGTGTAGATTATCAGGATCATCATGAGTGCAAGGCCAAACCACCTTTGTTCAAACAAGACGTGTATCCACATATTGCTTATATGCCAGCTCTGAAGGTCATCTATGGTAAAAAACCAGCGCGTTTGTCCTCTTGAGAAATCGCCATTGGCCAGGATATTCACCCCAGCCGGATCAATCAGGCGAATGTTGTCAATGTCCACAGACGAATCATGCTGCGGATTATATATGCTGAATGATACTGGCCGTGCCGGGTGCCCCTGGCCTGCCCCAGCTCACTGACGTCGATGCTTGACTGCACGTCAGTCCGCTGGCCCGCTTTGCTATTCGATGAAGTGTTGTCGATTCGCATTTGAGTGAATAGAGTAACGTTTTTTCACGCGGCATAAGCGGCCCACTGCTAGCGGGCATTTTTTCAGCCCATATACTGGCTTCAACGCGATAATTTCCGGGTTGCGGTATATTCGATCCTCTGCAGCATGTACAAAAGGCGAGCTGCCGGAACCCAGACGC
>CAVQCA010000108.1:0-10959 GCA_963710815.1 uncultured Gammaproteobacteria bacterium | reverse complement strand
CACCATAAACCCGTCCTTCCTGCCGCCACACTCCGGGCACGTCCAGTGCTCCGGCAATTGCGAAAAGGGCGTACCCGGCGGTATCTGCCAGTACTCATCGCCCGTGGCCGGATCGTAGACATACCAGCAGATCTTGCACTCGAGCCGGGTCGCCGTGCCGATCCTGGCGGGATCCCCGCCGTACGACCCCGGGATGTATTCCTCGCTCATCGACAAACCTCCATCGTCTCCAGCAGCCGTTGCGTCCTGTCATCGATGTCCGCCTGGCCCGCACTGGCGAACTCCGGTACATCGCTGATTTCGAGGATAGAGAGGTACAACAGCGGCGCCGGTACCCTGGCATCAGCCTCGGACTCATCCGCTATTTTTAGCACACCGAACGGCCGGCGGCGAATTGCCGGCTATCCGCGACTCCGGCGCATGCGTGATGTGGTCAGTCTCGCCGTTTGATCAGAGGGTTTGCCCTCGCAGGCAATGGTGGGGGATTCCGGACGGGTTCAATGGGGTTCCGGCCCCTGGGTGACCTGCACCAGGTCCTTGAGCCGCAGACGGCGCGCGAACGCCGCCTCGACCTGCCGCGCGTCGAGCGCGAGGTAGCGGCGCGCGGCCCGGGTCGGCTCATCGAGGGGCAGGCCCAGGGTCGCCCGGTTCAGTAACCCGTTCCGAAATATCGCTGACGCTCGCCTCCCCGAGGGCGGTCTCGGTCATGAGCAACGACTTGGCCTGGAGCAGCGACGCGGTGTCCACGGGTTCGGTCTGCATCTCCCGCAGGTCCCGCTCCACAATCGCCCGCGCCCGGGAGACGTCCTTCGGGTCGCAGGCATACTCGATGAGATAAACGGCACGGGTCCTGCTCGTGGAGAGTAAGGCGCCGACGCTGTAGACGAGTCCGTTGCGCTCACGCAGGTCGCGGTACAGACGGGTCGCGTAGAAACCGCCCCCAAGGACATGGTTGCCGAGTTGCACGGGGTAATAGTCCGGATCGAATCGGTCCATCCCCAGGGTCTGGGACAAAATGACCTCGTCCTGGACCCGGCTCCTGTCGGGAACCGCAGTCGTCGAAGGCGGGTTGGGCGGCACCCGGGGCAGGTCGATGTCCGGCTTTGGCCCGCTGGCCTTCCAGCTCCCGAAGTACCGTTCGACCAGGGCCCGGGCACGGGCCGGGTCGATCTTGCCGATCACGACGATGGTGGTCATATCAGGCCGAAAGACCTGTCGATAGTAGCTTTCCATATCCGCCAGCGTGAGGCCCGCGACACTCTCGGGGGGTCGCGTGGCGCTGCTTCGGGTCTCCCTTCGGATAGATCGCCTTCAGCAACGCGCGCCGTGTCAGGTATGACGGACTCTCCAGCTCCCCGGCGACCTGCCCGGCAACCTGGCTCCGGACGATCTCGAAGTCGCTCTGTCTGAAGGCCGGGTGCAGCTCGTGGTCCGCGAGCAGCTCCACGCCGCGGTCTATGTGCGCCGCCAGGGTCTGTACCGAAAAGCTGGCCCCGGCCGATTCGTCCGCGCCGATCTCGTCAAGGGCGCGCTGGAACGCGAGTCGGTCCAGCGTCCTGGTGCCATAGTCGAAGGACCGCTCCAGAACACGTTCGACACCCTCCTTGCCGCTGGGCACCTGTATCCCCGGCTCGGTTCGCACGCGCCCGAACAGGCTTATCGTATCGCTGACGGACACCGGCTGGATAATCAGTCGCAGTCCGTTCGGCAGGGTCTCGTCGATCGGGCTGAGCCGGGATACCGGTACGGATGGCGACTCCAGGGCCTGCCGCGCCCACTTCGGCGGCTTGACCGCACCCGGGTGCTCGGGCGCGAAAGACTCGGCGCCGCCGAACCCCTTGCCCGGCGTCGGCCTGCCTGACGCCTCGGGCGTCAGGACCGCGAATACCGCCCGGTCGAGTCGTAGATACTCCCGGGCGACCCGGTCCACGTCGGCGGACGTGACCCGGCTCATAGCCTCAATGTCGTCCTCTGGCGAGTTGCGCCCCTCGACGGCCAGGGCCTGGGACCAGGTCTCCGCCAGCTCGGGGATCGAGTTTTTCTTGAGTTCCAGCTCCATGATCTCGCGCCGCTTCGCAGCCTCCACGAGCTCCGGCGGGAAACCGTGCCTGGCATCATTCGCAATAACCGCCTTGAGCTGGTTCATCAGTACCGAGGGATCCCGTCCCTTGGGGAACTCTGCCACCACATACGCAAGCCCGGCCCGGGGCAACAGATCCACCTGGGCGTCCGTCGTCAGCGCCTTGCCATCCGCGGCCAGTGCATAAAGGTCGCTGCGCTGGCTGCCAAGGACGTCCGCGAGCAGCGACAAGGCCGCATGATCCGGGCTGTCGGTGCCGGGGACACGAAAGGCCGCCAGGACCAGCCCGTTGCCCTTGTCCGTCCGGCCCCGGAGGGTCCGCGGATGAAGCTTGCCGAGCCGCACCTCGGGCCGGGCGGGTATCTTTTTCCGGGGATATCACCGAACAGTGCCTTGACCTGATCCAGCACGGACTTCGGCTGCACGTCCCCCGCGATCACGAGGATCGCATTGTTCGGGGCGTACCAGCGATCGTAGTAGGCCTTCAACATTGCTCCGGTGGTTTTTTCGAAGGACGCATGGGTTCCCAGGGCATCATGCGCATAGGGGGTGCCCTCGAACAGGGTCTTGAGGAGCTGCGTGTAGAGGACATACTCGGGTTCGGAGAGATCCCGCGCGACCTCCTGCTCGATCGCCCCGCGTTCCTTGACCCAGGCGTCCTGACGATCGGAGACGCCGCGCATGCGAATCGACTCGATACGCAGGATCAATCCCAGGTCCCTGACCGGTACCGTATTCGAATACTGGGTCACGCTCTGCTGGGTATCCGCATTGGCCCTGCCGCCCAGCACCGCGTCGAGGTAGGCAAGCTGATCACCGCTGAGGCCGGGGCTGCCACGAAACATCATGTGCTCCTGGGCGTGGGCCATACCCGGAAAACCCGGCGGCGCCTCATCCGAGCCCGCGAGGTAATTGACCTCCACGGAGACCACCGGCGCCAGGTCATTGCGGACGATGACTACACGCAACCCGTTGTCGAGTGTCGCACGCAGCACGTCCGCGTCCGGTGTCGAGGCGCCTGCCTGCACCGCAGCGCAGATGGCGAGGGCTGCGGCCAGCATGACGGCAAAGGCTTGCAGCGATCGTGTAAGGACGGCGAACCGGCGGCGGCCGGGCCTGGATCCGGTGGTTATCGTGCGGCACATCGCATCGGGTGTCATAGGTCGACTCTGCAGAGGAGAAACATCGGGTCCAGAGACCCCGCGAATAGCTTGAAGTTCCCGACCCAGCCACGACCTGCCGGGCGTCCTGCTGTGCAGGGAACCGCCATCACGGCCTCGCGTTTCCGCCGCAGCATGAATTCACCCGTGCATCGGGTATCGCGCCCCTCCGCTCGGGGCTTTTCGGTGTGGACCGGGTGACACGCGTCCCGGTCATGGCCGGCCTCCATCCGTAAAACCGGAGATCACCGGCACCCGCAAATAGAACAGATTGAGCCCCTCGGCCGCGATGTGGGCGAGGAAACGGTCGGCCTCGTCCCGGGTGGCCACGAAGCCCACCTCCACCGGCAGGTCGCCCGCCAGTTCGAAGAAATGCTCTTCATGCAGCCGCCCCTTACGGCCGAAACCGGCCACGGCGCGGAAGGCGGAGCCGCCATGCAAACCGAACTTCTTGGCCTCCTCCAGCAGCCATTCGTAGGCCAGCAGGTGGTGATGACGGCGGTTCTCCGCCACGTAGAACTTGAGAAAGCAGCCATTCATGTCCATATCATCCTCCAGGAATTCCGCAAGCCCGGAATCACCGCACGCACGCCGCTTCCCGGCCGCGCGACATCGCCCCGGCAACGAGGAATCGGGTGGCGACGGCGGACGGAACGGGCACCGGCCGGAATAATGTCGTATACATCACGGAACGGATCGGGACATCCATTCTACGCCCTCGGTAAAATCAGATGGGCCAGGGCCATCCCCGCCGCCGTCAATGACAGCGAGCCGGCCAAATGGATGAACGCGGCGGAGAAACCCCACAGATATTCGTTCCGCGCCAGCAGGGTGACCACCTCGGCGGAAAAGGTGGAAAAGGTGGTCAACCCGCCCATGAAGCCGGTAATAACCAGCAGCCGCGCCTCGGGCGGTATCCCGGGATGTCGTCCGAACCAGGCCACGGCCAGGCCCACCAGCAGCCCCCCCAGCAGGTTGGCGGCCAGGGTGCCCAGGGGCAGGGTGGGAAAAACCGGATTGAGTCGATTACCAAGAAACCAGCGCAGCAGGGCGCCGAGACCGGCACCGGTAAAAACGGAGAATATAGCCAGCACGTTCATATCCCTCCGGGTGACGGTGCCGGAGGACGGGGAGTAGTGGAAATACCCTCTACGATCGCCCGTCCGGGTGTAGTGGGCATCATCAGCCACATGGGCGGTTGTCGGGAGGAGGAATACCATCTCCGCCGGGCCCAATAATAGCCGCAGCCCCACGGGCATCGCAAATCCGGAACGCCCCGAGCCATGTCACGCCATCGACCACCACGCGATCCGGCGGATTCATTCGCGTCATTACAACCAGGCAGAGAGCAGCAGCGTCACGAAGATCGGCGCGACGAAGACGATGTAGGGAGTCACGCGAAAAATCCACGACGCCTGCTCCGAGATCACCTGATCCTTGTGGAAGAGCTTCCACAGATCGCGGTACGGTTGAAATATGCTCGGTCCGCGACGTGCCTGCACGCGCTCCTTCATGCGCGCGAGTACCCCGGCAGCCAGCGGCGAGAAAACGAGCACCACCAGCACCTGCAGAAGGTTGTACAGAATGGTGCGGGCCATAACGCCTGCCTTCGTGGTTCAGGAAAGGCCGGAAACGGGCGTACGGCCCCCAATGCGACCAGGTGCGGCAGATCACTGCAGCCCGAACGACGTGCCCGACCGTTCGGGGCGGTCAGGTCATCACCCGCTCAGGTGCTGGATGCCTGAAAAATACGTTCGATGGAGGCATCCAGCACGGCATTGAACTCGTCATCGGACTGCCGGGCCGACAACCCTTCTACCAGCGCGCGCGAAAAGCTCGCCACGACGCCGTGATTCCTGCGCAGGCGTTCGTTGGCCTCTTCCTGGGTATAACCGCCGGACAGCGCAACCACCCTCAGGACATTGGGATGACTGACACAATCGGCGTAGAAATCGTCCTCATCCGGCAGCGTAAGCTTGAGCATGACCCGTTGATTCTCCGCCAGGGCGCCGAGCTGCTCAAGGATGGCCACCTTGAGCAATTCTTCCGCGCCGGCCTTTTCCGGGCAGTGTATATCCACTTCCGGCTCGATGATCGGCACGAGGCCTGCCGCCATGATCTGCGCGCCCGCCTCGAACTGCTGGCTCACGATGTCCATCACGCCCGCCGCATTGGCATGCTTGATGACGGAACGCATTTTGGTTCCGAATATGCCCTTCGCCCTGGCCTTGTCGAGCAACGCGGCAAGCCCTGGCATGGGCTTCATTAACTGGACTCCGTCCTTCTCGGCCGCAAGTCCCTTGTCCACTTTCAGAATCGGCACGACACGCTTCACGTTCCAGAGATAGTCCGCGGTAGGCCGCCCCTCGATTTCCCTGTCCATGGTGTTTTCGAACAGGATGGCGCCAAGAATCCGCTCGCCGTTGAAGGCGGGGCTGGTGATGATGCGCGTGCGCATCCGGTGCACGATGGTAAACATCTCATCGTCGCTGGACCACGCATCCTCGCTGATTCCGTATAGACCCAGCGCCTTGGGCGTGCTGCCACCGCTTTGATCCAGCGCCGCGATGAAACCGGGTTGCGTCTCCATTTTCTGGAGCTGTTGTTCGAAGTTATTCATGTCGTGGTCACCTAAGATTCATGGAGCTGAAATGTACAGGTATTCTAGCCCGGGAATGGCCAGATATAAACGTCCCGGACGAGCCACGCGGTTCCGCCCTGCCTGGCCAGGCATATCGCCGGAAATGGTGCGCTCAACAGTCCGCTCCCGGCTCACGTCTGCGTCCGGTCTGCCCGACGGTCAAATACCGATCTGCATATCCCACTGTCATTGTCTGGGCAACGGGGAGTTGATAAAAGGCGGTGGCATCCTGCGTATTTCGCGCCAGCAACACAAACAGCCGATCGCGCCAGAGGGCCATGCCGCGAAGCTTGCGGCCGGCGAGCAGGTCCACATGGCCGATGATGTAGTGGATTTTATCCAGGTCAAGTTTTAGCCCGAGCTTGGCGCAAGCATCCAGCTCCGAAGGTATGTTGGGTCCCTGCATGAACCCGTAGCGCAGCACCAGACGATAAAACCCTTCGCCTAGCTCTTTCATTTCAATGCGCTCGTCTCCGCTGATTGTGGGCACTGGTTCAATAACCACTGTCACCAGAACTACGCGCTTGTACAGGACCTCTGTGCGTTCTACCAGTTGCTGCAGCGACGGAGGAGTCTGTTCTCGCCGGCCGGTGAAAAATACTGCGGTGCCGGGGATGCGGGGTATCTGCTCACCCGTTACGCGCCCGATGAACGTCTCCAGCTTCGGCGTAGTGTTTGCGATCAGCTCGGCCAGCAGGCTCGCGCCGCGGCGCCATGTGGTCATGACGGTGAACAACATCACGCCGATCAATAAAGGCAACCAGCCGCCATCGGGTATTTTAAGGAGATTGGAGCCGAGGAATCCCAAATCGATCGCCAGGAATCCCAGCAGGAAAGTTAATACTGCGGGCAAGCTCCAGCCACCGCGTTCGCGGGCGACATTGAACGCCAATACCGTCGTTATAGCCATCGTGGAGTTTACCGCCACGCCGTAGGCCGCCGCCAAATTACCGGAAGTGCGAAAGGCAAGCACCAGACCGATGGCTGCCACCATCAGCAGCCAGTTCACGGCAGGCACGTAAATCTGCCCGCGTACATCGGCAGATGTTTGTTTTACCGTGAGCCGTGGAAGTACGCCGAGCTGAATAGCCTGACGGGTCAGTGAATAGGCGCCGGTGATCACTGCCTGAGATGCGATGCACGTCGCAGCAGTGGCGAGAATGATCAAGGGATAGAGTCCCCAGGACGGTGCCAGTTGATAGAACGGATGAATGCTTCTGGAATGTTCGGCGATCAACCATGCGCCTTGACCAAAGTAATTGATAAGCAATGCCGGAAGAACGAAGGCGAACCAGACCCTGCGAATCGGTTGGCGACCGAAATGACCGAGATCCGCATACAGTGCTTCACCGCCCGTGGTAACCAGGAACACGGCATACAGAATGAAATATCCCGACAACCCGTTCGCCAGAAAGAACTTTACTGCGTACCATGGATTGACCGCGAGCAATACTTCCGGGGCTCGTAGAATACCTCGAATGCCAAGCAGTGCGAGCACCACAAACCATATCAGAGTAACCGGACCAAAGATCGCGCCTATCGCTGCCGTTCCGTGGCGCTGCACGGTAAACAGCAGAAACAGGATGATCACCGTAACGGGGATCACATAGGTATGCAAATGCGGCGCTACAATCTGCAGACCTTCCACCGCGCTTAAAACGGAGATCGCCGGTGTAATCATCACTCCGCCGTACAGCATCGAGGCCCCCAGTAATCCGAGCAGAATTAGCGCGCGGCGAGACAGCCGCTGCTGATTCCGGTCCGGCCGAAGCAGGGCCAGCAAGGCGAATGTGCCACCTTCTCCACGGTTATCTGCACGCAATACAATTACTAGTAAATAACCAAAATAAGCCTCACTGCAATAGCACCAAACACAATATCAGTCCAACAAAGCAAGGCCAGCAATGCAATGTCACACTTCTCTCACGGTTATCTGCCGTAATACAAAGACCATGTACTTGAGTGAGATTACCAGGATGAGCGTCCAGAAAATGAGCGAGAGGACACCGAGCACATTATCGGTCGTGACCAGGATTGGGTTCTTGCCGGCGAAACATTCACGCAAGGCGTAAATCGGGCTGGTACCGATGTCTCCGTAAACCACGCCGAGTACCGCAACGGCAAGCACTGCAATTGATTGGCTGTGAGGCGCAGCCGGTGGTACGCGCTTCAACACCTCCTTTTGAGCATTACGCCCTTGCTCGCGCCTGGATCCTGCTGACATCGATATCCCGGTTGGTAGTGGCTAAATACCGTGCAATTCAGGCAAAAGTCGCAGGATCCCACTTCTCCTTGAACGGTTGCCGCGATAGTAGATTCGCCAGATAATGCAAAAAATGCCAGTAAAGATACACATTCTAGACCAATGACAATAGTCAGTTCACGTCGTTTTTCTGTCCAATAACATGATATATGATACGAGGTTGAACTGAGTGCCTGCGCCCGCACCGTCAACATAATGGTGAGTACCATTTCGTCCGCGTTGTAACATAAGGTTTGGCAGTGTAAATGCGATAGATGCAGGCTTTTTAGAGCGAACAACAGGGTACTCAAACCTCGATCTTCACCGGCGCGCCAGCCACCGAGCCTACCGTTGCGGTGGTCGATCGCGGGTATCGGAACCCAGAAAATGGCTTTTATACTTACATGTATACTCCGATGAACGGAGAGATGCGCCCATGACCTACTGTATAGGCATCATGCTCGACACCGGACTGGTATTTGCGTCGGACTCGCGTACCCATGCCGGGGTCGACAATTTTGCGAGTTTCTGCAAGATGACCGTGTTTGAGCGCGTTGGTGACCGTGTTATCGTGCTATTAAGTTCGGGCAACCTGGCCGGGACACAGGCCGTCATCAGCGTGCTGAAGCAGCGCAACACCAAGGACGGAGTGCCCAATCTATGGTGCGCGGAGTCCATGTTCGATACCGCCATGCTGGTGTCGGACGCCATGCGTGACGTCGATCGGCGCGACGGCCAACACCTGGCGGACAGTGATGTCGGCTTCAACGCCTCGTTCATACTAGGCGGGCAGATCGCGGGCGAGCCACCACGCCTTTTCCGAATCTATGCGGAGGGTAACTTCATCGAGGCAAGCCTGGAGACGCCCTATCTCCAGACCGGTGAAACCAAATACGGGAAACCAATCATCGACAGGGTAATTACCCGCTCGACTTCGCTGAACGATGCCGCAAAATGTGTCCTCGTCTCGTTCGATTCAACGATGCGCAGCAATTTGTCCGTCGGCATGCCGATTGATCTGATCTGCTATCAACGTGACAGTCTAGAAGTGCGGATGCGTCGCTGCTTCGACGAGGGTGATGCGTATTTCAGCACGCTCGGCAAGCAATGGACCGAAGGCACGCGACAGGTGTTCACCCGTCTGCCCAAGCTGGACTGGTAAAGCTACTGAACATGCGCTCGGAGACTGCGGCGATCGATGATCGCACAGCGGACTTACGCGTCTCCATTCCGAAGTGACCCGTAACGCGCCGCCCGACGCCTATATGGGTATTGAACTGGAGATCAACCATCAGCATGCTATCAGGGCAGGTCGACATTGGACTTCCCTGTGCACAAGGTGATCGTCGCATCGACGTGTAGAGCGCATGCGAGCCGCTGTGCAGGGATTTCCGCGTAGACAACAGCAACCCAAACCGACAAAGAATATCCTAGCTTACGAACAGCGAACCAGAGTCATTGTCGCTTAGGACCAGAGCGCAGATGTGACCTACCCCCAACCAGGAGACCGCCCAAACATGTTTATCTCCATCTTGAAGCGCCTACTCGCCGCCCTTTGGTTGGCGTTTCTTGTAGTCCGACCGATCTCGGCGGACATGCTGCTGCTCCTGCAGGGCTACCTGGGCGACGACGACCCCTGGCGCGACAGCGGCGCGGCCGCAGCTCTGAGCATCGACGGCTGGGTCGACGGCGGCAGGATGCACCCGACCCCGCGCGGCACCGTGCTACAGGGGCCGGACCGCGGGGCCAAGCGCTACTACACCGTGGACCTGCCCTCGGAGGCACCACTGTTCGTGCAACTACAAGTGCTCGTACCCCAAGTAGAGTACCTGCGCACCCACCACCCGGAGGAGCGCCTGTTCCTAGCCGGCCACTCTGCGGGTGGCGTGCTTGCACGGCTGTAGATGGTCACCCATCCCAAGCTGCCCGGTGGCGGCCCTTATCACCATCGCCTCATCCCACCTAGGCACCGGCGCCGCTGAGCTGGGCCTCATGGCCGGAGACAGTCCGCTCGGATTCCTCGCGCCCCTGGTGGGCGGCAGTAACCCTGAACCGCTCGCAGGGGCTGTATGCCGACCTGGTACGACAGCAGCCCGGTACTCTGCTCGGCTGGCTGAACTTCCAACCGCACCCGCAGGCAGTGTATATCTCTCTGGTGCGCGACGACCAGGGCTTGAAACTCGGTGACATGGTTGTCGCCCCAGAAAGCCAGGACCTGCGCTCGGTCTATGCCCTGCGCGGTCGGGCACGCAGCATCCGGGTGCCCGGCGACCATACCCTAACCCGTGAGGACGGCGAGCGGGTCGCCGCCCTGCTGCGCGGCATACAGTAGAGTAGGCCGGCAGCAAGCGGCACTGGCTTCGTTCATTACGTTCCAGTCATCCAGGTTGAGAGGTAGTCATGAAGCGTTTCATTAAAGGCGAAAACCGCAACCCGGCCACCGTGCTCTGGTGGCGTTTGAGTGTGCCGCTCTGGCGGTACTACCGAATCAGCCAGGTGATTTGCTGACGGGAGTAGCCGCTGACCTTCATCAAGTAGCGGACCACCACGCGCTTGTCCTGCAGGGAGAGCGTCAGCGACTGGAACTTGATCAGTTCGCCCTGACTCCAGCGGCAACTGGCGCTCTTTGTCGCTGAGCACCGTAAAGGCCACCGCCTGGATGCCCGAGAGGAAATCCGTCAATTGAGCGACGGTCGTGACACTCGAGTTCATGATGGTTTTCATTCTCCCATCATGAACAGATCTCCTTCCCGCTTCAGGCTCATTTCATATTAGAATCACCACCCTCCCTTCAGACTCATTTCATATTGGACAAGGCTCGTCAGTGTTTACCCGC
>CAVQCA010000107.1:0-6943 GCA_963710815.1 uncultured Gammaproteobacteria bacterium | reverse complement strand
TCAGGGATTGGATCACATTGCCTTCGATTTGATTGAAGACGCCGTCCGCATTGATGATCAGCCCACAGTCATGAGCGACAACGATGCGCCTGACGTGGATCGCTCCATCCGATGCGTCCTATCACGCGCTGGCTCGGGAAGGAATAATTGGTACGGGCGTTACGCTCGGCGCCAAAGGAGAAGCGGGGAGGGGATAGCCGCTTGCCCGGACAACAATTGGGCGGTGATCAGCTGCTTGGCCATGCGCGGGCCGCAAACGTGGGTCGGCGACCAGGCATGATAGTCCCAGGCGGCCACGTTGCCCTGGGCGTCCAGCCCGGCGTGGATTTCCATCACCATGGCAGGGGCTTTGGGCTCCCAAATAAATTCCTGTTCGCGTGTCCACTGCAGGCGCACCGGCCAAGGCCGGACTGCCTGAGAAAGGAAGGCGGCATCGGCGGTGGCATCATCCGAACCGTTCTGGCCATAGCTGCCAGCGCCTTCCACATGAATGAGGCGGACTTTCTCTTCGGAACGCCGAGCAACTGGGCCAGCGCGCCGCGTAGGGGATAAGGTCCGGGGTGCTGGACCAGATTGTGATTTGATCCTTCCCGCGTCTGCAACGGCGCAGGATGGGCCAATTGAAGCGTGGGCGTGGAAGGGTTGGTAATAGGTCGCGTGCAGTTGTCTGGCAGCCTGCTTCAAATGGCTCTCGATTTTTCGTCATCTCTTAATGGCTGGTCCAAGGTGGGGATTTTTCGTAGATGAGCGTACAAATCCTGCATGGGTGGAAGGGTGGGTTCTTCTCCCATTCCACTTTGAGTTTTTTGGCGGCCTGGATTGCCTGCTCCTCGCGTTCGGCGACCACTCCAATGAAGTTCCCCCGTTGTACAATTTCGACTAACCCAGGGCGATCTTTGACCGAAATCTCGTCCATTTTGGAGAAACGGGCATGGACACTGGGAGGGCGTACCAGGCGGGCGTGCAGCATCCCGGGCAGACGAAAGTCCTGGATAAAGCTGGGCTCTCCGATGACTTTAGCAGGCAAATCTCGCCTTGGAATTGCCTGCCCGACAATGTGATATTCCTGCGGAGGTTTTGATGGGATCATGTTCCGGACTCTCGCGATGGAACTCTTTACCCCCCATTAAATCAGCAAAAGTAATTCTTCTCTCCGGATCGTGAATGACGTAGATCACGCCCTCACGCATGGTTAACTCTTCAGTGGTCGCATCCAGCTCATCCGCAGCCATTTCCAGAGCGCGTGCCTTCTTCGAGGCAGCCTGGCGAAGCAATGAGCCGCTGATATTGATGGTCATACTGCCGGCTGTATAACCCTCATTGGGGGTGCGGTCCGTATCACCCATCACCATGTGGACCCTGTCCACAGATAAGTCGAGTTCTTCGGCGACGATTTGGGCCAGGGCCGTCCGAGTCCTGTCCTAATTCAACCTTGCCGCTGAACGCGGTGACATCGCCATTGGTTTCGATCGCCAACCAATCATCCAGGAAGTTGGTCGGTTTCTCCCCCAGGCTGCTTCGGCTCGTACGGACCCTTGGGATCCACGCTGACTACCTGTATTCTGTCCGGAATTTTTTGATTGCTCTGGCATTCTTTTTCTACCCCAGATTAACTCTTCAGCACGACGAACTGCCCGCAAGATCCGTAGATGGCTCCCACAGCGACACAAATTTCCGTCTAGTGCGGTACGAATTTGCTCATCGGTAGGATGATGATTTTTCCAAAGTAAGGCGGAGGTTGTTATGATCATCCCATTGGTGCAATAACCGCACTGCGCAGCCTGTTCCTCGATGAAAGCCGTCTGCACCGGGTGCAGTTCCCCATTTTCACTTAACCCTTCCAGCGTCGTAACCTGGGCCTGGCCCACTTCAGATACGGGCAATTTGCAGGCTTGCCTGGCAGTTGCGCCAACCAAAACCATACAAGCCCCGCATTGTTCATTGCCGCAACCATAATGCGGTCCGCTCAGCCCAAGCTCATTGCGGAGCACATATAATAAAGGGGTGTCCGTTGCAGCCTGCACCTGATGTTTTTTCCCATTCACCGTAATCGTGGAAATTCTCTGGCATTTATCGTTTCCTTATATTCTTGATACCCCACTCAACCAATATTTTCTTTACAGAAAGATCCAAACATTCCAAATCCCCCGTCTCTTTTTTATAATCCTTAATGCACTTTTCGGCAAGGAATTGAAGTTTGGTCAATTTTTGGGGAACAGGGACTGAAAATGAGAATGCAGCGAAGACTTTATGGAATCTCCGCTGCATACCCTTGATGTGAATCCGGTAAATATCCTCAAATAATCACAATTCCAATTTCTCCAATAATGAATCGATCTCATCCTTAGCAATCTGTGAGAGTGGGAGCAAGGGACGGCGTGCAGGTCCGCCATAGAAACCGCAACGATCCATTGCATATTTCAGACCCGGGACCCCGAAACGGGCGGTTACCGCGCTGTTAATGTCTGCCAATGATATCTGGATCGTGCGCGCTTGTCGATCTTTCCGGCATGGAATGCATCCCATACCTTGCGGAGTGGCGTGGCAGCGAAATTGGCAAGCGCCATGATGCCTCCCCGACCGCCAAGACTTAAGAATGGTAGCAGCGCACTGCCGGTCCCAGCGAATACCTGAAAATCTGGTCGGGCTGCGAGGATGCTGGCGATCTTTACGACATTGGCGCTGCTGTCTTTGATGCCGGTGATCTGAGGATGATCCGCCAGCGCGATGACCGTGGTGGGGGCAAAGTCAATCCCGGTAAAAGCCGGCACATTGTAAATCAAGAGCGGGATCGGAGAAGCATCTGCAACTGTGCGATAGTGCGCAATCAAAACTTCCGCTGTTAGAGACGGCTTATAAAAATAAGGAGGCAGAACGAGCGCCGCTTCTGCCCCGAATTCTCCGGCCTTTTGGGTCAGCTCAATTGTTTCAGCGGTAGATTCCGCTCCGGTGCCTGCGATGAGGCGTTTCCCGCTGCCTCTCAGCGTTTGAGCACATACTTCCCAAATCAGAAAACGTTCATCCTTTTGAAGATGGGCAGCCTCACTATTGGAGCCCGGCATGACCACGCCATCTACAGGTTGCGAGAGCCATTTGGTCAAATTGTATTCAAGTTTATCGAGCGCCAGGCTTTCATCATCAGCGAATGGCGTGGGGATTGGTGGGTAAATTCCAGAAGGTCCATCATAGATTTCCTTTGATTGTCTATCGCCCAGAGTTTTTAGAAAATGCAGGTACTATTTTTACTAAATAATGACATTTTGTCAATAAGCTGGCTAAAAATTTAGGTCAGAAGACGAAGGCGAAAGTGGAAGATTGCGAGTATAATCCTTTCGCCATGATAGGGATCATTACTGACAGTACATGCGATATTCCAGAAAACCTGGTTGAACAGTACGGCATTATCATCATCCCGCAGGTAGTCGTTTGGGGGGATGAACAATATCGTGATCAAATCGATCTAAAACCCATCGATTTTTACGAGCGTATGGCTGTCGATCCAGCCCAGCCGCATTCCTCTTTGCCCGCTTACCGTGATTTCGAATGTGCTTATGAGCAAGCCGCCAGCCAGGGTGCTGATGAACTTATCGTCCTGACTGTCAGCAGCGCGATGAGTGGCACCTATGAAATGGCGATAAGGGTTGCTGAAGGATTCAAATTGCCGGTTACGGTGGTCAATTCCAAAGGGCCGACCATGAGCCTGGGCTGGCAGGTGTTGGCCGCCGCCAGGGCAGTCGAGACCGGTGCCGATCTCCAGACTATTCTGGCCGTTATTGAAGGTGTGCGCCAGAGGTTGGCACTGTTGGTGGCGATGGATTCGTTGGAATATTTACAGAAAGGGGGCCGGATTGGTGAGGCGGTGAAATGGGCAGGGACGCTTTTAAAGGTAAAACCGCTGGTAGCGATCAACCACGATACTGGCCGGGTGGAGCCAGTCAGCCTGGCGCGCACACATCAAGCGCTGGTCAACCAGTTGTACAGTAAATTCTTCCAACAGTTAGGGGATGGAAAGAAATTGCATATCGCTGTGCTGCATGGGAATGTCCCAGAACAGGCCGAATTTCTGGCGGACCGTATTGAAAAAGAATATCACCCTGTTGAGCTGCAGGTCAATATGACAGGGCCGGTATTGGGGATCAACACCGGCCCGGGGGCGTTGGCTCTGTGCGGGTTCGCAGAAGGTTAATAGTTATCTCCTTGATAGATTATAGGGGATATTCTAAACCATTCATCTCAGGTTCTTTGCCCAAATAACAAGAATTGCGGTTTTAGGCCTTAAGAACAAGGAACAACCACCACAATTCGTGTGCCCTGCCCCGGATTAGATTGGACAGCGACACTACCGCCGATATCCTTAGCCCGCGCCGAAATAATTCCCAGACCGAAGGAGCTCCTGGTAGAGGGTAAATTGCCGAAATCAAAACCTATTCCATCATCTTCAATAGAAAGTTCCAGACGATCAGTCTCTTCCGTCAAGGTCAAGAGCACCTTCTTAGCCTGGGCGTGCTTGCGAATATTAGTGAACGCTTCCTGGACAATCCGTAACAATTGCACTTCTTCCATGGGAGATAGAGAGATTTTGGGATATGGGTTGGGTAAAACCAGCTCGGTTTCGATCCCATTCGTTTGTCGAAACCAATCCATGAAACGGTGTAATGCTGCCAGGAAATCTTCTGACGAATCAATGTTTAGTAACAATTTGCTAATCTGGCCGCGGACATCCACCTGGGTATTGCGAGCTGCCTTTGCCAGGACTTGAAGTTTTTCCCGAGCTTTTTCCTCTTGCCCTGTTTCCAGCAGAACCGAGACTAGTTGGGCTTGAACATTGATCATGGCTAATTCTTGGGAGAGTTCGTCGTGAAGCTCGCGGGCAATCTGCTCTCGTTCTTTAAGGGTAGCCAACACCCGCTGTTGTTCAACAAGTTGCTTTTGAGCTTCCTTTTGGTTGGTTACATCATACATCAGGAGCAGAAATCCGACCATTAGCCCACGCCAATCATTTGAAGTGGAGCACTCCAATTGGTAGAAGCGAGTGTTCGATCCGGTTCCCCTACGGATCTCCATCCGGTTTGTCTCTTTGATGGACGAATCGAGCATCAAACTGGCGCATCCGGGCACCAGTTGCTGGATTTGCTGCCCAATGAGTTGCCTGGTAGATTTCCCGAATATAGCAGCTCCAGCCGGGTTCAGGCTGATGATCTTCCCCTGGGAATCCAATATCAACATGCCTGCATTTAATTGCTCGATCGCTATATGGTGAGCGAGGGGGATTGGATCCAGGATGCGGAAGCGAAATAAAGCGATCGAATATACCATGAAAGGGATCACATTCATCAAGGCATTGATGGGCAAAGTGGTGTTGATACGACCTGTCAGAACAAACAGGTAAATTCCTCCGTTACTCCCAGACTAAGGAGCATAATCAACGCTAACCAACGGTTCTGTGGCGAACGTAGAAAAAGCCAGGCAATGACGATAATGTTACGAAAGCCAACCCCAGTCCATAAGCGATAAGGATCCAGTTCAATGGGCCACGAATGGGAGCCACTGTTCCGTCATACGTGAACCCGCGCCATGCCAGATGATGGTATGGGTTGGTTAAAGCCCCTGCCCATAACAATAAGCATGGAAGGTAAGCAGGATCACATTACGGCGAGTTAGGAAACGTCCAGGCCACACAAATTCCAGGAGGAAGGCAGTTATAGCGGTTATTGTAGGAAATTGGGACATCCGAACCTTATACCAGAAGATTTGGCTGGGAATATCGACCGCGGCGAGCTGCATGGCAGAAGCGCCTACCCAGATTGTGACTAGCAAGGCGGCAATGGCGAACGGTAGCGCACCGGGTATATTGCGCCTCTGTAAACTGTATAAAAACAAGCCGAAAAGAAGCAGGGCTACACAAACAGACGGCCAGATGAAGGGTGTGTAGGCATAATTCATAGCCATGTATGATTTGTCATGATTGGTTCTCTAAAGTGAACATCGGTAGGTCACCACAGGACCTTGGATGGCAAGGATGCCTACCGGGTAGAGGAAGGGGTCATTTGTTAATAAGCGCCAGATGTTCTAATTTTATAAAGTTAATCACCTGGAGTCATCATATTAAGGAAAAATTAGCAAAGTGATAGTTATGTTTCAAGAAAGGAGCCCCACTACAGTCTGATTATGCCACTAGCTTAATCAGACAATTTATGTATAATATCAATTACGAACAAGGACAAGCAGTCCAAGCCTATATAAGGGGAGAGAGGGGGCGGGGGAGGGGAGGGGGGGGAGGAAAGGAATGAAGGGAAGAGTATAGAATATTCGATTTCTTTCTTAATTGGGGAATTTGTTCCTAAGGAATTTGGCTATGAGTGACAATCAGGGTAAGGAATTTCGGATACCTTCCGGCTCGGAGCGGGTGCCTATCGGCGGGGATTACTGGGATGCTGAACCGGCTGCGACATTGTGGGGCTTTGCCGACACCCATGCTCATCTGATGGCGCACCTGGCGTTCGGTGGAAAGGCGTTTTGGGGAGAGCCTTACAACCCTGACCACCCGGGGGAGGAGGGCATGCAGTACGCCCTGGCCTCCTGCGAGCCGATCCATGGGGGTTTGATCAATATCAATCCCGAATTTGGGCACGTTGCCAGTGGCGGCTGGCCCGATTTCATCGTGTGGCCGCGGTTCACCACGCTGGTCCACCAGCAAGCCTACATCGATTGGATCTACCGCGCTGGATCAGGGTGGTTTGCGCCTGATCACCTGCCTGGCAGTGAACAATGAGCTGCTGGCGTTTAGACTAGCCCAGCCAGCCCCCATGACGATAAGACCGCCATCGAAGTGCAGGTAAAAGCAATAAAAGCCATGGCAGCTTATGTCGAAGCGCAGTGCGGTGGTCCGGGCAAGGCTGGTTGGAGACCGTTTAGCACCCGAAGGCGCGCAAGGTGATCGCAG
>CAVQCA010000106.1:0-17037 GCA_963710815.1 uncultured Gammaproteobacteria bacterium | reverse complement strand
TCTGCACCTGCTCGCGCATCTGTTCGATCAGCACCTTGAGTTCGACGGAGATGCGCGTCGTCTCGGAGGCGGCGGACTTGGAACCCAGGGTGTTGGTTTCACGATTCAGCTCCTGCATCAGGAAATCCAGCCGCCGCCCGACAGGCTCGTCCCGCTGCAGTATATGGCGCGTTTCCTCGACATGGCCGCTCAGCCGGTCCATCTCCTCATCCACGTCCATTTTCTGGGCCAGAAACACCAGCTCCTGCTCCAGCCGGCCGGGATCGGCCGGGGCCGCCAGTTCCGCCAGCCGCGCCAGCAGTTTCTCTCGGGTGGCGACCCGGATCTCCGGCAGCAGACGGCGGGCGTGCGCGACCAGTTCGGCGATCGCGTTGCAGCGTTGCAGCAGCAAATCCCGGATCTTCTCCCCCTCCCGTTCCCGGGTGGCGATCAACTCATCCAGCGTTTCATCGAGCAGCATCAGCGCCTGTTCCTGCAATGGCCCGGTATCCAGCTCCACCGGACGCACCACCCCGGGCCAGCGTAGCAGTTCCAGGGGACTCAGGGGCACGGACTGATCGAGTTGAGCGGTCACCTCCCGGCACGCGGCCAAAAGACGAGAGAGGCAATCCGGGTCGATGCTGACCGGGGACTGCACCCCGGTAGCCGACTGGAAACGGCAGGTACAGTCCACCTTGCCGCGACCGAGACGGGCATTGAGGCGCTCACGCACCGCGGGTTCCATCGCGCGCAACTCCTCCGGCAGACGGAGTGCGGTTTCGAGATAGCGGTGATTCACGGAGCGAATTTCCCAGGACAGGCTGCCCGGGCCGGTTTCGGATTCCTGCCTGGCAAAGGCGGTCATACTGCGTATCATGTCAAACGCTGCTCCTTCACAAGGGGCGCCGTCCGGCGGCACCCGCGGTGATATCAATTCGCGCGGTGTAAGCCATGCCCGCGGGAACCGCCGGCGTGAACATGACCGTCAGGAGGAGCGGAGCGGAATGTGTTCCGGCGGTATTTCTCATCGCGTTGTTGATTGTGCCTTAACGCGGGTTCTCCGCTAAAAGCGGGAAGAGTAGCCGGTTCGCGCACGTACGGCAACGGCGGGAGACCCCGGACCAGACAGCCCGAGGACAAGACGAATTCAACTGCCTGCCGGCCGGCTGCCAGTCCCGGCAAGGCAGGCAAGCACAGAGCCCGGGAGTTCGGCAGGCTCCTAGGAGCCTGTCGGATTCAGGTGATCGTAGCGAGCCTAGAATACGCCGAGAGGGCGGATGAAGGTGTATTTCGCCGGATCAAGCACCAGGATTCGACCGGCATCACCCACATTTCCACCCAGGGCGCTGAAGGGCAAGGTAACGACGAAGGTAACCACACCCACCGCGGTACCGACCAGCGTCAGCGGACGCACCATCACGGTATCGGCCAGAATCGTTCCCGCCGTCGCCGGCTCTCCCGTGTCGCCCATATAGGCAGATGCACTGGGGACAAAGGCGAAATTACTGACGATGAGCATCACGGCCGCGAAAAACGGCATCAGTTTCCTGTTCATTCTGCGCATAGCACTAACCTCTCTCGTGAGTGAGTCCCGAAGTACGCGGCTTCGGGCCTGACAGCGATACGACTTCATGGCCACACGCCGGAAGGCAGCGTGCAAACGGTACATAGCCTGAATCATAGGCAATAGAAGCATACTGATCCAGTAAAATACAAGGACTTATTCGCGAATCCGTGAACCGCTCCCGATCCCGGAGAGAGGCGGCGTATTCAGGCCGGAGACGCATCCCTTCCGCTACCGTCCGGCGATCCCACCTTTTCGTTATCGACGCCGAGCGGCGCCGGTTTAGCCGCGACGCGGCACGGAGTCCCGATCCGCGGAAGATGATCCGGTGGATCGCCTGCGGCTTTCGAAAACGACGACGCTGCGGGAACACGCGGTGTATACCAGATCGGACTGCAGGGTCTGGTTCGCCGGTTCCAGGATATCCCGGGGCGAATCACATGCCGTATCCACGACGCGGCACCAGTCATGACCGGGAATTTCCGGCAAGGGCATGTCCAGATCCACTGTCCCCATGTTCAGGATGACATGCAGGTCCTCATGGTGGGGCTTCACCCGCCCCAGCGTGAAGGCCAGTATCCGGGCATCGGGGATATTCCATAGTGGTTTGTTCAGACTGAGGCCATGCCAGGTGATGTCAGGGAACCAGAACCCGTCCCGCTCCCGGCCGGTGAGGAATCTCCGGTGCATGAGGCAGGCGTGGCGCCGGCGAAGTGCGATCATCATGCGCGTAAAGCGCAGCATCTCGTGATTCACCTCCGGCAGCTCCCAGTCGAACCAGCTGACTTCGTTATCCTGGCACCAGGCGTTGTTGTTGCCGCGCTGGGTGCGCAGCACCTCATCGCCGGCCAGCAGCATGGGCACGCCCTGGGTAAGCATCAGGATGGCCATGAAATTCCTTGCCTGCCGACGCCGCAGCGCGACGATGTCCGGATCTTCCGCTTCGCCTTCCACCCCGCAATTCCAGCTGAGTTCGTGATCACTGCCGTCACGGTTGTCCTCGCCGTTGTCCTCGTTGTACTTGCGTTCGTAACTCACCAGGTCGAGCAGGGTGAAGCCGTCATGGCAGGTGATGAAATTGATGCTGTTCATCGGCGAGCGGTCCTGCGACTGGTACAGGTCGCTGTTGCCGCTGAGGCGCATGGCCACTTCACTGATCAGACCCCCGTCGCCGCGGACGTAGCGACGCATGACATCGCGGTAGCGACCGTTCCATTCCGCCCAGCGGAACCCGGGAAAGCCGCCAACCTGATAGAGACCCGCGGCATCCCAGGCCTCGGCGATGACGCGCGTATCGGAAAGCGCCTCGGAGAACTCGATGCTCCAGAGCACCGGGGCATGATATTGCGGCTGACCGTCCTCGCCGCGGGACAGCACGCTTGCCAGGTCGAAGCGAAAGCCGTCGACGTGCATTTCCCTGACCCAGTATTCGAGGCAGTCGATGATGAATCTCGCGACCAGCGGGTGGTTGCAGTTCAAGGTATTGCCGACACCGGTGTAGTCGCGGTAGTTGCGCCGGTCCTCGGGGTCGAGATGGTAGAAGGTGTCGTTGCCGATGCCCTTGAAGTTGATCGTCGGACCGCCGATCCCGCCCTCGGCGGTATGGTTGAACACCACGTCGAGGATGACGCCGATGCCGACCTCGTGCAGTGCCCTGACCAGGTCACGGAACTCGTCACGGTGCACGGCGGGATCGTCCGCCACACAGTAGCCCGGGTGGGGGGCAAAGAAACTGTGTGTACTGTAACCCCAGTAATTACTGTGCCCCAGCGCCGCCACACCGGGCGGAACATCCTGTCGATCAAAGGCCATGACCGGCATGAGCTCCACATGCGTGACGCCGAGCGCCTTGATGTAGGGTATTTTCTCGATCAACCCGATAAAGGTGCCCGGGCGCCTGACGCCGGAACCCGGATGTGCCGTAAAACTACCGACATGCAATTCATAAATGATCGCCTTCTCGGGCTCATGGCAGCCGAGCGGCTGGTCATCGTCCCAGTCATAGCCCCCGGGCACCACCACCCCGCGCAGCGACGCCTCGAGATTGTCGCCGGGTTCAATGGCGCGCTCGCGATCCCAAAGGGCATCACTCACTGCCCGTGTCCAGGGATCCAGCAGCACCTTCTCCCCGTCGAAGCGCAGTCCGCTGCTGGCGGTATCGTCCGGTCCATCGATGCGCCAGGCGTAGCTGGTACCCGCCGGCAGGTCCTCAACCAGCACATGCCAGAAGAAAAAGCTGCGATGCCCGCGCGGCTCCAGCGGTATCACCTGGAAGGACCTCGCGCTGTGCGCGCTTTCGAACAGCAGCAACTCGACCCGGGTAGCATGCTGGCTGTAGATAGAGAAATTGACTCCGCCCTTCACCGGCGTCGCGCCGGGCGGATAGCGGAACCCGGACTGGATTTTGTATGTGCGTTTCATATTCCTGAGTAACGTCGGGCGACAGAGGCCCGCTCCTGTTCCGGCGGGTGTTCGTGCATCAAGCCTCGGGTTCCCCGTTTGCCGCCGCATCGAGATAGACATTCACGCCATGGCGCCCGTGGATACGCGCGACCGGCAGGTCTTCGCCCGACTTCCAGTGCGTGATGGCTTCATACTTGCCCGTACCGCTCACCAGGATCATGACGTCCTCGGCTTCATTCAGCGCCGCCACCCCCAGACTGACACGGTCCGGTGGCGGCTTGGGCGCGCCGTGCACGGCATGTACGAGTTCGGCGGGATCATGCGTCTGGCCCGGAAAGAGGCTGGCGGTATGGCCGTCCTCGCCCATGCCGAGCAGGACCAGATCAAACGGCAAGGCGTCCCGAATGATATTGGCATAGGAACGGGCGGCCGTTTCGGCCCCCGCTTCCGCATGAATCAGGTGGATGTTATCCGCCGGCACCGCCACCCGGTCGAGCCAGCTCTTGGTCGCCATGACGCTGTTGCGCTCCGCATGGTTCGGTGGAAGACAGCGCTCATCGCCGAAATACACCTGCCAGCGGGGCCAATCCGTGGTCGAACCCGCGAGCCGCTGGTAAACCGCCTCCGGGGTGGTGCCTCCGGCCAGCACGATGCGGAACTCGCCGCGTTTGGCGATGGCGGCACGGGAACACCGCAGGATGTTTTCGGCGGCCTTGCGCGCCAGATCCCCCGCAGCGGGAAACACATGCCAGCGCGTGGGACGCTGCATGGCGGCCCGGCTTTTTCCGGATCCCGTCATTGATTCACCTCCTGGCATACACGGCACGGCCGCCACGCCCGGCGGTCGCGGCCGAGCAGTTGCTCCGCCGCCGCCGGGCCCCAGTCCCCGGCGGCGTAATTGGGAAAATCCCGTGCCGGCAGGGCCGACCAGACGTCCAGAACGGGGTTCACCAGCGCCCAGGCCGCCTCGATGTTGTCAGCGCGCTTGAAGAGGGTGGCATCGCCGATCATGCAGTCGTAGAGCAGGGTCTCGTAGCCGGTGGTCGGGGCGACCGAAAAGTGTTCCTCGTAACGGAAGTCCATATCCACGGTGCCGAGGTGGGCCGTGGGGCCGGGCACTTTCGCGTTGAAATGCAGACCGATGCCTTCATTGGGCTGAATGCGCAGCACGAGCGAATTGGCGGGTACGTTTTCTCGCTTTACCAGGGAATCACGGAACATGAAATTCGGCGCATGCATGTACTGGATGACCACTTCGGTGAAACGTCCGGGCATCCGCTTGCCGGTGCGCAGATAAAACGGCACACCCGCCCAGCGCCAGGTATCGATCATCAGGCGCATGGCAGCATAGGTCTCGGTCTTGGAGTCGGGATCGACTTTCGGCTCGCTGCGATAGGCCGGGACACTTCCAACCCCGGGCAGGCTGCCGGCACCGTACTGGCCGCGCACCGTGGCGGACAGCACCTCGTCATGGCTGATCGGCTGGATCGCACGCAAGACCTTGGTCTGCTCGTCGCGGATCGCGTCCGCATCGAAGGAGGTGGACGGCTCCATCGCGATTACCTCGAGCAGGGCGAGCAGGTGGTTCGGGATCATGTCACGCAGGGCGCCGGCCTGGTCGTAATAGCCGCCGCGTTTTTCCACCCCCAGGGACTCCGCCACCGTGATCTGTACATGGTCGATATAGCGGCGGTTCCAGATCGGCTCGATGATGCTGTTGGCGAAGCGGAAGGCGAGGATATTCTGTACCGTCTCCTTGCCCAGATAATGGTCGATGCGGTAGATCTGGTGTTCGCGCAGCACCTGGTGCAGCTGCCGGTTGAGCTCGAGCGCGGATTGAAGATCACGACCGAAGGGCTTCTCCACCACGACACGCCGCCAGACCCCGTCCGTTTCATTGAGCAGTCCGGCACGACCGAGCTGTGCGGCAATTTCGGCAAAGAAGCGCGGCGGGGTGGCGAAATAGAAAAGGTAGTTGGGCGCGATTCCGGCTTTCGCTGATAATTCGCTGCAGCAACCCGTCAAGACGCATATAAAGATCCGGATCGGCGATTTCACCCGGTATGTAGCGAACGGACATCAGCATCTGGCCCCAAACGGCGTCGTCGAACCCCTCGCCATAGTGTTCACGCACCGCGGCATCCAGCATATCCCGGTAGGCGGTCTCGCTCAGTTTGTCGCGCCCCACACCGACCACGGCAAACCGCTCGGGACCGAGTTTCTCCTTCCAGAGGTGGTGCAGCGCAGGAAACAGCTTGCGACGGGTGAGGTCCCCGGTGCCGCCGAAAATCACCATGACATTGGAGGGCGCCATCTCGGCAGCACTGTTCACGCGGTCGGGGGCAGGCATGGACTGGGGTACCTCACGGTTTTCCGGTTATTGATTTTGATGGGGTGCCGCCACTACCATACTAACATCATCGTTTCGGTGCAGGTACCGCTGCGATCCAGCCGTGGCGCAGGACCCTGCCAACGGGAAATCGTCGTTGACGGTCCTTCACCCACCCCGCCACCTCACCGGAGCGGCGCATCACGAATGCCACCGGCATGCCCCTCTGCCGGACAGGATGGCCATGCTTGCACACCCCCCGCCGCGCAGGTAGCCTATGTTGCGCGCACTAGCGCCGCCCTCACCATCACATTCACGCTAAGGAGTCATGAAGATGACAGAAATCACCGAGGACATGATATTCGAGTGCTTTGCCGCCGCCCGCCAGGGCGACAACCTGAACGAAACCGCGGAATCCTTCGTTGATGTGGAGGAATACGAGAACCAGATCATGTATCCGGAATTCGCGCGCTGGGCGCAACAGGCGGGTTACCCCAAACTGGCCACGCTGTTCCGCAAGGTCGCCGGTGAAGAGAAGCTGCACGCGGTGTGGCTGCGCGAACTCTATGAACGCATGGGAACCCCGGCGCGCGGCGCCGACACCCAGCGTGCCGTCGATGCCTTGACCACCATCCGCGCCAATTGCGACAAGCTGATCGGGATGAATCCCGAGGGCGTGGTGGAAAAGGCCCTGCGGGTGGCGATCCGGGTCGAGGAACGCGAATACCTCGATATCTATCCGCATTTCCGCGACCAGGCCAGTGCGGCCGAGGACCCCGCCGCCGCCGCCGTCTACCAGAAGGTCATCGACTCGGAGCACCAGCACGCCAACTGGTTCCGCGCTGCACTGCAGGAAAACTTCGCGGGCTCACCCGAACCCGCCATGGCCTGACGGCCAGTCGATCGAGTCCTGCCACCCACCGATGGATACCGCCCGGTTACGGTGGTGGCAGGCACTCGATCCCCCCATCTATCTCATCTCGATCCTGCCCGGGGCGGCCGTATGGCTCCTGACGGGCGTCCGGGGCCGGACCCTGGCCGAGGTCGCCGCCGCCACCCTGGCCGTCGTGCTGTTGCAGCATGCCATCAATGTCCTTAACGATGTGAGCGACTGGCGCCTCGGCGCCGACCTGGAAAAGCGCAATTCCTGGGTGCGCTTTCATGACGAGTCCACACGCACCGCGTCCCTCCACGGGTATACCAGCCTCGTGCTCGGCGCCCTGCTGGGGCTGGCGGTGCTGGTCGTGGCGGACAAACTCTGGATCGCGCCGTTGACCGCACCGCTGGTGCTGCTCGGCTATCTCTACAATTCCGGCAGCCGTCCGCTGTCATACACCCACTTCGGCGAGTGGGTGACCGGGCTGTGCTACGGCCCGGGCGTGTTCGGCGGCCTGTGGCTGCTCGCCACCGCCCACCCGCTCCCGGTCGGGGTCTTCGGCAGTATTGCGTTTTTCGCCCTGTCGGTCGCACTGCTGCTGTCGCACCAGCCACCGCAGATCGATACCGACCGGCAGGCCGGCAAGCTGTCATTCGCGGTTCGTTTTGGTGCGCGACTGACTTATATCGGTGCGAAACTGCTGTTCTTTCTGTTCCTGCTGGCACTGGGCGTGGCGCTGTTATACAGCACCCCGAATGCGGCCAGTCGCCTCACCTACGCCATCGCCGCCGGCGCTGCCGGCGTGCTGCTGGCCTGGCGGCAACCGGCGCCGCGCCGCCTCCTCCCCGCCGCGAGCGCCGTGATCCTGGGCACATTGCTCGCCGGTATCGGCGGCAGTTTCCAGTGACGCCAGAGCGTTAGCGCGCCCTTCCCGCACCCGCGAGGTATGCCTCGTCTTCGCGGCGCCCCTTCAGCCGCCACCAGCGCATGAACGCCGTTGCCCGAGGTGTCGCGCCGGCAACGGAACGTGTCGATGCGTGCCTTCGAGCCAGCGGCAAGGTAAATGGCAAAGGAATTGCATCCCGAATTTCCCGGACACGGCTCGATGCCGCGGCAACGTCCCGGTTGCGTTGCGCGGCACGACCTTCTACGCTTGGCAGCCCGTTGACAGGCTCATCCTCTGCCTGACGTTTGCTTGAACCGTATACAAAGAAAAATCATGATACGTATCAAACAGGGTCTCAATATCCCCATCGCAGGCACACCGGAACAAAAGATTCATCCGGGCCCGGTGGTGCAGACCGTCGGCGTTCTGGGGCGCGACTATCACGCCTACAAGCGACTGCCCACCTTGCTGGTCAGCGAGGGCGAGCGCGTCCGGCTCGGCCAGCCGCTGGTGCGCGGCAAGTATCTGACCTCGGTGACCACAACCTCGCCCGGCAGCGGCGTCGTCGAATACATCGAACGCGGCGCGCGGCGCTTCCTCGAAACCATCGCGATCCGCCTGGACGGTGATGAGGAGGAAACCTTCAATGCCTGGCGACCGGAGGAACTCCCCGGCCTGAACGCGACGCAGGTGAGGGAGAACCTGCTGGCTTCCGGGCTGTGGCTGGCATTCAGGACACGGCCCTACAGCCTGGTGGCCAATCCGGAGACGGAGCCCCATGCCATTTTTGTGACGGCTATCGACACCAACCCGCTGGCGGCGGATCCCGCGGTCGTTATCGCCGACGCGCCCGCAGACTTCGCGAACGGACTGACGGTGCTCAGCCGCCTGATCCCGGGCAAGGTTCATGTCTGCAAGGCGGCCGGGGTGGCCATTGACACCGGCACCGCCGCAAACCTTCAGGTCACGGAGTTTTCCGGGCCCCACCCCGCCGGCCTGCCGGGCACGCATATCCATTTTCTGGCGCCGGTCAGCGCGCAGCGCACCGTCTGGCACCTCAACAGCCAGGACGTGATCGCCATCGGCCGGTTGTTCACCAGCGGGCGCCTGTCCCCGGAACGCATCGTCGCCCTGTGCGGGCCGGCGGTGTTCAACCCGCGTCTGCTGCGCACCCGTCTGGGGGCGAACACCAATGAACTGGTCAAGGATGAACTGCGCCGCGGGGAATCCCGGGTCATCTCCGGTTCGATTCTCTCCGGAGACCAGGCCGTCGGCAGGACGGCATTTCTCGGCCGTTACCATCAACAGGTCTCGGTCCTGCGCGAGGGACGGGAGCGTGAATTCCTCGGCTGGATGACGCCGGGTTTCAACAAATACTCCGCCAGCAAGGTATTCATTTCCAGCCTGTTCAGGAAACGGAGGTTCCGGCTGACGACTTCCCAGAACGGCAGCCCGCGAGCCATGGTGCCCACGGGCACATTTGAACGGGTCGTGCCGCTCGACATCCTGCCGACCCAGCTGCTGCGCGCCCTCGTCGTACAGGATACCGAAACCGCTCTGGGGCTGGGTTGCCTCGAGCTCGACGAGGAGGACCTGGCGCTGTGCACCTTCGTCGATACCGGCAAATATGACTACGGCACGATCCTGCGCGACAACCTGCGGCGCATAAGGAAGGAAGGCTGATGGGAGCGTTCAGAAATTACATGGACCGCATCGAACGGCTGTTCAGCCGCGGCGGTCCCCTGGAACGGTTCAGCGCCATTTATGAAGTGGTCGACACGTTCATTTATACCCCGTCCGATGTCACCCGCGGCGCACCGCATGTGCGCGACGCCATCGACCTCAAGCGGTTGATGATCTTCGTGGTGTTCGCCGCCACGCCGTGCTTTTTCATGGCTATGTACACGGTCGGTCACGAGGCCAATGCCGCGCTGGCCGCGCTGGGGATGCACTCGGTGGAGGGCTGGCGCGGGGCAGTACTCGACCGGCTCGGCATCGGTTACGACACGGCCAGCGTGTGGGCCTGCCTGTGTCACGGCGCACTCTACGTCCTGCCGGTCTATCTCGTCACGCTGATTGCCGGGGGCTTCTGGGAAGTGCTGTTCGCACTGGTGCGCAACCACGAGATCAATGAAGGCTTCTTCGTCACCTCGCTGCTGTACACGTTGACGCTGCCCGCATCCGTCCCGCTGTGGCAGGTCGCACTCGGCATCTCCTTCGGGGTGGTGATCGGCAAGGAGGTGTTCGGCGGCACCGGCAAGAATTTCCTCAATCCTGCGCTGGTGGGGCGGGCCTTCCTGTTTTTCGCCTACCCCTCGCATATGTCGGGCAACGCCGTGTGGGTACCGGTCGACGGGTTCAGCGGCGCCACGGCCCTGTACCTGGCCAAGGAGGGCGGCCTCACGGCCATTGCCAACGCCGGCATCACCTGGACCAACGCCTTCCTGGGCAATTTGATGGGCTCCATGGGCGAGACCTCGACGCTCGCCTGTCTCATCGGCGCCGCCTTCCTGATCGTCACCCGGGTCGCTTCCTGGCGCATCATGGCCGGGGTGATGCTCGGCATGATCGGCACCAGCGTGCTGTTCAACAGCATCGGCAGCCAGACCAATCCAATGTTCGCCATGCCGTGGTACTGGCACCTGGTGCTGGGAGGCTATGCCTTCGGCATGGTGTTCATGGCCACCGACCCGGTCTCCGCGGCGATGACCGACGCCGGCAGATGGGTCTACGGAATCCTGATCGGGCTCATGGTAACCCTTATTCGGGTGCTGAACCCGGGCTTTCCCGAAGGAATGATGCTGGCGATCCTGTTTGGCAACGTATTTGCCCCGCTGATCGACTGGTTCGTCGTACAGACCAACATCCGACGGAGGCTGCGCCGCAATGCCGCATGATGCCGCCCCTGCGGGAAGCCCCCGTGGCTGGTGGGTCTTCTCCCGGCCCAACGACGATCCGGGCAAGATCCTTGCCGTGGCGATCACCCTGTGCCTGGTCTGCGCGGTGCTGGTGGCGAGCGCCGCTGTCATGCTCAAACCGCGGCAGGAACGCAACCAGGCCCTCGCGGTCAGAAAGGAAATCGTCAGGGTCGCCGGCTTTCAGGCCGACAACACCCGCGAGATTGAGCAATTGTTCCGGCAGCACATCGAGACCCGTATCGTGAACCTGGATACCGGCGACTATGCCGAGGGCATTGACCCGGCCACCTTTGACGAGCGCGCGGAAGCCCGCAATCCGGCCACCAGCCGCGCGCTCGCCTCCGGCGAGGACCCGGCCAAGATCAAGCGGCGGCCCGACGACGTGCCGGTCTATCTGGTGAAGAAAAACGGGCGCATCAGGACCATTATCCTGCCGGTCTATGGCTACGGCCTGTGGTCGACGCTGTATGGTTTCCTGGCGCTCGCGGATGATGCCCGAACCATTAGCGGTATCACCTTCTATGAACACGGGGAAACGCCGGGACTGGGTGACTTCATCGAAAGCCCCGCCTGGCAGTCCCAGTTTCCCGGCAAGCTGGCATACGATAAAAGCGGCAAGGTGCAACTCAGGGTCGTGAAGGGCGCCATCGACCCGGCCTCGCCGGAGGCCAAATACGAGGTCGATGGCGTCGCGGGCGCCACCCTGACCAGCCGTGGCGTCAACAACCTGCTGCGCTACTGGCTCGGTGATCAGGGCTTCGGCCCCTACCTCAAACGGCTGCAAGCGCACGGAGACAAGGCATGAACCCGGAGGAGAGGCGAATACTGTTCGAACCCGTGGTGGACAACAATCCCATCACGCTGCAGGTGCTCGGCATCTGCTCCGCCCTGGCGGTCACCGCCAAGCTGGCGCCGTCGCTGATCATGTGTCTCGCGCTCAGCGTGGTGCTGGTCTGCTCCAGCGCGGTGATCAGCCTGATCCGCAACCACATACCCACCAATATCCGCATCATCGTGCAGATCACTATCATCGCCTCGCTGGTGATCGTGGTGGACGAGGTGCTGCGCGCCTATGCCTATGAGATAAGCAAGCAGCTGTCCGTATTCGTGGGTCTGATCATCACCAACTGCATCGTGCTCGGCCGGGCCGAGGCATTCGCGCTGCAGAACCCGGTGCGCCTGAGCGTCATCGACGCCCTGGGTCACGCAATGGGCTACAGTGCCATCCTGATACTGGTCGCCACGCTGAGGGAGCTGCTCGGTTCCGGGACGCTGCTGGGACACACGATCCTGCCGCTCACGCGCAACGGCGGCTGGTACGAGCCCAACGGGCTGATGATGCTCGCCCCAAGCGCGTTCTTCATCATCGGCCTGCTGATCTGGGCGGTACGCACCTGGAAGCCGGCGCAGGTGGAAAAATCGCAGTACCGCATTCACGTAGTGCATCGCAACATCGAGGCGCTCGGAGAGTAGGGAAAGCACGCGATGGAAGCCTATCTGAGTCTCTTTATAAGGTCGATTTTCATTGAAAACCTGGCCCTGTCCTTCTTTCTGGGCATGTGCACCTTTCTGGCGATCTCCAAGCGCATCGATACGGCCATCGGCCTGGGCGCGGCCGTGATCGTGGTGCAGGCCATCACCGTACCCGCCAACAACCTGCTCTACCAGTACCTGCTCAAGGACGGCGCGCTGGCCTGGGCCGGCCTGCCGGATGTCGATCTCAGCTTCCTCGGGCTGATCAGCTACATCGGCGTGATCGCGGCCATCGTGCAGATCCTGGAGATGCTCCTCGACCGCTATTTTTCCGGCACTCTACAACGCGCTGGGCATTTTCCTGCCGCTGATCACCGTAAACTGCGCGATCCTCGCCGGCTCCCTGTTCATGGTGGAGCGCGACTATACCTTCGGAGAGAGCGTCGTGTTCGGCTTCGGCAGCGGCATTGGCTGGGCCCTGGCCCTGGTGGGCCTGGCCAGCATCCGGGAAAAACTCAAATACAGCGACGTGCCCGCCGGGCTGCAGGGGCTGGGGATCACCTTCATCATCGGCGGCCTGATGTCCCTGGTCTTCATGTCCTTCTCCGGAATTCAGCTTTAGGCAGGCCATCATGCTTGATATCGGTTTGGGAGTCGTGCTGTTCACCACCATCGTGCTGGTGCTGGTGGGCATCATTCTGCTGGCGCGCTCGCGTCTGGTCGCCACGGGCAACGTCACCATCAACCTCAACGGGGAAAAGGATCTCAAGGTGCCGGTGGGGTTGAAACTGCTCAACGCCCTTGCCGATGTCCGGGTGTTCGTTCCCTCGGCCTGCGGCGGCGGCGGGACCTGCGGACAGTGCCGCGTCAAGGTCCATTCGGGGGGTGGCGATCTCCTGCCCACCGAGGCCACTCATATCACCAAGCGAGAGGCGGCCGAAGGTGAGCGACTGGCCTGCCAGCTGGTGGTCAAGCGGGATATGCAGATCGAGGTGCCGCCCGAGGTGCTTGGCGTCAAGAAACTCGAGTGCCGCGTACGTTCCAACAACAGCGTATCCACCTTCATCAAGGAACTGGTGCTGGAGCTGCCGGCGGATGCGCAGCTCGATTTCCGCGCCGGCGGTTATATCCAGATCGAATGTCCTCCGCACAAGGTCAGGTACGCCGACTTCGACATCCCCGAACAATTCCGCGGGGACTGGGACCGCCACAACCTGTGGCGCTTCGTCTCAGAAACGGAGGATACGGTGACGCGCGCCTATTCCATGGCGAACTACCCCGGCGAGAAGGGCATTGTGATGCTCAACGTGCGCATCGCGACGCCGCCGCCGGGCAATCCGAATGCCCCGCCCGGCATCATGTCCTCCTATATCTTCAGTCTCAAACCCGGCGACCAGGTGACCATTTCCGGCCCCTTCGGCGAATTCTTCGCCCGTGACACCGACGCCGAAATGGTCTTCATCGGCGGGGGTGCGGGCATGGCGCCGATGCGCGCCCATATCTTCGATCAGCTCAAGCGGCTCGACAGCCGGCGCAAGATATCCTTCTGGTACGGGGCGCGCAGTCGGCGGGAGATCTTCTACCAGGCGGATTTCGACCAGCTCCAGACAGGAATATCCCAACTTCGAATGGCATGTCGGTCTGTCGGACCCGCAGCCGGAGGATAACTGGGAGGGCTACAAGGGCTTCATCCACGAGGTCCTGCTGATGCACTACCTGAGCTATCACCCGGCGCCGGAGGATTGCGAATACTATATGTGCGGTCCGCCCATGATGAACTCCGCGGTCATCAGGATGCTCGAGGATCTCGGCGTCGAGCGCGACAACATCCTGCTGGACGATTTCGGCGCGTGAGCTGATGCTGGTCCAGGCAACCACGTGGTTACGTCAGGCCCTCTTGCTCGTTTTGCTGGCCCTGCTGGCCACGGCCTGTGGCAACGATGCATCCCGGGCCCGGTTGAAGGAATTCGACGGCGACACCCAGGGCACAACCTACCACATCAAGGTCGTCGACCTGCCGGCCTCGCTCTCACCGGACACGGTCAAGACCGCCATCGAAGGCGAACTGGACGACATTGACCGGCATTTTTCGACCTACACACCCGATTCCGAGTTATCGCACTTCAACCAGAGCCGCGACACAGGATGGATCCCGGCATCCGCAAGTCTGCTGGAGGTGCTCACCGAAGCGCGGCGGATCAGCAAACTCAGCAGGGGCGCCTACGACGTCACCGTCGGACCGCTGGTCAACCTGTGGGGGTTCGGCCCGAAGGAAGGTGATGACCGCATTCCTTCGCAGGAGGAAATCACGGCGGCCAGGGCGCGCGTCGGCTACACCCACCTCGGCATCCGCAACTCGCCGCCGGCGGTCCGCAAGGACATCCCCGACATGTATGTCGACCTGAACTCCATTGCGCAGGGTTACAGCGTGGACCGGGTCGCGGAAAAACTCGAGTCCCTCGGCATCACCAACTACCTGGTGGAGATCGGCGGGGAACTGCGCGGCAAGGGGCTGAATCAGCTCAACGGCCACTGGCGCATCGGCATCGAACGCCCCGTGCCCGGGGAACGCGCCGTCTACACCATCATCAAGATCGCCGATGTCGGGGTATCCACCTCGGGTGATTACCGCGACTACTTCGAACGCGACGGAGTGCGCTACTCGCATACCATCAATCCAGGCACCGGCCGCCCCATCACCCACCGGCTGGCATCCGTGACGGTAGTGAGCAAAAACACGATGAGTGCCGACGCCCTGTCCACTGCATTGATGGTTCTCGGCCCTGAAGACGGCTATCACGTCGCCGTACAGGCGGGACTGGCCGCCTATTTCATAATCAAGACGGATACCGGTTTCACCGACCGCGAAACCCCGGCCTTTGATCAATATCGCCTGAAAAACAGCGGTTGAGCATGATAGAAATCCTTTTCAGCATCGCCATATTCGCCCTGGTTGCCGTCGCGCTCGGTATCGGGGTGCTACGCGGCCGCCGCGCCATCCAGGGAAGCTGCGGTGGGCTGAACCGCATTCCGGGCGTGGAATCCGATTGCGGGGGCGCCTGCCGCCGACCCTGCAGAAAGCGCGCCGCCGGCGGCCACCAGTGACAGCGAGACGAGAGCCATGTCAGAGGAAAATACCGTAAGGATCTTCATGTCGACCCATGTGGTCACCCTGCATCCCGATATGGATGTACTGGAGGCCGTGCAGATCCTGACGGACCGCGGCATACCCGGCGCCCCCGTCATCGATGATCTGGGAAACCTGGTGGGGCTGCTCGCCGAGAAGGACTGCCTCGAGGCGGTACTCAAGGCCACCTACTACGAGGAATGGGGCGGTCGCGTCGCGGAATACATGCAGAAGAACGTCCATACCATCGAGGCCGGGATGAGCATCATCGACGCGGCGCGACTGTTCGCCGAAACCTCCCTGCGCGGCTTCCCCGTCATGGACAACCAGCGCATCGTCGGACAGCTCAATCGCTCCGATATGCTCAAGGCACTGATCCGCCTGAGCCGCGATATCACGGGAAAATCCTGACAACCGGTCAGCCATAAAGCGCGTCGGCGCGCGCGCGAAACCGCTCGAGGATATCCTGCGTCATCATCTGCATGAGCCCGCCCGCAAAGGCTTCCAGCAGCACCGAGCGCATTTCGATCTCCACCGTCAGGGCGGTCAGACAGCCACCGCCCTCCTGCCCGCCGGGCGTGAAGCGCCAGTCGATCGACAGGCGGCGAAACGGTCCGGAACTGGAATCGATGTGCAGGTGCGAGGGACGCTGTAACACGGCGCGTGATTCAAAACAGAAGCGCCGCAGACCAAGATCGATCTCCTGAACCACCTGCAACACTCCCCCTCCCGTGACCGGATGGTCGCGCGCGGCCAGTGTGGCAGGAATTCCGGGTAGCGCTCGATGTCGGCCGCCAGGTCGAACATCTGTTCGGCCGTGCAGGCAACCCAGTGCGACTCACTCTTTCGTCTCATGGAGTATCCAGAACAAACCGGATTGGCCATATATACGCCAAAATCCTGGTAAACAGCCACGAAAAATACGGGCATAATTTGCAAATATTCTGCATACTTCCGTGTGGTTCCGTGGCCATAGGGGGGCGATCAGGCTTAACCAGGTACCATTCAAGTAAACACCATTCTTTCCCGCCAGGATTCGGGACACAGGAACCAGGCCGCCACCCTTCACGCATGCTGTTATTGAACCGCAGCAATGCACGCCTCAAGCAGGCAGTGACTATAATAACGAAACGGGAATCAAATCCTGACATGTCACATTCTGAAATACTAATGAGCCGGCAGGGGGGGGTTGCAATGAACGGCTACCGCTACATCCGCCACTTCAGTGAACTCGGCATCGATGATGTCCCGCTCGTCGGGGGCAAGAATGCCTCGCTCGGTGAAATGTACCGCAACCTGTCGGGGGAAGGCGTCAGGGTGCCGAACGGCTTTGCCACCACCGCCCAGGCGTTCCGCGACTTCCTGACGCACAACGGCCTGCGCGAACGCATCCAGGCGACCCTGGACGCGCTCGACGGCAACGACGTCGAGGCGCTGGCCCGGACCGGGGCGCTGATCCGCGGCTGGATCGTCGACGGGGA